>NZ_CP060298.1:3421212-4157425 GCF_014303395.1 Nakamurella sp. PAMC28650
GCACGGACCGAGCGAGGTGCACCGACGGAGCTGGCGACTGCCGACCGGCGAGGTCGACCTCGCCGATGAGGGATGATGACAGGCGTGATCCGCAGAGCCAGAGGAGCCAGCAGGTGAGTGCAGAGGATCTGGAGCAGTACGAGACCGAGATGGAGCTCCAGCTCTACCGCGAGTACCGCGACATCGTCGGGCAGTTCGCCTACGTGGTGGAGACCGAGCGCCGGTTCTACCTGTGCAACGCGGTCGACGTCCAGGTGCGCAATTCCGAGGGGGACATGTACTTCGAGGTGAGGATGTCCGATGCCTGGGTCTGGGACATGTACCGGCCGGCCAGGTTCGTCAAGAACGTCAGGGTCGTGACGTTCAAGGACGTCAACGTGGAAGAGCTGGACAAGCCCGATCTGCGCCTGCCGGAAGGCGAGACCTTCACCTGAGTTGTCCCCATACCCGAAGCTGTCCACAATTTTCCGGCGGCGCTTCCCCCCGCGACGCCGGAGGGCACAGGCTGCTCCCCGACGGACGTTTCGGTCCGCGGGGGATGGACGGGGTGGATGGCCATGGCGTCGATTGCCGGCAACGAGCTGGGCAGACGGGGCGAAGATCTGGCGGCCGCGCACCTGGAGGGTCTGGGGTTGGTGATCCTGATGCGCAACTGGCGGTGCAAGGAGGGCGAGATCGACATCGTCGCCACCGACGGTCTTCAGCAGGTGGTGATCTGCGAGGTGAAGACCCGCAGCGGCGACGGATTCGGTTCACCGTTCGAGGCGGTCACCCAGGGCAAGCGGCGCAAGCTGCGACGGCTGGCCCAGGTCTTCCTCGCCGACTACGGGATGCGGTGGGTCAGCGTCCGGTTCGACGTGATCGGGGTCCTCGCGCGCCCCGGCCAGGAGGTCGAGCTTTCGCACATCGAGCAGGCCTTCTGACGGGGCGGCCGGCAGCGGCCCGCCGACGACCAGTCCGGCGCGGTGGGCGGCCGAGACCGCCGCGTCCAGCACCTCTGCGGTGGGCCGGCGCGAATCCTGGGCGGCAGCCTGCACGGTGTCGAACTCGGGGGTCGCCCGGACGATCCGGCCGTCGCGGTGGGCGATCTTGATGGCCACGGTGCTGCCGGCGACCGGCAGGTCGACCCAGCTCCTGGCCAGGACGTCCCTGTCGACCCGGTGTTCCCGGATGCCGATGGTGCTGGTGAGCGCGAAGATGCTGGCCCGCAGCAGCCGGCCCTGGGCGGGTCGGCACAGCACGCTCAGGGTGTGGGCCGGACGGCCCTTCTTCATCAGGATCGGGGTGAGCCACGCGTCGGCCGCCCCGTCCGCCAGGAGGGCCGTCAGGACGCCCGGCCACAGACGCGGGTCCATGTCGTCGATGTTGGTCTCCAGGACGAGGCCGGACTCGGTCCCGGCGTCCGGTGAGGTGGGACTGCCGATCAGGACCCGGGTGACGTTCGGTCGATCCGGGAAGTCTTTGCTGCCGGCCCCGATCCCGATGGCGTGCAACGTCATCGGCGGGAGCGGCTCGCAGGCCGTGGCCAGCGTGGTCACCAGCGCCATCCCGGTCGGAGTGGTCAGTTCTCCGCGGCCACCGGTGCTCACCTGCCAACCGATGGCGAGTTGCGCGACGGCCGGTACCGGCACGGCGATATCGCCGTGGGCGGTGGTGATCCGCCCGGAGCCGACCGCGACCGAGCCCGCGGTGATGCCGGTGATGCCGAGATCGTCGATGGCCGCGCAGACCCCGACCACGTCGGCGATCGAATCGAGGGCTCCGACCTCGTGGAAGTGCACGTCGTCCGCCGGGATGCCGTGGACGCGGGCCTCGGCGTCGGCCAGATGCGCGAAGACGGCCAGCACCCGGTCACGGATCGCGGGGTCCAGGTCGCCGCCCGCCAGCAGGATGCGGAGGTCGGCCCACCGGCGGTGCGGCGGGTCGTCGACCAGCACTGCGACATCGACCTTGGTGGCCCGCTGCCCCGCGCGGTCGACCTGGGTCCGATCCAGCCGGACGGAACCGGGGATCACCAGGTCGACGGCCCGCTGGATGCCGGACAGCTGCGCGCCGGCGTCGAGCAGTGCGCCGAGCAGCATGTCGCCGGCCACCCCGGCGGACGCATCGATCCAGGCGTGTCCCCCCGTCATCCCGGTGGCACCGGCGCAGCGATCTGTGCCGCCAGATGGCCTGCGCCGTAACCATTGTCGATGTTGACGACGCCGACGCCCGGCGAGCAGGAATTGAGCATGGACAGCAGCGCGGCGACGCCGCCGAACGAGGCACCGTATCCGACCGATGTCGGTAGCGCGATGACGGGCGCGGAGACCAACCCGGCCACCACGCTGGGCAGGGCCCCGTCCATCCCGGCGGCCACGATCAGCACCCTGGCGCTCCGCAGCAGCTCCAGCCGGGCCAGCACCCGGTGCAGTCCGGCCACCCCCACGTCGACGACCAGCGCGGTGGGACGTCCGAGATACTGCGCGCTCAGCAGCGCCTCGCGGGCGACCGGCAGATCCGAGGTTCCGGCGCTGACCACCACGACGAGCCCCCCGGTCGGCGAAGGGGGAGCGGAGGGCCAGATGACCAACCGGGAATCGTCGTCGTGCAACGCCTCCGGGAGTTCACCGAGGATCGCGTCGGCGTGGGCCGGTGTCGCCCTGGTGAACAGGACCACACCGTCGGCCCGGTCCCGGAACGCTGCGGCGATCTGCGCGACCTGCCCGACGGTCTTGCCCTGGCACAGGACGGCCTCCGGATAGCCGCGGCGCTGGGCCCTGGTGAAGTCCAGGGTGGCGAAATCCTCGAGCTCAGCCATCGACCCGGACCAGCGGCAGGGTGAACGCACCGGACTGCACCCCGGCCAGATCGACGGCGGCGAAGCGGAAGCCGCTAGCCTCGGCCGCCTGCCGGATTCCGCTCCGCACCGGTTCGTGCACGGCCCGCAACAGATCGTCCTCGGTCAGTTCGATGCGGGCGACGTCACCGTGGTGCCGGACCCGTAGATTGCCCAGACCCAGCCGGCGCAGGGCGGACTCCGTCTTCTCGATCTGCCGCAGCTTCTCGGGGCTGACGCTCTGGAAGTGCGGGACGCGGGAGGCCAGGCACGGAGCGGCCGGCTTGTCGGCGCACGGCAGCTGCCAGCTCCTGGCCAGCCGCCGGACCGCGGCCTTGTCCAGACCGGCCTCGACCAGCGGGCGCAGCACGTGGTGGTCCGTCGCGGCGCGGGCACCCGGACGGTCCGGCCGGAGCGAGTCGTCGGCGTTCTCGCCGTAGCCCACCGCATCCAGCCGGTGGGCGGCGATCACCTCGTCGTCGATCCGGGTGAAGAGCTCGTCCTTGCAGTGGAAGCAGCGATCCGGTCCGTTGGCGCGGTAGGCCGGTCGGTCGCCCTCGAAGGTCGCGACCTCCACGACCGGCACCCCGATGAACCGGGCCACCTCGTGGGCCGCGGTCCGCTCGTCCGCGGCCAGGCTGGGCGAGACCCCCAGCACGGCGACCACCCGATCCGCGCCGAGGATCCGGACCGCCGCCGCCACCAGCACCGAGGAGTCCACGCCGCCGGAGAAGGCGACGCCCAGCCGCGTCACCCCCTCCAGGGCGACCCGGATGCGTTGCAGCGCAGCTTCTTCCCAGACCATGGTCATTGCTCTCCTCGTAACCGGAACAGGACCTCGCCGGCCTGGGGTAGGACGAGCGTGTCCGGGTCCGCCTCGAGGGCGGCCCGATCGACGCAGGCCGGGTCGAGGTAGTCCAGGTTAGCCGCGCGCACCACCGCTTCCGGGATGCCGGTGGCCAGCGTGACGGTGACCCGTCCGCGTTCGCCGTCCACCGGATCCCAGGTGCCGGCCCCCCGCAGGTGGGTCGAGTGCGCGAGGTCTCCCCAGTGGTGATCCTTGAATCTGTCCCACTGACCGAGGAAGTAGTCCCTGCAGTGGTAACCGATCTCGGTGATGGCCGGATGCATCGCGGAGAGCTCGTTGATGTGCGGTGCGTACAGGATGACCTGTCCGCCGTCGGCCACCACCGGCTCGACCTTGTAGAACCCCTTGGCCCCCGTCCACATGTCCTGGTAGCGGGTCGGGATGATCGAGAGCACCCTGGCCACCGGCGCGTCCAGGTACCGGACGTGGGTCAGGGCGGAGATGTCGGCGCAGGCCGCCCAGGCCGCCTCAGGGGTTCCGAAGGACGCCGCGTGCAACGCGTCGGTGCCGGACTCGGCGACCAGGCACAGGGCCAGACGGCGGCTCGGGATCAACGAGGCCGCCTCGTCGATCAGGGCGCGGACCGGAGTGATGCCGCGGGTCCCGATGATCTCGACGCTGCTGATCAGGGCCCCCAGCCAGTGCGAGAAGTCGATGACCTCCGGCCCGGCCACCCCGGGGAAGAAGTACTTGTTGCCGCCGGAGAAGCCGACCACTTCGTGCGGGAACACCGGCCCGACGACGATCGCGACATCGTGATCGACCACCGCCCGGTTCAGCACCACCTCGACGCTGCGGTGCAGTCGACCCCCCGACAGCTCGCCGACCCGCTCGGCGCTGATCGAACCGAGCGAGACGAACGTGTCCGGGTTCCACCACTCGTGGTTGCGGATCGTCATACCGGGGTAGGTGGCCGCCAGAGCGCCCTCGGCGTACCCGAGGTGCCGGGCCAGCTGGGCCTCGTCCATCGCGGCGTGGGTCCCCAGGGCGATCAGCACGGTGACCTGGACGGCCCGTCCGGACAGGGCCCCGTGGAGGGCGGACAGCAGCAGTGGAAGCGGACAACTGCGCGTGCCGTCCGGGACGATCACGCAGACGCTCCTGCCGTCGAGGTCCTGTGCGGCCAGGGATTCGGCGACGAAGTCCCGGATCCGCTGCGGCGTCAGTACCCCCTGCGAACCACCGATCAGGGTGGCGCCGGACCCGACCTCGCCGGCGGCTGACAGGGTGTTCCTCATGGGAGAACCTTGCACCGATGGCCCGGCGGCTGCAAATGTGTTGCCACGGCCGCCTGTTCGCATCGTCCACCTGGGCCTCGGCAATTTCTTCCGGGCCCATCAGGCCTGGTACACAGCGCACTCCCCGGACGCGTCGCAGTGGGGGATCGTCGCGTTCACCGGCCGGTCGACGGCCCTGGCCGAGGCGCTCACCGCCCAGGACTGCCGCTACACGCTGATCACCAGGGCGGCCGGGGGTGACACGGCCGAGGTGATCGGCAGCGTGGTCCAGGCGTTCCCCGGAGGCCGCCGCGAGGAGTTCCTCCGGTACCTGGCCGATCCCGCTGTCGCCGTGGTGACGCTGACGATCACCGAGGCCGGGTACGTCCAGGGCGGAAGCGATTCGGCGGCGGGCAGGTTGGTGGAGGGTCTCGCGGCCCGTCGCGCGGCCGGGGGCGGTCCGCTGACGGTGGTGTCCTGCGACAACCTCCCGGAGAACGGTTCGGTGACCTCGCGGATGGTCGGCGAGCATGCGGCCTCGGTCGATCCGGGACTGGCCGGATGGATCTCCGAGCACGTCAGCTTCGTCACCACGATGGTCGACCGGATCACCCCGGCCACCACGGCAGCGGACGGAGCGGTCGCACGGGAGCTGACCGGGTACGGCGACGCGGCCCCGGTCGTGACCGAGCCGTTCTCGGAATGGGTGCTCAGCGGGCACTTCCCGGCGGGTCGGCCGTCCTGGGAGGCGGCGGGAGCCAGGTTCGTCCAGGACATCGCACCTTTCGAGCAGCGGAAGCTATGGCTGCTCAACGGTGCCCACTCGCTGCTGGCCTACGCCGGCAGCACTCTCGGCCACCTGACCATCGCCGAGGCCGTCGCAGACCCCCGGTGCCTGGCCTGGGTGTCCGAGTGGTGGGACCTGGCGTGCGTCCACCTCACGTTGCCGGCCGGGGAGCTGGACGACTACCGGACGGCGCTGCTGGGGAGATTCGGGAACGCCCGGATACGGCACCTGCTGTCCCAGATCGCAGCGGACGGCTCGCAGAAGGTACCGGTCCGGTTCGTGCCGGTTCTCCGCCGGGAGCGTGCGGCCGGTCGAATGCCGGTGGGGGCGGTGCGGCCGGTGGCCGCCTGGATCAATCATCTGCGTGGGGCCGGCGTGCCGGTGAAAGATGTTGCGGCCGAACGGGTACAGGGGCTGGCCGCCGGTCCGCTGGAAGCGGCCGTCACGGCGGTCCTGGGATTCCTGGACGACGGTCTTGCTGCCGATCACGCTCTGGTGGCCGAGGTCCTCCGGCTGTGCGGGGTCCTGTCGGGGGTCGCTGCCGGGGTGCCACTGTCCCGGACGGCCGCCTCGATGGCCGTCGAATCGATCGGGTGGCGGTACCTGCTGGCCAACCTGTGCACCTCGGTCGCGGTCACCTCTACCCAGCAGGGTCTGTCGGTGGCTGCGGCAGCGGTGGCTGCGGCGGCGGTGGACGCCGGTGCAGATGCGGATCCGGGCGGTGCGCACCTGCACGTCGACCTCCGGCCGGACCGGGTGGAGATGTCGCTGCAGGACAGAACCACCGCGAGGGTCACGGCTCTCGATGTAATTCTGGCCCGGTGGATCACCACGGCCGTCGAGTCGCTCGGGCTCAGGACCTCGGGGGCGACGGCGGCCGCATCGACGCCTCCGGTACAGATGCTCGAGATGGCCATCGACGCGATGGACATCGCGGCAATCCGGCCGTTCTGGAAAGCCGTGATGGCCTACGGCGACGAACCGGGGCTCGGTGGTCCCGAGGACGCCGTGGTCGACCCCGCCGGCCGGCTGCCGGCGATCTGGTTCCAGCAGA
The DNA here is from genome assembly GCF_014303395.1 of Nakamurella sp. PAMC28650. Taxonomy (GTDB): domain Bacteria; phylum Actinomycetota; class Actinomycetes; order Mycobacteriales; family Nakamurellaceae; genus Nakamurella. The sequence goes on from NZ_CP060298.1 coordinate 3,427,957, forward strand.
TGCACGAGCCACGTCGGCAACGGAACCGGGTGCACTTCGACATCACGGTGGCCCACGACGAGGCGGCCGCCAGGGTGGCCGCTGCGCTGGCGGCCGGCGGCGTCCTGGTGGACGAGTCCTCCGCGCGGTCCTTCTGGGTGCTGGCCGACGTGGAGGGCAACGAGGTGTGCGTCTGCACCTGGACCGATCGCGACGAGCGCGACGAACGGGAGCGTCTGGCTCAGGGCGGCTGAGGGACCAGCTCGAATCGTAGTTGCTGCCGGGCCATCGGCTGCCGGCACTGCGCGCAGCGAAGGAAGGGTTGGAACGGGTGCCCGCCGGCGTGGTGGAGGATGGCGAGTCCCGTACCCGGCGGCTGCGGATACCAGCGCTGGGCCCAGTCGAGGAGGAAGGCGAAGACCGGGAAGAACCCGAGACCCTTGTCGGTCAGCCGGTACTCCTCGCGGTCCACAGCGGTGCGGACCCGGCGCAGCACACCCAGTTCCTGGAAGCGGCCGAGCCGGTCGCTCAGCACGCCTGGCGCGATCCCGAGCTCCCTCTGGAAGTCGGCGAACCGGCGCACCCGCAGGAAGGCGGCGACCAGCAGCACGGTGCTCCACCGGTCGCCCAGGATCTCCAACGTCTGCGGCCGGTACGAGTCGGCGCGGGTCCGGTCGCGATCGCGCACCGTCCGGCGGTGATGACGAGCCACCGCCACCCTGCGGAAGGTGATCTCCGGGCCGGTGGTCACCGAGGTGTCCCGGGCCGTCACGGGGGCGGCGGAGCAGGTCCGGCAACCCAGCTCGGGCACGGTGAACCGGCCGCAGGTCAGATGCTCCAGACGGGCCGCCGCAGGGGAGTCCCGGCCGCCCGGATCGACCCAGGCCTGTTCCCACGACCAGATCGCCACGAGGAACTGCCAGAGGGGAAGACCCTTCTCGGTCAGTCGGTATTCCGTCCGGCGGCGACCACTGGTCCGGTAGGGACCGGGCGCCAACACGTCCGCGGCGACGAGTTCCCGGATCCGGGCGGACAGCACCGAGTCCGCCACGTCGAGGCTGTCGCGCCAGTCCGCGAACCGCCGGACGTGCCGGAGGAAGGCCTGTTGCAGGATCAGCAGGTTCCACTGGTCGCCGACCAGCAGCAGGGCCGAGCCGATCGCGCTCGGGGCGGGCGTGGCGGGTGTCGGCTCGTTCATCGGGCTCATCTGTGGCGGATGGGTCAGGTCTTGTTACCTGGCTCTCTCTACAGTAGCTTCAGAAAGGTGTTGGATGCCTACGTCTACGACGTGGTCCGGACGCCAAGGGGCCGGGTCAAGCGAAGCGGCGGCACACTGTCCGGCGTCGCGCCCCAGGAGTTGGTCGGTCAGTTGCTGCACGCCCTGGACACCCGGCTCGGGCTCGCCGAACGGCGGGTGCAGGTTCAGGAGATCATCCTCGGTGTGAGCACGGCCAGCCACGAGCAGGGCGCAGATGTGGCCAGGACATCGGTGATCTGGGCCGGCTGGCCGGATACCGTTTCCGGTGCGGTGATCTCGCGGCTCTGCTGTTCGGGTCTGGACGCGCTGGCCGCTGCGGCCGCCCAGGTCAGCAGCGGCATGGCCGACGTCGTGCTCGGCGGTGGCGTCGAGTCGATGTCCCGGGTTCCGATGCTGGCCGACCGGGCGGCGATCGCCTTCGACGAGGAACTCGGTGAGCGGACCGGGTTCGTCACGATCGGGGTGTCGGCCGATCTCACCGCGCAGGTGGCCGGAGTCACCCGCGAGCAGGCCGATGCCTATGCGCTGCAGTCACATCGACGTGCGGCAGCCGCGTGGGCGGCCGGGCACTACCGGCGCAGCGTGGTGCCGGTGCGGGGCGCGGACGGCGCGGTGCTGCTGGCCGCGGACGAGGGCATCCGGCCGACGATGACCGCCGAGGACTTCGCCGCCATGCCGCTGTTGTTCGCCGGCGATGCGGCCGCGCACGCCCGGGTCGGCCGTCGACTTCCGGAGGTCGGTGAATTCCCTGCCGTGCACTCGGCGGCGACCGCGCCGCAGATGGTGGATGCTGCATCGCTGGCGCTGATCGGGAACCTCGATGCGGCAGGGTATCTCGGTAGGGCGCCGCGGGCCAGGATTCTCTCGGCCTCGACCGGCGCAGTGCGCTCGCCTCTGCTGACCGGGACCATTCCCTCCACCAGACGGGCGCTGGCCTCCGCGAAGTTGGGCGCGGCCGACATCGACATCGTCGAGGCCAACGAATCGTTCTCGGTCAGCCCACTGGTGGTCCTGCGCGAGTTCGGGTTCGACCCCGAGATCGTCAACGTCGACGGTGGGGCCGTCTCGATGGGTCACCCGCTGGGCGCCAGCGGCGGGATCCTGCTGGCCACCGCACTCGACGCACTGGAACGCACGGGCGGACGCTATGGGCTGCTGACCATCCCGGCCGCCCTCGGCCTGGCCACCTCTCTCGTCATCGAACGTCTCGACCCGTGAACGCAGAGCCCTCGGTCGAAGCGATGAACGCCCTGATGGCCGGGCGGCTGCCCGGTCTGATCGGTATGACGGTCACCGAGATCGGTGCCTCCCGCATCGCCGGTGCTTTGACGATCCGTCCGGGGCTGCTGGCCCCCAACGGGTATCTGCATGCGGCCACCGTCATCACGCTGGCCGACACGTTGTGCGGTCTGGGCTGCCGGCTGGCCCTGCCGGAGGACGCGGCAGGCTTCACCACGCTCGAGCTGAAATCCTCGTTCCTCGGGACCTGCCGCGACGGGACGATCACGTGCGTGGCCGAGCTCCAGCACGGTGGCCGGCGGACCCAGGTCTGGGACGCGACGGTGCTGGACCCGGGCGGCCGCAAGATTGCCTTGTTCCGCTGCACCCAGATGATCCTGCACAGATGATCGGGCACACATGACGGGGCGACCGTGGCGGGTGGTCCAGTGGGCGACCGGCGCGGTCGGGAAGACCACGCTGCGGGCGGTGATCGAGCACCCGGATCTGGAGTTGGTCGGTCTGTACGTCCACTCCGAGCGCAAACGCGGACTGGATGCGGGCGAGATCGCGCGGCGGGAGCCCACCGGGGTGATTGCGACCGACGACATCGACGACATCCTCGCCCTGGACGCCGATGTCGTCCTCCACACCGCCCGGGTCGGCATCCCCTACGAGTCCCAGGACGCCGACATCATCGCGCTGCTGGAGTCGGGGAAGAACGTCATCACCACGCAGGGCCATCACTATCCGAGGGCGCACGGCCCGGAGCGCCAGGCGTTGTTCGCCGATGCCGCGAGACGTGGTGGTGTCACGCTCTTCGGCGCGGGCATCAATCCCGGATTCATCCTGGAACGGCTGACCCTGACGGCGACCGGCATGTGCCTGCGGGTCGACTCGATCTCGGTGCGGGAAGTGGTCGACGCAGCATCGATGCCCGATCCCGGATTCGTCTTCGGGGTGATGGGCATGGGTCGGGACGTCCATGATGCGTCGATGCTGACCGGCGAGTTCGCCGCGCTCTACGACAAGCTCTTCGCCGAGGCGATCCACTACGCGGCCGACAGCCTGGGGGTGCGGATCGAACGCATCGAACCCGATCACCAGTTGTTCGCGGCCACCAGGCGGCTCGAGATCCGGGCCGGGGTGATCGAGGCGGGGACCGTCGCCGGGACCAACTGGCGCTGGCACGCGATCGTGGACGGTGCCCGCTTCCTGACGCTGTCGGTCAACTGGATCATGGATCCGGATCTGCCGGGCTTCGAGGATCCACACCTGTGGACCGTCTCGGTCAGGGGTGTCCCCGGAATCGAGATCGCCGTCGACGTAACGGATCCGCCGGTCGTCGACGGTCGGCGGACCAAGGCCGGGCAGTACGCGACGGCCGGTCCGGTGATCGGGGCGATTCCATTCGTCTGTCAGGCCGAACCGGGGATCTTCGAGCTCCCGACCCTCATGCCCTGGAACCCGTCGCTGGCCGGGCGCTGACGTCGGCACGACGATCTCGGCACAATGACGGGGTGGAACATCCCGACAAGACCTGCCTGGTGTGCGGCCGCCGGATCAGCTGGCGCAAGAAGTGGGAGCGGGACTGGGATTCGGTCCGGTACTGCTCCTCGGCCTGTCGCCGTCATCGCGCGGACCCGGTCGATGCGCAGCTGGAGAAGGCCATCCTGGAAAAGCTGTCGGCGCGGGCGGGTGGTGCCTCGATCTGTCCCAGCGAGGTGGCCCGCGACGTCGGAGGGGAGCAGTGGCGGGACCTGATGGAGCGTTCCCGGCAGGCGGCCCGCCGGTTGGTCGCGTCCGGGGACGTGGAGATCACGCAGGGCGGATCCGTGGTCGATCCCAGTACCGCGAAGGGTCCGATCCGGATCCGTCAGGTGCGGTGAAATTAAGCATCGAGATCGACATAGCGACATATCTGAAGCCCGTTCACTGGCCTGATGGTGGCGGTAGCCACCCGAAGGGGTGATTACCCTTGACTGACAGTGATATTTTACTTACCGTGCCTAAGATCTGGTGCGTCAGGAATCTTTCGGGCAGTGCGAGGGTGGTGAGCGATGGCGTACATCGGCGGTTACGAGCTGGTGGAGCAACTGCCGCACGCGGACCCGATGGTGAAGGCGTTCGACCGGACCTCGGGCCGGTACGTCGCCCTGAAGGAGCAGCCCGGCCTGGACCAGACCAAGCTGCAGTTCGACGCGATGATCCTGGGCATGCTGGACCATCCGAACATCGCCCGCATCTTCAGCACCACCGCTGAGGACGGCCTCTGGTACCTGGTCCAGGAGTGGGTGGACGGCGCCGATCTCGGTGCGATCCGCGACCAGGCCGGCCGTCTCACCGTGCCCCAGGCCGTCACGGCTGTCCGAGGTGCGTTGCGCGGCCTGGCTTTCGCGCACAACCGACAGATCGTCCACGGTGACGTGTCGCTCCGTCACATCCTGGTCTCGACCAACGGTGAGTCCAAACTCATCGACTTCGGCGTGGCGGTGCCTGATCAGCCGTCCCACCGGTATCGCAGTCCCGAGGTGCTGGCCGGTGCGCCCGCGACCAAGCGTTCCGACGTGTTCTCCACGGCAGCGGTCCTCGCCGACCTGCTCGGCGTCCGGCCGGGCCGGGGGCATTTCGACCTGTCGGGCATCGACCGGTCGATCGCGGGCGTGATGGCCAGTGCACTCTCCGAGAATCCCGAGGTCCGACAGGCGGCGGGGGCTCAGCTGCTGGAGGACCTGGAGGGCGCCGCCGACCGATCGTTGGGATCTGATTGGCCGGCGGACGCCGCATTGTCGCAGTTGGCCTGCTCCGTCATCGCCGAACGGACCGCCCCGACCGAACCGCCCTCTGCGGCAGCCGAAATCGGGAACAGGCCATCCGGGCCGAGGCACGGTCTGAAGAACTCATCGCCGCGCGGGCGGCGCCGCTGGTGGCGGCGCGGCTACTGACTCTCGCCGCGCCCGGTGGCCTGCTGGAGACGGTCGATCTGCTCGGAGGCCTCGGCCTTGTTCAGGGTGGCCGGGAGCTGCTCCCCGGCCTCTCGGGCCAGCGTCTCCAGGTAGCTTCTCTGCGCGGCGGTCATCGGCTCGTCGCCGGTGACCCAGTCGTGCGGGTCCTTGACTGCTGCGTTGTCCGGATCGGTGGCACCGATCATGTCTGGAGTTGTTTCGCTCATGGTGCTGCGGTACCCAGGCCGTCTGCCGACTACACCCGTGGTGGCGAGATTTCCGAACAGACGTACCGGGTAGCTGCTTGAGTAAAGTTCAGAACGGGACGTCCACTGCTGCAACAGGATTGCGCAGTTCAGCGAGCGGGTGTGGGTCTGTGTTCACGGCCTGCTGCAACAGTCGGTAGAACAAAAGCCCGCGACTCTTCGAGGTGCGTCGGTTGAACCGGAATGTGTATTCGTCCAGGTAGTAGGCCAGGTGCTCCTGGGAGACCGCGTAATGCAGGGTGCCGGTCAGCCAGCGTTTGAGCAGCGAGGCGACCATGTGGACGCCGGGGAGGTTGATGTGGGCGGGCTCGGCGCTGTCGGTCCCGACGAACGCGACGTGCTCGTAGCCGGCCGCGGTCAGCTTCTTCAGGTAGTTGGCGTCATCGGTTCTGACCGTTGATCCTTTGGCGATGACGCGGTCGGCGAAGCCGAGCATGCTGACCGATCGGGCTGTCTCGGCCAGCTCGATGCGGACCCTGCCCAGCTTGCGGCCGGGGATCGATTCCACTGCGATCATCGCCGCGGTGTGGTCCTTCACGCCGCCTGCGCGGCCGCGAGGCTCGTTGCCGATGAACACTTCATCTAACTCCACCACACCGGAGAGCAACTCCCGCTCGGGGCGGACCATCGCCCGGCGTAGCTTCTGCAGCCATGCCCACGCTGTTTCGTAGGATCCGAAACCCAGCACCCGCTGCAGACCTTGCGCGGACATCCCGTTCTTCTGCGAGGTGATGAACCAGATCGCCGCGAACCACGTCGACAGCGGCGTCCGGAGCCGGTGGAAGATCGTGCCGGCGGTCACCGACGTCTGCCGGCCACACCTGGTGCACATCCATTTCGCCTTCGCCGTACGCCAACCGCCGGGCGCCCCGCACACCGGACACACAAACCCCTGGGGCCACCGCAGACGCTCCAGATACGCCAGACACGACGAGTCATCCGGGAACCACTCCAGCAACTCCTGAAAGGTCCGGGGGTAATCGACACCACCGACCGGGTAGGCACACACTGGCTCTGACATGGCCAAATACAACTTGACTCAAGCAGCTACCCAGTACAGACGTTCCACCGCCAGGGGTCGCCTCTCAACCCGCGGTACCGACCTGCGACGGAAGGGCCGCGATGCCGAGGAGGGCATCGAGTCCGGCGGGGAACATCGGCCGGGAATACAGGTATCCCTGTCCGTAGAGACACGCCAACCGCTTCAACGTGGCGGCCTGCTCGGGACGTTCGACTCCTTCGGCGATGACCATCAGGCCGAGGTCCCGTCCGAGGGTCAGCAGCGCCGCCAGGAAGCGCTCGGCGGCCGGGTCGCGGTCGATGTTGGCGATGAAGCGCTGGTCCAGTTTCACCGAACCGAGCGGGATCTGCTGGAGGTGCAACAGCGAGGAGTAGCCGGTGCCGAAATCGTCGAGCGAGAGCAGCACACCGATCTCGCCGAGCGCCCCGGTGACGTCACGAACGACCGAGAGGTCACCCAGGAGGGCTTCCTCGGTGATTTCCAGGGTCAGACGGCGCGGCGGAATCAGGTGTCGGGCCATGATCGCGGCGACCCGGTCGGGAAAGGTCCGATCGTTGATCAGGCTGGGGGTCACGTTGACGCTGACGCCGAGGCGGTGGTGCCCCAGCCTGCGATGCCAGTCGGCGAGTTGGGCACACGCCTGTTCGATCATCTGATCCGTGAGCTCGGGCATGATGCCGATCCGCGCGGCCAGCGGGATGAAGGTGCTCGGTTCGATCGGCACTCCGTCGTGACTCCACCGCGCGAGCGCCTCGAACCCCGTGACCTCACCTCCGTCGATCCGGACGATGGGCTGGTAGGCGGCGATGACCGCACCGTTCCGCACCGCCCGGAGGAGCGGATCGCGAAGGCGCAGGTCGGCCGTATCGGGCAGAATCATGTCCGACTGGTAGAGCTGGATCTGGCCTTTGCCTCTCCGTTTGGCCATGTACATCGCGATGTCCGCCTGCGCCAACAGCGCGTCGCGCGTGGGGTTGGCCTGCTCGCCGGTCAGTTCGGTGACCCCGACGCTGACACCGATGGCCAGCTCGCCACTTTCCAGGGCGAACGGGAAGTGCAGCGTCTCCACGATGCGGGAGGCCACGCCGACCGGGTCGACCCCGTCCTCGACCAGGACCGCGAATTCGTCGCCGCCCAGTCGGGCCAGGGTGTCGCCGGCGCGCAGCACACCGCGCAACCTCTCGGCGACCCGGATGAGTAGCTCGTCACCGGCGCCGTGGCCGACGGTGTCGTTGACGGCCTTGAAGTCGTCCAGATCGCAGAACAGGATCGCGAGCGGACGGAGTTCCCGCAGCCGCAGCGCCAGGGCATGTTCCACGCGGTCCAGGAACAGGGCTCGGTTGGCCAGACCGGTGAGCTGATCGTGGAAGGCCTGCTGGTGCAGCTGCTGCTCGCGCCGCGCCAATTCATCCAGCAGCCCACGATTGTCCCGGACCGCCAGATACTGGCGCCCCAGGACGATCGCAATGGCGAGCCCGAGGGCGACGGCCTCGACGGCATCGAATTTCTGCCCCTGGAGCGTCCTGAGCACCACGACGGCGAGGGCCACGGACAGGGGCACGTAGGGCAACAGGGTGACCGCCGCCGGTTCGGCCCTGGCCGCCTGCGACTGGGCATCGGCCTCGGCGGCGGCACCGGTGCTGCTGCGGGAGGCGCAGGTCCAGGCGGCCAGGGCGATCAGCTGGAAGGCCGCGAACCAACCCAGGTCGACGGGGTGACCGGTGTGGTAGGCGCCGGTCGTCGTCAGGTACGAGAATCCGCTGTCTGCGACCGCCATCGCCGTCAACGAGGCGCCCAGCAGGACGACCACGCCTCGCTGATGGGTGGGCCGGGAGACGACGCTGACCGCCATCGCGACGATCAGGATGTCGCTGAGCGGGTACGCCAACGACACGATGAAGCCGAACTGGCTGCTGCTCCCGGCCCGGACGACGGTCCCCAGGGTGGTCGCCCACGACACCGCCACCAGGGACGCGACGATGATGCAACCGTCCAGCAGCCGCCGGAGCGCAATCCCGCGCCCACCGGTGGTCGGGAACAGCCACAGCCCCACCACCGCGCCGATCGGAAACATCAGGTAGCCGACATCGGCCAGCGAGGGAAATGGTGTCTGGGTGTTGTCGACCAACTCGTAGTAGGACCAGACGACCTCGCCGGCGGCCCAACCCGCGGCGCCGATCCCGATGGCGATCCAGGACCGCCGCAGACGACCCTGGCTTCGATGGGCGGCCCAGAAGGAGCAGCCCGCCGCCAGGGCCGCCCCTACCAACTGCCCGAGATCATCCACATATCTCGCTACGTGTGCGGCGTTGTCCGGGACGCCCTCCAGCAGGGCGGCGAACGTCAGCAGCACGAGGACGGCGCCTGCCCACACCAGGAGCTGAACATTGCGACGCCGCAGGGATTCTCGGCGTGGCCGGCCAGGTGCGGTCCGTACCCCAGGAGACATTGTTTCTCCCATTCTGCGCGGCCCGGTGAATGCGTATCGTAGCGTGCCTGATCACGGAATCAGGTGCTGTGCGGTGGGTGAGGCCGGGCAGGCGCTGGCGGCATCATTCGCGTAGACGACGGTGCCGGTGGTCGATCCCATCGCTTTGCCGGCGTTGAAGATCTGAACCGTGTACGTGCCTGCAGTCTTGATGGACGGCGCGGTGGAGATGGAGTAGTTGGCCGTGGTGGAGGAGTTCTGGGCGGCGATCGAGCCACCCTTCGAGCCGGTGGAGACCGGATCGGCCTGGCCGGCGAAGGGGTTGCCGGCATAGAGCAGCAATTGCGCCGACTGGGGGCTGGGGATCGTCCAGGTCGAGCTGATCTGCCCGTCCGCGTGCGTCGTGAACTGCACCCAGTAGGTCTGGCCGCCGGCCAGGGCCGGGATGGTCAGGGTGACGTTGCAGGTCTTCGGGGCCGCGCCGGGTACCGGCGGCAGCGGGACCGGAGTGACGCCGGCGGGGTAGGGCAGGTAGGGGGAGACCCAGGCGTGACCGCGGCCGCCGCGGGCGCCGGCGAAGGCGTCCTCGGTGAGATAGACCGTGCCGCCGCCGAGATCCTCTGTTCGGGGATCCACCAGGATGCCTTGCGCGAAACGGAAGTTGGCCTGGCCGCCGGGCGGGTTGGCGGGATCGATCGGGCGGGTGCAGGTCGTCGTGCACCAGACCGTCGCCTCCGCGGAATTGGCCGGCGGCATCTGGCCCTGGGTGGCGTAGACGCGGGACGTGTTCGTCGCGACGTCGTACTGGTAGACGGTCGCGTTGGCCGCGCCCGGTGAGATGGCGGCGTAGACGAGCCCGGCGTCGCCGTGGTTGGGGTCGACCCCGACCGCCGAGCCGAAGACGAAACCGAACTGGCCGATGTTCAACGGCGTGCTGCCGCAGACCTGGTTGTTGGTCGGACAGCCGCTGATCCCCCGGATGACCGTGAAACCCTGGTTCTCGGGGAGGTAGAGGTTGTCACCGATCATGCCCATCGAGCCGTTGATGCCCTTCCCCGCCGTGCCGGCCTTCTGCTCGGTGGTCATGGCGACGACGTCGACGGTCTGCACCCGTGGATCGTCTTCCGGATTGTTGATCCGGCGGATGTAGCCGTCCAGCAGTCCGCCCATGTAGAGGGCATGCTGGCAGGTGCTCGGTGCCCCAGGCTTGCACGGTCCCAGGGCGAGGCCGTTGGCCTTGTCACCGTTCAGCCCGGCATTGGGGGCCATGATCACCGCTGACCCGGCGACGAGGGTGCCGCTGCCGGCGGCACCGGCGGGGTCGAAGGTGAACCTGATCACGCCGGGGGACAGGTGATCGTTCTGCGCGACGTAGAGGAAGTGCTGGTTGATCGTCCCCGGGACCACGGAGTCGTCGTAGGCGGTCTGGCCTCCGGAACCGAGGACGGCTCCGTCGTCGCAGCTGGCGGGGTTGTAGGCGTGCAGCCCGGGTGCTTTGTCGACGGTGTCCAGCCGGCACAGGCCCTGTGAGTGATCGGCAGCCCACAGGTGGCCCCCGTCGTCGCTCGGCACGAAGGTGACGCCCCCCTTGGGGGCCGTCAGGCCGTAGGCGTAGAGCGCCGGAGTGGCAACGCTCGGCGGCGGGGGCACCGCGCATGCGGTCGCGGCCGTTCCCACGCAGTCGGCAGGCGCGATACCGCCCACTCCCGCAATGGTGAAGATGTGTCCCTTGGCCAGCGGCGGGTTCACCAGGATGGCGAAGGTCGGATCGTCACCGATGAACAGATCACCGTTGTGGGGATTGATGGCCAGACCCAGGACGAACGTGTAGGTCGCGACGCTCTGGCCGGGATTCAGGAGCGAGTCGTAGGCGGGTTTCACGGAACTGGACACGATGTCCTGCAGTCCGGAGTCCGGGTGGTACCGGAGCACGGTGGCACCCGAATTGCGGGGCGAGTCGGCGACGTAGAGGAACAGCCCGTTTCCCTGGGCGTCGTTCTGCACCGCCATGCCCTGCGGGAAGTTGGTGGTGATGCCGCCGACGACGCCGGCCGAGCATCCGCCGGCCTGGTTGATCGGGGGATTGACGACGGACGGGTCCGCCGACCCCTCCGACGGCGGGCAGTGGGCGATGTCGGTGAGCAACGAGACGCCGTTGCCGCCGAGTTCGTCGATGTACAGGTCGTCGGTGCCCGCGGCGTGGTGGAAGGTACCCAGGCCGAAGCGCACGCCCTTTCGCTTGTCCGTCGTCTTGGAAATGGTTTCGATGGATTGCGCCGCCGAGGCCTTGTCGACATTGTTGATTCGTTCGATCTTCTTCGATCTTCCGAATGCCAGGTAGAGCGCGAGGCAGGTGGTGCCGGCGGTCAGCGCGCCCGGGGTCTGGTCGCACGGACCAAGAGCCACCGCGCTGTTCTTGAAGTTGCCGGCGGCGTCGGAGAAGAATCCCACCGTGTTGAGTCCACCGAGCAGGGTCCCGCTGGCGGCGACCAGTCGTCCTTCACCGTTGTCCGCCGCCGGGTCGTAGGTGATCCGGACGGGACCGCCACTTTTGCTGGACATGTCGGCGGCGTACACGAAATAGGTGCCGTCGGCGTTCGTGGGTCCGACGACGGCCTGGGTCGGTTTCTTGGCCTGCACGTCGCAGGTCCCCACGTTCTCGCTGAATCCGCCGGCGGCAGCCGCATCTGGGTCGATCCGACACAGTCCGGTCCCGCTGGAGTCCCAGAAATGCCCGCCGTTCACGCTGTCCAGCCACACTCCGTTGAACGGGAAGGTCACCCCGGAGACGAATGGCGCGCCCGGATCGGCCAGTGCGGTCCCGGGTCCGCCGGCCAGTGGGCTCAGGAGCGCCGCCACCAGTACCGAGGCCACCATTGCTCCGCCGCGTCGCCCGGGACGACGTCGGAGCAGCCCCGGCAGCCGTCGGTACGGTCGACATGATTGTGGTCTCGTCATGAGTGTCCCTCTCGTACTTTGATCGTGTGCGTCGAAGATGCGCCGCCTGACGATCAACAGTGGTCCGATCCACGTCGCGCCCGGTAGCCCTGCCCGGGGGGTACGTGCACCCCCAATTTGTGGGCACGGGCGTCCACGGGTCGCGCAGTCGACCGATTGCCGTTCGGGAGCACCGCTGTCACCACCACCCCGGCAGTGGGACCCGGTGCGATGCTGAGCGAACCACCCAGGTGCGAAACTCGGTCCACCAGCAGTCGGAGGCCGAGGTGGCCCTCGGCCCGCCGATCCAGAAATCCTTCGTGGAGGCCGATTCCATCGTCCGCGATGCGAAGGTAGACGGCCGGGGTTCGTTGGCGACCCTCGGTTCCCCGTGATCCCAGGTTGATGCTGACCTGGCTCGCACACGCATGCTCGACGACATTGGCGAGCGCCTCCCGGGCGATGCGGTAGAGGGCCGTCACGGTCTCGGCATCCAGTTCGGGCAGGGCCGCGACGGTGAAGGTGACTCCAATTCCTTTCGTGCGCAACGATTCGGCGAGATCGGAGATGGTCCTCGGCAGCTGGCTTGCGTCCAGATCCGGCGGGTAGAGGTCGATCATCAGACGCCGCAGGGATCCGATCGACCGATTGACCGCCGCCTGCAGTTGATCCACGATGGGCTCGGGCGGTTGCGGCAGGGAAGCCGCCCACATCTGGAATGCATAACCGGTACCGGCCAGCTCCTGGATCGGTCCGTCGTGCAGATCTGCGGCGATCCTCAGACGTTCCCGCTCGGAGCCGGACAAGCTCAATTCCAGCAGTCGGACGCGTTCGGCTTCGTTTCGTCGCACTCGTGAGGCCAGGGAGGCCGCCATCGGAATGTGGATCAGCTGCAGCAGGACCAGCGGAACGAGCACGACGGGTATCAGTTCCATCAGCACCTCGTGGGCGAGCTCGTTGACCCTGGCGTAGTCGTAATAGGCCTCGAAGGCCATCGAATGCTGATGGGGGAGTCGCAGCGGGACATAGATCTCGACGAATTCCGACCGTCCCGGGACGGGCCCGATGTTCACCTCGGGATGATCGGTGAAGTCCGACGAGACGACGTCCCCGGTGATGGCCGACCGGGCCTCGGCCGGTAGCGGAAGTCGGCGCCCGATCTGGGCCGGGTCGTTGTCGTAGCGCACCTGTCCGGTCTCGTCCCAGATGGTGATCTGCGTCAGGTATCCGTCCGCGAGTCGGTTGATGATCGCGCGGTCCAGCTCGTCGCGCAGCGGACCGGACCCCGTCAGAGCGCCGGGCAGCAGCGGTGAGATCACCAGGTCGGCCAGACGGGTGGTGGTCCGTTCGGCGTCCTTGAGCGCCTGGCTGCGGGCGAGCGATCTGCTCGCGGTGACAGCGGCGACCGAGACCAGGATCAGCGCAACGGCCGCCACGCCGCAGAAGATCCCGAGCTGGCGCCGGACGGACACGGGACGCCGGCTGCCACCACGCCAGAATTCGAGGTTCACAGGTGGACGATGATGCCGAGATGCTGCGCTTTGATGACCGCCTCCAATTGCGTGTTCGCGCCCAATTTCTTCAGCAGCGCCTTCACGTATCCGCGGCAGGTGTGGACGCTGATGCCCAGGACCGACGCGATGTCGGCAGCATGCAATCCCTGGCCCATGAATTGCAGGACCTCCTGTTCGCGCGGCGTGATCGCGGGTGCGCGGGGGTCGATGGCCTTTGCCGGAGTGGGCGCGGGCCCGTCGAAGGCAGAATCGGCGACCAGCATGTGGCCGCGCCGGGCCTGCCGGAGCATGTCGATCATGTCCTTCATCGATCCGTCCTTGGCGATGAAGGCCGATGCCCCGGCCTGGGCTGCTTTCAACAGCCACTCACCCGTGCAATGAGCGGTGACGACGGCGATCACGGCGTTCGGGGCGACGAGTCGAACGCGGCGGGTGGCGGCGATGCCGTCGACACGCGGCATCTCGATGTCCATCACCACGATGTCCGGCTGGAGAGCGTCCGCGAGTGAGACACCCTCCTCGGCCGAGCCGGCCGTTCCGATGCACGCCATGCCCGGTACCGACTTCAGCGCCCAGGACAGCAGGTCCGCAAAACTGCGATGGTCGTCGACCACCAGCACCGTCACGTTCTGCGGTCGGGTGGACGCGAGTTCCTGATGCGGGTCGGCCAGGTCGGCGATCATCGATGAACTCCCCTTTGTCGTGGCCGGCGCCCGGGAAACTGCGGCCGATATCAGTCTGTCCCCCACCCCTGGAATGGGGGAGGCCCTGTTTTAGGGGTCTCCTGACGTTTTCGTGGGTGGTTTAGCGTCCGGGAAGCGGCGGGCATAACCCGCCGCGGGTGAGCATTGCCATGGCTATCAACGCTTCTGGGCTGTGAAAGCCGTACGACCTGCGGGTCAAGGCCCGTAGGTGAGTGTTGGTGGCCTCGGATTGGGCGTTGCTCATGTGGTGGATCAGGGTGTTCCAAATCAGCTGCTGGAACCGCTTCAACGTTGCGGCCAGGGCGATGAAGCCGGGGAGTTGGGAGCGGCGGGCCCAGGCGATCCAGCCGGCCAGCAGTTCACGGCCGGCCTGGCCCTTGACCTGGAACACCGCGCGCAGTTGCTCCTTCAGCAGATACGCCCGATACAGATGCCGGTTGGTCTGGGCGATCGAAGCGAGGGACCCGCGTTGCTCCGGGGACAGGTCCGCCGGGTTTTTCAGCAATGCCCAGCGGCTGCCCTTCACCGACGACGCCTGCGCAGAGCTACTCCTACCCCGCAGCGTGTTCCACGTCTGACGACGGACCTTGTCCAACTCCCGGGTGGCCCACCCCACGATATGAAACGGATCCAATCCCAGCACCGCCTGCGGCGCGCGGGCCGTCACGGTGTCGTGGATCCACTGCGCCCCGTCGGCCGAGACGTGCGTCAACGCCGCCGCCCGTTCTGGGCCGAGCTCGTCGAAGAACCGACCCAGGGTGTCGCTGTTGCGGCCCGGTGCGGCCCACACCAATCTGCCGGAGTCTTGATCGACCACGCACGTCAGATACCGCTGGCCTTTGCGGTGGGAGATTTCATCGATGCCGATCCGCTGCAGCCCCGCGAGCACGTCCCGGCCGGCCAAACCGTCGGCGACGACGTGCTCGATGATTGCGCTCACGTGCCGCCACGACGTCCGCATCAACTGCGCCACCACCGACGAAGCGGTGTGCGCCGCCAACCACGCGCACTGGTCCTCAAACGCTCGGGTTGCCCGCGCGCCGGGTCGGGCCCACGGCACCGCCGCGACGACCACCCCGTGCGTCCGGCAGTTCACCCGCGGAGCCGCAGCCTGCAGGAATACCATCGTCGACCCCCAGTCCAGCGACCGCCACCGCCGGGTTCCGCCGCCCTGGTCATAGCCCGGCCGTCTACGCCGGCATCGACTGCACCTACTCCGGGCGCCCTTCGTCGCACGCACCGAAACGACCAGCACCTGCCGGTCGTCGGCCTCCTCCCACGCCACATCGCACACCTGCAGTTGCTCGACACCGAGCAGCTTTCGCCATATCGTTACACCGCGCACACCGTGCTCCTGGATAGTGACTGACCCTAGATAAGCCAGAACCTATACGCAGCCCGGTGTGTCGCCCACAACCAGGGGTCAAACCACCCACGAGAACGTCACAAGAGCCTGTTTTAGGGGGGGCCTTCCACCGCATTCCGGGGTATTGGCCTCGATCTTTCTTGAGATGGTCGGCCTTCCCTCTGCGCGATAGATCTGGTGTTGTGACGCCCGCCGCGGGGTCTGCGGGTTCGTCGGAGCGACCCAAGGTCACCTGGGTGGTGCCGGATTCCACGTTCCGGTGGTTCTTCTTGTTGCTGGTCGGGTGGGGTTGCTTGGGGTCAAGTGGCCTGCGGGAGGGTGTGCAGTCGGGTCAGGCCGGTGGTGAACAGGTGCCGGTGCGGGGCGTGCCCGGACAGCCGAAGGTAGGTGCGTCGGGATCGGCGGGCGATGATCCCGGCGACGGAGAACAGTTGAAGCCTCAGTCGTTTCGGTTCCCAACGGCGCGCTCCGGTACCCGTCAAGGCCAGCATCTGCAACCAGGCGGTCAGCTCGGTGGCCAACTGGACGACGGCGACCCAGATCTGGTTCTGCGCGAACCCGGTGAGCGGCAGGTTCCGCAATCCGGTGTCCTTGGCGCCGCGGATCCGGTCCTCGCAGCGGGCCCGGTGCCGGTGCCGCAACTCCAGATCTGCGAGTTGCCCACCGGTGGTGTTGGTGACAAACGCGGTCAACCGGTTCCCGTCGACGTCGGTGAACCGCAACTGCGCCCCGGGATGCGGACGTTCGGCCCGCACGATGACCCGCATTCCCGGCGGCCACGTCTTCAACGTCAGCATCCCGGTCGGTTCGGTGACCCACGCCCCGTCGCGGACCTTCCCGTCGCCGTCGTAGGCCGGGGTCCAGCCCTGGTCGGGGATCTGGTTGATCTTGTCCACGATGTCCTGCGACAACCCGAACCCCACCGAGTACGACAGTCCCTGTCCGGCCAGCCATCCCAGGAATTCGTGGGTGCCGCCGCCACCGTCGGCGCGGATCAACACCTTCTGGCCGATCCGGCCGATCCGACCGCCGCGGCGGGCGAACGGTAACTGCCGCAACGCGTCTTTGGTGACCGCGATGTGATCGGCGGCGGTGTTGGCGCCGGCCCGACCGGTGCGGAGCATCATCGACAGCGGCTCGCCGGTGCCGTCCGGGCCGTGATCGACCCACGACCCCAACGGATGGAACCCGAAGCCTTTCTTGTAGGTCGGCGCCGCCCACTCTTTGTCCGAGTGGGCGGTGATCAACGTGGCGTCCAGGTCGATGATCAACGGCCGGTCCCGCGACGCCTCGAAGTCGGGGGCATCCTTCCCGGCCAGTCTCCACACCCGATCGCGGACAACGCTTCTGGCGCGGTTGATCGCCGCCAACGCCGCCTGCGGGGTGGCGGCCAACGTGTTGATCAGCCGGGACACCGTGGGGTCGGACGCGACCCGCCCGAACACCGCGGGTTCGCTGCGCAGCGCCGCGATGTCGGCCAGGCAGTCCCCGCCGATGGCGACGCTGATCGCCAGGTCCAGCAGGATCTTCCCCGGGTCCAGCACTGCCCACTGCTTGCGCCACGGCGCCAACGCCGCCGACAACTCCCGGTCCAAACCGACCCTGCCGGCCGTGGCGACCAGCAGCACCGCACCGGCGTGGGACACCACCCGCTTCGCGGTCGTGTCCACTGTCAACGGCGGGTAGAAGCCGGTAGGCTGCTGCATCAGAAAGGTGCTCCAGTTTGCTGACGATGTGGACCTCGAAGACCCTCATTATCGCAGGTAGGGGCACCTTTCGCTTACTTCGAAACACCCCGGTCAGTATCCGCGTGAAAGCGCGAGGTTAGTACCAGGGCGCCACGTGCTCCCATGGTGGAACGCCCCGCACGAGGACCTGTCCGGCCGGGCGTCAGGAAGACCTGTCCGCCGATCAGATGAAGGGTCCCCCCATGTCAGCACCGGCCCACCCGGATGAAGACGCCTCGGCCTCGGCCACTGCCGACGCTGGTCCGTCGACCCGGTTGATCGTTCCCGTCGACTGGCGATCGGTGGCGGTCGGGGAGGAGTCACCGGACCGGCCCGAGCTGGGCCGTCGGACATTTCTCAGACTCGGGGCGGTCGGCGTGGCCGGTGTCGCCATCACCGCCGGCCGGGCCTGGGTCGAACCGTATCTGGCGCAGCAGGGCCTGCTGTCGCCCGATGGGGTATTCGCTGCCGCCTCGACGGCCCTGGACGACTTGATCTACCTCGAGGCGTTCCCGACCAGTCCGCTGATCCTCACTCCGTTCAACGACGCCCTGGTGATCCCGAAAGCTCTGGCCCCGCAGCCTTCTTCGGCCTACACGAGCTGGGCTCAACTGCCGGGACCCGGTATCGGCCAGCAGAACTCGATGGGGAACGAACGCCACCAGATCTGGCCCGGCCAGATCGGGTATCCGGACCCGGTGGTCTACCAGATCAAGCATCAGGTTGCGACGCACGCTTTCACGACGTCCACGGTGCTGCCCATCGACCCGAAGGGCCGACCGACCCTGTCGTTCGACGCCTCGGGCAAGAGCGTGGCCGCCGGCACCCCGCGGTCCTTGCCCCTGAGCACGATCTACGGTTTCAACGGGACCTTTCCCGGGCCGATGATCAATGCCGAATACGGTCGACCGGCTCTGGTCCGGTTCGAGAACCACCTGGACGAGAATCCGCTGAACCTGGACCGCCAGGATTTCGGTGCCCCCGATTGGTCGGCGCTGATCCACCTGCACAACGGACACACCGCGCCGGAGAGCGACGGGAATCCGCACTACTCGATGAACTACGGACCGAAGTACCCCGGCTACCTCCCGAAGACCTTCTGCGACAACCTCTACCTCAACTGGCCGGCCGGGGGCGACGACCGGGAGAAGCAGAGCTTCTTCTGGTTCCACGACCACCGGATGGATCACACGGGCTCGAACGTCTACAAGGGGTTGGTGGGGCTCTATCCGATCTACGACCCGAAGGTCTATCCGGGCCTGCCGGGTGGTTTCGACATGGGAGACGAGCGCCAGGGCCTGCGGCTGCCGGGGGTCCGAACCGACAACGCCGACGGATCGTTCGACGTCGCCTACGACATCCCACTGGTCTTCTTCGACTGCCGGTTGGACGACGGGGTGACGATCCACAAGGACATCCACGACACCATGGGTGAATTCCCGGCCGCGAAGAATCCGGCCACCCATCCCGAATGGTGGGGCAAGACGTTCTTCAAGCATTTCCCCAATCATGGTTTCGTCGGGGACATCTTCACCGTCAACGGCACGGCCTACCCCGTTCTGGAGGTCAAGCGCCGCAAGTATCGGTTCCGATTCCTGGACGCCTCGGTCTCCAGGATCTACGAATGGCAGTTGATGAGTTCCACGCAGGGCCCGAAATCCTCGGCGTCCCTCGGCTACCAGGGCGACGAGATGGAGGGCCAGTACCGGATTCCGGATGGCCAGCAGTGCATGCAGTTCACCCAGATCGCCTCCGACGGTGGCCTGTTGCCGTTTCCCATCAAACGCGACTCCTTCGAGCTGTGGCCGGCCAAACGTCGCGAGGTCATCATCGATTTCACCCGCTATCAGGACGGCACGCCGACCGTCAAGGGTGACGTCATCTACCTGACCGACGTGATGAAGATGCCCAACGGGCGGATGTGGGCCAATTCGTCCCGCTTCGCCCCCGATCCGAGCTACAAGGTCCCGGTGCTGAAATTCATCATCGGTGACACCGCACCCGACGACAGCCAGATCCCCACCACCATGCGGCCGATCCCGACGCTTCCGAGCAACTGGCAGACCCTGCTGGACAACCGACTGATCTTCGAGGTCGAACGGGGCAGCGCCGGCGGTGAGATCGAGTGGCTCATCAACGGCTCGCCGTTCAACCCGGCGGTGGATGCCACGAGCCTGAAGAACAAGGCCGGCCTGACCCCACTGGCCCAGCAGAAGAAGAACAGCTTCAACCTGTGGGAGATCCGTAACGGTGGCGGCGGATGGGTGCACCCGTTCCACCTCCACATGGAGGAGCACCGCACCGTCATGCGCAACAACAAGGACGTCACCCGCGGAGACCCGTCGCACCCCGACGACGTCTCCCGCGAGGACCTGGTGGCGCTGGATCCCGGTGAGTCGGTGATCGTCTATCGGGGGTTCCGGGACTTCGTGGGGCCGTACGTGGCGCACTGTCACAACCTCGCCCACGAAGATCACGCCATGATGTTCGGCTGGGAGATCACGCCGTGACCGCAGAGGGCCCGATGACGGTCCACCTGCGCGGGCCCGATGCCCAGGGCCGCCCCGACACGAGCCCCGGCCAGTCGGTGGTTCCATGGTGGACCGTCCTGCCCATGGCGGCGGCCATGGCCTACGGGGACGGATTCTGGATGATGACCGTCCGGGGCGCCGTCGGAGCGATCGAGCGCACCCAGGCCCCGTTCGCGAGCTGGTGGCGGGAATCGACCGTCGTCCTGCCCCTGTATGTCCTGGCGGTTCTCGGTGCACTCACGCTGGCACTGCGACGCCGGCGCCCTGGACAACCAGGGCGGTCGAAGGTCCTGGCGACATCGTCGGTGGTCGTGGCGGCGGGCACGCTGGTCGGAACCGCGCTCATCGCAGCCAGCACCGCCTACGACTACCACCTCGAGTCGGCGCAGATGTCGATGATGAACTCGATGCACGGCCTGTGCATCGGCAGCTGTCTGACGCAGGCCCAGCACGCGACCCTTGTCGCACAGGTCACGGCCGTGCTGTACGGCGGCGGGCTGGTGCTGGTCACGAATCTGGTGCTGGTGGGCTGGCTGGTCGCCCTGGCCGGCGGCCGGCTCGAACCCGGCCGGCAGCGCTCCAGGGCGGGTGGTCTGATTGGAAACGCAGGAATGGTCGACACCCGCAGGTTGCTGCTGGTGACAGGGTTGGCCGGGAGCGCAGCCATCCACGCCGCCGTCGTCCCCGACCATCTGACCGAATGGACTGGGGCGGGCGTGTTCTTCATCGTCCTGACCGCGGCGGAGGTCGTCATCGCCGTCGCCCTGCTCCGGACGACCGGCCGTCGGGGAGTCCTGTTGGCCGCGGTCGCCGTGTCGATCGGCCCGGTCCTTTTGTGGTCGTGGTCCCGCACCAGTGGACTGCCGTTCGGCCCCGGGGCCGGTATCCCCGAGCCCATCGGCCTGCCGGACTGCGCTGCCGTTGCGTTGGAGCTCGGCACGCTCGTGGCGGCCCTCGCACTCCGCGGGTCGGCGCGCCGCCTTCACCATCGGCGCCCTCCCGTCTCGACCCATGTCCGTGGCCTCACCGTCGCGGCGGTGATCGCCGTCAGCGTTCTGGGCCTGGCCGGGACCGCCCCGCAATGGTTCGACGACTCCAGCAGTTCCTCCGTGATGAGCCTGAACCACTACTAGGTCGCTGTGCTCCGGCAACGACGCTGGTGAAGCACAAGGCGGTTGGGGACAGAGGTGGTGTAGGACGGGGGTGGTGTAGGACGGATGGGAGCCGGGTGCCGATACCCGGTCTCGGATGCGGGGCGATCATGGTGGCGCAGCGAGGTGGAGCCGACGGATACGACGACGTCGTTGGCCGGGCGAAGGTGGCCAAGGGTGAGCGGGCGGCCCTGGTCCGGTACCTGGAACAGGACGAGGTGGTGGTGCTCCGGCAACCGGCGGAGGTCGTCGGCGAGGCCGAGGGCAGGGTGTTGCTGCAGGGCGCGGCCGTGGTGCTGGTGACGGATCGCAAGATGGTGGCCGCCCGCACCTCAGGGGGCTTTCGCCCGAACTGGGAGGTGTTCACGCTGCCCTACGGGCACCTGGAACCTGGTGTCGCGGTGGACGGCGCGGCCGGGACCGACGTCTCCGTCCCGACCTCGGGGCGACGCTCCTACCGTGTGGAACTGGTCGACGCAGAGTCCGCCGCGCGACTGGCCGGCTCCCTCGGGGATGCTCTCCGTGCCTACCGCCGCGACCGGATGGGACTTCAGGACAGCTAGCGGCCTGCCTGAGTGTAATTTTTCTCCCTCGACGACGCGCGAGGAACCGTAACCGGGCGGGCTTTGCTGCGGGCCGGCTGATGACCGCTTGGTCAACCACTTCGACCTGGCCAATGACTCTGGGTCGCCCTACCTATCCGCCGACGCCAATCTCGGACTGCACCCGGTGCTGAATTCAAGGTTCATTCCGACGAACTGAGTGGGGGGCGGCTCTGGTGCAGGCGTCCAACGCCGATTGCTCGCTGCGCTGCATTTCACGGTCGGTGTAGTTTGCGAAGCACTATGACGGATCACGCGCCGCGCCGCCTCAGGGGTCGATCGTATGCAGAGACCCGCAGCGCTGTACTCGACCTCATCAGATCGAGCGAGACCGTTTCTCGGACAGAGCTGTCGCTGCGGTCCTCGCTCACCGAGGTCACGATCGCCAAGATTGTGAAGGAGCTCCTGTCCGAAGGGGTCATCATCGAGGCCGGCAGAGGCCAGTCCACCGGTGGCAAGCCCCCGACGCTGTTCAGGCTGAACACCGGAGTGTTGTATTCGGTCGGTGTTTCCCTGGACAGTGCGCGGGTTGTCATTGCATTGTGCGGGTTGAACGGGAAGCTGATCGAACGGGTCGACCTGCCAGGCCATGGGTCCGAGCCGCCACCCGACGTGATGACGCGGGTGGCCAAATCCATCCAGCAACTCTTGGCCCGTCGCGGGCTGACACGGGACTCCGTGGTGGGGGTAGGGGTTGCCTCCACCGGCCGTCGGCGGGGCTCGCTGGGCTGGGGGGCCTACGAGGAGATGAAGGACGTCTGGGAAGCCTTCGACATTGCTGCCGAACTCCGATCCCGTTGCGGACTGGTGGTCATCGTGGAGAACGACGCAAACTGCGTGGCGCTGGGCGCATTCTGGGCCGGCGGAAACGACGCGCCGCGAGATTTCGTGACCGTCTACATGTCCACCGGCATCGGGGCCGGGATCGTGATCGCCGGGGCGATCTTCCGCGGCGCCTCTGACAACGCCGGCGAGATCGGGCACATCGTCGTCGAGCCCGCTGGGCTCGAATGTTGGTGCGGGTCCAGGGGTTGCCTGGAAACGGTGGGGCCCCCGAAGGGAATCGTGCTGCAGGTCCGCGCCGACCCGGAATTGTTCGCCCTGTTCGATGGCGGTGAGGCCCGCGACGAGGCGGCCGTGTACGCCCGAGTGCTCAAAGGTCTCGCCGACGGCGTTCCGCAGGCCGAGGCGCTCATCGATCTGTCCGCGCGACGAGTGGCTACGGCCCTCCTCGGGGTGGTCAACGCGCTGGATCTGGACCTGATCCAGCTCACTGGGCCCGGTTTTGCCCCGGCCGGCGAGCGGTACCGGGCGGAGCTCCAGACTGCGGTGGACCGGGCGGCGTTCTCTCGACGGGTCCACCCGGTTGCTGTGCAATTGGGTCGGACGGGGCCCGACGTCGCCGCCATGGGGGCAGCTTCAGTGGTGTTCCACAGCAGCCTCACACCTCATCATCTGTCGAATCGGATGTGACCTCGGCTTCGTGGAGGATGGCGTTCTACGGAACGAGAACTTTCCCAAAGTAGCTATTGCTTTGTTGGTGTGCGCTCCTTATGCTCCGTGCAGGCGCCGCTGCCGGCGCTCCCTCGGCGGAGTGTTTCTCGCTCGGGTTCGGTGCTTCGAGTTGGAGGAACAAAGGTGTTTCGCAGACAGGGACTATCGGTGCGTCTGATCGCCGCCATCACCGGTATTGCTCTAGGAGGCACGCTGGCGTTGAGCGGGTGCGGAAGTTCTTCCACGACCGCCGGCGACGGTGGATCGGCGACGGCTGGAAACGTCGTGTGGTGGAGTTGGACTCCGGACAACGACCTTGCGGCGCGAGAGATTGCAGCGTTCAACCAGCAGTACCCGAACATCAAGGTCACCTACAAGAAGGCTCTTGTGACGTTCTCGTGGGTGGTTTGACCCCTGGTTGTGGGCGACACACCGGGCTGCGTATAGGTTCTGGCTTATCTAGGGTCAGTCACTATCCAGGAGCACGGTGTGCGCGGTGTAACGATATGGCGAAAGCTGCTCGGTGTCGAGCAACTGCAGGTGTGCGATGTGGCGTGGGAGGAGGCCGACGACCGGCAGGTGCTGGTCGTTTCGGTGCGTGCGACGAAGGGCGCCCGGAGTAGGTGCAGTCGATGCCGGCGTAGACGGCCGGGCTATGACCAGGGCGGCGGAACCCGGCGGTGGCGGTCGCTGGACTGGGGGTCGACGATGGTATTCCTGCAGGCTGCGGCTCCGCGGGTGAACTGCCGGACGCACGGGGTGGTCGTCGCGGCGGTGCCGTGGGCCCGACCCGGCGCGCGGGCAACCCGAGCGTTTGAAGACCAGTGCGCGTGGTTGGCGGCGCACACCGCTTCGTCGGTGGTGGCGCAGTTGATGCGGACGTCGTGGCGGCACGTGAGCGCAATCATCGAGCACGTCGTCGCCGACGGTTTGGCCGGCCGGGACGTGCTCGCGGGGCTGCAGCGGATCGGCATCGATGAAATCTCCCACCGCAAAGGCCAGCGGTATCTGACGTGCGTGGTCGATCAAGACTCCGGCAGATTGGTGTGGGCCGCACCGGGCCGCAACAGCGACACCCTGGGTCGGTTCTTCGACCAACTCGGCCCAGAACGGGCGGCGGCGTTGACGCACGTCTCGGCCGACGGGGCGCAGTGGATCCACGACACCGTGACGGCCCGCGCGCCGCAGGCGGTGCTGGGATTGGATCCGTTTCATATCGTGGGGTGGGCCACCCAGGAGTTGGACAAGGTCCGTCGTCAGACGTGGAACACGCTGCGGGGTAACAGTAGCTCTGCGCAGGCGTCGTCGGTGAAGGGCAGCCGCTGGGCATTGCTGAAAAACCCGGCGGACCTGTCCCCGGAGCAACGCGGGTCGGTCGCTTCGATCGCCCAGACCAACCGGCATCTGTATCGGGCGTATCTGCTGAAGGAGCAACTGCGCGCGGTGTTCCAGGTCAAGGGCCAGGCCGGCCGTGAACTGCTGGCCGGCTGGATCGCCTGGGCCCGCCGCTCCCAACTCCCCGGCTTCATCGCCCTGGCCGCAACGTTGAAGCGGTTCCAGCAGCTGATTTGGAACACCCTGATCCACCACATGAGCAACGCCCAATCCGAGGCCACCAACACCCACCTACGGGCCTTGACCCGCAGGTCGTACGGCTTTCACAGCCCAGAAGCGTTGATAGCCATGGCAATGCTCACCCGCGGCGGGTTATGCCCGCCGCTTCCCGGACGCTAAACCACCCACGAAAACGTCAGGAGACCCTACAAGAAAGTGCCCAATGCCGACTACAGCGGTGTGCTGCGGCCCGCGCTGGCCTCCTCCGTCGGGCCGGATGTGTTCACCGTGGCAGCCGCCGGTGCGACCGGCCCTGTGTCGGTTTTCGCGCCCTACGCCCAGGATCTCGCTCCGGCCATTTCCAAACTCCTGGGCAGTGACTGGAAATCGAAGATCTACCCGACAGCGGTGACCGACTTCACCGTCAACGGGAAGCTCGCCGGGTCCCCGTGGGCCAAGCAGGGCGCGGGGAACGTCTGGATCAACAAGGACCTGTTCGACAAGTACGGGCTGTCGGTGCCGACGACGCTGGCCGAATGGGTGAAGGTCTGTGCGACCTTTCGGTCGAAGGGCCTCGGTTGTTTCAAGGAGGGCATCGGCGGTAGCGGGTTCGATGTCGACACGTTGCATTCGATAGCGGACAGTGTTCAGCCGGGATTGTGGGCCGCGGCCGCCTCGGGTCAGAAGAAGTGGACCGATCCCGGTCTGGTGACGGCGTGGACGATCTTCAAGAAGATGTCCGACGAGGGCATCCTGGACGCAGGCGGAGTCGGCGTGCAGCAGTATCCGGACGTGAACAACGCCTTCCTCACCGGTAAGGTCCCCATGATTCAAATGGGTTTCTGGTACTCGCAGTACGCGACGGACAACAGCCTGACGGCGGCGTTGGCCGGTGCGGGTGTGCCGGCCAGCACGCCGAAGATCACCATCGTACCGGCGTCATTTCCTGACGTGGCGGGTAAGGGCAATCCCAGCACGATCTTCGCCGATCCTGATGCGGCGCAGGCGGTCAACAGCAAGTCCAAGGTCCTGAACGCTGCGACCACCTTCGCGTTGTGGCTGGGCGGGACCAAGCAGGGCCAGCAGGTCGTGACCGACAACGTCGACGAGATCGCCTCCTTGAACGGTGTCCAGGCCAACTGGGCCTCGATCAAGGTGGTGAATCCCACCGTGCAGATCCCGGCCTTGAAAAATCTGGCGAGCAAGGTGTCGGCCGCCACCGAAATCCGCGACGCGAACCTGCCCGCGGTGAAATTCCAGGCCATCATCGACGCCGACCAGGGCGTCCTGGGCGGCCAGGAAAGTCCGGCGGCAGCTGCGGCAGCGGTACAGCAGGTGTTCGACGCCAACCCCACCGTGAAATGAGCGGCACCGAAACTAATATCGGCGCGAAGGCCGAGGTGGAACGGGTCAGCCGGCGGAGTCACGGAGGCTCTGCCGGTGTGACACGCCGCGGCGGTGGGCGGTTCGACCGCCGATTCGGATGGCCCTGGATCTTTCCGGCGATGATCGTGTCCGTGGGGGTGCTGTACTACTGCATCGGCTACACCGGGTACATCTCGACGCTGAACTGGGACGGCGCCAGCCCCGACCGGCTCGCCGTGGGGGCGCACAACTACACGCAACTGTTCGCCGACCCGGTGTTCTGGAAAGCCATCCAGCACACGGCGGTCTTCTTCGTCGCCACCTTCATCCTGCAGGTCGCGCTCGGCCTGCTGTTCGCAGTGATCCTGCACTCCAGGGTGGGCCTAAGGGTGGTCTACAAGGTTTTCATCTTTCTCCCCGTCGTGCTGGCGCCGGCCACCATGGCACCGGTTTTCCGGCAGATCTTCGCCCCCGACGGCCAGTTCAACGGGGTACTGCGCAGCCTGGGCCTTGGGCACTTTGCCTACGCGTGGCTCGCCAGTCCGGACACCGCACTGATGGTCATCGTCGCGGTCGCCGTATGGCAATCGACCGGTGTCGTCTTCGTCCTCTACTACGCGTCGATGAGCCAGATCCAGCCTGAGGTGATGGAAGCTGCCCGCCTCGACGGGGCTGGCAACATCACGATGATCCGAACGATCATCTGGCCCGGGGTCAGAGGAACGACGTTGGCCATCGCCATCCTTACCGCGATCGGGTCGTTGAAGACCTTCGACTGGCCTTTCCTGATCACCCAGGGTGGGCCGTCCTACGGCACCGAGTTCCTCGGCACCCAGATCTATCGGGTCAGCGTCGCGCTCTCCCAGGTCGGCTACGGCGCTGCCATCTCCATCGTGCTGCTGGTTCTCGCACTGGGTACCGCGGTCATCCTGAACGTCGCAGGCCGCGAGAGGAAGAGCTGAACGTGATCGAGGTTCGTTCCTGGTACTCCAGAGTAGGACTGCAGCTGCTCCTGACCGTCTTGGTGGTGCCGTTCGTGTTCCCGCTGGTGGCGATGGTGCGGGGTTCGTTGGCGGGACTCGGCTGGGGCAACTACCAGACCGTGCTGGCGCTCGGGGTGCTGCCCCGCTTCTTCCTCAACAGCGTTCTCATCTCGGCGGCAGTCATCGCGATTGTGCTTGTCTGCACCCTGACCGCCGCCTATGGATTTTCCAAGCTGCACATCCGCGGCAAGGAGTTCTACTTCTGGATGCTGCTCGCCGCGCTCACCCTTCCTGAGGTGGTGCTGCTCGCCCCGTTGTTCGCGACGGTCACCAGTGTCGGTGCCTACGACACCCTCTGGGCCGTCATCGTCCCCGCAGCTGCGTTGCAGATTCCCTTCTGCGTACTGTTGTCTCGAAACTTCGTCGACGGCATCCCCGACGCGCTGGTCGAGGCGGCCAGAGTGGACGGCGCCAACAACTGGCAGACATTTCGGCACATCATCGTCCCGCTGACGCGTCCGATCATGGCCGCCATCGTGGTGCTGGTGTTCATCAGCTCGTGGAACGGCTTTCTGCTCCCGCTGCTCTTCCTGCAAACCCCGGATCATCAGACGGTCACGCTGGTACCGCAGTTCTTCAGGCTCTTGTGACGTTCTCGTGGGCGTCTTGACCCCTGGTTGTGGGCGACACACCGTGCCCGGTATAGCTTCTGGATTATCTAGAAACAGTCACTATCCAGGAGCACGGTGTGCGCGGTGTAACGATATGGCGAAAGCTGCTCGGTGTCGAGCAACTGCAGGTGCTGGACATGGAGTGGGAGGGGGCCGCCGGCCAGCAGGTGCTGGTCGTCTCGGTGCGTCCGAGCAAGGGCGCCCGGAGCAGGTGCAGTCGATGCCGACGTAGACGGCCGGGCTATGACCAGGGCGGCGGAACCCGGCGGTGGCGGTCGCTGGACTGGGGGTCGACGATGGTATTCCTGCAGGCTGCGGCCCCGCGGGTGAACTGCCGGACGCACGGGGTGGTCGTCGCGGCGGTGCCGTGGGCCCGACCCGGCGCGCGGGCAACCCGAGCGTTTGAAGACCAGTGCGCGTGGTTGGCGGCGCACACCGCTTCGTCGGTGGTGGCGCAGTTGATGCGGACGTCGTGGCGGCACGTGAGCGCAATCATCGAGCACGTCGTCGCCGACGGTTTGGCCGGCCGGGACGTGCTCGCGGGGCTGCAGCGGATCGGTATCGATGAGATCTCCCACCGCAAGGGACACCGCTATCTGACGTGTGTGGTGGATCAGGACTCAGGCAGGTTGGTGTGGGCCGCGCCGGGTCGCAACAGCGACACGCTGCACCGGTTCTTCGACGAGCTCGGCCCGGACCGAGCGGCGGCGCTGACGCACGTGTCCGCCGATGGGGCGCAGTGGATCCACGACACAGTGACGGTCCGGGCCCCGCAGGCGGTGTTGGGGTTGGATCCTTTTCATGTTGTGGGGTGGGCCACCCGGGAGTTGGACAATGTGCGTCGTCAAACGTGGAACATGCTGCGGGGCAACAGTAGCTCCGCGCAGGCGTCGTCGGTGAAGGGTAGTAGGTGGGCGTTGCTGAAGAACCCCGCGGACCTGTCCCCGGAGCAACGCGGGTCCCTCGCTTCGATCGCGAAGACCAACCGAAATTTGTATCGGGCGTATCTGCTGAAGGAGCAACTGCGGGCCGTGTTCCAGGTCAAGGGCCAGGGCGGCCGGGAACTGTTGGCCGGGTGGATCGCCTGGGCCAGCCGCTCCCAACTGCCCGGGTTCATCGCCCTGGCCGCAACGTTGAAGCGGTTCCAGCAGCTGATCTGGAACACCCTGATCCACCAGATGAGCAACGCTCAGTCCGAGGCCACCAACACTCACCTACGGGCCTTGACCCGCCGGTCCTACGGCTTTCACAGCCCAGAAGCGTTGATAGCCATGGCGATGCTTACCAGAGGCGGGTTATGCCCGCCGCTACCAGGCCGCTAACTGGCCCACGAAAACGTCAGGAGACCCGTTCTTCATCGGCCAATTCAACAACGACCAGACCAAAGTTCTGGCAGCCGCGGTACTGACGGCCCTGCCGGTGGTGATCGCCTACGTTTGTCTGCAACGGTTCTTCGAGCGTGGCCTCGCGGCCGGCGCTCTGAAATAGTCACCATCCCCAAGAGAGCTGGAGAATTTCATGCCCCACGCACGAATCGACATGCACCGTGCCCTGGAACCGCAGATGCCCGAGATCAGCGGCGCCATCCTCCGCGGCATGGTCAAGGGCTTCGACATGCCCGCCGACGATCTGTTCCAGATCTTCCGGCTGCACGAGCCGGGCGAACTTGTCTTCTCACCGACCTTTCCGAACCAGCAGCGGGAGGACATCATCTTCATCGAGCTCGTGGCGCAGGACGTCTACAACGACGACCAGAAGCAGCGCACGATGGCCGCGATCGTCGACGAGGTGTCGACACTGGGCATCAAACGCGACAACCTGCTCCTGGTCCACCTCGAGGTACACGGTGCCGCCTGGTATGCACCAGAACCGCTTTGATTGCCCGGCACCCATCTCTCGTCAGGAGAACCGAAATGGCATTTCCCGTCCTCGCCGACGGCCAACGGGCACAGGTACAGCTCGGCGGCCCAGCCCACGCGGACTCGATTGTGCTGTGGGAAACCACGGACATGCAGGTCGAAGCGCCGAACTGGTCGCTCGACGGCACCACCCTCTACCTCAACGGCAACGGCCGGTTCTGGGCCCTCAGCGTAAACAGTCCGGAATCCGGGCTGCGGCCGATCGAATACGACGGGATCCCAGATCTGAACAACGACCACGTTCTCGACCCGGATGGGAAGCATGTCTTCCTCTCGGCCATGGATGGACACATCCACCACGCATCGCTGACCGGGGGCCGAGTGACGCGGGTATCGCCGGACGACGGTTCCTGGCACTTCCTGCACGGCGTCTCCCCGGACGGCAAACGATTGGCCTACGTCGAAATCGCCGAGCCCGGCCGGCCCGGAAGATTGGTGGTTACCTCGGTGTCGGGCGGTTCGATGTCCCGCATCGACACCGGTGCCGGACACCTGGACGGCCCAGAGTGGGCGCCGGATGGTGACTGGATCTACTTCAACACCGAGAGTTTCACCAGCACGCCGGGCCATGCGCAGCTGGCCAGGATCCCGGACGCCGGCGGTGCGATCGAACGCCTTCTGGTCAGCGAATCGGTGGACTGGTTCCCGCACCTGTCGCCCAACGGCCGGTCGGCGGCCTACATCTCCTTCCCTCTGGGCACTCTCGGCCACCCCGGCGATTTGGACGTCCAGGTGAAGGTGGTAGCCACCGACGACTGGAGCACGCCGCTGCAGTGCTATCCACTTTTCGGCGGGCAGGGCACGCTCAACGTCAACAGCTGGTCACCGGACAGCACTCAGTTCGCGTTCGTGGCCTACCCGATGGCCTGACGTGCACACGGTCCAACGAACCGATTGGCTCAGACCGCTGGGCCGAACCGGATTGACGGTCTCCGCCGTCGGCGCCGGCGGCGCCCCCATCGGCAGCATGCCGCACGTCTTCGGCCACGACCTGCCCGCCGAACAGGCGATCAACTTGGTGCGCGACCTGCTGGAGTCTCCTGTCAGGGTCATCGACACCGCGAACGGATACTCGGCCGGGGAAAGTGAAAGGCGAATAGGGCGGGCGATCTCATCAGTGGGAGGACTGCCTGCCGACTACCTGATCGCGACCAAAGTAGACGGCCAGGATGGCGACTACTCCGGTGCGCGGGTACGTGAGTCGATCCGGGAGAGCAGACAGCGCCTCGGGCTCGATCGGTTGCCTCTGGTCTATCTGCACGATCCGGAGTTTGCGCTCGACCAGGGACTCGACGCGCCCGGAGGTGCTGTCGCTGTCCTCGTCGAATTGCAGGCCGAGGGAGTGATCGGCGCGCTCGGGGTGGCCGGAGGCGACGTGACCGTGATGCATCGATTCCTGGACCTGGGGGTGTTCGACGTGCTGCTGAACCACAATCGTTGGATCCTCGTCGACCGCAGTGCCGATGAGTTGTTCGATCGGGCATCCTCGGAGGGGATCGGGGTGGTCAATGCCGCCTACCTGGGTGGCGGACTGCTGGCCGACCCTCGAGGTCAGCGTATGTACGGATACCGACCGGCCCGACAGGCCACCGTCGACGCTGCCCTGAAGCTGGAGGCGTTGTGCCGCGAATGGAAGACCGACCTGCCGACCGCTGCGTTGCAGTTCTCACTGCGCGACCCCCGCATCCACATGTCGGTGATCGGCATCAGCAAACCCGAACGAATCCAGCCGCTTCTGGAATCGGTGAACACTGAGCTTCCAGAACAGTTCTGGAACGCCGTCGAAAGTCTCGTGCCGGACCGGTCCCACTGGTTGGAATCCAGGGTGGGGTGAACAGACACCCGCGACCCGTGCAAGGGCGATCGATTGGCGCATTGGTCCGACCCTGTCCATTGATTACCGCTTGCTTCAATCGGGCAACGAGCAACGTGCGGGTTGGTTCTGACGGAGCGCCGGCCGGGGTGAGCGCCTGTGTCGAGTTGAGCTGAGCTTCAACGGTGCCATTGCCTGAGCAGAAGCTAGGGCGTGTCTCCCAAAAGTTGGGTAGGTGTGGCGGGATGCTCACTGAATGAGTTCTCCTTCGTCGCGGTACCGCGTCTTCAGTGACGAGCAGTGGCAACGGATCGAGCGGTTGTTGCCGACAAATGTTGGCCGGCGGGGTCATCCGTTCGGTGAGCACCGGCGGGTGGTGGAAGGCATCGCCTACCGGTACCGGGCCGGGATCCCCTGGCGGGACTTGCCTCGGGACGTGTTCGGACCGTGGCAGACCGTGTGGAAGCGGCACCGCCGGTACGCCGGAGACGGCACCTGGGACCGGGTGCTCGCGGCGTTGTTGACCGACGCTGACGCTGCCGGTCAGATCGACTGGACCGTGTCGGTGGATGCCACCATCAACCGCGCCCACCAGCACAAACACGACACGGCCCGAGCAGGACACAGGGGGCAGTATCGAACTACAAGAATCTGCCACTGGTCGATGTTGAACCTGCAGGTCACGGCATTGGCAGGTCCCGGGGCGGGTTGACCACGAAGATCCACCACGCGGTCGATGGCAAGGGCCGGCCACTGGCGATCGTCATCACCGGTGGGCAACGCAACGACGGTGCCGTCCTGGAACAGGTACTGGCCGACATCCGGGTTCCGCGCCGAGGTCGGGGGCGACCACGGACCCGACCCGATGCCGTCCTGGCGGACAAGGCCTACGCCGCCGGGATCACCCGCAGGATGCTGCAGCGCCGCGGGATCAAGGTGGTCATTCCGCTCAAGAGCGACCAGATCGCCGCCCGCAAACGTAAGGGCAGCAAGGGTGGCCGTCCACCTGCGCTGGACCGCCAGATGTACCGGGAACGCAACGTTGTCGAGCGTTCCTTCGCTTTGATCAAGCAGTGGCGGGGGCTGGCCACCCGCTACGACAAGCTCGCCATCACCTACCGCGCGGCAGTGGTGCTTTCGGCGTGCATCGTCTGGAACCGACTATTGGAAGACACGCCCTAGATCGCCGGAGGCGGGATCTTTTACGATTGGATTTTGAATACCTGCTTGCTCAGCGCGTTTCGCTCACTAGGGCGTGTCCCGCGGATCTTGGAGGTCGGTTCCGACAGACTCTGATTTGTGCAGAATCGTCATGATTTGTCGGATGAGCAGTGGGCCCGGTTGGAGCCTTTGCTACCGGATCGGACCCCGATTCGGGGTGGTCGGTGGGTCGATCACCGCAGGGTCGTCGACGGGGTGCTGTGGCGGACCAGGTCCGGTTCGGCGTGGCGGGATCTCCCGGAGTGTTACGGCAATTGGAAGACGGTGTACAACCGGCATCGTCGCTGGTCAGGGGACGGTACCTGGCAGCGGGTGCTGTCGATGCTGCGGGCGGACTGCGATCACGGCGATGTCGGTGAGTGGGCGTTGGGGGTGGATGCGACGGTGATCCGGGCGCATCACCACGCGGCAGGTGCCCGGCACGAACCGCCGAAGGACATCCCCGCCGCCGTCCTTGCCAGCGTCGTGTTGGAGGCTCCGATCAAGGCCCTCAAAGACACAGGGGGCACTATCGAACTACAAGAATTCTGCGGATCGGCCGCCGCCGGTCGTTGATCGGGAGGGTTTGGGGCGTAGCCGCGGCGGGGTGACGACGAAGATCCACATGGCGGCTGATTCGAAGTGTCGGCCGGTGGGGCGGGTCATCTCGGCTGGTCAGCGGCATGACGCGTTGGCGTTCACCGCGGTGCTGGCCGATATTCGGATCGTGCGCGGCCGTGATGGGCGGCCTAGGACCCGACCGGATCGGGTGTTGGCGGACAAGGCGTATTCCAGCGGCAGAATCCGTAAGTCGTTGCGGCGTAGGGGTATCAAGGCGACCATCCCGGAGCCGGTGAACCAGATCAACGGTCGCCTGTCCAAGGGTTCCCGTGGTGGTCGGCCACCCAAATTCGACAAGGAAATCTACAAGGACCGCAACACCGTGGAGCGGACGTTCAACCGGCTACGCGGCTACCGCGCGGTCGCCACCCGGTATGACAAACGGGAGTTCGTCTACCGAGGCACCGTCGACGTCGCCAGCATCGGAATCTGGCTCAGGCATCTAACGGAGAACGATCCACGGGACACGCCCTAAGGACATGCCGGGTAATTACGTAGGTTTGACTGGTTCTTTTCGCTAGAATTGTGCTATGCCCCTACCCACCACCGATGTGGAAGTCCTCACGTCACGGTTGTTGCTGATCAGACCCCATCTGGATGAGCGGGCCTGGCGGTTGTTGCTCGGCTCGGAAGCCAAGGCGCTGGGCCGGGGCGGGATCAAAGTGGTCGCCGGGGCGATCGGTGCGCACCCGGACACCGTGGCCCAAGGAGTCCGCGAATTGGACTACCCCGACCAGATCCCGGGCCGGGTCCGGCGCCCCGGCGCCGGCCGGCCCAGCGCGGCGGTGACCGACCCCACCCTGTGGGAAGCGTTGGATGCCCTGGTGGATCCGGTGACCCGCGGCGATCCGATGTCGATGCTGCGGTGGACAACGAAATCGACGTCGAAACTAGCCGCCACGCTGACCACCAACGGCCACCCGGTGTCGGCATCCACAGTGGGAAACTTGTTGAAGGCCAACGGATACAGCCTGCAAGCCAACGCCAAGACCCTCGAGGGCAACCAACACCCCGACCGCGACGCCCAGTTCAACTATCTCAACGATCAGGCCACCGCGTTCAGCGCCGCCGGTGAACCGGTCATCAGCGTCGACACCAAGAAAAAGGAGCTGATCGGGAATTTCAGCATCGGCGGCAAGGAATGGGAACCCCAGGGTGAACCCACCCGGACCAGCGTCCACGACTTCATGGACAAAACCCTGGGCAAGGTCGCCCCGTACGGGGTGTACGACATCGCCGCGAACACCGGATGGATCAACGTCGGCACCGACGCCGACACCGGGCAGTTCGCCGTGGAATCCATCCGCCGATGGTGGAACACTGTGGGCACCAACACTTATCCAAGCGCAACAAGGTTGATGATCACCGCTGATTCCGGCGGGTCCAACGGCTCCCGGCTACGGTTGTGGAAAACCGAACTCGCCGCGCTGGCCACCGAAACCGGCCTGGCGATCACCGTGTGCCACCTTCCGCCGGGCACCTCGAAATGGAACAAGATCGAGCATCGCCTCTTCTCCGCGATCAGCCGTAGCTGGCGGGCCCGACCCCTGACCTCCCACGAAGTCGTCATCGAAACCATCAAAGCCACAACCACCACCACCGGGCTCAGCGTCCACGCCGAACTGGACCTGGGCATCTACGAGAGGGGAATCAAGATCAGCGACCGCCAGATCAAAGAACTTGAAAGCAGCCAGCTACACCGCCATGACTTCCACGGCGACTGGAACTACAGCCTGCACCCCGCGACACGCCCGGACACACCCAAATAATTCGCGGGCGGGCCCTAAGCCTCGATCAGTGGACCTGCCTGGATGATGATCTTGCTGCGGAGGCGGACGGTCGTTCGTGTGTCGTTTTTGGGGTCGGGCGTGGTTGATCTGCTGGTCTGCTCCAGCGTGTCCAATGTGGTTCCTGTGGCGGCGTTCTCGGCCGGGTTCGGGTAGTTTCAGGCTGCGGACGATTGTTGGTGCGGCGGGCTGAACACGTTGTCCCATAGCTGTTTCCACTGACGTTGGTGGGGGTGGTGGGTGGGTAGGTGCAGGATGCGGCGGCCTTGGGGTCGGGCGATCCGGGCGGGGACGTTGATCAGCCGACGCCGCAGCGTCGCTCCTCGCGCGACGGCGTGGGCGGTGTCGATGCAGGTGCCGGCGGCGCGGAGCAGGTTGTGGGCGATAGCGCCCAGGATGGTCCAGGCGCAGTTCGCCGGAAAGTGGCCGGAGGGCTGGTGGGCCCAGGGCCCGTCGATCAGGTCGGCGAACACCGATTCGATGATGGCGTGTTGGCGGTGGGTGATGTCGGCGTCGGTCACTGTTTCGGTGCTGTTGGTGAAAAAGGGGTGGTAGCGCCAGACGGGGAACAGTTCGTCGAGGTGGTTGCGGTCTTTGACGCGGCGGACGATCAGCCGGGCGGTGGTGGCCTTTCCGGTGCCGGCCAGCAGGGTGTAGCTGATCTCGGCGACTTCGGCGTCGGAGATCCATTCTCCGGTGTCCGGGTCGATGACGGCGCCGGGATACCGTACCGGCGTCCACGCGTCGGCCGGGATGGCGCCGATGGCCCGGTTGACTGCTTTGTTCTTGGTGAGCACGAACGAGAACTTGGCGCCGGCTCGCAGGACCGCCGCGATGACATCGCTGTAGCCGTAGGCCGAATCGCCGCGGACCAGGATGGTCGCCGGCTTGGCACCAGCGGCGAGGGCCAGGTTGATCGCTTCGGTGACCATGGAGGCGGCGCCCCGCCCGGATCCGGCTTTCCCGGCCCGCAGGCGGACCCCGGCGATCACCGGTGCGGCGATCGCGGTGCTGATGGTGGTGACCAGCGGTGAGAGTCCTTTGCGCAACACCTGCCGGTTGGCGATCTTGGTGTGCCCGAAGCTGGCGCCCTGTTTGGCGTGTCCGTAGACCGGTCGTAGCAGCGAGTCGATGTCGATGAACGCCTGCACATCGATGCCGGCCAGCACCCCGGTCCGCCGGGTCAGGGCCAGCAGGTGCCGGGCCAGGACCGCCGACAATTGGCGGGTGTGTCCGTGGGTGAATTCCCGCAGGAACATCCCCAATGTCGAAGGTGCGTAGACCGCGCCGAACAGTTTCTGCGATCCGCCAGAGCGGATGATCTGCAGATCGGCGATGGAGTCGGCGCCGGTCAGCATCCCGGCGATGATCGACATGATCTTCCCGACGGGGTTCGCCGCCGCTGAGGCGATCCGTTCGGAGTCGAACCGGAGCTGCCGGCCGACCAGTTCCGGCAGCTGGGTCCGTTCGGCCAGCGCCAGCACCGGGACCAGCCCGGCCGCCGACACCAGATTCTGATCGTCGAACGTCGCTGCATCTGGTTTCCAGGCGTGCAACAATCTCACTGAAAGTGTCCTTCCGATCCGCGCCAATCAGGTTCTAGACAAACCGATTATCGCAGTTCAAGGGCACTTTCTTCAGTTTCCACGCCGGTCAGGAACCGACCAGGTCCACTGATCGAGGCTAAGCCAGCCCGTCATGTTGGGTTGCACGTCATCGGTGTGTGCGAACCCCGCCGCTCACGGCCAAAGTTCAGTTGCATCTGCGCTTGCCCGTTGCAGCGCGGCCCCGTCGATATAGATTCCGGCCGCCGGTAGGCCTTGCTCTGGCCAAGCGAATCTGATGGTGTGAATCACCCCGGCATCTCCGGACACTTACTGGTTCGAGAGCCCGCCGGATTGCTGGGCTCTGTTTTGAGCGTAGTAGGCCTGCTCGAGTTCCACCGGCTGGATGTCGCCGTTCTGCTCGTACAGGCGGCGGTGCTTGAGGGGTTCCCACGTCCCGCATGCGCAAGACCCACAGCTTCTGCGCCGACGTGGCAGTGCGCACGCGACCGGTCAAATCCCCGGCCGCTGCCTACCGCTTGGGGGCGGCCAGCCGGACCGATCGAAACCCTATCCTCTAGGCTCCCACGCGCATTTTCGCGCTACGCCCGCCAGAATCGTCACCTCACAGCGCATCCAGGCTAAAGCGTTTTGCTCATCTGGGTCGCGACGACGCTGTAGCCGAGCGATTTGTAGAGCCGGAGAGCAGTCTCGTTGAAGCCAAACACATTGAGGCCCAGAACAGTCGCTCCATCGACCAAGGCCACCACCTCGGCCGCCAGCATCGCGGCACGGCCGAACCCGCGACCTCGGTACTCAGGCTTGATCTCGATGTCGTAGACATGAGCTGCACTCGCCCGCCCGGGCTGCGGTCCGATCCAGAGCGTGCCGACCACGCCCTCGGTCTCATCGACAACTCGGAGGAGGTGCACTCTCTCGGTGTCGAGACCATCAGGTAGTAATTCAGCGAACTGCTGGCCGGCTTGTTGCAGCGCGGCATCGAGCGGGCGTCCGGTGGATTGGGCCAGGTCCTGCGCGAATGACCTGATCGATGCTTCCTGCCATGCCGAAAATTCATCCGCGGACATCGGAACCAATGTCGGGTGTACTCGCCCTGATGAGGGATCCGTGGTCATGGCGGGAGTATAGGACCGCTCGCATGTCGGGTCTTCATATTTTGCAGGGCTTGAGCGTGGTTGGCGCCCGGCGTGATGTGCGGGTGCAGGCGAAGCGTATCCGGCGTTTCTGGTTGGCGGGTTGGGCGAACCCGAACGCGATGCGGCTGATGTGTTTGACGATCCGGTTGTCGCCTTCGGACCGGCCGCTACTGATGCCGGTGACCAGGCCTTCGATGATCGAGGACCGCCGGTGGTCGACGGTCTGCGCGAGGCGGCGGATCTGCCGGATGTCGAGGTGGTCGGCGCAGAACATCTGGAGGCCGGTGAGCCGCTGCCAGGCCAGCCCCCCGTCCGGTTCGGTGCCGGCCAGCTTCAGCAGGTGACGCAGGAGTTCCATGCCCTGCCGACAGTTGTGCGGCCCGCTGGTGGGGCCGGCGACCTTAACCGCCCGGAATGTCTTGGCCCGTTCCGCGGCGGCCAGCAGGCAGCAGCCCGTTGCGTTGGGCCCTCTCGTGGTTGACCTTGTGGCCCCGTCGTGCGCGGTTGGTCAAGGCCACCTCCCGCCGGTAGTCGGTGACCACCGGTTGGCCAGCGCAACGAGGTGGAAGGGGGAGACCGGGCCGGTGTCGAACCGGTCGATCCCTACCTTCACCCCGGTGTCGGCGCGGATCTCGTAGCGGCCTTCCCGCGGCGGGTCTCACCGATGCCCAGCACGGTCATAGCGTGCGGCGGCCCGGCGGCCGGACCCGGGCCGGGATCACCGGCTGGTGGTCCTTCGGTCTGGGTGCCAAGTTAGAAGAGCCCGATTGATTGCCAGCGGTCGCAGACCCGGCCGGTGCGGGACGGCCGGATTGCGAAGACGAGCCGATCGTGCCATCTGAGGTGGTAGGACTGGGCGTCACCGCGTCGGTGCTTGTCAAGATTGATAGCTATGCAGACGATGACGCCACGGTTGCGGCGCTTCGGTCGCGCGATGAGCACGCGACAAGTGACATGAAGATCACCAGCCCGACGAGTGCAGCCGTTGGACGAAGCCGTTCGCGAGCTGTCATGTTACGAATCTCCGTGTTGGAAAGCCTGCGTTCTAGACTTCACTGCGTAGGCGTCGCCAGGACCAGATTTGGTTGCTTCGTGCGGCCACAAAGTGCGTGGCGCCAGCTTCGCGACTTACCGGGCGTAAGTGGCCTCCCGCAGGGGGTTTGGGGTTCGATCTTCCCACAACGTTAATGGTAGGTCCACACCTTCAAGAGGCATCTGGCCAGCTCTCGCCGCTCACCTGAGCGGGGCCGATCGCGGAGCGGGCCCGATGACGCCCTCATGATGACGGTTACGATCGTGCCACGCATCTGATCCTCGACAACGGATCCCCTTTCGTTGGCGTGTAGGCGGTGACGGGATCGGCCGCAGGGAGTCCGGCGGTCGGTGCGGCAGTCTCGTCGGCACGGTTGGCGTCGTCGGGAGTGCAACGTGAAGGGGGATGGGGCGTGAGCATCATGGAGCCTCGATCTGGCGGCACCGGATCCAAAGATGACGGCGACGGTGCACCCGGGGGTGCGGCCGGCGGTCATCAGGGCGGGGAACAGATCTCGCTCGACATTTCAGAATTCCTGCGGGCGAACCTGCCGGGTCTCATGCGGTACGGCATCGCGCTGGCCGGCAACCCGCATGACGGTGCCGATCTGGTGCAGACAGCTTGCGAGAAGGCCGTGTTGAACTGGCGTCGGGTCAGCGCCGCCGATCAACCGGTGGCCTACGTCAAGGCGATCACGGCAAACGCTCGGATCAGCTCCTGGCGCAAGCGCCGTCGAGAGTCGCTCCTGGCGGAGCTGCCCGAGGTGTCGGTGACCGATGGATACCCGATTGACGACGCCGGCGTCTGGGGGGCCGTGGCCGCGCTGCCGCGCAAACAACGAGCGGTCATCGTCCTGCGCTACGTCGAAGGCCATTCCGAACAGGAAATTGCCGACATCTTGAGCATCTCCGTCGGAACAGTCAAGAGCCACAGTTCTCGGGCGATCAATTCGCTCCGGAAAACGTCCATTCAGGATCTCTC
The DNA here is from genome assembly GCF_014303395.1 of Nakamurella sp. PAMC28650. GTDB lineage: Bacteria > Actinomycetota > Actinomycetes > Mycobacteriales > Nakamurellaceae > Nakamurella. The sequence goes on from NZ_CP060298.1 coordinate 3,467,726, forward strand.
CGGCTTCTCCGGAAGGGCGGCGTCATGAACGAGGACGATCTCCAGGACACTCTGGGTCAGGGGCCGCGAGTTCCGGCGATCCGGCCCGATGCGATTGCGCTGATCCTGATCGGTGCTCGCGGTCGACGCCGACGCCGGACCCGGCTCGCGGTGGTCACGTCGATGGCGGCAGTGGCCGCGGTCATCACCTTGGTGGCCGGCGGGGCCACGCTTCTGGGCAACCACCAACCCCCTGCCCCGGCTCCGATCGCTCCGGCCAGCACTACGGTCCTGACCACATCGACGTCGTCCAGTCGACCCTCCACCGAGTCCAGCCAGCCCTCCACCCAGTCCAGTCGGCTGTCCACGAACTCCGCGCTGCCACGCCCACCGAACGTGGTCACCACCGCAACTCGGGCGGCTCCGACAGTCCGTACATCGGGCTCGGCGACCCGTGCAACCGCGACAGGAACCACAACGGGCCAGTTACCTGCCGGAACCAAACTCAGCACGGCCGCGGGCCGGTCGTCATCGACCACCGGTCGTGCGGGCGGGACCAGCACGTCGGCGCAACATCCGTCGACCGCGACGACCACTGCCGCGCCGCCCACGTCGATCTCGCCGACCGCCGGGTCAGGAATCAACGGGCCGCCCACGATCATCGACTTCTCCGCCCTCGGTCCGACCGGGAGACCAGCGCCCGGCGTCTCCGTGTCCGAATACTTCGGATCGGACCCGGTCACCTGCTTCGGGGGATCGAACTACCTGGCCGGCGGACGGAACTTCTACCACTGCTATCCGAGTTCCGCCGTCTACGGACCGGCATGCGTCGGTGTCCCGGGCGGACACGAGGCGTGGTGCATCGACAACGCGATGAAGCGAACGGTCACCCACGTGCCTCTGAAGGCCGCGCTACCGTCAAATGCTGCAAGCGCCGCCCCGGCACCGTTCACTCTGGTTCTGGCCGACGGATCGATCTGCGTGTCGCCGTTCAACGGCACCATGCCAATCGGTCAACTGACGGCCTATTCATGTGACACCGGCAATGTGGTGACCAACTCGACCATGGGGGCGGCGATCGACAAGACCTCGCATGGCTGGTTCGTGTCCGTCCGCAAGGTCGCGGCGGACAACAGCACCTTCATCGGCCCCGCCCAACGGGTGCAGGTGGCCAAGGCCTACTTCCTGACCAACGACGCGTCCGGCACAAAATCCTGAGTCAGAGAGCGATCACGCAACAGAACTCGGGCTGAGCAGCAGAGACGCCAAATGCCCCGCGGGACAGACTGTCTTGCGGGGCATTTGGCGTTCCTTCGGAGCCGGGCCCGGGGCGACTCAGGCAGGAAAGTTCTGGATCACCGGTGATCGGTGTGAGCCGCCCGCCGTTTTCCGGACTGTAGAACGGTGACTACTACGCTGCGGAGTTGTTGGCCAACCACCATTGCTCTGCTTCGTTGGGCGTAATGTATCCCAGCGCCGAGTGCAACCGAACCTGATTGTATCTTAATTCAATGTACCGCGTGATGTCCATCTCCGCCTGTTCACGGGTCGGATAACTAGTACGATTCACCCTTTCCACTTTCAGTGTGCCGTTGAATGATTCTGCCCAAGCATTGTCATAACACACACCAGTTCGTCCTACCGACCGACGAACTTTGAGGTGGGTAGTGAGGTCAGCGAAGTCCTGAGAGCAGTACTGGCTTCCGCGGTCACTGTGAAATATGCTGACATCGGGAACAATCCTGACATTACGTGCGGCCATTTTCAGAGCGTCAACCACCAGCGATGCCCGCATGTGATCTGCCATTGCGTAGCCGACGACTTTCTTCGTAGCGCAGTCCAGCACGGTCGCCAAGTACAGCCAGCCCTCCCAGGTCGGGATATAGGTGATGTCACCGACCAGCTTCGTACCCGGCACGACCGCGTTGAAGTGCCGTTTTACCAGGTCAGGGGTCTGACCGGTGTCGCCGGCGATGGTAGTGACCGGCCGAAACGGACGGGGCTGGCATGGCACCAGGTCGAGCTCCCGCATGATCTGCCGGACCGTGTCGTCATCAGCCCAATAGCCCGATCGCAGCAGGTCAGCGTGTACCCGACGGTAGCCGTAGGTCCCATCGGAGGCCTCGAACAACGCCGTGATCAGCCGAGCAAGATGGGTGCGGCGCCGGCTGGTGTAGGACGGCCCGCGACCCTTCCACTCGTAGAAGCCGGACTTCGACACCTTCGCCCAGCGGAACATCAGGTGCAGCGGGTAGTGGCCTTCTTCACTCGCAATGAATGCATACTTTCTGCTCACTGCGATTTCTTGGCGAAGAAGGCCGTTGCTTTTCCCAGAAATTCGTTCTCCATACGAAGCTCACGCACTTCTTTCTCCAACGCCTTCAGCTTCGCCCGCTCCGACACGGTCAGTTCCTGCGTGTCGCCGCCGTGACGCTCGCGATGGGCCGCCACCCAGTTCCGCAGGGTCTGCTCCACCAAGCCCAGTTCGCGAGCAACGTCAGCGATGGGCCGAGATTTGTCGGTCACCTCCCGCACGGCCGTATCCCGAAACTCCGGGGTGTACTTGCCTCGAAACTTGCTCACCATTTCTCCGATCCTTTCCGGCAATTCTACTTGGGGGTCCAAGTCCGGGAAGTACCGGGCTGCTCAGTGTTGGCGACCCGGGTTGTCCCCATGGTCGAAGTTGTGCACATCTTTCGGTTGGGGGACTGGGTGTGGTCTGTCGCCGCGCAGGCTGGTGGTCGTGGCGGGCGCTGGGTCCGCGGGGGATGCGGCGGGGTGAGCGATGGCGTTGGCGACGACGTGGGCGGTGGCGTTGGCCGGGGTGGCTGGGGAGTTGGTGAAGGTCGAGGCCGATCTGGCCAACGGGCTGCCGGCGACGACGGTGATCGGGTTGGGGGATGTGGCCGTCACGCAGGCTCGGGATCGGGTGCGGTCGGCGGTGATCAATACGGGGGAGAAGTGGCCGGAGAAGCGGATCACCCTGGCGTTGTCGCCGGCGGCGTTGCCCAAGAGGGGGGCGAGTTTCGATCTGGCCATGGCGATTGCCGTGCTGGCTGCGGCGGAGGTGATTCCGGCGGCGGCGGCGGCGCAGGTGGTGTTGATCGGGGAGTTGGGGTTGGACGGGCGGGTGCATCCGGTTCGGGGGACCTTGCCCAGTCTCCTGGCGGTCAGGGCGGCCGGGCGGACCTCGGCGATCGTGCCGGTGGCGAACATGGCGGAGGCGGTGTTGGCGGGCGGGGTGCGGGTACGTGGGGTCGCGTTCCTGGCCGATCTGGTGGGCCATTTCAAGGGCGAGGCGGGTCGTCTGGTGGAGCCGGTAGCGGCGGGGCCGCCGGTGGAGCCTCCGATGTCGGACATGCGGGATGTGTTGGGGCAGCCGGAGGCTCGTTCGGCGTTGGAGTTGGCCGCGGCGGGTGGGCATCATCTGGCGATGGTGGGTCCTCCGGGGTCGGGGAAGACGATGTTGGCGGCGCGACTGCCGAGCCTGTTGCCCAGGCTGAGCGCGGAGCAGGCGTTGGAGGTCACTGCTGTTCATTCGGTGGCGGGCAATCTGGATGACCAGACGCCGTTGATCACCCGGCCGCCTTTCATCGAGCCTCATCATTCGGCCTCGTTGGCTGCGCTGGTCGGTGGTGGGTCCGGCCTGATCCGGCCCGGCAGCGTGAGCCTGGCGCACCGCGGGGTCCTCTTCCTGGACGAGGCCCCGGAATTCCGGCCGACGGTCCTGGATGCGCTGCGACAGCCGATGGAATCCGGAGCGGTGCTGTTGGCGCGGGCGTCAGGTGCGGTCCGGTACCCGGCGCGGTTCCAGCTGATCCTGGCGGCGAACCCATGTCCGTGCGCGGCGGCGAAGGACGTCGACTGCACGTGCGCCTCGGGCATCAGGCGCCGGTACCTGGCGCGATTGTCGGGGCCGTTGATGGACCGGATCGACATCCGGGTGGATCTGGCGGCCCTCGACCCGCGGTCGCTGGTATCGGGGGAGGCGGATCAGGAGTGCTCGGAGGTCATCGCGGCCAGGGTGGCGTTGGCCAGGGGGCGGGCGCTGCATCGCTGGTGGGGAACACGTTTCACGACCAATGCGGAGGTCCCGGGTCCGATCATCCGCCGGTTGTGGCGGCCCGGCCGTGCCGAGGAGGGGCTGTTGGATCGGGCGGTGCGCTTCGGCCGGTTGACCGGACGTGGCTATGACCGGGTGTTGCGGTTGGCGCTGACCAGCGCCGATCTCGGGGGGAGGGAGGTGCCCTCGGCCGAAGACGTGGCCAGGGCACTCTCGTTGCGGTGTGGGGAGAACGCATGGTGAGTCACAGCAGCACCGATGGTCCGGAGATCGCCTGGGACGGCGGTGCCGGGCCGGATCCGGAACTCTGGACCCCGGCGGAGATCCGGGCGGTCGGTATCGGGGGCGGGCCGCCTCCAGCCGCGGAGTCGGCCCTGCGGCGGAGTTGGGCCGGGCTGTTGCGCGTGTTCGAGCCGCCTGACACCGCGGTGAGCGAGTACGTCGCCAGGGTGGGCGCTGTGGCCGCGTGGCAGGCGATCCGGGAGCGACGGGCGCCTCGGGCTGTGCTGGCCCCGACTGCGGCCAGGACCGAGCAGGTCACGGCCGATGACCTCGAGACGCTGATCGACGTCGACCTGGCGGCGGCTGCGTCGTGCGGGGCCCGGATCATCGGCGCCGGCGATCCGGAGTGGCCGGAGGCCGCTCTGATGGCATTCACGATGGCGGCCTCCCGAGGGGTGAAGAACGGTGCCGGTCCGGTTGCTCTGTACGTGCGGGGGCGGCCGTTGTCCGGTCTTCCGGAGCGGGCGTTGGCGGTGGTCGGCTCACGGGCGAACACCCACTACGGGCAGCGGGTGGCGGCCGACATCGCGATGGGTGCAGCCGATGCCGGTCTGACGGTGATCTCCGGGGCGGCGTTCGGGATCGATACGTTCGCCCATCGCGGCGCCCTGGCCTACCCGGGTGAACTGCCGACGATTGCGATCCTGGCCTGTGGCATCGACCGGGCCTATCCGGTCGCCAACACCGCACTGATCGATCGGATCGCCCAGGTGGGAGCGGTGATCAGCGAGTATCCGCCAGGTTTCTCCCCGGCCCGGCACCGCTTCCTGGTGCGGAACCGGCTGATCGCCGGACTGGCCGCAGGCACCGTCGTGGTGGAAGCCGGTCGTCGATCCGGCACGCTGTCGACCGCGAGCGCGTCCGACGCTCTGGGGCGGGTGCTGATGGCAGTGCCAGGTCCGGTGACCTCGGCGTTGTCGGTTGGCTGTCACATGCTCCTGGCCAGCGGAAAGGCGGTGCTGGTGACCAGTTCCGAGGATGTCCTCACGGCCCTGGGGGAGAAGACCGTGCCGGCTCCACTACGGGGCAACAGCGTGGTCGTCGGTCCCGGGACGGTGCCGGCGGGTACGGCCGAGCCGTCGGACCGGCACCCGACGGACGGGCTGGATCCGGAGGTGGCCAAGGTCTACGACGCGCTCCCTGCGCGGGGGATCCGCACGGTCGCGCAACTGTCCGTGGAATCGGCGATCGGTCCGGGCCAGGTGATGGCGGCGCTGGCCAGGCTGGAGTTGCATGATCTGGTCCGCCGTCAGGAGGGGGCCTGGCGCCGCCGGCGGAAGTCCGATACCTGACGGCCGGCCGGACGAGCGGTTGCCATCAATTGCCGTCCGCCGCAATTGACGCTAATCCGGTCGGACTTGGCCGCCCTTATCATTCAATTCCGAACGGCCAGGTCGATAGTCAATTGCTATCGTGATCGTGTTAGTGTCGCAGGTCTTGACCGGCTCGACGACAGGAGTTATCCAGTGGCCCGCAGACGCGTGGAAATCATCAGCAGCGACTTGACCGGTAAGGAGATCGCCAAGGCCGAGGAGGTGGCCGAAATACGGGTTCTCCGTCATCCACTGATCGACTCACCGGTGCGTCTTGATGCCTATGTATTGGAGGTGGCCAACCTGGAGGGGACCCAGCGGGAACTGGTCACCATCGAATTGGCGTTGCCCAACACCCCGGCCGAACGAATCGTCCTGGATCGTGCGGAGTTCGACCAGCTCTTCAAGAACGACGTCGAGCAGGTGCTCGCGGAGGCCGAGGCCTACCACCAGGAAGGCGCCTCGCCGGAGCCAAGGCGCAGGGGCCGGCCGGTCGGCAGTTCCTCGAAGGCGTTCTCGGCCACGCCGAGCATGGGACGCGAGCAGCGCGAGGCCATTCGCACCTGGGCGAACGCCAACGGCTTCACCGTCGGCGACCGCGGACGCATTGCCGCCGGCATCATCGAGGCCTTCGACGCAGCGCACCAATCCTGACCGGACGGCCCGATCGGGGAGACCTGATCGGGCCCCGATCAGGGTCGGCCGGCGATGGCGAAGGTTGCGATAGGGACCCTGTGGTGGGAAACACAGGGTCGCGCTCGCAAACCCAGGATGCTCGAGGCGTCTTCTTCGTTGTAGGACAGAAGAAGAATCTCCACCGTCCAAGCCCGGGCGGCGGGTCGCGCGAACACCTCGCACCAGAGCAACGAAGGAACTCCCCGCAATGTCAGGCGTTTTGAAGTCCATGTCCCACCGTCGTGAAGCTGCCCGCCGTGAGCGGCGCATGTGGCGGATGATCAACGAATCGACTTCGTCGATGCGTAACGAGCTCATCGAGATGCGCGACCGGCAGATTTTCGGTCACTGACCGAACACCCGGCTGAGCCGCACACCGAACAGTCGACTGATGCGGGACAGTCGACTGATTCCGGCGCGCCGCGCTTGACCTTCGTGGCGCACCTGCAGCACCTTCGGGAGATGGCCGTCCGCCGCTCCACCGAGTCGATCGTCGACGAGCTCCCGCCCCTGCTCGTCGACGCGCTCGACGGCTACCGCCGTTACCTCAGGTCCGAGCGCAACCTCTCCCCCGCCACGGTCGCCGGGTACACCGCGGACGTGGCCTCCCTCCTGGATCATCTGACGCGCCTGCAGCCCTCCGACCGACGGATGTCGGTCGGCATCGCCGATCTGGACCTGGCCACGTTGCGCAGCTGGCTGGCCAAGCTGCGGAGCACGGGAGCGGCCCGGACGTCACTGGCCCGGCGGGCCGCTGCGGCCAGATCGTTCACCGGATGGGCGGTCCGGACCGGTGCCGTGCGGGTCGACGCGGGCGCTCGGCTCGCCTCCCCGAGGGCCAACAGGTCGCTGCCTCCGATCCTCGCCGAGGGGCAGGCGCGCGCCATGCTGGCCGGCACGCCGACGCCGGTCCGGGGAGCCATCGAGCTGCGCGACCAGGCGGTCCTGGAAATGTTGTACGCCACCATGATTCGCGTGTCCGAGCTCACCGGCATCGACCTCGGCGACGTCGATCGGCGGCGCCGCGTGATCAGGGTGCTGGGCAAGGGTTCGAAGGAACGGACCGTGCCGTTCGGGTTGCCGGCCGACCGGGCGATCGGGGACTGGCTGGATCGCGGCCGTCCCATGCTGGCCGGCGATCTCTCGAAACAGGCCGTGTTCCTGGGTCTTCGGGGCGGCCGGATGGATCCGCGGGCCGTCCGGACCCTCGTCCACGCCCGAACTTCCGCGATTCCCGGCGCCCCGGACATCGGCCCGCATGGAATCCGCCACACCGGCGCCACCCACCTGCTCGACGGGGGTGCCGACCTGCGGGCCGTGCAGGAGATGCTCGGGCACGCCAGTCTGGCGACCACCCAGATCTACACCCACATCTCCTCCGAACGACTGGCCGCGGTGTACCGCCAGGCGCATCCCCGCGCCTGAGGCCTACCGGTCCCACGGCAGCAACCGCACCCGCAGCCCGCGGAGCAGCCCCATCGGATCCAGGTAGGAGCCGTCCGGCAGACGGGCGCCCCAGTGCAGGCAGACCGCCGGGGCGCAGGAGGAGTGCCCGGCCTCGAGCACACCGATCACCTGGCCCGCCACCACCGCATCTCCCGGCTGAACCGACGCCGTCACCGGCTCGTACGTGGTGCGCAGTCCCACCTGGTGCTCGATCGAGATGACGCCGCGACCGGCCAGCGGCGCAGCATGCACGACGATCCCGGCACCGGCGGCCCTGATCGGGGTGCCCGGGGCGCCCTCCAGGTCCACCCCGCGATGTCCCACTCCGTACCGGGTGGCCGGCGGGCGGAACGGCGTCAGGACGGCAACCGGTCCGGCCATGGGCAGCACGAAACCTGTCGATCGGCCGTCCTGACGATCGGTCGCCGGGATCGAATGGCCGACGGCGCCGGCGCTTCCGTCACCGACCAGGAGGATCAGACCGCAGACCAGACCGGCGATCAGACCGGCGACGAGGGAGGAGCGGACGGCATCTCGACGCGAACGAGTCCTGGGCATCGCCTGATCGTCCGCGTCGTGGCCTCCTGGCGCGGTACTTCGGAGTCGAATGTGGACAGCCGGGCGCATGTGCACAACCTGCGCCCCGGAACCCTCGCGGAGCCCACCTTGCCGATTGGCAACCTGACACGCCGATCACGTACGCTGACCTGGCGACCGATGTTTTTCATCGGCCGACTACGCACGCCCTTCTGCCGCTGCGGACTTCCCTGACCGGAAGGTTCGCTCCCACCGCACCGGCCGGTGGTCACCGAGGTCCCGCCCAGGCGGGCGGTGCCCACCGAGGACGTCAGGGCGCACGACCGCCGGTCGAGCGCGACAACCGAAACAGCGCACCTCGGGCACGAATCCGCGCAGGCGGAAGTTCGGGCGTGCGCAGAAAAAGAAAGGACGGCTGGTCACTTTGGCTGTCGTCACGATGCGCCAGCTGCTGGACGCGGGTGTCCACTTCGGACACCAGACCCGGCGCTGGAATCCGAAGATGAAGAGATTCATCTTCACCGAACGCAATGGCAACTACGTCATCGATCTGCAGCAGACGCTGACGTACATCGACAAGGCGTACGAGTTCATCAAGGAAACCGTCGCCCACGGCGGGACCGTCCTGTTCATCGGCACCAAGCGCCAGGCCCAGGAGGCGATCGCCGAGCAGGCGACCCGCGTCCAGATGCCGTACGTCAACCAGCGCTGGCTCGGTGGCATGCTCACCAACTTCCAGACGGTGCACAAGCGCCTGCTGCGCCTCAAGGACCTCGAGGCCATGGAGGAGAGCGGTGGGTTCGTCGGTTTCACCAAGAAGGAAATCCTTCTGATGACCCGCGAGAAGGACAAGCTGGCCAAGACCCTTGGTGGCATCCGCGACATGACCCGGGTGCCGTCGGCTGTATGGATCGTGGACACGAAGAAGGAGCACATCGCCGTCGGTGAGGCTCGCAAGCTGAACATCCCGGTCGTTGCGGTGCTCGACACCAACTGCGACCCGGACGAGGTCGACTACCCGGTGCCGGGCAACGACGACGCGATCCGCTCCGCTGCGCTGCTGACCAAGGTCGTCGCCGAAGCCGTCGCCGAGGGCCTGCTGGCCCGTTCCGGTGGCGCTGCGGTCGCCGCGGGTGAAGAGCCGCTGGCCGAGTGGGAGCGCGAGCTGCTGCAGACCCACGAGGAGACCGCCCCGGCTGACGCCGCTCCGGCACCCGCTGCCGACGAGGTCATCACCGAGGGCGCGACGGCCGAACTGGTCGCCGACGCCGAGGTGGCCGATGCTGCGACCGAGGGCAGCGACACCGCCGCCGGTCTTGCCTCGCTGAACTAGTCAGCACGTGCCGGGCAGCCCACGACGGGTTGCCCGGCACTGCCATGTCCGGACCACCGGACCCCGGCATGCACCCCGGCACCATGCACCACCGGCAGCTGGATCAACGAGCTGCCCACCGTCGAGAAGGAAGGATCGCGCCACAGATGGCGAACTACAGCGCTGCAGACGTCAAGAAGCTCCGGGAACTGACCGGAGCCGGATTCATGGATTGCAAGAAGGCCCTGGAGGAGAACGAGGGCGACTTCGACAAGGCTATCGAGTTCCTCCGGATCAAGAACGCCAAGAACGCGTCCAAGCGCGCCGAGCGGACCACCGCCGAGGGCATGGTCGCCGCGTCCGGCAACGCACTGATCGAGCTGAACTCCGAGACCGACTTCGTCGCCAAGAACCAGGATTTCCAGGATCTGGCGAACAAGATCGCGGCAGCCGCCGCGGCCACCGAGGGCGACGTCACGGTCGAGTCGGTGCTGGCCGCTCCGCTGGGGACGGGCACCGTCGAGGACGAGATCACCAACGCGGCAGGACGACTCGGAGAGAAGCTCGTCCTGAACCGGGTCGCCAAGTTCGACGGCCAGACCACGGTGTACCTGCACAAGAGGTCCGCCGACCTCCCGCCGGTCATCGGGGTCCTCGTGCAGTACACGGGCAGCGACGCCGAGACGGCCCGCGGCTCCGCCATGCAGATCTCCGCGGTCCCCACCACCAAGTACCTCTCCCGCGAGGAGGTGCCCGCCGAAGTGCTCGAGTCCGAGCAGCGCATCGCCGAGGGCATCGCTCGCGAGGAGGGCAAGCCGGAGGCGGCACTGCCCAAGATCGTCGAAGGCCGGGTCAACGGGTTCTACAAGGCCGCGGTCCTCGGCGAGCAGAGCTGGGTCCGGGATTCGAAGATGACGGTCGCGAAGGTCCTGGCCGGCGCCGGCGTCGACGTCACCGCCTTCGTGCGCTTCGAGGTCGGCACGGCGTGATCTAGTAGTACCGATCGGGATCGGCTGCATCCTGTGCGTGGCCGACCCCGATCTCTCACGTTCGCACTGGTGAAGACGAGGCCAACATGACCGAGACCGAGACCGACCGTCGCCCGTTCCGCCGGGTGGTGCTCAAACTCGGCGGTGAGATGTTCGGCGGGGGCCAGGTCGGCGTCGACCCGGACGTGGTCTCCGGGGTCGCCCGGCAGATCGCGGAGGTCGTCGGCGACGGCGTCCAGGTCGCGGTGGTGATCGGCGGGGGCAACTTCTTCCGCGGTGCGGAATTGAACAGCCGCGGCATGGACCGGGCCAGGGCCGACTACATGGGCATGCTTGGCACCGTCATGAACAGCCTTGCGCTGCAAGACTTCCTGGAACGCGAGCACCACCTCGACACGCGGGTCCAGACGGCCATCACGATGGGCCAGGTGGCCGAGCCCTACATCCCCCGGCGTGCCCAGCGACATCTGGAGAAGGGCCGCATCGTCATCTTCGCAGCCGGGATGGGCATGCCGTACTTCTCCACCGACACCACCGCAGCCCAGCGGGCCCTGGAGATCAACGCCGAGGTCGTCCTGATGGCTAAAGCCGTCGACGGTGTCTTCGACGCCGACCCGCGGGTGGTGCCCGACGCCAAGATGTTCGCCGAGATCACCCACCGGGAGGTGCTGGAACGCGGCCTGCAGGTCGCCGACGCCACGGCTTTCAGCCTCTGCATGGACAACTCGATGCCGATCATCGTGTTCAACCTGCTCACCGATGGCAACATCGGCAAGGCGGTCAGGGGCGAGAGGATCGGCACGCTGGTGTCGACTCCCCGTTCGCACTAGTTCCTGCGTACGAAGTAGGTTCGCTGTAGAAGCCACGCCGGCGACACCGCGCCGGCTGGGACGAAAGGCACCAGACATGTCCGACCTGATCGACGAGACGCTGTTCGACGCGGAAGAGAAGATGGAGAAGGCGGTCCTGGTCGCCAAGGAGGATCTGTCCAGCCTGCGGACCGGTCGGGCCAACCCGAACACCTTCAGCCGCATCGTCATCGACTACTACGGTGCCACCACCCCATTGCAGCAGATGGCCTCGATCACCATCCCCGAGGCGCGGATGGCCGTCATCAAGCCGTACGACCAGAGCCAGCTGGGGTCCATCGAGCGTGCGATCCGCGACTCCGACCTGGGCGTGAATCCCAGCAACGACGGGAACATCATCCGGATCATCTTCCCGCAGCTGACCGAGGAGCGCCGCCGCAGCATGGGCAAGGTCGCCCGGGCCAAGGGCGAGGACGCGAAGGTCTCGGTGCGCAACATCCGCCGCAAGGCCAAGGAGACCCTGGACAAGGCCGTGAAGGACGGGGACACCGGCGAGGACGAGGGTGCCAGGGCCGAGAAGGAACTGCAGATCGTCACCGATCGGTACACAGCGTCGATCGACGAGCTGGTCAGACACAAGGAAGCCGAGTTGCTCGAGGACTGATGGCCGGCCCGACTTCGCACGACGCGACCTCCGGGGTCCCGCCCGCCTCCCCGCAACCGGCTGCGACCGTTTCGAAGGCAGGCCGGAACTTGCCGATGGCGATCGGAGTCGGTCTCGGTCTCGGCCTGGTCGTCGTGGTCTGCCTTCTGCTACTGCGCGAGATCTTCGTCCTGGTCGTCATCGCGGCGGTGGTCGCCTCCGTCTGGGAGATGCGTGCCACGCTCGCCACGGCCCGCGGTATCACCATCACCTGGATCCCGGTGGCGCTCGGGTCGGCGGTCACCATCGCTCTGACCTGGCCCTACGGACACACGGCACAGATGCTGGGCATCGCCCTCACGTCCCTGGCGGTGATGGGGTGGCGCTTCGGCCGAGGGGCCGACGGCTATCTGGCCGACGTCAGCGCGTCCATCTTCCTGACGATCTACCTGGGACTGTTCGCCACCTTCGCGACGCTGATGGTCGCCCCGCACGATGGGCACGCCCGGATCCTGGCGTTCCTGATCATGGTGGTCTGCTCCGACACCGGCGGCTACGCCGCGGGCGCGCTACTGGGCAGACATCCGATGGCGCCGACGATCTCGCCGAAGAAGTCGTGGGAGGGATTCACTGGTTCGGTCGTCACGGCGATGGCCGGCGGTGCGTTGTCTCTCTCGTTGATGCCGGCGCTGCACCACCCCTGGTGGCAGGGGGCGATCATCGGGCTGGTGCTGGCCTGCGTGTCCACCGGGGGAGACCTCGCCGAGTCGCTGATCAAACGTGACCTCGGCGTCAAGGACATGGGCACCCTGCTGCCCGGCCACGGCGGCGTGATGGACCGGATGGATTCGCTGCTGCCCTCGGCAGTGGTCTGCTGGGCGCTGCTGACGCTGTTCGTCCCGGTCTGACGGCGGACGCCCCGATCAGTGCGCGGGTCGCCAGCGATCCAGGTGCGGGCCGTCCGGCCGGCAGGTGTAGTTCCGGCCGTCGATGCCGATGCCCGTCATCGTCTTGTTGAGGCAGCCCCCGCCGTCCACGACCGCGCGCCACGCGAGCGAACCGGTGGCGAAGTTGCGCTGGCAGAAGACGTTCGAGCCGCCGGGGGCGGTGTCCTTCGCGCCCAGGGTCTGGCACGGCTGCCCGGCTGTCGGCGCGCCCGCCGGAGGGGCGGGGGTCGATCGGGGGGTCGTGGTCGTGGTCGTGGTCGGTGTGGTTGTCGGGGTGGCGGCGGGTGGTGGCGGCGGGGCGGGCGTCGGGGCGTGAGCAGGGGTCGGGGTGGTGGTGGTCAGATAGATGGTGATGACGGTGGCCGGTGGGACCGACCGCCGGGGGGTCGCCTTGACGGGGGTGGTGGTCGGCCGGACCGGGCCGAGGACGGCGGACGTCCCCGCCACCCCGACCGACGGGGGCGGAGCTGACGGGGCTGGACCTGACGTCATCGGAATCGACGCGGACGCGGACGCAGGCGCCGGAGCTGAAATCGAGGCCTGAACGGACGCCGGGGCCACGGCACCGGCGCTGTCACCGACCAGGGACGGGGACGACGGCGCCGACGCGGCCGGGGTGGAAGCGACGGACTGCGACCTGGCGTGATTGCCGATCGTCATGACGGCCCCGACCAACACCCCGACCGTCACACTCAGGGCGGCCGCGGTCAGAGCGATCCCCATTCGTCCCGGCAAAGCGACTCCCTCGTTCCCCGATCGTGAGCAAGGCTACCTCCTCACTCTGGCACACGGGTACGGTTTTGCTGTGCCGCGACGCTCCCATCCACCCAGACCCTCTGGCCGGGGCAACCGGGGTGACCGGGGACGCGGCACCCGAGGTCCGGGGGCCGGGGAGGTGGGCGATGCCACCCGGCCAGGGGTGGGCTGGCAGCGCGCGCAGTCGACGAGGGACGGCGAGTTCCTCGTCAGAACGGTGCCCGGAGCCGTCGCGGGCAAGGACTACCGCTGCCCGGGGTGCCAGCAGATCATCGCGCCGGGAACGGCCCACCTGGTCGTCTGGCCGGCCTGGGTGTCCGAGACCGAAGGTGGAGTGGGCGACCGTCGACACTGGCACACCTCCTGCTGGCAACGTCGTGCCTCCCGCGCCGGACCGGGTGCCATCGGCTGAGACCCGTGCCGGCCATCGCGTCGGTGTCGGCGCCGTGTGACAGGGTTGACGGAAGAAGGACCACAGCGGAGGGGGACGCATGACCGGTGAGAAGACAGATCGGATCCCGGTGTTGCCCAGCTACCCACGGCCGGAGGACCTGCCGGCCGGGGTGGGCGATCTGGCACTGGCGATCCGGGGCCTGACCAAGACCTACGACGGCCGCGCGGTGGTCGATCACATCGACCTCGACGTGCCGACCGGAGCGTTCTTCGGGCTGGTCGGACCCAACGGTGCGGGCAAGACCACCACTCTGTCGATGGTCACCGGGTTGCTGCGCCCCGACGCCGGGCGGGTGATCATGGGCGGTGTCGACGTCTGGGCGGACCCGGTGCACGCCAAGAGCCGGATGGGCGTGCTGCCCGACGGCCTGCGTCTGTTCGAGCGGTTGTCCGGCCCCGAACTGCTGTCCTATCTCGGGCGCTTGCGAGGGCTGCCGGTGGCGACCGTGCAGGCCAGGTCCAAGGAACTGATCGCCGTGCTGGATCTCGACGAAGCCGGCTCCAGACTGGTCGCCGACTACTCGACCGGAATGCGGAAGAAGATCACCCTGGCGGCCGCGCTGCTGCACGCCCCGCCGATCCTGCTGCTGGACGAGCCGCTGGAGGCGGTCGACCCGGTCTCGGCCCGGGTGATCAGGACGGTGCTGTCGCGCTACACGGTCGGCGGCGGCACGGTGATCTTCTCCTCGCACGTGATGGCCCTGGTCGAGAGTCTGTGCACGCACGTGGCCGTGATGGGGCACGGTCGCATCGTGGCCACCGGCCCGACCGCATCGGTCCGGGGGCAGGCGGCCAGTCTCGAGGATGCGTTCATGCACCTGGTCGGCGCCGACGACGTCGCGGAAGGAGGCCTGGAATGGTTGGGGTCTTCGCCGGCCTGAAGTGGCGGCTGGTCAGCAGCCGCTTCCGTCATTCCAACGGTGCCTCCAAGGCCTGGCAGATCATCGGCTGGTGCGCCGCGGCGCTGGTACTGCTCGTGATCGCCGTTGGCCTGATGGCCCTGCGTACCCACCCCGTCGCCGCCCGCACCGTGGTGATCTCGCTGTTCACCCTGCAGATGGTCTCCTGGGTGCTGGCCCCACTGGTCGCCTTCGGCATCGACGAGACGGTGGACCCGATGAGGTTCGCACTGCTCCCGCTGACCACCGGCGTGCTGCAGCGCGGCCTGCTGGCGGCCTCGCTGGTCGGCTATCTCCCGCTGGCCAACGCTCTCGTGCTGATCGGTGCGGCCGTCGCGCTGTCCTCGAGTTGGACCCTGCTCCCGATCGCGCTGCTCTGCGCCGTCGCCCAGCTCGGGCTGTGCATGGTCGTCTCGCGGGCGGCCTCGACCGCGATGTCCGGACTGATGTCGGGTCGACGCGGACGTGACCTCGGGATGGTCATCGGCTCGTTGCTGTTCCTGCTGTATCTCGGGCTGTCCTTCGCGCTGAACCGGGCCGGCGCCTCGAGCGGTTCGGGTGCCTCCCTGGGATCCGGCGCCCGGGCCCTGTCGCAGGTCCTGCTCTGGGGCCCCAACGGCGCGTTGGCGGCCATCCCGTCGTTCGTCGAGGAGGCCAGATGGGTTCATCTGGTCGTGGCGGTCCTCACGGCGGCGGCGGCGATCCGCCTCGGCTGGTGGTGGTGGTCGGTGGCGCTGCAGAAGTCCATGACGACCTCGCCGTCCACCTCGGAGGCCTCCGCACCCGCCGGGCGCGCCGGCTCCTCCGGAGCGGTGGCAGATTCCCTCGGCGGGATGGTGGCCCTGATCGTGGCCAGGGACCGGGTGCTGACCTGGCGCGACCCGATGCGGCGGATCCCGTGGTTGATGGTCGTCGCGCTGGCGGTGATCTGGCCACTGCTGGTGATCCGGGGGCACGGATCGCTCTATGCGGTCGCCTTTGCCGCCGTCATGGTGGGCATGCAGGCCGGGAACCAGTTCGGAGTCGAGGGAACCGGTGTCTGGTTGCACATGGTCGCGTTCGCCGACCGGACCCGGGCCAGGGGAGAAGCGTTGGGGCACGCGGTCTTCGTTGCGGTACCCGGCACGGTCATCGTCGTGCTCGCGGTTCTGCTGCAGGCGTTCTTCCGGGGGGATCTGCGCCGGGTGCCGGCGGCCCTGGGCATCTGTCTCGCGCTGATGCTCGGCTCCATCGCCCTCATCGGCTACCTGTCGGCGCGGCTGCCCTACGCCATGCGGCAGAGCCGGAAGTCCATGTTCGCCAACGGACTTCCCGGGCAGAAGGGGCGGAACACCGCGACCGTTCTCGCGGCCGTCGGAGGTGGGCTGGTCGTCGCACTGCCCGCGATCGGACTGGCGGTGCTCGCCGTGACGGTCGCGCCCGGGTGGGGCTGGGTCGGGCTGGTCGTCGGGCCGCTGTGCGGGGTCGTGGCGATCGTGGTGATGTCCTCCTGGACGGCGACGACCTACCTGGACCGGATGCCGGAGATCCTGGGCACGGTGGCACTGGGGGACCGCAGCTGATCGGTGCTGAGCGATGCGGTCCGGTGCTGAGCGGTGCGGTCATCCGGACCTGACGACGGTCAGCGGCCGCCGCGGGTCCGGGTGCGCTGGCTTCCGTTGGTGGCGACCTTCGGGGCCGTCACCTCGTCGGTCGCCGCGGGAGCGTCGTCGGTGATCGCCGCGATCGTGACGGTGTCGCCGTTGACGTGCTCGTTGTGGTCGGTGCCGGCGGCAGGCTCCTGGTCGGTGATCCCGGGGGAGCCGCCGTTGCGGGTTTCCGCGCGGCCGTCGTCGAGCGCGACCGGCTCTCCGTACACCGGAACCGGCAGATCCACGGGTGTCGGCCGTGCGGTCGGGTCGGCCGGGAAGTCCTCGGCCACCGGGCGGTCCTGTTCGTCGGCCGGCGGCGTGATCAGTGCGGGAGCCGACGCGGCCAGCTCCCGGATGTGATCCAGGTGTCCGGTCAGCGACCGCAGCTGTTCGCCGAGCTGGTCGCGCAGCGCATGAAGGGCCAGCACGGCATCGTCGGCATCCCTGACCCGCTGGTGGGACTCGGCCGCGGCCCGGTTCACCAGTGCTTCGGAGTACGTGGTGGCCTGTTGCATCAGCCGTTCGGACTCGCCGGTCGCAGCCGCGACCAGGTCCTGCGAGTGCGAGGTGGCCTCGGCGATCAGCTTCTTGGCCGCTGCCGCCGACTCCGCCTCGCGATCGGTGATCACCTTGTGCGCCTCCCGGCGGCGGTCGGCGATCGCGATCTCGAAGTCTTCGTCGACCTGGGTGCGGTGGGCGAGGCTCTCGGCGTCCAGACGCTCCCGCTCGGCCTTCGTCTGGCTGGTCAGCGTCTCCGCGGCAGCGGTGGCCTCGCGGACCGTCAGCTCGGCCTCTTCGCGGGCCCGGGCCGTCTCCATCTCGGCGTGGGCCTTCGCCGCCGAAACGGTGCGTTCGGCCTCCGCGTTGGCCTCCTGGAGCACGCGTGCTGCCTCCTCCTGCGCCTGGGTGGTGGTGTCCAATGCTTCCGACGTGGCTTCCGCGATCAGGCCGTGGACCTGTTCGGCCAACTGCTTCCGGGTGTGCTCGCGTTCGCTGTCGAACGCCGCGCGGGCGGCCGAGGCCTCGGACAGCGACGTCTCGAGCTTGCCGCGCATGCGGTCGGCGTCGGCCTCGGCCCTGGCGCGGATCTCGCCGGCTTCTTCCTCGGCCAACCGGATCATCCGCTGCATGCGATCGGACAGGTTGGCCATCGAGACCGGCTCGAGGGCGTTCCGGTCGAGCTGCGCCCGCAAGGTGTCGGCCTCGGCCTGCGCGGCGGCCAACTGACTGCCCAGCTCGTTCAGCCGCTGGTTGGTGGCATCGCGATTCGCGGTGGTGATCCGCAGGTCGTATTCCAGGCGTTCCAGGTGCGCGGTGACCTGTTCGGGTGAGTAGCCGCGACGCACCACATCGAAGGGGGCTTGTGCGGGGAGCCAATCACCGGAAGTCATGCTCCCAGTGTTCCATCTGCAGCCGCGGGAACGGTACTGCCCGGCCGAACCTCGACGGACTTGTGATCCTCCGCCCGGCGGGCCCGCTACTGCACTGCTGCTGCGCCGCTACTCGGGTACCGCAGTTGCGGGCTCGACCAGCTCGACCAGCACCCCGCCGGTGTCCTTCGGATGCACGAAGTTGATCCTGGACCCGGCCGTTCCCCGGCGTGGTTCTGCGAAGAGCAGCCGGAGGCCGGCCCGTCGAAGCCTGGCGGAAACGGCCTCGACGTCGGTCACCCGGTAGGCCAGCTGCTGGAGGCCAGGGCCGTTGCGATCGATGAACTTCGCGATGGTCGACGCTGCGTCGAGGGGGGCCAGCAGCTGGATCTGTGCGCCAGTTCCGTAGGAGATCATCGCCTCCTCGACACCCTGATCGGTATTGATCTCCCGGTGCGAGACGCTCCCGCCGAGTACCGAGGTGTGGAACGCGATCGCGGCCTCGAGATCGGGGACGGCGATGCCGACGTGATCGACGCAGACGATGGATTCGTCATCGAGCAGGGACGATGCGGTCGGGATGTTCATGGCCGTCAGGCTAGCGCCCGACCACCCCGCGCTGCCCGGCCACCCAAGCTGCCCGGCCCACGAGGTGGCGGGCAGCGCATAGTAGCGTCGGGGCATGGGATCAACGGTGATCATTGCCGGCGCTCGTACGCCGATGGGTCGACTCTCCGGCGCTCTGGCCGGGGCCACCGCGGTACAGCTCGGCGGGGTCGCGATCGCCGGTGCCCTGCAGCGCAGCGGCGTCCCGGCCGCTGACGTCCAGTACGTGATCATGGGCCAGGTACTGCAGGCCGGGTGCGGGCAGATTCCCGCTCGGCAGGCCGCGGTGGCCGGTGGGATCGCGATGGACGTGCCGGCCCTGACCGTCAACAAGGTCTGCCTGTCCGGCCTGGACGCGATCGCTCTGGCCGACCAGCTGATCCGGGCCGGCGAGTTCGACGTCGTGGTGGCCGGTGGCATGGAGTCGATGACCAGGGCGCCCCATCTGCTGCCGAACTCCAG
The DNA here is from genome assembly GCF_014303395.1 of Nakamurella sp. PAMC28650. Taxonomy (GTDB): domain Bacteria; phylum Actinomycetota; class Actinomycetes; order Mycobacteriales; family Nakamurellaceae; genus Nakamurella. The sequence continues at coordinate 3,486,898 of NZ_CP060298.1, forward strand.
GGCCGGCTTCAAGTTCGGTGACGTCACGCTCCTGGATCACACCGACTTCGACGGACTGCGGGACGCTTTCACCGATCAGGCGATGGGCGCGCTGACCGAACAGGTCAACGACCGCACGCCGCTGACCAGGCGGGAACAGGACACCTTCGCGGCGCGCTCGCACCAGCGTGCGGCGGCGGCGGTCACTGCAGGCCTGTTCGCGCAGGAAATCGTCCCGGTCACCATCGCGGGCCGCCGGGGTGATGTGGTGGTGGACACCGACGAGGGGATTCGTCCCGAGACCACCGTGGAGGTACTGGCCAAGCTCCGGCCGGCCTTCCGCGGCGACGGCTCGATCACCGCCGGTTCTGCGTCACCGATCTCCGACGGGGCGGCCGCGGTGGTCGTCGTGCGCAAGGAATGGGCGCAGAGCCGGGGCCTGACGTGGATCGCCGAGATCGAGGCGCACGGCGTGGTCGCCGGGCCCGACTCGTCGCTCCAACTCCAGCCGGCCAATGCCATCAGGGCGGCCTGCGCCAAGGCCGGGATCGGTACCGACGAACTCGACCTGATCGAGATCAACGAGGCCTTCGCCGCCGTCGGGATCGCCTCGTCCCGTGATCTGCAGATCTCCGAGGAACGGGTCAACGTCAACGGCGGCGCCATCGCCCTCGGACACCCGATCGGTGCCTCGGGGGCCCGGCTCGTGCTGCACCTGGCGATGGAGCTGGGGCGTCGCGGCGGCGGGATCGGAGCGGCGGCCCTGTGCGGTGGCGGCGGCCAGGGGGACGCCCTGGTGATCTCGGTACCCCGACACGGGTGAGCCACCCGCCACGACTCAGGCGAAGTCGCCCGCCGACCGCCTGACCTCGGTCAGCAGCCGGGACAGCTGCGCGGACTCGTCGTCGGTCAAGCCGAACAGGCCGAAGTTCGCCCTTGTGACGGCCTCGGTGGCCGCCGTCAGCCTGGTGCGGCCGGTCTCGGTGAGCTCCACCAGCGTGGTGCGGCGATCGCTCGGGTGCGGTAGCCGGCGGGCCAGACCGTCCGCCTCCAGCCGGTCGACGATGTTGGTGATCGAGGTCGGGTGAAGCTGGAGGCGTTCGCCCATCATCCGCATCGGCAACGAGCCGCGCCGGGAGAAGGACAGCAGCACCAGCGCCTCGTACCGGGCGAAGGTCAGACCGTGGGGCTTCAGCGCCTCGTCGACGCTGGCCTGCAGGATCTGCTGGACCCGCATGATGTTGGTGACGGCCGACATCGCCCCGTTCGGTCCGATCCGTTCGGCCCAGGTCTGCGCGGCCTTGGCGATCGGATCGAACGGCAGCGCGCGGGTCGGAGCGTTCGAGGTCATTTGTCGACGTTAGCAAGAGGGCTCTGGACCCGGACACCCCGAGCGTGCCCTCCCGTCCGCTGTCGGGGTGCCCGCGTAACGTTCCCGACAGCGACGGACTTGCCCGTCGGGCAACGGGATTCAGGAGAATGCAGCCGACATGACCAGCACGGATCCCTTCGCCCACGGCCCGGCGTGGCACACCGGCACCCTGGTCGGATTCGATCTGGAGACCACCGGGGTCGACACCACCACGGACCGGGTGGTGACGGCGGCGGTCGTGTACGTGGCTCCGACCGGAGAGGTGGTCCGGTCGCGGCACTGGCTGCTCGATCCGGGTGTTCCGATTCCGGCGGCGGCCTCCGCGGTGCACGGCGTGAGCACGCAGGAGGCCAGGGGGTCCGGCATGTCCGCCGGCCGGGGTGTCTCCGAGATCATCGACGAATTGGAAGGCGCCTGGCGCTCCGGGCTTCCCGTCGTCATCTTCAACGCCCCCTACGACCTGACGTTGCTCGATGCCGAGGCGGCCAGGCATCGGCTTCCCCGGCTGGCCACGCGTCCCTGGTGGCCTGATGCGACCGTCGTCGATCCGCTCGTCATCGATCGTGGGGTCGACCGCTATCGCAAGGGAAAGCGGACGCTCGGGGCGACGGCCGAGTTCTACCGCGCGGAGGCCAGGGATGCACACTCAGCGCTCGGTGATGCCGCGGCGGCGGTCGCGGTGGCCAGGGCGATGGCGGCCGGGCACGAGTTGATCGCCAGGGCCGACGCCCCGACCCTGCACAGCGCGCAGGTCGGCTGGCACCACGACTGGGCGGTGCACCTGCAGGCCTACCTGTGTTCCAGAGGCAAGCTCGGCACGGTCATCGACAAGGCGTGGCCGATGCGGGAGCCGGTGGTCGGCCGGCACCGGGCGCCGGAGCCCGTGGCCCGGCCGGCTGTGGCCGGCGGTCGGCATCGCGACACCCGGGCGGCGTGACAAAATGTCGTCATGACCCGTCCGGACCGTCGCCAGCAGGCTGCGCTTTCCACCGCCTTCGCCGGTGCCATCGACCTTTCCGCCCTGAAGAACAAGCCGGCTCCCGGCGGCGCGCCCGCCGCGCCGGCGAAGCCCTTGTCCAAGTACAACATCGACGTCAACGAGGCCAGCTTCGGCGAGGTGGTGCAGGCCTCGACCGAGGTCATGGTGGTGTTCGACCTCTGGTCCTCGCGCTCCACCCTGTCGGCGTCGCTGTCGGCCGTCTTCAACGACGTGGTGGACACCGGCCACGGTGCCTGGGTCCTGGCCAGGGTCGACGTCGACGCCAACCCACGGGTGGCCCAGGCCTTCCAGGCCCGCGAGATCCCGACCATCATCGCGGTGGCCGGCGGTCAGCCGGTCGACGCGTACGCGGGACCGGCCGAGGAAGCGCCCGTGCGTGCCTGGATCACCGGGTTGCTGGACACGCTCCGCGAACGGCTGCCGGGGATCCGAGCGGCCGAAGCGGCCGCCGGGGTCGAACCGGGGCCGACCGAGCCCGAGGAGGATCCGCGGTTCGTCGCGGCCGAGGACGCCCTGATGGCCGGCGAGTACGACACGGCCAGGACCGAGCTGGAGCAGATCCTGGCCGCCGAACCGGGGAACGAGCGGGCAACGGCCGCGCTGGCCCAGGCGCTGTTCCTGGCCAGGACCGACGCACTCGGCCCTGACACGATCGAAGCGGCCGATGCGGCCCCCGAGGACGTGGCGCTGCAGTGCGACGCCGCGGATCTCCAGCTGGCCGGCGGCGAGGTGGAGGCCGCGTTCGACCGCATGGTCGGCGCGGTGAAACGGTCGGCCGGTGACGACCGGACCACGGCCAGGGAGCACCTGATCGAATTGTTCGGTCTCTTCGCCACCGACGACGAACTGGTCAAGGTGGCCCGTCGCAAGCTGGCGGCCGCCCTGTACTGATCCCGGCCGGCTCAGGCCGATCCCGGCCGGGCCAGGCGATCCGGTCGCGGCTGATCCGGCCCGCTGCTGGTCCGGCGGCTACCGACCCGGCGGCTACCGACCCGGCGGCTACTGATCCGCCGGTGCAGGACATCGGCGGAGCAGGAGTTCTGAGGTATACATCGCGCCGGCCACCGCGAGTGCCATCGGGACCACCAGATCCAGGCCGGTCCCGGTGAACTCGAGGAGGAGCACGACCGCGCACAGTGGGGCGCGCAGCGTGGTGGCCAGGACTGCGGCGGCGCCGATCATCGCGAACCCGGCGACCGGTGTGCCCGGCCAGAGGATCGAGTACGCCGTCCCGGTCAGCGTGCCGAGCAGTGCACCGGTGGCCAGCGCGGGTGTCAGGAGTCCGCCGTTGGCTCCGGCGGCCAGCATGCCGGTGGTGACGAGCGGCTTCAGCACCAGCAGGACGCCGACCGTGCCCAGCGCAAGCGTGCCGTCGAAAGCGAGTTGCGCCACACCCTTCCCGTTGCCGAGGAGCTGTGGGAAGGCGATCGACAGTGCCCCGAGTCCGGTGAACGCCGCGGTGATCACCAGCGGCAACTGCCAGCCGTGAGGTGCCGCCGACCGTCCCAGGGTGGCGAGACGGTTGAACGTCCAGCCGATCAGGCCTGCGACGGGTCCGAGCAGAAGGGCGAAAACCAGCTCGTTGGACCGGAATGTGACGTGGGCCAGCAGATAGGTCGGTCGGTCCGAGAGCACCGGCCAGGCCGTTGCGGTCGCCACGGCGGCGCTGAGCAGCGCCGGCACCACATCGGCGAGCTGCGCAGAGACCAGCAGGATTTCCAGGGTGAACAGCGCGCCGCCGAGGGGCACGTTGTAGACAGAGGCCAATCCGGCCCCCGCGCCGCAGGCCACGATGGTCCGTCGTTGCCCGACGGAGACTCCGGCCCGGTCCGCCAGCCAGGCGGCCAGTGCGGCGCCCAACTGGCGTGGGGCGCCCTCACGTCCGAGGGAGGCTCCGAATCCCACGGCGATCACCTGCAGTGACGCCTCCGCCGTCGTGGCCGGCACGGGCAGTCGCAGACCGGGGGAGGCCAGGGCTTCCTCCACGGTGCACGAGGCGGGCCTCGACCGGCGGAGCGCCCACCAGCCGGTGCCGACGATTGCACCGCCCAGGGCCAGGGCCAGCACCCGGCGGGCCGGCGAAGCCCGCTCGACCCCGGTGAGGAAGGTCGCCTCGGTGTAGCCGAAGGCCAGATGCTGCACCAGGTGCAGCAGCAGGGTGAGCGCCACGCCGCCGATGCCGGCGGCCAACCCCGTCAGGACGGCCAGCACCATCACGCGTGGACGCAACGCCTCGCCGATCACCGCGGAGGCTCGCGGTGCCGGGTCGTCGGCCGGTGAAAACCGTGCCAGCTGATGGCCACCTCCACTCGTTCCCGCCCAGGAACGTACCGTGCACCCATGCACGCGCTATCGACCACCGACCCCAAGTCAACCCTGTCCGCCCGCGTCCAGGAGGCGATCGAGGTTGCATTCGGCGCCGAGTACGCCGGGACCGACGCGGTGATCCGCCCGTCGCAGTTCGCCGACTACCAGGCGAATGCGGCATTGCCGCTGGCCAAGAGGCTCGGCCGCAAACCCCGCGAGGTGGCCGCCGACATCGTCGCGGCCCTTCAGGTCGACGACCTCTGCGCGGGGCTGGAGATCAGCGGGCCCGGGTTCATCAACCTGACGCTCCGCGACGAGGCGATTGCCGACCGGTCGAACGCGCAGTCGGCCGATCCACGGCTCGGCCTGCCGGTCCTGACCGCCCAGCGGATCGTCGTCGACTACTCGGCACCGAACGTCGCGAAGGAGATGCACGTCGGGCACCTGCGGACGACGGTCGTCGGCGACGCACTGGCCCGGACGCTGGAGCACCTCGGCCACCAGGTGATCCGGCAGAACCACATCGGTGACTGGGGAACGCCTTTCGGGATGCTGCTGGAGCACCTGCTGGATGTGGGGGAGCACGGCGACGACGCCGGGCTGCTGCGCTCGGACCCGAACTCCTTCTACCAGTCGGCCCGCAACAAGTTCGAGGGATCGACGGAGTTCGCCGGCCGGGCCAGGGCCCGCGTGGTGGCACTGCAGGCGGGGGAGCCGAACACGCTGCGGCTCTGGCAGGAACTGATCGATCTGTCCAAGACTTACTTCAACCAGATCTACACGGCCCTGGACGTCACCCTGACCGACGACGACCTGATGGGCGAGAGCCGCTACAACGAAAGCCTTTCCGCTCTGTGCGACGAACTGGAGCAGAAGGGTCTGGCGGTCGTCAGCGAGGGTGCGCTCTGCGTCTTCCTGGAGGGCTTCACCGGGCGCGAGGGCAAACCGGTCCCGCTGATCATCCGCAAGAGCGACGGCGGTTACGGCTACGGCACCACGGATCTGGCCACCATCCGCTACCGGGCCCGGCAACTGCACGCGGACCGGATCCTCTACGTCATCGGCGCGCCGCAGCACCTGCATCTGCAGATGGTCTTCGCCACCGCCCGGCTGGCCGGTTGGCTGCCCGAGGACGTCCACCCCGTCCACGTGCAGATCGGCAACGTCCTCGGCCAGGACGGCAAGATCCTCAAGACCCGCAGCGGGGCGCCGATCAGGCTCGGCGTCCTGCTGGAGGAGGCCGTCGACCGGGCCGCCGCCGTGGTGGAGAAGATCCGTCCGGACCTCGACGACCGCACCAGGGCCGACATCGCAAGACAGGTCGGCATCGGTGCCGTCAAGTACGCGGACCTGTCGCTGGCCCACGACACCGAGTACACGTTCGACTTCGACCGGATGCTCGCGCTGACCGGCAACACCGGGCCGTACCTGCAGTACGCGTCGGCCCGGATCCGGTCGATCCTGCGGAAGGCGACCGACACCTCCGATCAGGACGCTTTTCCGGGGACGATCGAGGTCGGCCAGCCCGCCGAGCGTCGACTTGCGTTGGAACTCCTGGGGTTCGGCGGCGTCGTGGCCGAGGTCGGCGACACCCTGGAACCGCACCGACTGTGCGCCTACCTGTTCTCGCTGGCGCAGGCGTTCACCGGCTTCTACGACGCGTGCCCGGTGCTCAAGGCACCCGACCCGGCCGTGCGTTCCTCCAGGCTCGCCCTGTGCGACCTGACGCTACGGGTGCTCGTGGTCGGTCTCGGCCTGCTCGGCGTGTCTGCGCCCGAGCAGATGTAGCCCGGCCTCACCTCCCGCTGCAGCCGGTCCAGCCCTTGGCGAAGCCGTCGGCATAGGCCCCGAGTTCGCTGAAATCGGCCGCCGGCCGGGCCCGCAGCATGTTCAGGGCCTCGTCGGCGTCGCCGCCCCAGGAACCGAGGGCGCCGGTCTTCGCGTGACCGAACACCGAGGCCGTCCAGGCGCCGGTGAAGCAGGCGGCGCCATCGGCGGATCCGGTCGCCGACCGTCCGGCGGCCAGTGCCAGGGTGGCCGCCTCGGCGAACTGGCCGTACGGTTGCGCCGCCGTCAGGTCGGCGGCCGATGGTGCAGCGGAGGAGGCAGATCCCCTGTTGGGCAGCACTTCCTGCAGGAAGGCCGACACCGAGGTCCGCGCCGCAGCCAGGGTCGCGGCGGGGCCGGCGAACCGGTCGGCCGCGGGGGTATCGACGAGGCCGGCGCGGCCCAGGGTCGGCGTCATCGCGGCTCTGGTCAGGGCGTGGCAGGCCGCCGGACCCTGCCGGTAGCCGAGCAGCACCGCGGTGAGGCGGTCCACCGCGAGCCCGTGGGCCGTGGCATCGCCGACCGGCACGCCGACCGGATCACCGAAGTCCAGCAGGGGGGCCACCGCCCGCACCATCGAGGACTCGGGCAGCCGGATGTGTTCGGCGTGTCCCGCCACCGCCCACGACAGCAGCGCGCCGGCGAAACAGTCTCCCTGTGCCTCGATCAGGATCGTCGGGTAGAGCGTCGGGTGGGCGCTGCGGTCGGCCGCCGTCGGCCCGATCCGCGCCTGCATGGCGTGTCCGAACTCGTGGGCGAACGCCGCCGTCAGGCCGCCGACCCCGTAGTGGCCGATCAGCACGGGCACGAGGCCGGCCGAGTCGTAGACGATGGCATCGCCCGTCGGGCAGTAGTAGGCGTTGCCGCTGATCTGATCGGGGGAGCTGACGCAGTAGGACGTCCCGCTCGCTGCGGTCGAGTCGATGGACACGTATCCGCCCGCCAGTGGGACGAATCGCTTGCCGAAGTCGGCGGGCAGGGCGGCCGCCCAGAACGCCCCGACGTCGGACAGCACCCCGGCCACCATGGCGTCGTCCAGGCCGCCGGTGACGGTGGGTACGCCGACGTGCCGGATGGCCAGCGGCGGCGCGGCGACATCGATCCCGGCGATCCTCTCGGCCGCGGCCGGCGATCCGGAGACCGTCCGGTACCGCGGGCCCACCGCGATGACGATCAGCAGGATCACCAGCACGGACGTCAGGGCCGCGCCGGGCACGATGGCCCGGCGCGACCGTCGCCCCGACCGGGCAGCCGGTCGGGTCAGGACCGGGGGGCCGATTCGGGGACCAGCCAGAGCGCGCCCAGTGGCGGCACCATCAGGGTCGCGGAGGACGGCTGTCCGTGCCAGGCATCGTCGGCCGCGACGACGGCGCCCAGATTGCCCACCCCGGAACCGCCGTAGGTGGTGGAGTCGGTGTTGACCGCCTCCCTCCAGACGCCGCCGAACGGCAGACCCACCCGATAGCCGGTGTGCGGCTGGGGCGAGAAGTTGACGACGCAGACCAGCGCGGAACCGTCGGATCCCCACCGCAGGAAGGCGAGCACGTTGCCGTCCCGGTCGTTGGCGTCGATCCAGCTGAAGCCGTTCGGCGTGAAATCCTGGGAGTAGAGCGCCGGACTGCTCGTGTAGACCCGGTTCAGGTCGCCGATCATCGTCCGGATGCCGTCGTGGAGCGGGTACTCCCGCAGCTGCCACGGGACCTGCACGGTCTCGCTCCACTCCCACGGGGTGCCGAGTTCCTGACCCATGAAGAGGAGCTGCTTGCCGGGATGGGCCCACATGTAGGCGTAGTAGGCCCGGAGGGTGGCGGCCTTCTGCCACTCGTCACCGGGGATCTTGGACCAGAGCGAACTCTTGCCGTGCACGACCTCGTCGTGGGAGATGGGCAGCACGAACTGCTCGGTGTAGGCGTACATCATCGAGAAGGTCAGCTCGTTGTGGTGCCAGCCGCGGTAGATCGGATCCCGGGCGATGTAGGCCAGGGTGTCGTGCATCCAGCCCATGTTCCACTTCAGGTGGAACCCGAGACCGCCCAGGTGGGTGGGACGTGTGACGCCCGGCCAGGCCGTCGACTCCTCGGCGATCATCAGCGCACCGGGGATCCGCTTGCCGACGGTGGCATTGGTCTCCTGCAGGAACGCCACGGCATCGAGGTTCTCCCGGCCGCCGTAGATGTTCGGCAGCCACTCGCCGTCCTTGCGGGAGTAGTCCAGGTACAGCATCGAGGCGACCGCATCGACCCGCAGACCGTCGAGGTGGAACTCCTCCAGCCAGTACAGGGCGTTCGCGACCAGGAAGTTGCGGACCTCGCGTCGGCCGAAGTCGAAGACAAGGGTGCCCCAGTCGGGCTGCTCGCCGCGGCGTGGGTCGGCGTGCTCGTAGAGCGCGGTGCCGTCGAACTTCCCGAGCGCCCACTCGTCCTTCGGGAAGTGTGCGGGCACCCAGTCGAGGATGACGCCGATCCCGGCCCCGTGCAGCCGATCGATGAGATACCGGAAGTCGTCCGGCGACCCGAACCGCGGGTCCGGCGCGTAGTAGGAGGTCACCTGGTAGCCCCACGAGCCGCCGAACGGATGCCCGGCCAGCGGCAGGAACTCCAGGTGCGTGAAACCGGTCTCGGCCAGGTCCTGCACCAGTGCGTCGGCCATCTCGCGGTAGTCGATGTCGGTGCGCCAGGATCCGGCGTGGATCTCGTAGATCGACATCGGCTCCAGCAGATGGTTGGTGGCTGCCCGCTTCTGGATCCAGTCGGAGTCGGTCCACTCGTAGCTGCTGGTGGTGACCACCGAGGCGGTCGCCGGTGGGATCTCCGCGCCGAACGCCATCGGGTCGGCCTTCTCGCGCCAGACGCCGTCCTGGCCGAGGATCTGGAACTTGTACCGGGTCCCGGTCCCCACGTCGGGCAGGAAGACCTCCCAGACGCCGGAGGAGCCGAGCGAGCGCATCGGCTGACCAGCGCCCGACCAGTGATCGAAGTCGCCGCTGACCCGGACGCCGCGGGCGTTCGGGGCCCAGACGGCGAACGAGGTGCCGGTGACGCTGCCGATCGGGGTGTCGTAGCTGCGGACGTGGGCGCCCAGCACCGTCCAGAGGAACTCGTGCCGGCCCTCGCCGATCAGGTGCAGGTCGATCTCTCCCAGCGTGGGCAGCCAGCGATACGGGTCGTCCACCTCGTAGGAGATGTCGCCGTCGGTACCGGGGTAGACGACCCGCAGACGGTAGTCCGCCGGAGGCCCCGGGATCGTCACGGCGAAGACTCCGCCGTGCACGTGCTCCAGGGGTACCTCGGTGCCCTCGGTCAGCATGGTGACCGACTTCGCATGGTGCCGCAGGGTGCGGACGATGGTGGTGCCGTCCGGCTGGGGATGCGTGCCCAGGATCCCGTGCGGGTTGTGGGTGTCGCCCCCGATGAGCTTCTCGTACTCGTCGATGGTCGGGCCCTGCGGTACGGCGGGTGTCACCGGCGGCGTCTCGGCGACCGGTGCCACGGCCGGCGTGCTCGGCGTACTCGGACCGCTCATCATTTGCCTCCGGTGTTGATCAGTCTGACTACTGCTTGCAGCGGGATCGGTTCCCAGCTCGGCCGGTGACCATGCTCGTAGGCGACCTCGTAGACGGCCTTGTCCAGTTCGAACGCGGCCAGCAGCGAGCCCATGTGTCGCGGGTCGTGACCGGCCACCGCGGCGTACCCGTCGCAGAAGGCCGCGCGGTTCCGTGCGGCCCACTCCTGCGCACGGTAGGCGTGCTGCGAGTCGGCCGCACCTCCGGAATGGTTGGCCGCGTAGTCGAACGAGCGCAGCATCCCGGCGATGTCGCGCAACGGTGAGTGCATGGCCCGGCGGTAGCCCAGCGATTTGGACGGCTCGCCCTCGAAATCGATGATGGCCCAACCGGTCAGCGTCCGCAGCGTCTGCCCCAGCTGCAGGTCGCCGTGGATGCGCTGGACCCTGAGCCCGGTGGCGGAGGAATCGGCGCGGTGGAAGGCCGACCTGATCTCCGGCAGGTGGGTGGCCACCGACGGCACGTGCGCGGCCACCGCCTCCGCGCCGGCGACCATGGTGTTGATCAGGTCGGCCACCGCGTGGTCGTCCAGATCGTCGGTACCGAACGCGGTCGCCAGGTCGGCGTGCACCTCGGCGACGGCCCGGCCCAGACGCCGGGATTCCGAGGCGAAGTCACCGCCCACCTCGTCGGCCCGCAGGTCGCCCTCGGCCATCAGATCGCGAACGCTGGCGGTGGCCATCGCCCAACCCTCGGCACTGTTGGCGAAGAAGCCGGTCAGCAGTCCCAGCGTCGTGCGCTCACCGGCCACCGGACCCTCGACCACGCCCAGCGCCTCCGCGATGTGGGCGGAACCGGCGGCCTGCAGGGCACGGTGCACCTCCGCATCGGGATTGAGCCCCGGTTCGAGACGGCGGAACACCTTCAGGATGCTCGAGTGTCCGTACACGATGGAGGTGTTGGACTGCTCGGCTCCGATCACCAACCCGGCACCCGATGTGTCGATGACGGCACCGGCTTCGGGGATGAACTCGATGTCCCCGACGGACACGTCGTCGGCGATGTTCGACAGCACGAGAGCGGAGACCTGGGCATCGTGCAGGGCGTCGTAGGCGAACCGGCCGCCGACCTCGCCGATGACCACGTGTGCGAACTGCTCCGGGTAGTGCTCGCTCCAGCCCACCCACAGCTGGTAGCGCTGGGCCCCGGCGGGGGAGGGCACCGTGAACAGGACCTGCTCCACCGACCGGCCGTCCAGGACGGCGATCGCCGTCCTGGCCTCGATGGTCACCGCGGCCGGGACATCGCCCTTCTGCGCGAACCACCTCTGCCCCGGTAGCCATTCTGCGAGCAGGACCGCGAGGTCACCGCCGTCCTGATATCCGGTCGCGTTCGTGCTGAATTCCGACATCTGGTCGCTCATCCGCTCAGGACACCTCCTGTTCGATGTAGTCGGGTTCGCCGCCGCGCCCGGACTGGTGCTGCTCCGGGTCGGTGATGTCGAACCAGTAGAAGCCGTGCCCCGGAAGGGTCAGCAGGTACGGCAGTTCCCCGATCGCCGGGAACGGGGTTCCGCCGGTCAGCTCCACCGGCACCGAGCCGGTGTGCTCCCGCAGGTCGAGTTCGACGGGCTGCGGGAAACGCGAGAGATTGTTGACGCACAGCACAATTCCCCCCTGGCCGCCGTCCGTACCGGCGTAGGAGCGCATGTACGACAGCACGGTCGGGTTGGACCCGCCGAGATCGGAGAACTCGCCGAGGGCGAAAGCCGGGTGCTGCTTGCGGATCTCGATCCTCCGCCTGGTCCAGTGCAGCAGCGAGGCAGTCGTGTTCATCTGTGCCTCGACGTTCACCGTCTGGAAGCCGTAGACCGGATCCATGATGGCCGGCAGGTAGAGCCGCGCCGGGTCGGACCGGGAGAACCCGGCATTGCGGTCGGGGGACCACTGCATCGGTGTGCGGACGCCGTCGCGGTCACCGAGCCAGATGTTGTCCCCCATGCCGATCTCGTCCCCGTAGTACAGACAGGGAGACCCGGGGAGCGAGAGCAACATCGCGGTGAACAGTTCCTGGGAGTTCCGGTCGTTGTCGAGCAGGGGGGCCAGACGACGCCGGATGCCGATGTTCGCCTTCATCCGCGGGTCACGCGCGTACTCGTTCCACATGTAGTCGCGGTCCTCGTCGCTGACCATTTCCAGGGTGAGCTCGTCGTGGTTCCGCAGGAAGATTCCCCATTGGGAGGTCGAGGGAATGGACGGCGTCTGGGCCAGGATCTCCGAAATCGGAAAACGCGACTCCCGTCGGGCCGCCATGAAGATGCGCGGCATCAGCGGGAAATGGAAACACATGTGGCACTCGTCGCCGCCGACGGCCGGGTCGCCGTAGTAGTCGACGACGTCGGACGGCCACTGGTTGGCCTCGGCGAGCAGGATCCGCCCCGGGTATTCGTCGTCGACGACCTTGCGGCAGCGCTTGAGGAACGCGTGGGTCTCCGGCAGGTTCTCGCCGTTCGTACCCTCGCGGACGTACAGGTAGGGGACCGCGTCCAGCCGGAAACCGTCGATGCCCAGGTCGAGCCAGAACCTCATGATATCGATGAGGGCGTCGCCGACCGCCGGGCAGTCGAAGTTCAGATCGGGCTGGTGGGAGAAGAAGCGGTGCCAGAAGTACTGCTTGCGCACCGGGTCGAACGTCCAGTTGCTCGGTTCGGTGTCGACGAAGATGACCCGGGCGTCGGGGTACCCGGTGTCGTCGTCGGCCCAGACGTAGTAGTCCCCGTAGGGACCGTTGGGATCGCTGCGCGACTCCTGGAACCAGTGGTGGCTGTCGCTCGTGTGATTCATCACCAGATCGGTGATGATGCGGATGCCGCGGTCGTGGCAGGCGTGGATGAGAGCGGCGAAATCCTGGACGGTGCCGAATTCGGGGAGCACCTTGCGGTAGTCCCGGATGTCGTACCCGCCGTCACGCAGAGGCGAGTCGTAGAACGGGGGGATCCACAGGCAGTCGACCCCCAACCACGACAGGTAGTCGAGTTTGTCGATGAGTCCCCGGATGTCGCCGGTCCCGTCACCGTTGGAATCGGAGAAGGTACGAATCAGGACCTCGTAGAACACCGCCCGTTTGTACCATTCCGGATCCGGCGGCAGGCTGGCCCTCCCGGTCTCCAGATCGGTGGAGTCGGAAGGAGATTCCTGCTCGGGGCGTCCGACGGTCTCGGTCATGCTCACCTTTCCTGGTGGTCTGCGGCAGGGTGCCCACAGTCTCGACGATTCCCCGGGTTGGAGCCTGGCAATCCCCCGGACGGAGGCGTCAGTATCGCCGCACCGTCAGGATGTGGGCGACGCGGCGGGCCGGTTCCAGACCGACCATGTCTCGGCCGGTCCAGTGGTACACCTCGCCGGACAGCTGATCGACGACCTGGAAGCTCTCACCCCACTGCAGTCCGAGGGCCGGGAGGTGGAGATCGGTTTCACCCCAGTGGATTCCCGTCGATTCGAGGCAGATGACGACCAGCACCACGTCATCGGTCTGCTGGTCGCGGCGGGAGTAGCACAGAATCGAGTCGTTCGAGATCCCGTGGAACCAGAGGCCGGACAGATGCTGCAGCGCACGGTGTTCGCGACGGATCTCGTTCAACCGCTGGATCAGCGGCTCCAACGATCGGCCCTGCTCGACCGCGGCCTGGTAGCCGCGTGGCCGCAGTTGGTACTTCTCCGAATTCTTGAACTCCTCGCTGCCCGGCCGGACGGCCTCGTGCTCGAACAACTCGTAGCCCGAGTAGCAGCCCCAGCTGGGCGACATGGTGGCGGCCAGCACCGCGCGGATGGCGAACATGGCCTGGCCGCCGAACTGCAGGGACGCGTGCAGGATGTCCGGCGTGGTCGGGAAGAAGTTGGGCCGCATGTGATCTGCCGAGTTGACCAGCTCCACGCCGTAGTCCGTCAGCTCCTGCTTCCCGGTCCGCCAGGTGAAGTACGTGTAGGACTGGGTGAACCCGACGCGTCCCAGTTCGTGCATCATCGCCGGCTTGGTGAACGCCTCGGCCAGGAACAGCACCTCGGGGTGCTCCAGGTGCACCTGGGCGATCAGCCATTCCCAGAAGTTGATCGGCTTGGTGTGGGGGTTGTCGACCCGGAACACCTTGATGCCGTGGGAGATCCAGAACGTGACCACTCTCAGCACCTCGGCGTAGATGCCGGGCGGATCGTTGTCGAAGTTGACCGGGTAGATGTCCTGGTACTTCTTCGGCGGGTTCTCGGCGTACGCGATCGAGCCGTCCGGGCGGGTGGTGAACCACTCCGGATGCGATGTCACCCACGGATGGTCCGGCGCGCACTGCAACGCCAGGTCCAGGGCGACCTCGAGCCCGAGTTCCTCGGCAGCGGCGACGAAGTCGTCGAAGTCCTCGATCGTGCCGAGTTCCGGATGCACGGCATCGTGACCGCCGGCGGCCGAGCCGATCGCCCACGGCGAACCGACGTCGCGCGGGTCGGGGTTGATCGTCCCGCCCGGCTCCAGCGCACTGTTGCGGCCCTTGCGGTTGACCTCGCCGATCGGGTGGATGGGCGGGAGGTAGACGATGTCGAACGCCATCCGCGCGATCCTGGGGAGTTCCAGGGTGGCGTCGGCGAACGTGCCGTGCCGCAACGGAAGGCCGTCCTCGTCGATCTGGGCACCGCTGGAACGGGGGAAGAACTCGTACCAGGAACCGAACTCGGCGAGCGGTCGGTCGACCCAGACCTGCACCGGGGACGAGCGGGTGATCAATTCGCGGATGGGGTCGGCGACCAGCACCGGCCAGAGGTCGCCGGACAGCGCGGGACCGATCCGCTCGGCCACCGGAAGAGCGGTGTTGCCCAGTGCGGCGACCGCGGCCCTGATCGCCGGGGCGTGGCGCTGGCGCGGACGGCGGCCGATTCGTTCCAGCAGGATCACCCCGGTGGCCAGATCGTTGGCCATCTCCTGCCCGGACTGCCCGGCGGCCGCCTTGGCCTCGACGGTGTGCCGCCAGGTGCCCAGTGGGTCGCTCCAGGCCTCGATGACCAGGGTCCAGACGCCCTGCCGGTCGGGAGTGACCTGGGCGTGGAAGCGGTCCGTGCCCGGGATTCCGGCTGTCATCCGGAGCAGTGGGCCGGCGGGGGTCTGCGGAGCCTTCCGGCGCCCGGCGACGGCTGCACCGGCCGGTACTTCGGCCGGGGACCCCGACGATCCGGTGGGGCCCTTCCAGACCACGTTGGCCGCGACCGCGTCGTGACCCTCGCGGAACACGGTCGCCGCGACGTCGACGACCCCGCCGACCACGGCCTTGGCGGGGTAGCGGCCTCCGGCCACACTGGGGGAAACGTCCATCAATCCGATTCGTCCGGCCACGGCGTCAACCTACCGGGAGGCCCCAGGGCCCTGCGACGGGCGACCCCCGCCCCGGCGCGTCGCCCGGCGCGTCGCCCGGCCCGGAAACGGCGAGGACGATGCTCCTGCTGAATCGATCCCGCACCGCGCACTTCGGGAGAATCGTTACATTCCGTTGAACAGTCGACGGGCAAATTCGCGAACGGCGCCGGACCCAGTAGATTTTCTTCTTGTGAAGGCTCTCCGACGGTTCACCGTCCGCCCCCAGTTGCCCGAGTCGCTGCTGCCGCTCGGGGCGCTCATCCGAAATCTGCGCTGGTCCTGGCATCCTGCGAGCCAGGATCTGTTCGCCGACATCGACCGTCCGCTGTGGGAACGCTTCGAGGGCGACCCGCTCAAGCTCCTCGGTGCCGTGTCGGTGGCCCGGCTGGAGGAGCTCGCCCGGGACCATCACTTCCTGGACCGGATGCACGGTCTGGCCGGCGACCTGAACTCCTACCTGAGCGAGCCCCGGTGGTACCAGCACCAGATCGAGATCGCCCCGGACGGGGTGGTGATGCCGAGCTCCATCGCCTACTTCTCGATGGAGTTCGGCGTTTCGGAGGTGCTCCCGATCTACTCCGGTGGCCTGGGCATCCTGGCCGGTGACCACCTCAAGTCGGCCTCCGACCTCGGCGTGCCGATCATCGGTGTCGGCCTGCTCTACCGCTACGGCTACTTCTGGCAGTCGTTGTCGGCCGACGGCTGGCAGCAGGAGCACTACCCCGCGCACGATCCCCAGGGCCTGCCGATCGAGCGGGTGCTGGGAGCCGACGGGGAGCAGCTCTCGGTCAGCGTGCCGATGCCGGGTGGCCGCGAGCTGACCGCCCGGATCTGGCAGGCGAACGTCGGAAGGGTGCCGCTGCTGCTGCTCGATGCCGACAACGAGTCCAACGACGACGAGCTCCGGTCGACCACCGACCGTCTCTACGGCGGCGACCAGGACCACCGCATCAAGCAGGAGATCCTGCTGGGCGTCGGCGGCGTCCGGGCCGTCAACGCGTTCTGCGAGGCCACCGGTCATGCGTTGCCCGAGGTATTCCACATGAACGAGGGCCACGCCGGCTTCCTCGGTCTGGAGCGCATCAGATCGCTGATCGCCTCCGACGGGCTGACCTGCAACGAGGCCGTCTCGGCCGTCCGTGCGGGCACCGTGTTCACCACGCACACCCCGGTGCCGGCCGGCATCGACCGCTTCCCGGTCGACCTGGTGCGGCACTACCTGGACGGCGACCACGAAGGGACCTCGAGACTGTTGCCCGGTCTCCAGGTCGACGACGTCATCGCGTTCGGGGCCGAGGACGACCCGTCCCGCTTCAACATGGCCCACATGGGTCTGCGGCTGGCGCAGCGGGCCAACGGGGTCGCCAAGCTCCACGGCGTCGTCTCCCGTGAGATGTTCGCCGGCCTGTACCCCGGCTTCGAGCCGGAGGAGGTGCCGATCGGGTCGGTGACGAACGGCGTACACCTGCCCAGCTGGGCGGCCAGGGAGATGTACGACGTCGCCGGCGACATGTCCGACTGGCAGGATCTCGCGTCGGCCTCGGAGTGGCCGGCCGCCGGCCGGGTCAGCGCCGAACGTCTCTGGGAGCTGCGGCAGACCCTGCGGGGCCGGCTCGTCACGATGGCCCGTTCGGCGGTCAAGCAGTCGTGGCTGCTGCGGGGCAGTTCGTCGGCCGAACTCGGCTGGACCGAGACGATCCTGGATCCGGAGATCCTGACCATCGGGTTCGCCCGACGGGTCTCTACCTACAAGCGTCTGACGCTGATGCTGCGCGACCCCGCCCGTCTGAAGGCCATCCTGCTGAACCCGGACCGACCGGTGCAGATCGTCATCGCCGGCAAGGCCCATCCGGCCGACGAGTACGGCAAGCGATTCATGCAGGAGATGGTCAGGTTCGCCGACGATGCCGGTATCCGGCACCGGATCGCCTTCCTCCCCGACTACGACATGGGGATGGCCTCGGTCCTGTGCGCCGGCGCGGACGTCTGGCTGAACAACCCCATCCGCCCGCAGGAGGCGTCCGGCACGTCGGGGATGAAGGCGGCCCTGAACGGCTCGCTCAACCTGTCGATCTCCGACGGCTGGTGGGACGAGCTCTACGACGGTCAGGACGGGTGGAGCATCCCGACCGCCGACGGCATCGCCGACGAGCACCGCCGGGACGATCTGGAGGCCTCCGCCCTCTACGAGCTGATCGAGCAGCGGGTCGCCCCGCTCTTCTACAACCGCGGCGCGCAGGACCGTCCGGACGGTTGGGTCGAGAAGGTGCGGCACACGCTGTCCTACCTGGGGCCACGCGTCCAGGCGACCCGGATGGTGCGGGACTACGTGACCGGTTACTACTCGCCCGCAGCCACTTTCAGCCGGGCCACCACCAGCGACCTCACCGTCGCGAAGTCGCTCTCGGCCTGGAAGGACACGGTCCGGGAGGCCTGGCCGCGGATCCGCGTCACCAGCGTCGACACTTCCGGCATCGGTCAGGAGCCCTCGCTCGGCAACGTCATGACCGTCCGCGCCTACGTCGACCTCGGTGGCCTGGAGCCGGAGGACGTCGAGGTGCAGGCCGTCACCGGCCGGGTCGACGCCACCGAGCAGCTGCACGAGGTGACCACCATGCCGATGACGTTCGTCGGCAACGGCGACGGGTACCGCTACGAGGCGCAGCTGCCGCTGACCCGCTCCGGCGCGGTCGGGTACACGGTCCGGGTGCTTCCCAGGCACGAACTCCTGGCGTCTGCAGCCGAATTGGGGCTGGTCACGACTGCCTGATGGTTGTCACCATCCGGTAGCGGTGGAGCGGGTGCCAGGTGGGCCGGCTGCCAGGCGGAGCGGGAGGCGATACCGCTGTTGTATCGACGTGCGCGACAACGCCGCAGACGGCCCGCCTGGACCCGCTCAGGCCTCGGAGGTGCGGTGGGCGCGTAGGAGCCACAGCGTGCGCCCGGGCATCGTCATCTCCACGCCGGCGGACAGGGGGCTCGGGTCGGCCGGCCCGCCCGTCGGAGCGGCAGTGTCCAGCACCGGCGAATAGGCCTCGCCGTACGGCGCACCCGGGAGGGTGATCTCGATGTCCTGTGCGTCGGAATGCAGGACCAGCAACCACGAGTGGTCGGTCAGTGCGCCGCCGTCGGGGGAGTGTCCCCGCACATCCCGCCCGTCGACCCACATCTGCAGCGTGCGGCGGTCCCCGTCGAACCAGTCGGCATCGGTCATCCGTTCGCCGCTCTGGTTGAACCACACGAGGTCGGGGACCCCGTCTCCGCCGACCGGGGCGCGGCCCTCGAAGAATTCCCCTTGGTGCAGGGCCGGTGCCTCGGCCCGCACCGAGGCCGTCCGGCGGACGAACTCGAGCATCCGGGCGGCCGCCGTGTTCCGGTCGTCGTCATCCCGGTTCGTCACCGAGGACCAGTCGACCCAGCTGATCGCGTTGTCCTGGCAGTAGGCGTTGTTGTTGCCCTGCTGGGTACGCCACATCTCATCGCCGCCGAGCAGCATCGGGGTACCGGTGGACAGCAGCATGGTGGCGGCGATGTTGCGGGCCTGCCGCGCCCTGGTGGCCAGGATCGCCGGATCCGCCGTGGGACCCTCCGCACCATAGTTGGAGGACCGGTTGTTGTCGGTGCCGTCCCGGTTCCGCTCGCCGTTGGCCTCGTTGTGCTTGCCGTCGTAGGACACGACGTCCCGCAGGGTGAACCCGTCGTGGGCGGTGACGAAGTTGACCGAGGCCCACGGCCCGCGGGTCCCGCCGTAGAGGTCTTCCGAGCCGGACAGGCGGTACCCGAGTTCACGTACCCCGCCGACGCCGCGCCAGAAGTCCCGGATCGAGTCGCGGAAACGGTCGTTCCACTCCGCCCACTGCGTCCCGAAACGGCCGACGGCGTAGCCCTCGCCGGTGGCATCCCACGGCTCCGCGATCAGTTTGCAGCGGGAGAGCACGGGGTCGGCCGCAATGGCCGTGAGGACGGCCGATCCGGCGTCGAAGGCGCCGCCGCCCGGCCGGCCGAGCACCGAGGCCAGGTCGAACCGGAACCCGTCCACGCCGAGGTGGGTGGCCCAGTAGCGCAGCGAGTCGGTGATCATCCTGACCACCGTCAACGTCCGCGGATCGAGGGTCAGTCCGGTCCCGGTGATGTCGTGTCCGGACGGCAGGTAGTAGGTGTCCGGGGCCAGCCCGCGCCACGAGAGTTCCACCGGCAGATCGGATCCGCCCTCGCAGGTGTGGTTGTAGACCACGTCGAGCACCACCTCGATGCCGGCCGCGTGCAGCGTGTCGACCATCGCGGCGAACTCGGTGAGCTCCTGCCCGGGCACCGAGGCGTAGCCAGGGTGCACCGCGAAGAAGGACAACGTCGAGTAACCCCAGTAGTTGCGGCGTCCGGTGGCCGCCAGCCCCGGCTCGGCCGTGTGGGCGTGCACCGGCAGGAGTTGGAGCGTGGTGACCTTGAGCCTTCGCAGGTGGTCGACGATCACCGGGTGGGCGATGCCGGCGTAGGTGCCGCGCAGGGCGGCCGGTAGTTCCGGATGCAGCCGCGTCAGGCCGGCGACGTGGGCCTCGTAGATGACCGTGTGCTCCCACGGGACCCCTGGGCGTTCCCCGCGCACCCTGACCGGCTCGACGACGATCCCCAGCGGCACCTTGCCCAGGGTGTCGACCCCGACGGCGGACGCTGCCATCAGGTCGTAGTCGGTGGTGTCCACGCGCAGCGCGTAGGGGTCCAGCAGGATCTTTGATCGATCGCGGCCGTTGACCCGGTAGCCGTACCGCTGCCCGGCCCTGACCCCCGGTACGAAGGTGTGCCAGATGCCGTACCGCCTGTCCTGCAGGAGGATCGGCTGCTCGTTGCCCAGTGCGTCCACCAGGCACAGCTCGACGGAGTCGGCGTCGTCGGCGACCACCGCGAAGTTGGTGCCGCGATCGGTGAGCGTCGCGCCGAGCGGGAAGGGGTCGCCGGGGAACGGGCTGGATCCGGCCGGGACCGGCGTCGGGACACGGGATTTTCGGTCGGGGCCACCGCCCCGGGGCGCGGGGGACGCGGAGGAGACGGTCGACATGAACGGTGATTCTCCCGGCTCCGGTCGGCTCGTTCGCGACCAGGGTGCGTGTCGCAGGCGAACGCGCGCCGGCGGGTGTGGCCGTCGACGGCCGGTGCTCGCGGTAGGACACAATGACCGGCGTGACGATGACGATCCGGCCCGGTGCCGATTCCGTCCTGCATCTGTGGGACATCACGGTCCGGCGGGGCACGACCCTGCTGCTCGACGCGCTCAGCTGGAACGTCGATGCCGATCAGCGCTGGGTGATCCTGGGTCCGAACGGCGCCGGCAAGACGACCCTGCTGCAGATCGCCGCCGCGCAGATGCATCCCACTTCCGGACGGGCGCACGTCCTCGGCGAACGTCTCGGCGCCGTCGACATGATGCAGCTGAGGTCCAGGATCGGGCTGTCCTCTGCCGCCGTGGCCTCGCGGGTGCCATCGCAGGAGACCGTCATCGACATCGTGGTGTCGGCGGGCTACGGGGTCATGGGACGGTGGCGTGAGCGGTACGACGAGATGGACTTCGCCAGGGCGGGGGAACTGCTCGAGGCCATGGGGATCGCCCGGCTTGCCGACCGGCTGTGGGGCACCCTGTCCGAGGGCGAGCGCAAGCGGGCCCTGGCGGCCAGGGCGCTGATGACCGACCCGGAGTTGCTCCTGCTCGACGAGCCCGCCGCCGGCCTCGACCTCGGCGGCCGGGAGGACCTGTTGGCCCGGCTGTCCCGGTTGGCGGCTGATCCCAGTGCGCCGGCGACCGTCCTGGTGACGCACCACGTCGAGGAGATCCCGACCGCCTTCACGCACCTCCTGCTGCTGAAGCAGGGCAAGGTGGTGACGCAGGGCCCGGTGGCGGAAACCCTGACGGCGGCGGCCTTGTCGGAAACCTTCGGGATGACGCTGCTGCTGGACCGGCGGGACGGGCGCTACTTCGCGCACGCGAACTGAGTGCTGCGACGCTCGAACCACCGGGGGAGGTCGCCATGTCGGAACCGGAATTCGTCAGGCCGGTAGTCGCCGGGGCGGTCGGGGTGATCCGACCGGCTCGACCGCACGGCGACGACTCGCAGGTCTGCCCGGGGCTGCTGGCGGCCGTCTCCGCGGTGGGCCGATGCGCGGACGTCAGGGCGTTCGTCGCCGACGGGGAGCGGTTGCCGGCGTCCAGGCGGTTGCCGGCGTCCAAGCGGTTGCCGGCGTCCATCGGGGATGGCCGGGGCCCGGCCGGCCTCTCGGGGCGATGAGCGCGGGGTACCGGTTCGATCCGGCCGATCTGGACTACCTGACGTCCGGCGCCGGCCAGGACGCACTCTGCGCCGCCGCGGATCGGCCCCTCACCGAGGGATCCATGCTGGCCGACCTGACGGCGCTGCGCGCCCTCTGCGGTCCTCGAGCGGCTGCGATCGTGGAGACGGTGCGACTCCGCCGCCGTGCCGTCCCCAAGCTCGGCGAGATCGCCGCCGGCTGGCTCTTCACCGACGAAGCCCTCCAGCAGGCCACGCCCGGTCCGGTCGCGCGCCACCGGGCACAACGGTTGGCCGGCATCGGGGTGCACGATCTGACGTGCTCGATCGGGGCCGATCTGGTGGCCCTGCTGCCGCACTGCGATCCGGCGATCGGGTCGGACCTCGATCCGGTCCGGGTGCGGATGGCCGCCCACAACCTGGTGGCTTCCGGACTACCGGCCAGGCTGCTGGTGGCCGACGCCCTCACCACGGTCAGCCGGGGCCTGCTGCCGTATGCCGATCCGGCCCGTCGTGAGTCGGGTGGGCGGCGGATCACCTCCGTCGAGACCCTCCCTTCGGTGGCCGACCTCGACCGGGTGCACGCGTCGCGTCCACCCGTGCTGCGCCTACCCCCCGGTATCGACTACGAAAGCCTGGGTCGCGCCGGTGAGGTGGAGGTCGTCTCGCTGGACGGAGGGGCACGGGAGGCGGTGCTCTGGCCGGCCGAACTGGCCACGGTGGCCCGGCGGGCCACCGTGCTGTCGTCGACCGGTGCCGGGTTCGAACTGACCAGTGCCGACCCGGAAGAACTGTCCTCTGGACCAGCACCCGCGGACGTGGTGGGCGACTGGATCGTCGATCCGGATGCGGCTGTCGTCCGAGCCCACCTGGTCCGTCACTACGCGGCGCGGCACGGTCTGACCCAACTCGATCCGCACCTGGCCTACCTGTCCGGGCCGCGGCCGCCGGACGGGGTGCGCGGCTTCCGGGTGCTGGACTCGGCGCCCTACTCGGTCAGGACGGTGTCCGGTTGGATCCGCCGGGACGGTACCGGGACCGTGGAGATCAAACAGCGGGGGACTTCCGTCATTCCCGACGAACTGCGCAAACGACTCCGTCCCGCGATGACCAAGGACACCACGCTGGCCCACACCCTCGTGGTGGCCCGGATCGGCGACCGGCCCTGGGCCTTCTGGTGCCGCACGCCATGATGACCGCTGCGGGAGTGTGAGCGACGAAATGTGTCGCTGGCGCTCGCTGGAAGATGACTACCCGGGGGCCCCGTAGTCTTTCCGGTCGTGACCTTCCAACTCCTTCCCGCCGTCGACGTCGCCGATGGCCAGGCCGTCCGCCTGGTCCAGGGCCGGGTCGGCACCGAGACCACCTACGGCGCGCCGCTGGACGCCGCTCTCGCGTGGCAGGCCGACGGCGCCGAGTGGATCCATCTCGTCGATCTCGACGCCGCATTCGGGCGCGGGTCCAACGCCGGGATGCTGGCCCAGGTGGTCGGCATCCTGGACGTGAAGGTCGAGCTCTCCGGCGGCATCCGCGACGACGCGTCGCTGGAGGCGGCGCTGGCCACCGGCTGCACCCGCGTGAACATCGGCACCGCCGCGCTGGAGAACCCCGAGTGGTGCGCCTCGGCCATCGCCCGGTACGGCGATCAGGTCGCGGTGGGGCTCGACGTCCGGGGCAGCACGCTGGCCGCGCGTGGGTGGACGCAGGACGGCGGCGACCTGTGGGAGGTCCTCGCGCGACTGGATGCGCAGGGCTGCTCCCGCTACGTGGTCACCGATGTCACCAAGGACGGCACCCTGCGCGGGCCGAACATCGAGCTGCTGCAACAGGTCTGCGCCGTGACCCAGGCTCCGGTGGTGGCCAGTGGCGGGGTCTCGTCGATCGCCGACCTGGTGGCACTGGCGGCTCTGGGACCGGTGGGTGTCGAAGGATCGATCGTCGGCAAGGCCCTGTACGCCGGGGCCTTCACGCTGCCGGAAGCTCTGGCCGCGGTCACCTTCGCCTGACTCGCCTGACTCGCCTGGCCCCGGTGCCCCCTGTGCTGCCCGGTGCCCCTTGGCCCCGCCCGGTGCCCCTTGGCCCCGCCCGGTGGCCCCTGTGCTGCCCGGTGCCCCTTGGCCCCGCCCGGCCCGCGCTGATCAACTTCGGCCGCGCTGATCAACTTGGCCCGTTGGGGACTGGAGTGACGCGAGTCGACGAGTTCGTGCGCGCCGGCGAAGTTGATCAGCGCGGATAGGCTGGGGCCATGTCCGTTGCGATCCGCGTCATCCCGTGCCTGGACGTCTCGGAGGGCCGCGTGGTCAAGGGTGTCAACTTCGTGGACCTCGTCGACGCCGGCGACCCGGTGGAGATGGCCCGCCTCTACGACGCCGAGGGCGCCGACGAGCTCACCTTCCTGGACATCACCGCCACCAGTGACAACCGCGAGACTGCCTACGAGATGATCCGGCGGACCGCGGAACAGGTGTTCATCCCGCTCACCGTCGGCGGCGGGGTCCGCACCACGGACGACATCAACGCCCTGCTCCGGGCGGGTGCCGACAAGGTGTCGATCAACTCGGCGGCGGTGGCCCGCCCGGAGTTCCTGTCCGAGGCGGCCAGACGGTTCGGCTCGCAGTGCGTCGTCATCGCCATCGATGCCCGCCGCACAGCCGATGCCCACTGCGCCAGCGGTTTCGAGGTGACGACCCACGGCGGTCGCCAGGGGACCGGGATCGACGCCGTCGACTGGGCGGTCCGGGCCGAACAGGCCGGTGCCGGCGAGATCCTGCTGACATCGATGGACGCCGACGGCACCAAGGCCGGCTTCGATCTGCAGATGCTGCGGCAGATCCGCGCGGCGGTGGGTGTCCCGCTGATCGCCTCCGGCGGGGCGGGCACGCTGGGCCATTTCCCCGATGCGGTCGCCGCGGGCGCGGACGCGGTGCTGGCCGCCTCGGTGTTCCATTTCGGCACCTTCCGGATCGACGACGTGAAGGCCGAGCTGGCCGCGGCCGGACATCCGGTGCGGCGCATCCCGGTCGGGGCAAGACCGTGACGGCGGCCGGGGGCCGGCTGGCCCGGCAGATCGCGGGCCTGAGGTTCAACGACGCCGGGCTGGTCTGCGCGGTGGCGCAGCAGTACGACACCAAAGAGGTGCTGATGGTGGCGTGGATGGACGCCGAAGCCGTCCGCCGGACGATGGAAACCGCGAAGGCCACGTACTTCTCACGGTCTCGCAACGAGTACTGGGTCAAGGGTGAGACCTCCGGGCACCATCAGCGGGTCGTCGAGCTCCGGCACGACTGCGACGGTGACGCACTGCTGGTCATGGTCGACCAGACCGGGGCGGCCTGCCACACGGGCACCAGGACCTGCTTCGACGACGGTCTGCTCGGCTGACCGGCACGGCCGCTGTCGCTGCCGGGCCCTGTGGCCGGCCCGCGCTACACCGAACGCGAGACCTCCGGTGGAGGGACCAACTGTGCCCGGCCGCGCCCGCCGATCTGGAACAGGAAATCTGCGGACCGGGAGATCGCGGAGGCGCTGAAACGGCCGCCGGCGGGCGCAATGCCGGTCAGGAAGGCGATCGGGCCGGCCGCCACGCGCTGTTCGGCCGCACGGATCTCGGAAACCGTCGAGACCGAAGGTCTGAGTCCCCGTAGTCGGGGTACGGAGACCTTCGGTATCGACGATGGGGGCCCAACGGGGGCGGGCATCGTCCCGAAAGTGCCGGCACTGCCCTCTGCGCGCGCAGAAGGGGCACCCTGCGCGCGCACACAGGGGCCGCCAGAAGTGGCTCGAGGCCGGTCGCAGACCGGACCGGCGTGGTCTGACGTCGCCGGGATCGGCGCGATTGGCCCCGGTTCAGGCCTCCGGCGAGGACAGGTAACGGTAGCGGTGGTGCTGGGTGAAGCCGAGCCGCCCGTACATCGCCACGGCTACTTCGTTGAGGCTGTCCACCTGCAGGTAGACGGAGTGTGCTGCCCGGTCGGCCGCCCAACGACCCAGTTCGCCCATCACCTGCCGACCGACCCCCGTCCGCCGATGCCGCTCTCCCACGGTCACGGCGGTGACGCCGAGCCAACCGTCGTCGATCACCCCGCGCCCGACTCCCGCGATGTCGCCGCCGTCCGCGGGCGACACCGAGGCGAAGACCGGCGAGTCTGCGTTGACCAGCACCGCGACGGCCGCCGGCGGGAGCGGGCGGCCGCGGTAGTGGTAGCCGGCCAGCCACCCGATCGACGGGACGGGTTCGAGCGAAGCCGCAGGCAAGGTCGGGTCTGGCGGACACGCTTCCAGCAGAGCTGCCAACGAGGCGATCATCACGATGGCATCGTCGGACCTCCTCCACCCGCGGTCCTGCAGTTCGCGGTCGAGCTCCGACAGAGGCGACCCCGGTTCATCGAGGGGCATCTGGATCTTCGGCGGCAACCCCTGTTCGGCATAGAAGTCCGCTACCTGGTCCAGGGCCGCATCCAGAGGGCAACCGGCAGAACCTAAGGGCAGCACCGAGTTCGCCCGTCCGGTGAAGCCGCTTCCGGCCCGCAGCAACCAGTCGCCGATCCGCAGGGTCGAGGTGCCCCGCCAACCTCGGGCGGCGATGGTCTCCAGGGCGGTGACGCTCAACTGGTCGCACATCGGCAGGAGAATAGTCCGTCACCACGACCGCGGGCCTGCTGGTCCGGTCTGCGGCCGGACCGGCAGCAACGGCGGGCACCGCCGCCGGGAAGCGGCAGAATGACGACCATGGCATTCCCAGCGGCCACCGCCGCAGAGCTCATCGCAGGACCCTCGACCGCGGCCAGGACGGTCGGCACCCCGCCGGCCACGCGCGCGGGCGGCCCGCCGGCTCTCGGTGCGATCTCGCCGACCAGGGAGGAATTCCGTGCGCTGGCCCGCGACCGCAGGGTCATCCCCGTGACGCGGCGACTGCTGGCCGACTCGGTGACCCCGGTCGGGCTCTACGCAACGATGGCGGCGGGCCGCGACGGAACCTTCCTGCTGGAGTCGGCCGAGCACGGCAGGTCCTGGTCGAGGTGGTCGTTCGTCGGGGTGCAGAGCGCGGCGGCCCTCACCGAGCAGAACGGGCAGGCCCACTGGATCGGGACGCCGCCGACCGGGCTCCCGATGGGCGGCGACCCGCTGGCCGCGCTGGCCGAGACCCTGCGCCTGCTGCACACCGAGGCACTCCCCGGACTGCCTCCCCTGACCGGCGGGATGGTCGGCTACCTCGGATACGACATCGTCAGACGACTGGAGCGGATCGGCACGCCGGGAAGTGAACCGGCCGACGAACTACGGGTGCCGGAGATGGTGATGCTGCTGGCCACCGACCTGGCCGCGCTGGATCACCACGAGGGCACCGTGACGCTGATCGCCAACGCGGTCAACTGGGACGCCACCGATGAACGGGTCGATGCCGCCTACGACGACGCGGTGGCCAGGATCGAGGACATGACGGGCACCCTCGGGCAACCGGCCGCCGTGCCGGCCGGCGTGTTCGAGCAGCCGGAGCCGGTTTTCAGCCGCCGCACCGGGGGAGCCGAGTACCGGCAGATGGTCGAGGTCGCCAAGGAGCACATCCGGGCCGGCGACGCCTTCCAGATCGTGCTGTCCCAGCGGTTCGACGTCCCCACCACGGCAGAGCCGCTGGAGATCTACCGGGTGCTCCGGGCGACCAACCCGTCGCCCTACATGTACCTGGTGCAGCTACCGACGCCGGAGGGCCGTCCACTGGCCGTCGTCGGTTCTTCACCGGAGGCCCTTGTCACCGTCCGGGACGGCCACGTGACGATGCACCCGATCGCCGGCACCCGCCCGCGCGGCGCGACCGAGGAGGACGACATCCTGCTGGCCAAGGATCTCCTCGCCGACGTGAAGGAACGCAGCGAGCACGTCATGCTCGTCGATCTCGGGCGAAACGACCTGGGCCGGGTCTGCTCGCCCGGCACCGTGAAGGTCGTCGATTTCTTCACCATCGAGCGCTACAGCCACGTCATGCACATCGTCTCCACGGTCACCGGCTCGTTGGCGCCCGGCAGGAGCGCCTTCGATGCTCTGACGGCCTGCTTCCCGGCCGGCACGCTGTCGGGGGCACCGAAACCCCGTGCCATGCAGATCATCGACGAACTCGAGCCGGCCCGTCGCGGGATCTACGGGGGAGTGGTCGGCTACCTGGACTTCGCCGGCGACGCCGATACCGCGATCACCATCCGCACCGCCGTGCTCGTCGACGGGGTCGCGCACGTCCAGGCCGGCGCCGGGATCG
This sequence comes from Nakamurella sp. PAMC28650, assembly GCF_014303395.1. Classification (GTDB taxonomy): domain Bacteria; phylum Actinomycetota; class Actinomycetes; order Mycobacteriales; family Nakamurellaceae; genus Nakamurella. The sequence goes on from NZ_CP060298.1 coordinate 3,514,804, forward strand.
TGGCCGACTCGGTACCGGCGAACGAGGACGCGGAGTGCCAGAACAAGGCCGCGGCGGTGATCGGTGCGGTCACCGCGGCCGCCACCCTGAGATCCGCCGCCGGTGGCCGGACGGCCGGTGGCCGGACGGCCGGTGGCCAGACGGCCGGCACCCGCACGGCTGAGGCCTCGCGATGAGTTCTCGTCGACGCCCGGCGGTCCTGGCCCTGCTGGTGATCCTCGGTGCAGCGGCCCTGGCCGGCGCGTCGGCCCTGACGTGGTGGACGCAGACGCACGTCGACTCGCTGTCCGGAGCGGTCTCCACGAAGGCGACCGGCGGCCGAACCGACCCCCTGCTGATCCCGGTCGCGCTGATCGGCCTGGCCGGTTTCGGCGCGGCTCTGGCCACTTCGGGGGTCCTGCGGCGCGCCGTCGGCGGGCTCCTGCTGCTCGGCGGGGGCCTGGCGACCGGTCTGTCGGTCGCCGGACTCGTTGCGGCACCCGGGTCCCTGCACACCGATCTGACGCGGCCGGTGGAATCGTCCGGGCCGCCCCAGCTGCACGCCGCGGGCCCCCTGCTCGGAGCGGTCGGCGGCGTGGTGGTCGCTTTCGCCGGTCTGCTGGTACTGCTGGGGTACGGCGCGCGCCGTGGTCTCGGCGCGAGGTACGACGCCCCGAACAGACAGAAGACGCCCGCCGTGCCGGCCGATCTCGATCCCGCCGCCGACGCGGACGCGGCCGCCGGGTGGTGGAAAGCCCTGGACGCCGGTCAGGATCCGACGGGTGGCGGAGTCGAGGGCTTCGTCGAAATTCCGGGTGCATCCGGTCCCACGGCTCCGGAAGTGCCGTGACCCGTAGGCGGTCGTGCGCCGACCCGGGGGTGTCCGAAGACGTCGTCGAGGGCAGCTAACATGAACGCCAGTAGGTCACGGACCTACTGGACAAACCGTCCGGGCCCCGATCACTCGGATCGTCCGGAGGGCCGGCTGGACTGCGCGATCCGACGGATGTAGCTGATCTTCCCCGCCGCTTCCCACAGACCGACGGCCCCCGATTGTCACGAGGGAGACGAGCCGGTGAGTGTGCTGGACGCGATTCTCGAGGGGGTGCGGGAGGATCTCGCTGCCCGCGAGTCCGCCGTTCCACTCTCCGCGGTCAAGGCGGCGGCCGCCAGAGCCCGAACACCCCTTCCGGTGCTGTCCATCCTTCGCGGACCCGGCGTCGGTGTGATCGCCGAGGTCAAGCGCGCCAGCCCCTCGAAGGGTCGGCTGGCCTCCATCTCCGATCCCGCTGCGCTGGCCGTCGCGTACGAATCCGGCGGAGCCCGCGCCATCTCCGTGCTCACCGAGGGCCGCCGTTTCGGCGGGTCGCTGGCCGACCTGGATTCCGTGCGCGCAGCCGTGGACATCCCGGTGCTGCGCAAGGACTTCATCGTTTCCCCCTACCAGGTTCACGAGGCGCGGGCACACGGCGCCGATCTGGTGCTGCTGATCGTCGCGGCCCTGGCCCAGCCGGTCCTTCACGGTCTGCTCGAACGCGTCGAATCCCTGGGCATGACCGCCCTGGTCGAGGTGCACACCGAGGAGGAGGCCGACCGGGCCCTCGAGGCCGGCGCCAGGGTGATCGGCGTCAACGCCCGCGACCTGACGACCCTGCAGGTCGACCGTGATGTCTTCGCTCGGATCGCCCCGGGTCTGCCCTCCGACATCGTGACGATCGCCGAATCCGGGGTCCGGGGGACCGCTGACCTGCTGGCCTACGCCGGTGCCGGCGCCCATGCGGTGCTGGTCGGTGAAGGCCTGGTGACCAGCGGTGATCCGCGGGCGGCCGTGGCCGATCTGGTCACCGCAGGTTCGCACCCGTCCTGCCCGCGCCCCTCTCGCTGACCGCAGAGCAGCCCGCCGCGGTCTCTCCCAACGGCAGCATCTCCGGTGCACGGCGTATTCCCGGTTGCGGCAGTATGTGGGAAGGCCGAGATGTCGTCGGCCGGAGCGAACACCGATCGAGTTTGGAGCCGATTCTCTCGTGAGTACTGCCGCTGACAGCCTGACCACGCCCACGCCCACGCCCACGTCTGCGCCGACGCCCACGTCTGCGCCGACGCCCACGTCTGCGCCGACGGCCACCTCTGCGCCGACACCTTCAGCTGCGCCGACAGCCTCGGCCCGCAGCAACCTGCGCGGGCCCCGGCCGGATGGTCTGCCCCGACCGTCGGAAGGGATCGGTGGCACCGCCCACGACCCGGACGCGCGAGGCTACTTCGGCACGATGGGGGGCCGGTGGCTCCCGGAGGCGCTGGTCGGCGCGCTGGACGAGGTGTGGGACTCCTACAGCAAGGCCCGCATCGATCCCGAATTCCTCGCCGAGCTCGACCGGCTCGCCCAGGACTACGCCGGACGGCCGAGCCCGGTCACCGATGCAGAGCGGCTGACCGCCCACGTGGGCGGTGCCAGGATCCTGCTCAAGCGCGAGGATCTCAACCACACGGGCAGTCACAAGATCAACAACGTGCTCGGACAGGCCCTGCTCACCAAACGGATGGGCAAGACCAGGGTCATCGCCGAGACCGGAGCGGGTCAGCACGGTGTCGCCACCGCCACCGCCGCCGCGTTGCTGGGCCTGCAGTGCACGGTCTACATGGGTCGCGTCGATACCGAGCGGCAGGCGCTGAACGTCGCACGCATGCGCCTGCTGGGCGCCGAGGTCGTTGCCGTGGATTCCGGATCGGCCACGCTCAAGGACGCCATCAACGAGGCCTTCCGCGACTGGGTGACCAACGTGGCGGACACCTACTACCTGTTCGGTACCGTCGGCGGTCCCCACCCGTTCCCCCTGATCGTCCGCGACTTCCAGCGCATCATCGGGCTCGAGGCCCGTCAGCAGGTGCTGAACATGACCGGTCGCCTCCCCGATGCAGTGGTGGCCTGCGTCGGCGGTGGCTCGAACGCGATCGGTGCGTTCCATGCGTTCCTGGACGACGCCTCCGTCCGCCTGGTCGGCATGGAGGCCGGTGGCGACGGCATCGAGACCGGCCGTCATGCCTCGACCATCAGCGGCGGCACGGTCGGCGTGCTGCACGGCGCGCGGTCGTTCCTGTTGCAGGACGGCGACGGGCAGATCGTCGAGTCGCACTCCATCTCCGCCGGTCTGGACTATCCGGGCGTCGGGCCGGAGCATGCCCACCTCGCGGAGATCGGCCGGGCCGAGTTCCGCTCCATCACCGACACCCAGGCAATGGACGCGTTCGCGTTGCTCAGCCGCACCGAGGGGATCATCCCGGCCATCGAGTCCGCTCACGCCATCGCCGGAGCGGTGAAACTGGCGAAGGAGATCGGTCCGGGCGGCATCGTGCTGATCAACGTCTCGGGCCGCGGCGACAAGGACATGGAAACCGCGATGGAGTGGTTCGGCCTTGGTGACTCGAAGTCCGGTGCACCGGCCCACCAGATCGATGACGTGAAGCTGATCGAATCCCTCACCTCCACCGTGGCCGACCCGGTCGCCGCCCCCGCATCGGAGCACTGATGTCCGGACTCTCCGAGGTCTTCGCCGCCACCCACGCGGAGGGCCGGGCCGCGTTGATCGGATATCTGCCGGCCGGGTTCCCCACGGTCGACGCGTCGGCGGACACCTTGACCGCGATGATCTCGGGCGGCTGCGACCTGGTCGAGGTCGGCGTGCCGTTCTCCGACCCGGTACTGGACGGTCCGGTCATCCAGGCCGCAGCAGAAATGGCTCGCACCAACGGTTTTCGTCTTCGTGACACCTTCACCGTCGTCGAGCGGGTAGCCGCCGCCGGCGGCCGTGCCGTCGTGATGTCGTACTTCAACCCGATCCTGGCCTACGGGGTCGAGAACTTCGCCCGCGATCTGGCCGCGGCCGGCGGGCTCGGTGTGATCACCCCCGATCTGATCGTCGACGAGGCCGGCGACTGGCTCGCCGCGGCCGGCGGTCACGGGATCGACCCCATCTTCCTGGTGGCGCCGTCGTCCTCCGCCGAGCGCATCGCCCTGACGGCCGCCGCCACCCGTGGGTTCCTCTACGCCGCCTCCACCATGGGCGTGACCGGCGCGCGCGACCAGGTCTCCTCGGCCGCCCCTGGCCTGGTGGCCAGGTGCCGGGACCTGACGGGCCTGCCCATCGGTGTCGGGCTCGGAGTGCGCACCGGGGCGCAGGCCGCCCAGATCGCCGCCTTCGCCGACGCCGTGATCGTCGGCAGTGCGTTCGTCTCGGCCGCCGGCGACGGTGCGGCGGCCGTCGGTGCGTTGGCGCAGGAACTGGCCGACGGGGTCCGTTCGGTCACCCGCTCGGACCGGCCCGTCGCGAGCAGCCGGTGATCCCGGGTTCGATCGCGACGGGCGTCCAGCTCGCGGTACCGCGTCTGGCCAGCATCCCGTCGCCCCCGCGTGGGGTGCTCTACCTCGGGCCGCTTCCGTTGCGCGCCTACGCATTCTGCATCATTCTCGGCATTGTCGTGGCGGTGATCTGGGGCAACCGTCGCTTCGTGGCCCGCGGCGGCCGGCCCGGCCGGGTCACCGACATCGCGGTGTTCTGCGTGCCGTTCGGCCTCGTCGGCGGGCGGCTCTACCACGTCATCACCGACAACGAGCTGTACTTCCGGCCCGGCCGGAATCCCTGGAACGCGTTCGCCATCTGGGACGGCGGCCTCGGCATCTGGGGGGCCGTCGCGCTCGGTGGGCTCGGGGCCTGGATCGGCTGCCGCTACTACAAGGTCCCGCTGTCGGCCTTCGCCGATTCGGTGGCGCCCGGCCTGATCGTCGCGCAGGCGATCGGCCGGCTGGGCAACTACTTCAACCAGGAGCTGTTCGGCGCGAGGACGACCCTGCCCTGGGGTCTGGACGTCTACCTGCGCACCCCAGGCGGCGTCGCCGGCACCCAGGCGGACTGCGGGCTGCCGAACGTCGCACCCGAGTTCCCGACCAGTTACATCAAGGCCGACCCGACCGTCCTGTGCGGGACCTACCACCCGACGTTCCTGTACGAACTGCTGTGGAACCTGGTGATCGCAGCCCTGCTGGTGTGGGCCGACCGCAAGTTCCGACTGGGGCGGGGGCAGGTGTTCTGGCTGTACGTGGCCGGCTACACCCTGGGCCGCGGCTGGATCGAGGCGTTGCGGATCGACACCGCCAACCACTTCCTCGGCCTGCGCATCAATGTCTTCACCTCGATCCTGATGTTCGTCGTCGCAGTGGTGGTCCTGATCGCCCGCCGCGGCGTGCAACGGGAGAACCCGGCGCTGCTGGTCGGCCGGCCACCCAAACTCGGACCGGGTGAGGTCGACACCTTCGGGGCAGACGTCGACGGGCCCGGTCACGATTCGGTCATCGAAGATCACGATTCGGACGTCGAAGGTCACGATTCGGGCATCAAATCGGACGCGGTGGCACCGGTCGAAAGTGACGCAGACCCCGAATCCCGGGCCGAGGGCGAAATACCCGCCGGTAATGTGCCTGATCACCGCCCTGGGACCTGATCGTTGCGTCCGAGCGGCGTGGATCACCTGTGCAAAAGCACTGGTGTGGTGTTCGTTTCGCGGCAGTCCTGTAATCTGCCGTTAACTGGGCCACCGTCGTCCTGGTGACCCACGGCACCATCCACCGCCTGGGTCGCGGTAGGAGCATCGACGGTCACCCCTTTGATGTCCTCCCTGTTCACATCATCATCTTCTGCGCTCGCTCCCGGCTCGTTTCCCGAGCCCGCGGTGTGACAACGCAACGTCGACGACGGGAGGCTTGCCGTGAAGTACTCGGCGATTCCAGGTCCCCAGGGCCTGTACGACCCAGCTTTCGAGCGCGATTCCTGTGGCGTGGCCGCGGTGGCCGACATCAAGGGCCGCCGCAGCAACAAGATCGTCGCCGACGGCATCACGGCACTGATCAACCTGGAGCACCGCGGTGCCGCCGGAGCCGACCCGGCGGTCGGTGACGGCGCCGGCATCCTCTTCCAGGTCCCCGAAGGTTTCCTGCGCGCCGTGGTGGACTTCGACCTCCCGGTCGTCACCGGCGTCAACTCCCCGGACGGCTGCGCCTTCGCCGTCGGCACCGCGTTCCTGCCGCAGGACGACGCGGAACGCGGGCGTGCGAAGCAGATCGTCGCCGAGATCGTCGCCGAAGAGGGTCTCGAGCTGATCGGCTGGCGCACCGTGCCCACCGACCCGATCGGCGCCGGCGTCGGCCAGATGGCCCTCGACGTCATGCCCGTGTTCGAGCAGCTGTTCCTGGCCGGACCGGCCGACGAGGCCGGGCACCGGCCCTACGGCATCGCCCTGGACCGTCTCGTCTATCCCGTGCGCAAGCGCGTCGAGAACGAGACGGCCGCGGTGGATGTCGACGTCTACTTCCCGTCCCTGTCCAGCCGGACGATGGTCTACAAGGGCATGCTGACCACCCAGCAGCTCCCGGATTTCTTCGACGACCTGCGGGACCGGCGCGTCGAGAGCGCGATCGTGATCGTGCACTCCCGGTTCTCCACGAACACCTTCCCGGCCTGGCCACTGGCCCACCCGTTCCGCTTCATCGCCCACAACGGCGAGATCAACACCGTGCGCGGCAACCGCAACCGGATGCGGGCCCGTGAGGCGCTCCTGGAGAGCGACCTGATCCCGGGCGATCTCACCCGGGTGTTCCCGATCTGCCCCCCGGGGGCGTCCGACTCCGGCTCGTTCGACGAGGTGCTGGAACTGCTCCACCTGGGTGGACGCAGCCTGCCGCACGCGGTGCTGATGATGATCCCGGAGGCCTGGGAGAACGGCCGCGACACGATGGACCCGGCGATCCGCGGCTTCTCCGAATTCCACGCCTCGCTGATGGAGCCGTGGGACGGGCCCGCCTGCGTCACCTTCACCGACGGCCGGCTGCTGGGAGCGGTGCTGGACCGCAACGGTCTGCGGCCCGGACGCTGGTGGTTGACCAGCGACGACACCGTGGTGCTGGCGTCGGAGGCCGGCGTCCTGCCGATCCCGCCGGAGAAGATCGTCGAGCGCGGGCGCCTGCAGCCGGGCCGGATGTTCCTGGTCGACACCGTGGCCGGACGGATCATGGACGACACCGAGGTGAAGGCGAGACTGGCTGCCCAGCACCCGTACGCGGACTGGGTGCACGCCGGGCTGGTGCCGCTGGGCGACCTGCCCGCCCGGGAACACGTGGTCACCTCGCACGACGCGGTGCTGCGCCGGCAGCAGGTCTTCGGCTACTCCGAGGAAGACCTGCGCATCCTGCTGACGCCGATGGCCAAGAGCGGCGCCGAGGCCATCGGGTCGATGGGCACCGACACTCCGGAGGCCGTGCTGTCGGCCCGCCCCCGTCTGCTGTTCGACTACTTCTCCCAGCTGTTCGCGCAGGTCACCAACCCGCCACTGGACGCGATCCGCGAACAGATCGTCACCAGCATGTCCAGCGTGATCGGTCCGGAGTCGAACCTTCTTGACCCCTCCCCGTCGTCCTGCCGGCAGATCTCCCTGCCGTTCCCGGTGATCGACAACGACGACCTCGCCAAACTGATCGGGGTCAACTCCGACGGCAACATGGCCGGCTTCGCGGCCGCCGTCATCTCCGGTCTCTACGAGGTCGACGGCGGGGGAGAGGCGCTCCGTTCCGCACTCGAGCGTTGCCGCCGGGAGGCGGACGACGCGATCGAGGCCGGCGCCAGGATCCTGGTGCTGTCCGACCGCGACTGCGACGCCAGGCGGGCCCCCATCCCGTCCCTGCTGCTGACCTCGGCCGTCCACCAGCACCTGGTTCGGCAGAAGTCGCGCACCAAGGTCGCCCTGATCACCGAGACCGGCGATGCCCGCGAGGTGCACCACGTCGCGCTGCTGCTCGGTTACGGAGCCGGTGCGGTCAACCCGTACCTGGCGCTGGAGTCCTCGGAGGACCTCGCCGTCACCGGCCTGCTCGGTGACGTCACCCCCGCCAAGGCCGTGCAGAACACCATCTACGCGCTCGGCAAGGGGGTGCTGAAGGTGATGAGCAAGATGGGCATCTCGACGGTCGGCTCCTACCGTCAGGCCCAGGTGTTCGCCGCGTTCGGCATCGACGAGGCGGTGCTCGGCGAGTACTTCACCGGCACGACGTCGCGCACCGGTGGGAGCGATCTGTCCGTCATCGCGGCGGACATCCTGGAGCGCCATTCGCTGGCGTTCGTCTCCAACAGCGCGGTGCGCGAGCACCGCGGACTGGAGATCGGCGGCCAGTACCAGTGGCGGCGCGAGGGCGAGATCCACCTGTTCAACCCGGAAACCGTCTATCTGCTGCAGCACGCCACGAAGACCAAGCAGGTCTCGGTGTTCCGCCGGTACACCGACACCGTCGACGAGCTGTCGCGCAAGGGCGGCACGCTCCGCGGTTTGTTCGGGTTGCGCACCGACGTGCGGACCCCGATCCCGCTGACCGAGGTCGAACCGATCGACAGGATCGTGAAGCGGTTCGTCACCGGAGCGATGTCCTACGGGTCGATCTCGATCGAGGCCCACGAGACCCTGGCCGTCGCGATGAACCGGCTCGGTGGGCGCTCCAACACCGGCGAGGGCGGCGAGGACGTCGAACGACTGCTCGACCCGGCCCGTCGATCGGCCATCAAGCAGGTGGCCTCCGGCCGTTTCGGGGTGACCAGCGCGTACCTGGTCAACGCCGACGAGATCCAGATCAAGATGGCGCAGGGCGCCAAGCCGGGCGAGGGCGGCCAGCTGGCCGGCAACAAGGTCTACCCGTGGATCGGGAAGACGAGGCACTCCACCACCGGTGTCGGTCTCATCTCGCCGCCGCCGCATCACGACATCTACTCGATCGAGGACCTCAAGCAGCTGATCCACGATCTGCGCAACGCCAACCCGCAGGCCGAGGTGTCGGTGAAGCTGGTCGCAGAGCCGGGCGTCGGGACGGTCGCGGCCGGGGTGGTCAAGGCGCACGCCGACCGCGTGGTCATCGCCGGCTACGACGGCGGCACCGGGGCGGCTCCGCTGACCTCGCTCAAGCACACCGGCCAGCCGTGGGAGCTCGGCCTGGCCGAGGCGCAGCAGACGCTGCGGCTGAACGGTCTGCGCGAGCAGGTGCGGCTGCAGGCCGACGGTGGTCTCAAGACGGGGCGCGACGTGGTGATCGCCGCGTTGCTGGGTGCCGAGGAGTTCGGGTTCGCCACCGCTCCGCTGGTGGTGGCCGGCTGCGTGATGATGCGCGTCTGCCACCTCGACACCTGCCCGGTCGGCATCGCAACGCAGAATCCGGTGCTGCGCGAGCGGTACACCGGCCAGGCCGAGTTCGTCGAGACGTTCTTCCTGTTCCTGGCCGAGCAGGTCCGCGAATACCTTGCGGCCCTTGGGTTCCGGTCCATCGACGAGGCCGTCGGGCACGCCGAGCTGCTGGACATCGCACCGGCCGTCGACCACCACCGGGCGCGCGGGCTGGACCTGGCCCCGCTGCTGGCGGTGGCCGACATCGACGCGGGGCACAGCTGCACCAACCCGGCCCGGCACGACCTGTCCGACACGCTCGACGCCCGCTTCCTGGAGGCGGCCGCCCAGACCCTGCTGTACGGTTCCCCGATCGAACTGGCCTACGACGTGCGGAACGTCAACCGGACGGTCGGCACCATGCTCGGGTCGGAGGTGACCCGGCGTTTCGGACCGGACGGCCTACCGACGGGAACGATCGCCATCGCACTCACCGGCACGGCGGGGCAGTCGCTCGGCGCGTTCCTGCCCAACGGGATCTCCATCACGTTGACCGGCGACGCCAACGACTACGTGGCCAAGGGTCTGTCCGGCGGACACATCGTCGTCCGGCCGGCGGAGAACTCGCCCGCGCAGGCGCCGGGCGCGAAGATCCAGGTGATCGCGGGCAACACCATCGGCTACGGAGCCACCTCGGGTGAGCTGTACCTGCGCGGCCGCGTCGGGGAACGGTTCGCGGTGCGCAACTCCGGCGCGCTGATGGTCACCGAGGGCACCGGCGACCACGCCCTGGAGTACATGACCGGTGGGCGGGTGGTGATCCTGGGCCGCACCGGCCGCAACGCCGCCGCCGGCATGAGCGGAGGGATCGCCTACCTGCTCGACGCCGACCAGACGCGGATCAACAAGGAGATGGTGGACGTCGAAGGGCTGGCTGCCGACGAGGTCCTCTGGCTCGGCGAGGTGATCGCCGACCACGCGCGGTACACCGGGTCGCCGATCGCCAAGGCACTGCTGGCCGCGTGGGAGACCGAGTCCGCCCGGTTCTCCCGGGTGATGCCGCGCGACTACAAGCGAGTGCTCGAACTGCAGGCGAAGGCGGCCGAGTCCGGTGCCGACGCCGACGAGATGATCATGGAGGCGACCCGTGGCTGATCCCAGTGGATTCCTGAAGTACGAACGTCACACGCCCACCCGACGTCCGGTCCCGCTGCGTCTGCGGGACTGGAAAGAGGTGTACGAACCGTTCAGCGAGGGCGACACCAAGACCCAGGCCGCGCGTTGCATGGACTGCGGGATCCCCTTCTGCCACCAGGGTTGTCCACTGGGCAACCTGATCCCGGAGTGGAACGAACTGGTCCGCACCGGCCGGTGGGAGGACGCCTCGGACCGCCTGCACGCGACCAACAACTTCCCGGAGTTCACCGGCCGTCTGTGCCCGGCCCCCTGCGAGAGTGCGTGCGTGCTCGGGATCGGCGACGACCCGGTGTCGATCAAGGTCGTCGAGCAGCAGATCGCGGACCGGGCCATCGCCGACGGGGGACTCGCTCCCCGCCCGGCGGCCGTGTCCACCGGCAAGAAGGTCGCGATCATCGGGTCAGGTCCGGCCGGCCTGGCCGCTGCCCAGCAGCTGGCCAGGGCCGGTCACGACGTCACCGTCTTCGAGCGCGACGGCCGGATCGGCGGCCTGATGCGGTACGGCATCCCGGAATTCAAGATGGACCGGGACGTGCTCGACCGCCGTCTGGAGCAGATGACGGCCGAGGGGGTCCGCTTCATCACCCACTGCGCCGTCGGGATCGATCTCTCGGTCGCCGATCTGCGTCACAGCTTCCACGCGATCGTCATCGCCACCGGATCCACGATCCCGCGCGAACTCCAGGTCGACGGCCGCCGGCTCGGTGGTGTCGAACTGGCGATGGACTACCTGGTCCAGGAGAACAAGGTGCTGGAAGGCACACTGAGCTCGACGAGCATCGATGCAGCCGGCAAGCACGTGGTGATCATCGGCGGTGGCGACACCGGTGCGGACTGCTACGGAACCGCTCTCCGTCAGGGCGCCGCCTCGGTGACCCAGCTCGACATCCATGTGGAACCGCCGCTGACCAGGCACCCGTCCACGCCCTGGCCGGTCTACCCGCTGCTGCTGCGCACCTCGGCGGCCCACGAGGAAGGCGGCCAACGCGTCTTCGGTGTCAATTCCACCTCGTTCGAAGGTGTCAACGGCAACGTCGCCGCGATCCATCTGGTCGAGGGCAAGCGGGTCGGCACCGGGTTCATCCCCTCTGCCGGCACGGAGACCGATCTGAAGGCGGACCTGGTGCTGCTGGCCCTGGGTTTCGTCGGGCCGGAGCGCGAGGGCCTGCTGGACGAACTCGGGATCGACATCTCCGGCCGGGGCACCGTCAACCGGGACGACGACTACATGACGAACATGCCCGGTGTCTTCGTGGCCGGCGATGCGGGCCGCGGGCAGTCGCTGATCGTCTGGGCCATCGCAGAGGGACGGTCCGCCGCGGCCGGGGTCGACGCCTATCTCTCCGGTGGCTCCAGCCTGCCCGACCCCCTCGAGCCCACCGCCGTCGCCCTGCGCTGACCCCCCTGCGCTGGCCCCGTGTGGCGTGGATCAACTTTGCACGCATGGACGAAAGTGACGACTTCTGTCCCACCCGTCCCATTTTCGCCATGTTGATCCATGCAGACGGCTCCGGAGACATGAAACGACCGTTCGGCAAACACTGGGGTGCACTGTGACCCCGGTGACGGAATCGGTTCAGAAGAGCGGTTACGATCTGCCCATGGATCGTCGCGCAAAAATTGTCTGCACCCTTGGCCCCGCCACCGCCTCCGCCGAAGCGATCACCTCGTTGATCGAGGCCGGCATGAACGTCGCCCGGATGAACTTCAGCCACGGTGACTACGCCGACCACAAGATCGTCCACGGTCACGTCCGGGCCGCTGCCACCAAACTGGGCAAGACGGTCGGCATCCTCGCCGACCTGCAGGGCCCCAAGATCCGCCTCGGCCGGTTCTCCGACGGCCCCCACAACTGGGAGACCGGCAGCCAGGTCACCATCACGGTCGACGACATCATCGGCACCGCGGACCGGGTCTCGACCACCTACAAGGGCCTGGCGAACGACGCCCGACCCGGCGACCGCCTGCTCATCGACGACGGCAAGGTCGGCCTCGTCGTCACCACCGTGGTCGGCAACGACGTCAACTGCACCGTCACCGAGGGCGGGCCGGTCTCCAACAACAAGGGCATCTCGCTCCCCGGGATGAACGTCTCCGTCCCGGCGATGTCCGAGAAGGACATCTCCGACCTGAAGTTCGCACTCTCCCTCGGCGTCGACTTCATCGCGCTGTCGTTCGTCCGCTCGCCGGCCGATGTCGACCTCGTGCACGCGGTGATCGACGAGGTCGGTGCACAGCGGGTCCCGGTGATCGCGAAGTTGGAGAAGCCCGAAGGCGTCGCCAACCTGGAGGCGATCGTGCTCGCCTTCGACGCCATCATGGTGGCCCGCGGTGACCTCGGGGTCGAACTGCCGCTCGAGCAGGTCCCGCTCGTGCAGAAGCGCGCCGTGCAGATCGCCCGGGAGAACGCCAAGCCGGTGATCGTCGCCACCCAGATGCTCGACTCGATGATCGAGCACTCCCGCCCGACGCGCGCCGAGGCCTCCGACGTCGCCAACGCGGTGCTGGACGGTGCCGATGCGCTGATGCTCTCGGGGGAGACCTCGGTCGGCAAGTACCCGTTCGTCACCGTCGCCACGATGGCCCGCATCATCGAGGCGGTCGAGGCGGAGACCACTGTCGTCCCGCCGCTGACGCACGTCCCCCGCACCAAGCGGGGCGTCCTGTCCTATGCTGCCCGCGACATCGGCGAGCGTCTGGAGGCCAAGGCGCTGGTGGCCTTCACGCAGTCCGGCGACACCGTCCGGCGTCTCGCACGTCTGCACACCCACCTCCCGCTGCTGGCCTTCACCCCCCTCGAGTCCACCTGCAACCAGTTGGCGCTCACCTGGGGGACCGAGACGTTCCAGGTCACCCCGGCCGAGACGACGGACGAGATGGTCGAACTCGTCGACGAGGCCATGCTCCAGGTGCCCGGCTACCACAAGGGCGACACCGTCGTCATCGTGGCCGGGTCACCGCCCAACACCGCCGGTTCCACCAACCTGATCCGGGTCCACCGGCTGGGTTACAAGGACTGAAACCCGGCATCGACACCGACAGCGGCGGCCCACCGAGAGGTGGGCCGCCGCTGTCGTCGGCAGGTGAGAAAGGACTCCGCCGTCCCCGGCACGACGACCAGTGGCACTACGGTGATCTCGTGACCGACGCGAAACCTGCCACCGACGGTGGCGACGCAGTCGCCGCGCTGATCGCCCTGCTGGATCTGGAACGGTTGGAGGACAACCTGTTTCGTGGGGTCTCGCCGGAGAATTCGACGATGCGGGTGTTCGGTGGCCAGGTCGCGGCCCAGGCGCTGACCGCTGCCGGACGCACCGTGCCCGACGATCGTCGGGTGCATTCGCTGCACGCCTACTTCCTCCGCCCGGGCGATCCGGCGGTTCCGATCGTCTTCGAGGTCGACCGCACCAGGGACGGCCGGTCGTTCACCACCCGCAGGGTGATGGCCATCCAGCACGGCAAGGCGATCTTCACCCTCTCCAGTTCCTTCCAGCTGGATCAGGAGGGGCTGGACCATGGCGACCCGATGCCATCGGTCCCGGCCCCGCAGACCCTGCCCACCTGGGAGGAACGGGTCGCGGTGGCCTCTTCTCCGTTCATCGCGCTGAACCGGATCCCGCGGCCGTTCGACGTCAGATACGTCAACGACCCGCCCTGGTACAGCGGGGCCGAACCCCGGGAAGGGGCCAGGAACCAGGTGTGGTTCCGCAGCCACCGCCCGTTGCCGGACGACCAGCTCCTGCACGTCTGCATGCTGGCCTATCTCTCGGACCTGACGTTGCTGGACTCGATCCTGGCCACCCACGGGCTGGGCGGTTCGTGGGGGAAGGTCAAGCTGGCCTCGCTGGACCACGCGATGTGGTTCCACCGGCCGATCCGGGTCGACGACTGGGTGCTCTACGACACGCATTCGCCCAGTGCCTCCGGCGCTCGCGGCCTGGCCTCCGGTCACTTCTTCTCGGCGGACGGTGCCATGCTGGCGACCGTGGTCCAGGAGGGCCTCATCCGGGTCGTCTGACGGGCAGACAGGAGAATTTTCGATGACGTTGGCCGGGTTGGCCCTGGTCCTGACCATCGGCCTGGTCGGACCGGTGCTGGCCACCCCCTCCCGGCTCCGCATCCCGGTCGTCGTCGGCGAGATCCTGGTCGGTGTGCTGTGCGGGCGTACCGGATTCGGATGGGTCAACGCCGACGACCCCGTGTTGTCGTTCCTGGCCTCCGCCGGATTCGCGCTCGTGATGCTCGTCGCCGGCAGCCACGTGCCGATCCGGAAGCGGGCGCTGCGGGCCCAACTCGGTCGGGGGATCGGTCTGGCCCTGGGCACCGGGATCCTCGCCGTGCCGACGGGGCTGGCGATCGCGGCGGTCACCGGCACCGGACACGGGCTGCTCTACGCGGTGCTGCTGGCCTCCAGTTCTGCGGCCCTGGTGATGCCGGTGATCGACGGTGCAGGCCTGAGCGGCGACAGGGTGATCGCCACCATCGTGCAGGTGGCCGTCGCGGACACGGTCTGCATCGTGGCGCTGCCGTTGGCCGAGAATCCGTCGAAGGCGGCGGGTGCGGCGCTGGGCGCGCTCGCGGTGATCGGCGCGGGCACCGTGGTACTGGTGGTGATGGTGCTGCTGGGCCGCTCGGGGGCGCTCCGGAAGTTGCAGAAGCTCTCCAAACGGCGCCACTTCGGGCTGGAACTGCGCTGGAACCTGATCATCGTGTTCTCGCTGGCCGGGCTGGCGCAGACGCTGGGCGTCTCGGTGATGCTGGCGGGCTTCGTCACCGGGATCGTCATCGCCAGTCGCGGTGAGCCAAGACGTCTTGCCAAGCAATTGTTCTCGGTCAGCGACGGGTTCCTGTCGCCGGTCTTCTTCGTCTGGCTCGGTGCCTCGCTCGACCTGCGGGCCATCCCCACCAACCCGAAGATGCTGCTGGCGGCCGGACTGCTGGCCCTGTGTACGGCCGTGCTGCACGCCCTGGCGGCCTTCGCGGGTCAGCCACTGCCCCTGGCGTTGCTGGCCGGCGCCCAACTCGGTGTTCCGGTGGCGGCCGTGACCATCGGGACGCGGTCCGGCCTGCTGGTGCCGGGGGAGGGCGGAGCGATCCTGGCGGCGGCACTGGTCAGCATCGCCGTCGCCAGTGCGGCGGCCGCGTCGGCTTCGAGATCCAGGACCGCGAGCCCCTCGCCGGATCCTGCGCGAGACGCGCCGGCGGCCGGCCCCGGGGCTGCCGACCCTGCGGAGGCCGGCCCAGTTTTGACCGACCCCGGCGTGGCCGGGGTGACCGGCAAGAACGAGGATCAGTGCCCCCGGTCAGACTCGAACTGACACTAAACGGGATTTGAATCCGCTTCCTCTGCCAATTGGGATACGGGGGCAGGCGACCCGCGAACGGGTCCTGGAAAGCCTACCTGCCCGCCGGTACCGGGTTTCCCCGGTGCCGATCGACCCTCCCGGCGAGTCCGCGATCACACCCGATCCGGAACGGACGCGGCGCCGCGGGACCGCATCGTCACACAGGAGTTACATCCCCTCGGTACGCTCCCTGCGCGGCCGAATTCACGGCAGCACGCAAGACATCGGGGTCCGAGCACCGGACCCACAACCGGGAGGTGGCTGATGACCAGTCCGCGTCGCGTTCTCATTGCCGAGGACGAGGCCCTGATCAGGCTGGATCTCGCCGAGATGTTGGCGGAGGAAGGTTTCGAGGTCGTCGGCGAGGCCGGTGACGGGGAGGAAGCGGTCGCCCTCGCGATCAAGCTGAGGCCTGATCTGGTGATCCTCGACGTCAAGATGCCGAAGAAGGACGGCATCGACGCCGCCGCCGAGATCGTGGCCGGCCAGATCGCCCCCGTGGTGATGCTGACGGCCTTCTCGCAGCGAGATCTGATCGAGCGCGCCAGGGATGCCGGTGCTATGGCGTACCTGGTCAAACCGTTCTCACCCGCGGATCTGCTGCCGGCGATCGAACTCGCGGTGGCCCGTTACGCCGAGATGGTGGCCCTGCGGGAGGAGGTCTCCGATGTCACCGCGCGTCTGGAGACCAGAAAGCTCATCGACCGGGCCAAGGGCCTGCTGATGACGAATCAGAAGATGACCGAACCGGAGGCGTTCCGCTGGATCCAGCGGACGGCGATGGATCGGCGCACGTCCATGCAGGCGGTGGCGCAGGCCGTGCTGGACGGCCTGGGGGCCAAGGCCTGACCGATCGGTGGTGCCCGGTGACGCACCGGGACGGGACAGCAGCCGCACCGGGTCGCAAGATCACGATTTGGGCACCACTCGGCGTCGCAATGGTGATTTCCAGGTCATGCGAATAGCCTCCTGTTCTGCGGGCATGTCGGCTCAGGTCGGACTGCCGGCGAAGGCTGATCAGTAACCCGGCTGAAACAACTGTGCGTCAGGCTGCATCCGGCTTTGTTCGGACTACAGACCGCACCGGTGGTTCGCACCGGCCGGCAAGGTCGATCGGGGCTGTCAACTCTGGTCGTCGGAAACATCGCCGATCGCCGGTCGGGCGCAAGACGCACCATCCGTGCTGTGCAACTTGCGCAGGACGGCCTTTGATGAGGAGGACAATTGCGAACTCGTTCAATCATTCGCGTGGTGGCTGTGGGAACGGCCGCCGCTGTCGTGCTCGCTGGCTGCGCCAGCAAGAGCTCGTCCAGCAGCAGCCCGTCCTCGAGTGCGGCCACCTCCGGTGGCGCAGCCGTGGCGGCACCGTCCGGCGGCGCGGCCACCGGCAAGACGCTGACCATCTCCACCGATCTCCCTCTGCAGGGCACTTCGGCCGGGCAGTCGGCGGACACCAACAAGATGATCCAGCTGTACCTGGACCAGATCGGCAACAAGGCCGGCAACTACAGCATCAAGTTGAAGACCTACGACGACTCCACCGCGGCCAAGGGCGCCTGGGACGACGCGGCCTGCGCAAAGAACGCCACCGATCACGTGGCCAACGCCGACGAGGTGGCCGTGATGGGCACCTTCAACTCGGGTTGCGCGAAGATCGAGGTCCCGGTGCTCAACCAGGACACCACCGGCCCGTTGCTGATGGTCTCCAACGCGAACACCAACCCTGGTCTGACCAAGACCTGGGACACCGGTGAGCCCGCGAAGTACTACCCGACCGGCAAGCGCAACTACGCGCGCGTGGTCACCACCGACGACTACCAGGGCAACGCGGCGGCCAGCTTCGCGGCCAGCGACCTCAAGGTCAAGAAGTGTTTCGTCCTCAACGACAACCAGACCTACGGGCTCGGCGTCGCGAAGGCGTTCTCCACCGCGGCCGCGAAGGCCGGCATCACCATCGTGGGCTCCGAGTCATGGGACGCGAAGCAGCCGAGCTACACCGCTCTGTTCCAGCAGGCGAAGTCCAAGGGTGCCGACTGCGTCTACCTCGGCGGCATCTACGACAACAACGGTGGTCAGTTGATCAAGGACAAGGTCGCAGTCCTCGGTGACAACACCGCGGTCAAGCTGATGGCACCGGACGGCTTCACCGGCTACAAGGATCTGCTGGCGCTGTCGCAGTCGGCCGGCATGTACCTGACCTTCGCCGGACTCACCACCGACCAACTGGTGTCCGGTGGCGGCCCTGCGGCCAAACTGATCACGGCGTTCAAGACCAAGTACGGCGCGGATCCCAATGGCAGCTACCCGCTGTACGGCGTGGCAGCGGTCCAGGTCATCCTCGCGGCGATCGCCAAGTCGGACGGCACGCGCAAGGGCGTGACGGACGCAGTGTTCTCCGGCAGCGGAATCACGATTCCGAAGGCGGAGTCGGTGACGGGCAAGGACATCGTCATCGACCCGAAGGCGGGTGACACGTCCGCGAAGGACATCACCGTCGAGCTGGTCAAGGGCGGCAAGGAGACCTTCCTGAAGGCCCAGGCCGTCAACTGATCCACCCCAGATGCCTGGGTCGCGGGCGAGAAGTCGCCCCGGCCCAGGCATCTGGCGTCTGACCTCCCCAGCTGCCCTGCGCGGCCACGACAACACGCTGGTGATCGATCTGCGGTCCGGACGGCGGCGGGAAGATCTCACGGAAGGGTTCGTACCAACAATGGCAACTCTTGTCATCGGCGGAACACGCCGGAAGGCCAAGGTCCGACTCGGACCCATTCTGGAGCGCTACATCGGGCTGGCCGTACTGGCTCTGGGCATCGTGTGGGTGATCTGGAACCTGATCGGGGATCCGTCCAGGTTCCTGGGGTCGATCCTGGTCGGGGCCCAGAACGGAATGCTCTACGCCCTCATCGCGCTCGGCTACACCATGGTCTACGGCATCATCGAGCTGATCAACTTCGCCCACGGTGATCTGTTCATGCTCGCCACCATCGTCGCGGCCAATGTGATGGTGCACATCTTCGGCGTCTCCAACCTGACCCTGGCCACCCTCCTGCCGTTGATCATCACGCTGGCCGTCGCGATGGCCTTCGGCGCTTTCATCAACGTCTCGGCGGAGTTCCTGGCCTACCGGAAGCTGCGCAACGCTCCGAAACTGGCCCCGCTGATGACGGCGGTCGGACTGAGCTTCATCTTTCGCGGCATCGCCCAGCAGGACTGGATCAACGGTTCCGCCCAGAAGAACTGGGACATCAACTGGGGTGGTCCGATCATCCAGGGGGTCTACCTCTACAAGCTCCTGCTGGTCCTGGTGGTGACGGTCCCGTTGCTCCTGGCCATGACGTACATCGTCGGCCGGACGAAGCGCGGCAAGGCCATGCGGGCGGTGGCCCAGGACCAGGACGGCGCCCGTCTGATGGGGATCAACGTCAACGGCACCATCTCGTTCACGTTCGCTCTCGGCGGCGCGCTCGCCGGCGCGGCCGGCGTGCTGTACTTCCTCGCGCAGACCCAGACCTACTACGACACCGGCACCCAACTCGGCCTGATCGCCTTCACCGCTGCAGTGCTGGGAGGAATCGGCAACCTCCTCGGTGCGGTCGTCGGCGGCCTCCTGATCGGTCTGATCCAGGGCATCAACGAGGGTGGCGCCCACGGGCTCGGCCAAGCCTGGTCGCAGTCCGTCGTCTTCCTCATCCTGATCGTCTTCATGGTGTTCAAACCCGAAGGAATCTTCGGTCGCCGCACGACGGAAAAGGTGTAGCTCATGAGTGCCTCTACTTCTCCGGGTCGCCGCGCCCGACTGGGTCACTACAAGTGGCCCAGCGGCTACGTGATCGTGATCGTCGGCCTGTTCCTGCTCTACCAGGAGATCCTCCCGCAGCTGAACTCGACCATCTCCGGATCGGTGACCAGCTGGCTGCCGGTGGCAACGGTGGTCCAGTGCCTGATGTGGGCGATCATGGCGCTCGGCCTCAACGTGGTGGTGGGTTACGCCGGCCTGCTCGATCTGGGATACGTGGCGTTCTGGGCGCTCGGCGGGTACACCGCCGGCTGGTTGATGGCCGCACCGTTCAACTGGACCTGGAACGTCCACCTGCTCACGTCGGTCCCCAACTCGAACGGGGGGACGCACATCAACTTCTGGTTCGTGATCATCATCGCGGGCGTGCTCTGCGCGATTCTGGGTCTGCTGATCGGTGCTCCCACGCTGCGGCTGCGGGGCGACTACCTGGCGCTGGTGACGCTGGGATTCGGAGAGGTGATCACCCAGTTCTTCCGCAACAGCAACGACATCGGCGGTTTCAACCTGGCCGGTGGTGACGGCGGGATCTCGGTGATCGACCCGATCGGGACCGGACCCTTCAACTACGTCGGCGTGCCCAAGGGATTGACCAACAACTCGACCGACAACATCTACAAGATCCTGGTTCTCGGTGCGCTGGTGGGGGTCTGCCTGTTCATCTCGCTCCGGATCCGGGAGGGTCGGCTCGGACGCGCGTGGCTTGCGATCCGCGAGGACGAGCTCGCCGCCAGCATGATGGGGGTTCCGCTGGTGCGGGCCAAGCTGTCCGCCTATGCCGTCGGTGCATTCTTCGGCGGGATCGGCGGTGTGGCCAACGCCGCGGGTGTCACCGGTGCGGTTTCGCCGTCGGGGTTCGACTTCGGGAAATCGGTACTGGTGCTGCTGATGGTCGTGCTGGGCGGCATGGGCAACGTCTGGGGCGTCACCATCGGGGCCTTCCTGCTGGCCTGGCTCAACGGCACCGGGCTCCAGCAGATCGGTGTGCAGCTGGACTCCTGGTTCGGTACGGATCTGGCGAACACGTTGCCCCGCTACAACTTCGTCATCCTGGGTGTTCTGCTCGTACTGATGATGCTGTTCCGGCGCGAGGGACTGATCCCGGAGAAACGCACCAAGGCGCTCATGTCGACCCCCAACCGGACGGAGATGGAAGCGATGGGGGCCGACATCACCGAGGCCGAGGTGGAATCGGAGGTGTTCGAGCACGCCGACGCTGCGGAGGACGCCGAAATCGCCGCTACCGCAGGTGACGTCACTCCATCCTTGAACAAGGAGTCCTGACCGTGACGCAAGCAACCGTGGTCCAGCACCACGCGGGCGGCCAGGACCCGATCGCCGGCAACACCCTGTACGCCGACCGCGTCACGATCGCGTTCGGCGGTCTGGTGGCGGTGAACGACGTGTCGTTCTCGATCCCGCCCAGGTCGGTGGTCAGCCTGATCGGGCCGAACGGTGCCGGCAAGACCACCTTCTTCAACGTGCTGACCGGTCTGTACGACGCCACCGAGGGCACCGTCTTCCTCAATGGCACCGACATCAACGGAGTGAAGCCGCACAAGCGGGCCGCCCTGGGGATGGCGCGCACCTTCCAGAACATCCGATTGTTCAACCTGATGACGGCCGAGGAAAACGTCATGGTCGCCATGCATTCCCACCTCAAGGCGGGAATTCTCGGTACCGTGCTGCGACTGCCCGCCCAGCGACGCGAGGAGCGGGCCGCCAGGGACATGGCCAGGGAACTGCTGGAATTCGTCGGGATCGGCAAGGTCGAGGGGGAACTCGCCCGCAACCTCTCCTACGGCGACCAACGTCGGCTCGAGGTCGCGAGAGCGCTGGCGCTGCAACCCAAGATCCTGTTGCTCGACGAGCCGACCGCCGGAATGAACCCGCAGGAAAGTGCCCAGTTCAACGAGTTCGTCTACCGTGTGCGCGATGCGAAGGATCTCTCCGTCCTCCTGATCGAGCACGACATGAGCGTCATCATGAAGGTCAGCGAGCGGATCACCGTGCTCGACCGCGGCAGCCTGATCGCCGAAGGTACGCCGGACGAGATCAGGAACAATCAACAGGTGATCGAGGCCTATCTGGGCAAGACCGGCACCCGCGAGGGGAGAAGGAAGAAATGACGATCTCCGCGAGTGCTGTCCCGTCCTCGTCCAGCCGCCCGGCCATCAGGGGCGAAGGCAAGAACGTCATTCTCGATCTCAAGTCGCTGAACGTGAACTACGGCAACATCGCCGCAGTCAAAGACCTGAACATGACGGTCTACGAGGGCGAGATCGTCACCTTGATCGGCTCCAACGGCGCCGGCAAGTCCACCACCCTGCGGACCATCTCCGGTCTGCTCAAACCGCGCAGCGGTGAGGTGGTCTTCAAGGGCCGGAAGATCAACGGGATTCCCGGCCACGACGTGGTCAAGCTCGGCATCTGCCAGTCGCCGGAGGGTCGGAAGATCTTCCAGCGCATGACGGTGTCGGAGAATCTCGATCTGGGAGCCTTCACCAGGAACGACACCGCTCAGATCGCCCTGGACCGCGAGCGGGTGCTGGAGCTGTTCCCGCGGCTCCGCGAGCGGATCACCCAGAAGGCGGGCACCATGTCCGGCGGCGAGCAACAGATGCTCGCGGTGGCCAGGGCGTTGCTGGGCAACCCCAGTCTCCTACTCCTGGACGAGCCGTCGATGGGACTTGCGCCGGTGCTCGTGGATCTCATCTTCGAGACGATCGAAACCATCCGGGCCCAGGGGACGACCGTGCTGCTGGTCGAGCAGAATGCCCTCGCCGCACTCGAGATCGCCGACTACGCCTACGTCCTCGAATCGGGTCATCTGAACATGGAGGGCCCGGCCGAGAAACTCCTCGATGACGATTCGGTGGCAGCGGCCTATCTCGGCGGCTGACCTCCCGTCGTCCGGAACGGGAACGGCGACGGTGACAGGGGCTGGAGGTCCCTGATCGCCCCGGCCGACGCGATGAAGACCGGATCGTGAGAGGCGGCGAGCACCGCGCCTCCCCGTTCGGTGACCGCCCGGACCGCGGCGGCGACCATCATCGCCGAGCGCTCGTCCTGCTGCGACGTCGGCTCGTCCAGCACCACCAGTGCTGCGCCGGACACCAGGCATCTGGCCACGGCCACCCGCTGACGCTCGCCGCCGGAGAGCAGCCCGACCGGCTGTTCGAGCAGCCCGGTCAGGCCGAGATCCGCTGCCACCCTGAGCACGTCGTCGCCGGGTCGGCGTCGGAGCATGGCGACGAACCAGAGGTTCTCCCGCACGGTCAGCGCGTCGGGCAGGATCGTGCTCTGCGGCGCCATGGCCGCGTGGTCGCGACGCAGCCGGGCCCGCCCGGAACGGTCCACCCCGCTCCAGTCGGTGGCCGCGATCCGGACCGTGCCGTGGGTCGGGTCGAGCAGACCGACGGACAGGCCGAGCAGGGTCGACTTCCCGGAGCCCGATGGCCCGCGCAGCACCACGTGGTCGCCCGGATGCAGGATCAGATCGAAGTGCGAGAACACCGTGCTGGTGCCGAAAACCATGCCCACGTCGGTCATCCGCAGGATCGGGCGGGCCGAAGCAGGATGGTGCGCCACCGGGGGCAGGACCGCCACCGGTGTCACCGCGGTGATCCGTGGCGCCTCTTGATCGACGACGCTGCCACGACCGTCGAACGAGGGCAGCGTGGGGTCGGGCGTGAGTTGGACGGCTCCGTCCGGCAGGGCTCTGGCCTGCAGCGTGATCGACCCGCGACCGCCCGCGGTGGCGGGTCGTCCCAGTACCTCGGCAGGCAGCCGCAGCCAACCCTGCCCGTCCAGCACCTGCAGTTCGCCCTGGTCCGTCCCCGGTGTCCACTGCTCGGCGACCCGCCCGTCCCGAATCCGGACCGCGCGGTCCACCGCCTCAGATGCTCTGCGATCGTGGCTGACCAGGATGAGTGCTGCGCCGTGGGATCGGCCGGCCCCGGCCAGCAGCTGGTACACCTGACGTGCGGCGAGTTCGTCCAGCTCGCCGGTCGGTTCGTCCGCCAGGATCAGTGCCGGGTCGTGCGCCAGGGCGGCGCAGATCGCGACCCGCTGTGCCTCCCCACCCGACAGCGTCGTGATCGATCGATCGCCCAGATGTGCCAGACCAAGGCGTTCCAGCGTCTCGGTGGCCTTCTGCGCCGCCGGGCCGGCGGCCAGGCCGGCCAGTCGCAGCTGCAGCGCGACGTTCTCGACCACACGCCATTCCGGGAGAAGGGCGCGGCGGGCGTGTTGGTCGACCAGGCCGACGCTCGAACGCCGCCAGCGGCGCCGCGCCGATCCCGACAACCTGGTCAGATCGGTGCCGGCCACTTCGACGGACCCGGCAGTGGCGGCGCGTTCGCCGGTCAGCAGCCGCAACAGGGTCGACTTGCCGGATCCGTTCGGCCCCTGTACGAGGAGCCGTTCCCCGGCGGCCACCTCGAGGTCGAGGCCGCGGAGCGCCATCACGGTGCCGGCCGGCGAGGGGTAGGCCACGAAGGCGTCGGTGACACGCACCAGGTCGGTCATCTCAGGTCGAGTTCCGGTGGTTGCGGGTACCGCTCACGCAACGCGGTGGCCGCCGAGAGCGCGCTGGCCAGCAGGCAGGCACCCAGGGTGAGGCCGATGATGGTGGCCGTCCACCCGCCGCCCAGACTGACGCTCAGGGGTGGCGTCACCGCCGCGCCACCGGGGCCGACCCCGATCAACGCCACCGCGGTCCCGGTCAGCGCCGCACCGGCGACCGCACCCAGCGGCACACCGAGACCGATGACGGCGCAGACCCGGAGGAACAGCACCCACCGGATCGACGGTGGCCCGAGGCCGTCCAACTCCCAGGCCAGATGGTCGGCAGCAGCATCCTGCCGGTCCACCCTGACCGACATCGCCATCGAGGCCATCGCCATGGTCAGGGCGATGATCCCGGCGAGTGCCAGGAGTGTGCCGGACCTGGTGGCTACCGGGTCGGCGGCCAGCAACTGCTCGATCTGTGCTCTCCGGTAGATGGTGGCCGTGCTGGCCGGGGAACTCGTGAGAGCGGCGGCGAGGGCCGGCAGCGCCGACTCGGGTGCGGCGATCCAGACCTGGGTGACCGAGGCCGTACCGGGTGCGGTGCGGTCGAGCAGGGCTGCCACCTGGGTGCGGTCCGCGACCACGAAGCGGGTACCGATGGTGGGCATCCGGGGCAGGATCGCGACCACCCGTGCGCGCAGGGTCAGACCGGACACCGTGACCGCGACGATGCCGTTCTGCGCCCCCGCCGCGGTGGTCGGGTCCACCGCCACCGGGAGGGGGACCAGATCCGCCCTGGGGACGAACGCCGGACTCAGCACGATCCGGGCGTCGCCGATCTGGTAGTGGACGGCGAGGTGGGATCCGGGAACGCCGGGCGCCGGTACGACTGCCGCGGTGTCCGAGCCCCATCCGGCCCAGTTCCAGCTCAGCGCCGCACCATCGGCGGTGGCGGCGCCCAACGTCAGGTCGCCCGTCGGCAGCGCGTGGTCCGTGTTGCCCTCGCCGACCGCATGTTGGCGATGCACGAGGCTGTTCGACGTCTCGACCACTTCCAGGGCGACCACCCGGAGGGTCGGCCCGGCCGGCAGATCCGCCCGCAGCAGGTTTCCATCGGTGGTGAACGCGATCTGCTGCTCGGCGCCCTCCGCAGAAGCCACCCAGAGCTCGACGAAGACGTCCTGGTTCACCCCGGTCGTCGCGATCCTCAGGCTGCGGGTACCGGCGGGGATCACCGGAACGCTCCCGGTGGACCGGGCCGGGACCACCCTGATCGCCTCCGCGACCTGACGGCTGTCGAGCTCGGCCCCGGTGACCGCACCGAAGTCGTGCATCAGCGCGACCGCCCCGGGGTCGATGCCGGTCAGGGGCAGCCCGGTGGCGCGACCGGTGCCGCCGAACACGGTCACCGCGCTGGTGATGATCGGATCGATGACCACACCTGGATCGATGGCGTGGAGGGCCGCCGGTTGCAGCACGCTCAGTGGGGTGGCGACGCTACGGCTGGGCGCGATCCGTGCGTCCAGCGGTACCAGGTAGGAGGCCTGATCCGTCGCCGACTGCCGCAGGGTCGCCTGGTAGGAACCGGCAAAGACGACCGAACAGGTTGCGGCGGCGAGGAATCCGGCCGCAACCGCCGGCGCCAGCGCCCGACGCTGCACCCCCAGGATCGCGATCTGACCGATGATGCCGACCCGCCCCCGCCGGCCGAGACGTCGGAACAGGCCGACCAGCAACGGCCAGCACCTGGCGGCGACCAGTCCGGCGGCCACCGAGATCACGGTGGTCACACCGGTGGTCAGGGGATCCGTGCCCGCCGAGTCGGTCCCGGGACCGGTCAGCACGAGAACGGTCAGCGAGATCGAGGCCACCAGCAGGCAGTCCAACGCCACCCGTGTCGTCCGCTCGGCGTCCCTCGGCCACAGTGCGACCGCGACTGCCAGCACCACAGCGGCGATGCCCAGCCAGGCCAGCGTCGGCCACGCACCCTGGAGGGCGGTCACCGCCGTGTCGACCCGGCCGGCGGGCATGCGCCCCGAGAGTGCGGCGACGATGCCGGTCCCCACCGCCGCGCCGATGAGCACACCCGCGGTCACCACCACCGAGATCTGCAGGACCGGGGTCGCGACCAGCTGAGCCCTGGTGGCACCACGTCGCGACAGCAGACCCACCACCAGTTGCTGGCGGCGACGGCTGCCGCCGGCGGCGGCCAGGCAGAAGCCCAACTGCAGGACGGCGGCGCCGGCACCCAGGATGGTGAATCGTGCGGCGGAGGCAGAGGCCCGGCCCGCGGCGGCGACGACTGCGTCCTCGGGCCAGCTGATCGAGAGTCCGCCGACCTTGACGTTGAGATCGTCGGCCAGCGAGGACAAACCCTGCCGGAAGGCCAGGACCCCGGTGCGGGCAATCGCCCGGCCGGTGAGCGAGCTGACCCAGGCGGTGGTGCGGCCGAACAGGGTCAGTGGCGCCAGCGCGGCCATCTCGTCCACCGAATCGCCGAGCAGCAGCGGCTGCTGGTCATCGATCAGACCACTCCCGACCAGCCGGTCGTCCAGGAGTTCGGCGGTGCCGGTGACCACCAGACCGAGCTGTCGGGCCGCCGGGACGATCGAGGCGATGCTGACGGGTGGGGCGCTCGGCCCGCCGGTGGCACTGAGCAATACTTCGCACCGGGTCGGAACACACGACCTCGGCGCACGGCCCGAGGTCAGCCGTACTTCCTTCGCGACACCGTCAGCGGCTCCGAGGGTGAAGGTACTGCCGGCCACCGACAGCTGGCGGTAGGCCATCAATCGTTGGGTGGTCGACACTTCGAGAGTGACGAACCGCTGACGGATGGCCGAGTCCTCCGCCCGCTGATCGGCGACGCCCAGGGTCTGGCTGCTGACGGCCAGCACGGTGCGCTGCGGCGCCGGGACCTGATCGACCGCGGCCTCCACGGCGGCGTTCTCGGCCGTCAACCGAAGGCCACCGGCGACCAGGGGGAGCACCCCCGCCACCGCGATGCCCAGCGCCAGGGTCGCCCAGCGGGAGGGGCGATGCCTCAGGCCGGCCACGGCCAGGGCGGCGGTCACCCACACGGGGTGACGGCCTCTCCGATCCTCACGCTGTCCCGCGCCGCAGCACGCAGGTGAGCCGGGCGGTGCAGACCCGTTCGCCCGCCTCGTTGCTGACGACGATCTCGAAGGTGGCCACCGTGCGTCCGACGAAGATCGCCGTCGACTCCCCGGTGACGAAGCCGTCGCGCGCCCCACGGTGGTGCGTGCAGCTGAGTTCCAGCCCGACCGCCGTGCCCTCCGGAGCAACCACGGTCGCGGCGTGGAACGAGCCGAGGGTCTCGGCCAGCACGGCGCTGGCGCCACCGTGCAGGAGGCCGTACGGCTGCCGGTTGCCGGCCACCGGCATGCGGCCGGTGACCCGGTCCAGGGTGACCTGGGTCAACTCGATCTCCATCCGCTCGGCCAGCTCGCCGCGGACGGCGTTCATCCGGGCCAGCTGGTCGGCGACGTCGGGTTCCTGCTCGCTCATCTGACACTCCTGCGCATCGGTGGGCTGTCGGTGCTTGACCATAGACTCGACCGCGTGATGGCTACTGCTGCGCCCGCGACGAGAACCACCCGGTCCAAGGCTGCGCCCGCTCGTGTGGCGACCGACTCCAGACCCAGCCTGCTGCTGCTCGACGGGCACTCGCTGGCCTACCGGGCGTTCTTCGCCCTCCCGGTGGAGAAATTCTCCACCACCACCGGTCAGCCCACCAACGCGGTCTACGGGTTCACCTCGATGTTGATCAACCTGCTGCGGGACGAGCGGCCGACCCACGTGGCGGTGGCCTTCGACCTGTCGCGTCAGACGTGGCGCAGCGAGGAGTTCGCCGACTACAAGGCGAACCGCTCCGCCTCGCCGGCCGACTTCAAGGGTCAGGTCGAATTGATCAAAGAGGTGCTCGGCGCACTGCGGATCGAGGTGTTGACGGCCGAGAACTTCGAGGCGGACGACGTCATCGCCACCCTGACCACCCGCGCCGAGGCGGAGAACATGACGGTCAAGATCTGCACCGGCGACCGCGACGCCCTCCAACTGGTCACCCCGTCGGTGACGGTGCTCTACCCCCGGCGCGGTGTCTCGGACATGACAAGGTTCACGCCGGAGGAGGTGCTGGACAAGTACGGTCTGACGCCCGCGCAGTACCCGGACTTCGCCGCGCTGCGCGGGGATCCCTCCGATAATCTGCCCGGCATCCCGGGGGTGGGGGAGAAGACGGCCGCGAAGTGGGTGCGCGAGTTCGGTTCGCTCGCCGAACTGGTCGACCGGGTCGACGAGATCCCGGGCAAGACCGGAGATGCGCTGCGCGCCGGTCTGTCGGGCGTCCTGCAGAACCGGCGGCTGACCGAACTGGTCCGGGACGTCGACCTCACCGCCGACCCTCTGGACCTGGTGGCCCAGCCCTACGACCGCGAGGCCGTGCACGAGATCTTCGACAACCTGCAGTTCAAGGTCCTGCGGGAACGCCTGCTGGAGACCTTCGAGCAGGCCGACGAAACCAGCACCGAGGGATTCGACGTCGCCGGAGTGCGTCTCGAGGCCGGTCAGGTGGCGCCGTGGCTGGACAGGCACGCGGCGGGCACGGTCGGGATCTCGCTCCGCGGGACCTGGGCGCCGGGCGGCGGCGACGTCAGCACCATCGCGGTGGCCGATGCTGCAGGGGTCAGCGCCGTCATCGACGTCACGACCCTGGACCCGGCGGACGACGCGGCGGTCGCGCGATGGCTGTCGGACCCGGCCCGGCCGAAGGTCGGTCACGACCTCAAGGGTCCGGTCAACGCCCTCGCCGCCCGGGGCTGGAGCGTGCAGGGCATCACCAGTGACACCGCGCTGGCCGCCTACCTCGCGCTTCCCGGGCAGCGGGCGTTCGATCTCGGCGACCTGGTGCAGAGGTATCTGCATCGCACCCTGGATGCCGGGCCGGGGGCAACGGACGAGGCCGAGCAGCTCACCCTGACCTTCGAGGAGCCGGCGGCCGTCGACCAGCAGGTGGTGGACGACCGCGCCGAGATGATCAAGGCGCTCGCCGTCATCGATCTGGCTGCGGCGCTGCAGGTCTCGCTCGAGGAGAGCGGGCAACAGGCGCTGCTGACCGAGATCGAGCTGCCGGTGATGGAGGTACTCGGCCGGATGGAGCGCTGCGGCATCGCCGTGGACGTGCCGTATCTCGAGGATCTGCGATCCACGTTCGAATCCGAGGCCAACACGGCTGCGCTGGCTGCCTACGCCGTGATCGGGCACGAGGTGAACCTCGGGTCGCCCAAGCAGTTGCAGGTGGTGCTGTTCGACGAGCTGAACATGCCCAAGACGAAGAAGACCAAGACCGGATACACCACCGATGCCGACGCGCTGGTGGCGCTGCACGAGCAGACGCAGCATCCGTTCATGACGCACCTGCTCCGTCATCGTGACGTCACCAAGCTCAAGACCACGGTGGAGGGTCTGCTCAAGGCGGTCGGCGAGGACGGCCGGATCCACACCACCTACCTGCAGACGGTGGCCGCGACCGGACGGCTCTCCTCGACCGAGCCGAACCTCCAGAACATCCCGGTCCGCACCGACGAGGGCCGCCGGATCCGGGCCGCGTTCGTCCCGGCCACCGGTTTCGACAGCCTGATCACCGCCGACTACTCGCAGATCGAGATGCGGATCATGGCCCACCTGTCGGAGGATCTGGCGCTGATCGAGGCGTTCCGGTCGGGCGAGGACCTGCACACCGCGGTGGCGATCAGGGCCTTCGGCATCACGGCCGCGGAGGTCACCCCTGAGCTGCGGCGGCGGATCAAGGCGATGAGTTACGGCCTGGCGTACGGGCTCTCGGCCTTCGGCCTGTCCGGCCAGTTGAAGATCAGCGTCGAGGAGGCCCGTGAGCAGATGGACGCCTACTTCGCCCGTTTCGGCGGCATCCGCGACTACCTGCGCCGCGCGGTCGACGTCGCCAGGCTCGACGGATACACCCAGACGATCTACGGCCGACGCCGCTACCTTCCCGATCTGACCAGCGATCAGCGGCAGCGGCGCGAGCTCGCCGAGAGGGCCGCCCTGAACGCTCCGATCCAGGGCAGTGCGGCGGACATCATCAAGGTCGCCATGCTCAACGTGCAACGCCGCATCGACGCCGAGGGTCTGAAGTCGCGGTTGCTGCTCCAGGTGCACGACGAGCTGCTCTGCGAGGTCGCCCCCGGTGAGCAGGAGCAACTCACCACCCTGCTGCGGGAGGAGATGGCAGGCGCCTTCCCTCTGCAGGTCGACCTGGACGTGTCCGTGGGTGTCGGGAAGAGCTGGGACGCGGCGGCGCACTGATCTCTGGAACCTCCGGGTTGCGTTCGAGCGCACTCGAACTTCTAGCCTCGACCGCATGAGCAGACAAGCATCGACCTGGATCATCACCGCCGCGTCGAAGGGCTTCGGCCGCGCCCTCGCCGAGGCTGCGCTGGCCGCGGGCGACGATGTCGTGGCCGCCGTCCGTCGACCGGAGTCGGTCGTCGATCTCGTCCACGCGTACTCGGACCATTTCGCCGTGGAGACGTTCGACGCGTCCGACTCCGCAGGTGCCCCGGGGTTGGTGCGACGGACCGTCGATCGCTTCGGGCACCTGGACGTCGTGGTGGACAACGCAGGCCGGGCCATCATCGGCGCCGCGGCCACCGACGTCACGGAGCCGAAGCGGTGCGCCGGTTGGTGTTCCTGACGCGGATGCGCCTGTCCGGTATGGCGATGCGGGATCTGCAGCACTACGTGGGTCTGGTCGACGCCGGGGAAGAAACCGTGCCAGAGCGCCTCGACATGCTGCTGGAACACCGCGACACGGTGCGCCGACAGATTCGCGAACTCACCCTGTCCCTGGCTGCCACCGAATACGAGATCGCCACCTACGGCGGACGCGCTGGTAGCTGACTTCCTCAGGACGAACGTCAGCTCAGTTCCGATCGAGATTTCAGCGTGAGGGCTGGGCGGTCAGCAGCGCCAGCCAACCGCTGCGCATCGCCATCGAGACCGCCTGTACCTGCGAGCCCACGCCAAGCTTGCCCAGGACCCGTTGGACGTGGCTGCGGACCGTCGCCGGCGAGACCATCCAGGCCCCGGCGATCTGGCTGACCGTGAGTCCGTCGCACACTGCCAGCAGCGTGGCCTGCTCCCGATCCGTCAAGCTCTCGAAGGGGAGAAGGGTTTTCGCCTTGTCGGCTCGCTTCCGCTCGAGCTCCTGGAACATCGATTGCCGGTCCTGCCGATCCATCGGTTCGTCGTGCGCCAGCGCGCGCTCCGTCGCCATCAGCAGGGCATCGAATCCCGCGGCCTTGGACTGGTATCCGATGGCACCCTGCTCGAGAGCGAGTGCGATCCGTAGCCGATCGGACAGTCCGGTGACCACCAGCACGCGTATCCCGGCGGCGGTCAGCGGCCGGATCAGCACGGTGCTGTCACCGAAACCGCAGAGGTCGAGGTCGAGCAGCACCAGATCGGGGTAGGCCGCGATCAGCGACGGAAGCAGTTCCGCCCCCAGCTCGGGCCCGAAGCAGACGGTCTGCACACCACGCACCCGCAGGACGGCCTGCAGGGTCTCCACCAGGAGGAGGTGATCGTCGACCAGGGCGATGGTCGGCAACTCAGCCCTCCGGGGTGGGCGGCCCGGACCACTGGTCGACGGGACTCCCGGTCATCGCAAGGGTGAGCACGATGCTGGTCCCGCCTCCGGGTCGTTCGGCGACTTCCAGGGAACCACCCTGATGACTCATCGCGTGCGCGGCAGTGTGCAGGCCGAACCCGCTACCCGGTCCGCGTGCGGTGGACCCGCGGGCACCTCGGGTCAGCAGATCCGGAAGTTCCACGATCGGGATGCCCGGACCGTCGTCCTCGACCCGGATGACGGCATCGGAACCGGAGGAGCCGGCGGTGATCGTCACGGTGGCACCGGGCGCGTGCGCTCTGGCATTCGACAGCAGGTTGGCGACCGCGGTGGCGGTGGCGGCGACCCGGCCCTGGGCCCAGCAATCGTCGATCTCCAGGTTGACGGCAGCCCCGGAGATGCGGTGCGCGAGGACGAGCGGTTCGACCGCGTCCGCGAGCCTGAAGGGTCGGGTCGCCTGGTCGGACCCGGGATCCAGCAGCGCTTCCAGTCGTCGGAGCTCGGCGGTCATCAGCCGGTCCAACTGCTCTCGGTCGACCTGTTGTCCGATGTCGGCGTTGTTCAGCAGCTTGGACGCGCCCATCAGGCTGACCACCGCGGTTCTCGCGTCGTGCAACCGCTCTGCCTCACGTTGCTGGACGTCGACGAGGTCGGCCCGCACCACGAAGAGATGCCCGTTCAGTTCGAGGATCGAGGTGTCCGCGGCGGCGAGGGCGTTCCACAGCCGCACCGCTGAAGTACACGTCGCGATGACGGCGGCCAGCAACTGGAACCCGGCGGAGTATTGGATCAGCCAGACCGGACCTTCCAACGCGACGGCTCGAAGCAGTTCGGTCATGGCCATCAGCAGAAGGCTGCCCGCGCCCCACAACCTGATGATTCGATGTTGTCGTCGACCGATGCGGAACAGGGCCACCGCCAGGACCGTCCACATTGCCGTCGCGATCCACTCCGCGACCCGGAAGATCGCCATCGCCGGCTCCCGGGGTGGACCTGCCGGCGTTCCCCGGAAGACCAGGACGGCAGTAGCAGTTCCAAGACCGACCGATAGGGGCGCCACGATCTTCAACGGCCGCAGGCCGAGATTCAACGGCCGCGGAACCAGGGTGAACACGGCCAGCGTCATGACCGCGAAGACCATCAGCAGCCGGGCCGGCAGGGTTGGATCTGCCACCATGACGACGCTGCCCCGAAATGGGGTCATCGCCGAGATCAGCGGCAGCGTGAGCCCGAGGATGATCAGAGACACAGCGCTCCACGCCACCTGGGCATCTCCGGTGATGCGCCAGGTGGCGCACTGCATGGCTGCGGCGGTCAGGAAGGCGGCAGCCGCCAGCGATCGGGCAAGCTGGCCGAGGTTAAAATTGACCACGGCCGGCTGCTCGAGGCCGAGCCACATCAGGACCGACCAGGCAGCCAGCACCGCTGTCGAGAGCAGAACCAGACACCGCGACAGCCGGATCGTGCGCGGTGTCGTACTGATGGCTGCCACAGTGCTGGTGACCTGACCGCGATGCCTGAGGTGAGGGTGCCGTCTCAGATGAATCATCCCCATCCCTCGCCGACGTTGGCAGACGCATCACCTACGAATCCGGGAAGGTACGAACGGATCTGACGCCTTGCAGACGGAAGTACGGCCCGTGTGTCCGATTTGAAACCGATCTGTCGGAGAGTAATTCAGATTCACCCGAAAGAGGAGAGCCTCCTCGATAGGACGTCAGGAGGTCCCTCGATTGATATCAGCTGGTGACCGTGCGCACTCTTTCCGAGTCCCGAACCTCGGTTGGTGGAGTCGGAACGGGGCTCTCAGGTAGGGCGGGAGGGGAATCCTCGGACGACACTTCTGCTACCGGGTCCGGAAACCAGAGCTTCCACAGCAGCATCAGGCCGATGGTGACGGTGAAGAGGGCGGCGAACCCGGCGGGCTGTTGGAGGAACACCGCCACGAAGCCAAGGCCGGTGACCTTCCATCGGACGGAGCCCTGGACCAGAGCCGGCGGAATCGTCCAAGCGTCGGGGCTGGCGTTGGCATCGCCTTTGGTATGGATCGCACCTCCGGTGATGTCCGTGATGCGGTGGGTCACCAGGTCCGGCCCGGCCGAGTGCCGGAACGTGATGACCTCGCCAGGGTGGTAGTCACCTGAAGCCGGCCGGTCGATGATCAGGTCCCCGGGGTTCGCGGCGGGTTGCATCGATCCGGTGTGGATCACGTAGACGCGATAACCGCTGTGCCAGAACCCGAATCCGACTCCCAGCATCCCGACGAACAGGATCGCGAAAACAGCCCAGCCGACGCGTCGTCGAGTTCGCACGGGGCCCTCGCAGTCAAGTCGGTCCGGAAGGTGGGACGGGCTGGTAGGTGGGACGGGAGACCGTTCAGGATCACCCGTCCCACCCACCGGTGGAGCTATACCCCGGTGGAGCCGTTCACGCCGCTTCGGTCAGTAGTTGAGGGCATCGGGCCGGACATTCACCTGGGTGGCGACGATCTTGAAGGCAACCTGGGCGACAGGCTTGACTTGACTTGTCCATCTGCCGGTGATGCCAAAAGTCGTCTCGATCTCGCCCGAACTGCCGCTGCTCAGGTTCGACGCCAGCTTGATGGCCAGTGGTACTCCGCAGTAGGGCGGGGTATCGCCCACGCTGGTCGACTGCTGACCGCTGCCGCCGTTGCCGTTGCCGTCCACGCCACACGAGGTGCCGGTGACCCCTGCTGGCGCGTTCTTCAGGTTGTAGGAAATGAATCGGTTGCTGTTGTTCTGGGCGACGGCGAAGTGTCCGAAGCGGCCCAGGCCACCGTCGCTGCAGTGGGTGTCGTCTGCGGCCCCGGTGAAGGCGCAATAGTCAGCCGCGTCCGCGAAAACCATCCAGAGGTCGGAATTGCTGCTGGAATCGGTGCTGTAGCCGATGTTGAGCGTCTTGTCCTCGCCCGGCACGAGGTTGGCGAAGCTCAGGTTCGTATCGGTCACGTTGAGCGTGAGGTGACCCGGACCCGCCGCCAGCGAACCGTCTGCTGAGCTGGTGAAGTACGCCCCCGTGCTGGAGACGGCACCTGCCACCAGCGCCGCGGAGATGCCCAACGCGCCGACGAAACCGACCAGACGCGCGATCTTGCCCTTGTTCATACCGTTCCCCTTGCTTGCCGGAGCCAGTCCCGTCGGCATCTTTGCCGCTGGCTCGACCAAGGGTGGCGGGGGCGGAGATCGAGCGGTATTAGCAAAATTGATGAAATCGTGGTCCGGCTCGTCCGATGCCACCGGGCGGCCAGGTTGCTAGGTTTCTCGACGTGCAGCTCCCCGACGTCGTCCTGAAAGGCATCGTCGACGGCGCGGTCACCCACGTGTACCGCCGTTGGGACTCGCCGCGGGCCAAGGTCGGCGGCCGCCAGCTGACCAAGCTCGGTGTCATGGCAATCGACGACGTGCGGGAGGTCGACCTGGAGCAGATCACCGAGGCGGACGCCCGCGCCTGCGGCGAGAAGGACCTCGCCTCGCTGACGAAATGGTTGATGAAACGGCCCGACGACCGGATCTACCGGATCTCGCTGCACTACGCCGGGCCCGATCCCCGGCTGGCGCTGCGCGCAGATCTGCCGGACGAGGCCGAACTGGAACAGATCCATGCAGCCCTCGCGAAGATGGATGCAGGCAAGGCTTCCGGTCCATGGACCCATGACATCCTGCAATGGATCCGGGACAACCCGGCGGTGGTGTCCAAGGTGCTGGCCACGTTGCTCGAACGCGAACTGCAGCCGATGAAGGTCGACATCCGCAAGCTCAAGGCCCTGGGCCTGACGATCAGCCTGGAGGTCGGCTACCGACTGTCCCCGCGTGGCGAGGCCTACCTCGACCGGCACCGCTCGAAGCAGTAGTCGTCGGTCGTCAGGCGAGACGGCAGACGAAGATCGACGTGCCGGGGAACATCTCGCCACGTTCTCGCGACCACTGTCCCCAGACGCCCTCGAAGTCCTCCGGCCACTCCGGTTCGATCAGGTCCTGGAGCACGAAGCCGGCCGCCACCAGCTCGCGGATCCGATCGCCGAGCGTTCGGTGATGCTCGACGTAGGCCGGCACCTCGTCGGCGTCCACCTCGACGTAGGGCGATCGGTCGAAGTACGACTGGATGACGGTGAGCCCACGCGGACCCGGATCATCGGCGAACATCCAGCGCATCGGGTGCGTCACCGAGAAGACCCAGCGGCCGCCCGGGCGGAGCACCCTGGCCACCTCCCGCATCGCACCGGCCGAGTCCGCGACGAACGGGATTCCGCCGAAAGCGGAGAAGGCGATGTCGAACGCATCGTCGCGGAAGGGCAGTTCGCACACATCGGCCTGGACGAGCGGGACCTCGATCCCTGTCCTGGCCGCCCCGTCGACCGCATGCCGCAACATCCCGGCCGAGAGATCGAAGGCCACCACCTCGGCCTGCCGTGCGGCCAGGTATCGCGCACAGGGCGCCGAGCCGCACCCGACCTCCAGGATCCGGCGGCCGTCCACGTCCCCGAGCAGTCGCGCTTCGGGCTCGCGGAGGTTCTCAGGACACCAGAGGAAGTCGACGTCACCCAGCTGGGCGCCGTGTTCGAGGTGGTAGGAGTCCGCGTCGGCGTCCCACCACCTCCGGTTCGCCGATCGCGATACCGGCTGGTCCGCTGACCTACGGCGGGGACGAGTCTGGCCCAGTTCCGTCACGCTGGACATCCTGGCACGGCGAGGGGTTTGCGACCGGACAGGTCCAGGACGGCGAGTCGGATGCACTGATCACTTTGGCGTAAGATCGATGTTGCGTCGTGGTTTCCGGCTGCCTCGGTATGGAGTAGGCGGCCACCAGCTCAAGCATCACCCTGACATCGAGCCACTTCGCACCATGCACGTCCGGCCCCCATCCCTTCGGAGCAACCCAACACATGTCCGCACCCACCCGCACCGCCCCACAGGTCGCCATCAACGACATCGGGACGGCCGAGGACTTCCTCGCTGCCATCGACCTGACGATCAAGTACTTCAACGATGGAGACATCGTCGAGGGCATCATCGTCAAGGTCGACCGCGATGAGGTTCTGCTCGACATCGGCTACAAGACCGAGGGTGTCATCCCGTCGCGTGAGCTGAGCATCAAGCACGACGTCGACCCCAACGAGGTCGTCACCATCGGCGAGAAGGTCGAAGCCCTCGTCCTCCAGAAGGAGGACAAGGAAGGCCGGCTGATCCTGTCCAAGAAGCGCGCTCAGTACGAGCGTGCGTGGGGCACGATCGAGAAGGTCAAGGAAGAGGACGGCGTCGTCACCGGTACCGTCATCGAGGTCGTCAAGGGCGGCCTGATCCTGGACATCGGTCTCCGTGGCTTCCTGCCCGCCTCGCTGGTCGAGATGCGCCGTGTCCGCGATCTGCAGCCGTACGTCGGCCGTGTCCTGGACGCCAAGATCATCGAGCTGGACAAGAACCGCAACAACGTGGTCCTGTCCCGTCGCCAGTGGCTCGAGCAGACCCAGTCCGAGGTCCGCAGCGAGTTCCTCAACCAGCTCGCCAAGGGCCAGGTCCGCAAGGGCGTCGTGTCCTCGATCGTCAACTTCGGTGCCTTCGTCGATCTCGGCGGGGTCGATGGTCTCGTGCACGTCTCGGAGTTGTCCTGGAAGCACATCGACCACCCCTCGGAGGTGGTCGAGGTCGGCCAGGAGGTCACCGTCGAGGTTCTCGACGTCGACATGGATCGTGAGCGCGTCTCGCTGTCGCTCAAGGCCACGCAGGAAGATCCGTGGCGTCACTTCGCCCGGACCCACGCCATCGGCCAGGTCGTCCCGGGTCGCGTCACCAAGCTGGTTCCGTTCGGCGCCTTCGTCCGCGTCTACGACGGCATCGAGGGCCTGGTGCACATCTCCGAGCTGGCCGGTCGCCACGTGGAGATCCCGGAGCAGGTCGTCACCGTCGACGAGGAGATCTTCGTCCGCGTCATCGACATCGACCTCGAGCGTCGCCGGATCTCGCTCTCGCTGAAGCAGGCGAACGAGGGCATCACGCCGGAGACCGAATTCGACGAGGTGCGTGCGCAGTACGGCGTGGTGGACCACTACGACGAGGCGGGCAACTTCCTGCCGCCCGAAGGCTTCGACGTCGCCACCGGCGAATGGCTCGAGGGCTTCGACAGCCAGCGCGACTCGTGGGAGAAGCAGTACTCCGACGCCCACACGGTGTACGAGTCCCACCTCAAGCAGATCGCCGCGGCCATCAAGGCCGACGCCGAAGCTGCGGAGCCGGCCAATTACTCCTCGGCCACGGCTCCAGCCGCTGATGACTCTGCGGATGGCGCCGAGCCTGCTGGTTCCCTCGTCGACGACGAGGCGCTGGCCAAGCTGCGCGAGAAGCTCGCCGGCAACTGATCCACGAGCATTTCCTGATGACGGGGTCGACCTTCGGGTCGGCCCCGTTTTCGTTGATTCCATGACTCATGGGCTCTGCGACGGCCGGGAAATCGACGATGAGCAGGGCATTCTCGCCCGAAGTGCGAGTCAGGTCCAGGTTGCTCGGGGATGGTGTGAGAACTTCCGCACCGGCCCGACGGCGGGTTGGCCGGGGATTGACCCGACAGGCACCTACCGTTGAGCGCATGCGACGCCTAGCCATTGTCTCCACGCTTGCTCTTGCGTTGACGATCACCGGATGCAGCTCGGGCTCGACCACCAAGCGGACGGTGACGGTCGTCAATACCGTGACCAGCCCCTCGGTCGCCGTCAGCGGAGCCAGGTCGTCCTCCGGTGTCATCGTGGTCAATCCGTCCGGCCCCGCCACCACGGCGAAATCGACCCCGAAGACGACCGCGCCGACGACGCCCAAGACCACGGCACCGAGTACGCCGAAGACCACGGTCGCACCGATCGTCAAGGTGGATCCGCTGAAGGCGGACTGCGCGTCGCTCCTGGCGGCGTCCGACGTCAGCGCCGCGCTCGGTGCGACCATCTCCACGGTCAACAACCGCGTTCGGCTGGGGGCCGCCGCCCACGGAGTCACCGGCGCCATCCGCTGCCTCTACGGCAGCAAGGACGCGGGCAAGACGGCACCGGTGCGGATCCGGCTGACCCAGTACGGCTCGGCGGCAGAGGCCAAGAAGCAGGTCGGGGTCGATGCGCAGACGGCCCAGGATGCCGGTGCTGCGGTCACCACCACCAGCGTCAACGGCTACCCGGCCACGCTCCAGTTGGTCGCCGGCGGACTGCTGGAATTGCAGTACGACTCCTGGACGATGACCGTCGCGGTGAGCGACAAGCTGGCGACCAATGCGAAGCTGACCACCGGGCTTCCCCAGCTCGCCGGCGAGATCCTCACCCGGTTGCTGAAGAACGGCTGACCGGGCTGCTGAGCCCACCAGAAACCCCCTCCGGAGTCGCTCGGTGGGGGTCTTCTGTTGTTCAGGTTGGTCAGGCCGGGCCCGGTCGGCGTGGATCAACATCGCAGGCATGGATGAAAGTGGCCCTTTTGGTACCAGAGGGACAGGAGCCGACGAGTTCGTCCATGCACCGATCAGGCTGGGCCCGGTCGGCGCGGATCAACATCGCAGGCATGGATGAAAGTGACCCTTTTGGTACCAGAGGGACAGGAGCCGACGAGTTCGTCCATGTCTGCAAAGTTGATCCACGCCTGCAAAGTTGATCCACGCGACCACAGTGATCCACGCGGACCGAGGCGCACGAAGCGGGTGGATCAGAGAGCTGGGGCAGGCGCGGGAACAGCAGTGCTCGGGCGCGGAGCGACATAGGCGCGATGCTTGGCCGGGTGGCGCCAAGAGGTGAAAAGACCCCTGTGCACCACCTTGACGAAGGTGGCGACGTGAACCAGGCCGGCCCGTCCGAGACGATGCCGTCCTCGCCCGACCGGTGCGGCGAAGGTGCTGGTCACGACTCCTCCTGGTGGTGCTGTCCGGACCGGCCCGTGGTGCCATACCCGGGCGGGGTGATCCACTGCGATCGATGCCGGACGCGGTGACGGCCGTCCTGTCTGATCTGACGATTACGCTACGTGAGACATCCGGGAGTCAGACGGATGTCGGTCGGTGTGTCGCGACTCGCCGAGCGGAACTGCGGAAAGGATCCAGATGAGCATCACGGTCGCAGTCACCGGCGGCATCGGAGCGGGCAAGTCGACCGTCACAGCGTTGCTGGCCGAACGCGGCGCCGTGGTGGTCGATTCCGACCGACTCGCCCGGGAGGTGGTGGGCAGCGGCACGCCGGGTCTGGCCGCCATTGCCGAGCGGTTCGGGACCGGGGTGATCTCGGCCGATGGATCTCTGGATCGACCGGCCCTCGCGGCGATCGTGTTTGCCGACCCGGTCTCTCGAAAAGCGTTGGAGGGCATCACCCATCCACTGATCCGGGCCAGATTTGCCCAGCTGCAGGCGGACGCTCCCGTCGGCAGCGTCGTCGTCAACGACATACCGCTCCTGACGACCGCCGACGCCGCTGCTGCCTTCCATCTGGTCATCGGGGTCGGGGCGCCGGAGGACGTCCGAATCCGACGCCTGGTTGGTCGGGGGCTCGCCGCGGCCGACGCACGCGCCCGGATCGCCGCCCAGATCGACGACGAGGCACGGCAGGCCCTGTGCGACGTCTGGGTCGACAACGGCGCCACTCCGGAACACACACGCGGGCAGGCCCTGCCGCTCTGGTCCCGGCTCGCGGGGTTCGCCGCCAACCACCGGGCCGGTCGAGCCGCAGCCCGCGGAGGGCCGGTCCTGGTGCCCTACGACCCGCAATGGCCGGCCACGGCACGTCGTCTGATCGCCAGGGTGCACGCAGCGGTGGGGGACCATCGCGTCGATCACATCGGATCGACGGCCGTGCCGGGTCTCGCGTCCAAGGATGTGATCGACCTGCAGCTGACGGTGGCCGACCTCGCGCAGGCCGAGGTGTTCGCGCCCCTGCTGACCGCTGCCGGATTCCCGCGATTGCCCGACTACACCCGGGACACCCCGCACGATTTTCGCTACGACCGCGACGGGCACCACGAAACGCACCCCGACGACTGGCGCAAGGCGTTCCACGCGAATTCAGATCCGGGCCAAAGTATCAACCTGCACCTCAGAGTGAGGGATTCGCCGAACTGGGCCTGGTCGCTCCGGTTCCGTGACTGGCTCCGCTCCGACGCCGGGGCCAGATCCGACTACCTGGCCCTGAAGGAGCAGACCGAGCTCGTGCACGGGCAGGATGCGGGCGTCGACGGCTACGCGGACGCCAAGGAGGACTTCCTGGCGCGCTCCGATGCCAGGATCGGCGCATGGGCGGACTCCGTGGGTTGGTCACCGGGCTGAGCCCGTACTTCTGGTCGGGCCCGCGCTCGCACCGTGGTGCGCTCGGTGGGAAAAGGTCGGCTGTCGGTGCTTCCGCGTAGCCTTTGGGACGTGGCTTTCGCGACCGAACATCCAGTCCTTGCCGTCTCCGAGCACCGCCCTGTGGGGGACATCGCGCGTAGTGGCGCGCGGTTCGAGGTGATCAGTGACTACCAACCCGCCGGCGATCAGCCGACCGCCATCGCCGATCTGGAAAGACGGATCAAAGCCGGCGAGAAGGACATCGTCCTGCTCGGAGCCACCGGTACCGGGAAGTCGGCCACCACCGCCTGGCTGATCGAGAAGGTGCAGCGGCCCACCCTGGTGATGGCGCCCAACAAGACACTGGCGGCCCAGCTGGCCAACGAGTTGCGGGAGCTCTTCCCCAACAACGCGGTCGAGTACTTCGTCTCCTACTACGACTACTACCAGCCGGAGGCGTACGTCCCGCAGACCGACACCTACATCGAGAAGGACTCCTCGGTGAACGCCGACGTCGAGCGCCTGCGCCACTCGGCGACCATGTCGCTGCTGTCGCGGCGGGACGTCATCGTGGTCGCGTCGGTGTCCTGCATCTACGGGCTCGGCACCCCGCAGTCGTACCTGGACCGGTCGCTGCCGGTCACCGTCGGGATGCAGATGGACCGCGATGCGCTCCTGCGGGGGCTGGTCGACATCCAGTACTCGCGCAACGACATCGCCTTCACCAGAGGCTCTTTCCGGGTGCGCGGTGACACCGTCGAGATCATCCCGGCCTACGAGGAACTGGCCGTCCGGATCGAATTCTTCGGGGACGACATCGAGAACCTCTACTACCTGCACCCGCTGACGGGCGACATCGTGCGCGAGGTGCAGGAGCTGCGGATCTTCCCCGCCACGCACTACGCGGCCGGGCCGGAGCGGATGGCCAAGGCGGTGCGCGACATCGAGGACGAGCTGGCCGGCCGGTTGGCCGAACTGGAGAAGCAGGGCGACCTGCTGGAAGCCCAGCGTCTGCGCATGCGCACCACCTACGACCTGGAGATGATCCGTCAGGTGGGGTTCTGCTCGGGCATCGAGAACTACTCCCGTCACATCGACGGTCGGGGGGCCGGCACGGCGGGGGCCACCCTGATCGACTACTTCCCGGAGGACTTCCTCCTCGTGATCGACGAATCGCACGTCACGGTCCCGCAGATCGGGGCGATGCACGAGGGCGACGCGTCACGCAAACGCACGCTGGTCGATCACGGTTTCCGTCTGCCTTCCGCCCTGGACAACCGCCCGCTGACGTGGGAGGAGTTCTCCAGCCGGATCGGTCAGACGGTCTACCTGTCGGCGACCCCGGGTCCCTACGAACTCGGGCGCGCGCAGGGTGAGTTCGTCGAGCAGGTGATCAGGCCGACCGGTCTGGTCGACCCCGAGGTCATCATCAAGCCGACCACCGGGCAGATCGACGATCTGATCGGTGAGATCCGGAAGCGGGTCGCGGTCGACGAGCGGGTGCTGGTCACCACGCTGACCAAGAAGATGTCCGAGGACCTGACCGACTATCTGCTCGAGATGGGCGTCCGGGTCAGGTATCTGCACTCCGAGGTCGACACGTTGCGCCGGGTCGAGCTGCTGCGGGAACTGCGGATGGGGGAGTTCGACGTCCTCGTCGGCATCAACCTGCTCCGCGAGGGTCTGGATCTTCCGGAGGTATCGCTGGTGGCCATTCTCGACGCCGACAAGGAAGGTTTTCTGCGGTCGGGGACGGCCCTGATCCAGACGATCGGCCGGGCGGCACGCAACGTCAACGGTCAGGTCCACATGTATGCGGACAAGATCACCCCGTCGATGGCCAGGGCGATCGAGGAGACCAACCGTCGTCGCGAGAAGCAGGTCGCCTACAACCTGGAGGCCGGGGTCGACCCGCAGCCTCTGCGCAAGAAGATCAACGACATCCTTTCTCTCGTCTACGCCGAGGCCGAGGACACCGCCGAGGCGGGCTCCCCGGTGAAGATGGGTGGCTCCGGACGCAATGCCTCCCGGGGTCGGAAGGCATCCGGCGAGGTCGGCGGTAGCAGCTCGGGCATCTTCGCCGGGCATTCCACGGCCGGCATGGCGCGGTCGCAGCTCGCCGACCTCGTGCAGCAGCTCACCGACCAGATGATGGCGTCCGCGCGGGA
The DNA here is from genome assembly GCF_014303395.1 of Nakamurella sp. PAMC28650. Classification (GTDB taxonomy): domain Bacteria; phylum Actinomycetota; class Actinomycetes; order Mycobacteriales; family Nakamurellaceae; genus Nakamurella. The sequence continues at coordinate 3,557,950 of NZ_CP060298.1, forward strand.
GTTGAAGTTCGAGCTGGCCGGGCGGTTGCGGGACGAGATCCACGAGCTGAAGAAGGAAATCCGGGACATGGACTCGGCCGGTGTCGGGGCACGCTAGCGTCTGCTGGCAACAGCCGCACCCGACAGGAGCCAGGGCATGAACAACGCCGTGCAGATCCAGATCGTCATCGACGCGAAGAGCCCGGCCGTGCTCGCCGAGTTCTGGGCGGTTGCCCTTGGTTATCGACTCGACGATCCGCCCCCCGGTTTCGAGACGTGGGAGGAGGCCCTCGCGGCCTCGGATCTCCCGCCGGACCGTTGGGACGACGCCAGTGCCATCGTGGATCCACACGGCCCCGGGCCGAGGGTCTACTTCCAGAAGGTCGCGGAGTCCAAGCAGATCAAGAACCGGCTGCACCTGGATGTCGGCGTCGGTCGCGCGATCAAGGATCCCGTCATCCGCTGGGAGACGGTGCTGGGGCACGTCGAGCGGCTGATCGGTTCGGGAGCCACCGTGGTCCAGGAGAGACACGGCGACTGGGGCGACCGGTGGATGGTGCTGTTGGATCCCGAGGGCAACGAGTTCTGCGTGCAGTGACCGCTCAGCTGGTGATGTCCTTGCGGCGGAACCGCAACGCGGCGACCGCCACGAAGATGACGGCGTACATCAGGCCGGAGAAGGCGCCGCGGACCATGTCGTCCCAGCGGATCGGCTCGACGAGGGCGCCGGTCCACGCGGTGCCGTAGTGCGTCGGCAGCCACAGCCGCACGCTCTTCAGCGCCGCGATCTGGTCGAGGATCTGGGACAGGATCGACACCAGTACGGCCCCGCCGACCGCACCGAGTGGCGCATCGGTGACCACGCTGAGCAGGAACGCCAGACCGGCGACCCACGTCAGCTGGACGGCGAGATAGCCCACCACGACGGCAATCCGGATCAGACCGCTACCGGTGCTGAAATTGTCGCCGATCGGGGTGGACAACGGCCCCGTCCCGTAGGCGATCAGCCCCACGACGTAGGCGGTGACGGTCAGCAGGACGAGCGCGGCCAGTGACAACAGTCCGGCCACCAGGATCTTCTGCCGCAGCAGGCGCATCCGGGGCACCGGCATGGCCAGCAGATAGCGGAGCGAGGACCACGATGCCTCCGAGGCGATCGTGTCGCCGAAGAACAGGCTGATCACCACGATCACCAGGAAACTGGCCGAGAAGAACAACGCCACCATGGCGAAGTTGGACGCCCCGGCCGTGGCCAGGTCGACGTAGGACGTCCCGCTCCCGCCGCCGTTACCGCCGCCGTTACCGCCCCCGGAGGTTCCCCCGATCGAGAAGGCGAGCAGCAGGATCAGCGGGAGGACGACCATGAACCCGAGCGACAACTGGGTGCGCCTGCGCCGTAGCTGCCGCATGAGTTCCACCCGGACGCTGAGCGTGTGACCGGCCCGGAAGCCACGGGGGATCCCGGATTCGGGGGCCGGTGGCGGCGCTCCGAGAGAGGCCATCGCTCGTGCCGCTGCGTCGGCGGAGTGGTCGTGCCGTTGGCCGCCGTCGTGACCGATCGTCATCGTGTTCCTCCGCTTTGAGCTGACGGACCGGCGGCGCCGACCAGTTCGAGGAATACGTCCTCCAGGCGATTGCGTGGCGACGCGGTGGTCACGGCGACCCCCGCGCCGACCAGGGCGGCAACCGCAGCCGCCGCCGAACTACGGCCGAGGTCGGCCCGGACGATCCCTCCGCGGTGGGCTGCGTCCACCTGATCCTGCGGGCCGGCCGGGTCGTCGACCTCGACGTCACCGATCCCCGGCAGCTGCCGCAGCACCTCCATCGCTCTGGCCTGGGCGTCGACGGTGAATACCATGTCGCCGGATTCGGACACCATCTCCGCGACGGTGCCGGACGCGATCGTGCGGCCCTGGTGGACCACCACGACGTGGCTGCACGTCTGCTCCACCTCGGAGAGCATGTGGCTGGAGACCAGCACGGTGCGTCCGGTTGCGGCATACCCACGGAGCACCTCGCGCATGGCGTGGATCTGAGGCGGGTCCAACCCGTTGGTCGGTTCGTCCAGGATCAGCAGGTCCGGTAGTCCGAGCATCGCCTGGGCGATCGCCAGACGTTGGCGCATGCCCTGGGAGTAGGTCTTGACCTTCCGGTTGATGGCCTTGCCGAGCGCGGCGATCTCGAGAGCCTCCTCCAGGTGGGCATCGGCTTTCGGCCGTCCGGAGGCCTGCCAGTACAGGTCGAGGTTCTTCTGACCTGACAGATGCGGCAGGAAACCGGAGCCCTCGACGAAGCTGCCGATCCTGGCGAGGATGTCGGCGCCCGGCCGGACCGTCTGGCCGAAGACCCTGATCTCGCCGGCGGTCGGGGTGATGAGACCCATGACCATTCTCAGGGTGGTGGTCTTGCCTGCCCCGTTGGGTCCGAGCAGACCGAGAACCTGCCCCGAGTCCACCCGGAAGCTGACGTCCGTGACCGCCGCGACGCCGCCGGGGTAGGACTTGCCGAGCCCGATGATCTCCAGCGGGACGGGAGTCGCCGGCACCCGATCGCCGGGAAGCTGCCTGCCGGGCACTGCCCCGCCGGGCACTGCCCCGCCGGGCACTGACCCGCCGGGCACTGACCCGCCGGGCACTGCCCCGCCGGGCACCGGTGCAGCTGGGATACCGCGGGGCCGGCGGACCCGGCCGAGCAGGAACAGCCCCAGGATCGCCAGGACGGCCAGGATGATGAGGGCGATCAACTTCCCGACCGGGACCTCACCGGCGGACACCCTGACCCCACCGACCTCGGGGATGCTCAGGCCGCCGGCACCGGCTCCCGTGGAACCGGCTGCGGTCAGCGAGATCCGGTAGACGGCCGGGGATGTCGGGCCGGCGTAGGCCTGGTCGGTGGTCGAGAGGGTCACCTGGACGCGAGATCCGGCCTCGACCTGGAAGCCCACTGCGGGGAGGGCGATGCGCACCGTCCTGGCCGACCCGTCGGTCGGCAGTCCGGAGATCCGGACGGGCGCCACCGCACTTCCGGCCAGGGTCTTCGTGCCGCCGGCGGCGACCTTGGACATCGATACGAACAGCACCGCCCCCGAGGACGCGGCACCGCTGGTGCCCGATCCGCTCGCACCGGAACCAGCACCCGCACCAGCACCCGCACCAGCACCCCCGACAGCGCCTGCCCCGGTAGCCGACCCGACGACCGGGACGGTCGACACGTCGACGGAGATCTGCGGCGTACCGGCGACCACCGTCAGCGTCTTGAACTCGGCCGAGGTGAAGGTCGCGGTCTGCCCGGGTATCCCGAGCGACAGGTTCCCCAGCAGGCTGCCGGCGAGCCCGGAGAGTCCTGGCAACGAGGAGATCCCGGCCGGCGAACCGCCGGGCGGGTTCAGCACCGTCTGCGTCCCGCCGGCGAGGGGGACGGAGGCCCGCGCGACGGCGGCCGCTCCGGCGAGCCCGGGGTAGGCGGGCACCTGCAGGGTTCGGCTGCGGGCCGTGCCGTTGTCGGACAACGGTCCGGCGACGCTGTAGGTGAAGCTGTCGGCCGGCTTGCTGCCGGTCCGGCCGAGATAGTAGGTGAACCAACTGGTGATGCGGTCCCGATTGGCCTGGTCGAGACTCCCGCCGTCGTGACCTCCGTCGTACCAGCTCACCGCCACCGTGGTGCCATGGGCGGCAATGGCTTTCGCGTTGGCGTCCGCCTGGTCGAGCCCGAACAGCGTGTCCCGTTCACCCTGCATCAGCAGGGTCGGGGCGGTGATGTTGCCGACCACGGCCGCCGGGCTCGACCTGGCCAGCAGCGCGGCCAGGGCCGGGGACTCGCGACCGGTCTGGGCGGCGTCGGAGTAGGCGGCACAGACGTCGACCATCAGACGCCCACAACCGGCCGTCGCCGTTCCGGCGGCAGCCTGACCCGCCCCGGACCCGCTCCCCGCCGACCCGGTCCCGGCATCGGTCGGGCCGGCCTGGGCCGTCGTGGTGGCCGACCCACTTCCGGAACCACCACCGAAACCACCACCACCGGTCGTGACGGCGGCAGCCGTGCCGGATTCACTGCTCAGCGAGGATCCCGCGATCACGGACGTCAGCAGGGCTGCCGTCCAGGACTTCTTGAACACCCCGTCGACAGAGGTCGGAGCGGCCGCGGGGGTACCGGCTGCTGGGATCCCGGCCGTCGCGGCGGACGGGTCGACCGCGTTGGGGAACAGCGCCGTGGACAGGTTGTTCCAGGTGATCTGGGGCGCGACCGCGTCGATCCGCTTGTCGGTGCCGGCCAGCATCAGGGCCAGGGCGCCGCCGTAGGACGCGCCGCTGACGCCGACCCTGGGGTCACCCGGGCCGTCCTGCACCACTTCCGGACGGGTGGCCAGCCAGGTCACCAGCGACCGGGCGTCGGCGACCTCGTAGTCCAGGGAGTCCAACCCGATCTGACCGGTGGACGCACCGAATCCGCGGGCCGAGTAGGCCAGCACCACAAAACCGTGCGTCGACAGGTCGTGGGCATCCTGGGCGATGCTCTGCTTCGACCCGCCGAACCCGTGGGCCATCAGCACGGCAGGGTGCGGGCCCGGCTGATCCGGGACGTACAGGGTCGCGTCGATGCTGACGTTCCCGCCGACCCCCGGGCCGCCGGCGACCGAGATCGTCTCGTTCTCCGTCCTCACCGCGGTACCGGACTTCGTGCCCGGTCTGGTCGCCACCACGATCCCCGCGACGATCAGCACGACGACGAGGGCTGCGATCACCTTCCAGGTTCGTCCTGCCAGCAGGCGGCCGAGGCGGACCTTCACGCGGCCTGCCCATCGGGGTACGGGTGATCGTTGATCGGGTTGGCCATTCCCCAAGGGTGCCAGACGCGCCGGGCGATACCTGCCCGGCGAATCCCGACGATTACCGTCTCAGGGGTGAAACCCGATGACATCACCCTGCTCACCATTCCCTCCGGACCCGCGCTCGCCCCTGACGGAACGGTGGTGGTCGCCCTGTCGCATCCGGACACGAAGGAGGACCGGTATGCCGGGACGCTCCAGATCTTCGACGTGAACAGTTCTGTGCCAAGGGATCTCACATTGGGACCCCGTGACTCGGCCCCGGTGATCTCCCCGGACGGACACACAGTGGTCTTCCTCCGCGCGGGAGCGACCGGGCCCGCGCAGCTGTTCGCCATCGATCTACGGGGCGGCGAGCCGAGGGCGCTGACCTCACACCCGCTGGGTGCCGGCGTCCCGGTGTTCGCACCCGACGGTGACCGGATCGCCTATCTGGCCGCGGTCCCGGAGGCCGGCCGGTACGGTACCGACCCCGACACGTCGGCCGATGCCGAGCCCCCGCGACGGATCGACCGGATGTCCTACCGGCGTGACGCCCGGGGATTCCTGCTGGACAAACCGGAACAGGTCTTCGTGGTCGGTCTCGGCCCCGATGCCACCGCGGTGCAGTTGACCGCAGAGCCGGACGTCAGCGGCGGGCCGGTCTTCCTGCCCGACGGCCGGATCTGCTATCTGCGGACCGTCACGCCCGATCGCCCCCAGACCGAGATCGCAGTGATCGGTTCGTCGCCGTCGGGTGACGGCCCCGGGGTCGGGGACCTGCTGGCATCGCCGGCCGGAAACGCCGGCTCCCTGGTGGCCGGAGGGTCGTCGCTGTGGTACCTGGGCGTCGAGTTCGAGGGGATCGACAGCGCCGGCCGGACGCAGGGTCTGTGGTCGGTACCGATCGAGGGCGGAACGCCACGACGGCTGACCGACCCGGAGATCGAGGTCGACGGCAGTTCTGTGCCGGTGGTACTCGACAAGGCGGTGCTGGTCGGTGTTCTCGATCGGGGGTCGGTCGTCCTGCTGGCGGTGCCGCCGGACGCCGAGCGTGTCGCGGCGGCCCATCTGACCACCGTCCTGACCGGCGAGCGGGTGGTGACGTCGTTCTCGGCGGCGAAGACCCCGGACGGGACGGTCGCGGTGGCCGCAACCGTGGCCGACCCCGGCACGCCGGGAGAACTCGTCACCGTCGAGATCTCGGCGGACGGTCGACCGCTCGGACCCGAGCAGATCCGCAGCGACTTCGCGGCCCGGCTCAGGGCGGCCGGAACCCTGCGACAGGTCGAGATCACCGCCACCGCGCCCGACGGCTATCCCGTGCACGGTTTCCTGGTGCTTCCGCCGGGCGACGGACCGCACCCCGTCCTGCTGGTCGTGCACGGCGGCCCGCACGCCGCCTACGGTTGGGGGCTGTTCGACGAGGCCCAGGTGTACGCGGCCGCCGGGTATGCGGTGGTGCTGCCGAACCCTCGGGGCTCGGCCGGGTACGGGCACGATCACGGCCGGACGATCCTCGGGCGTCTGGGTTCCGTGGACGCAGACGACGTGCTCGCCCTGCTCGATGCCGCGGTGAGCCGGCCCGACTGCGACGGCGACCGGATGGGCGTGATGGGCGGTTCCTACGGTGGATTCATGACGTCCTGGCTCGCCTCCCACGCCCCGGATCGCTTCACCGCAGCGATCAGCGAGCGTGCGGTGAACGCCTGGGACAGCTTCGCGGGCTCCAGCGACATCGGGTACAACTTCGCCGAGGCCTACACCGGACCGGATCGGGTGTCGCAATGGGAGGCCTCGCCGCTGGCGTACGCCGACGACATCTCCTTGCCACTGCTGATCATCCACTCGGAGCACGACTGGCGATGCCCGATCGAGCAGGGGCAGCGCTTGTACGTGGCGCTGAAGAAGCGGGGCGCCGAGGTCGAGATGCTGCTGTTCCCGGCGGAGGGGCACGAACTTTCCCGATCCGGACGGCCGCGGCACCGTGTCCAACGCTTCGAGGCGATTCTCGACTGGTGGCACCGTTACCTGCCGGTCGCAGCGCAGGACGGGGCATGACCGCCGTCCGGCCCGACCGGCACCGGGTTCTGCTCTGAGCAGAAGTGGTCCAGTTCATCCCGACGGCCGGACAGGGGGAACGATGTGTACGGTACCGTTTCGTTCATGTCCCGCATCGTGCACTCCACCGCCAACGCCGTGGTCTCTGCGAAGTTGGCTGCGCTGTCCAGGATGAGTTGTCAGGCCGGCGGCGGGCGCGGTGCCGACCGTGAGGCGGCCATCTGCCAGGCCGTCGTCGAGCTCCTCAACGAGATCAGCTACGAATCGGTGACCATGGATGCGGTGGCCGCACGCGCCAAAGCCTCCAAGGCCACCATCTACCGTCGCTGGTCGAACAAGGGCGAACTGGTGGTGGAAGCGTTGCAGGGAATGGTGCTCGCCCGCGATCTGCCTCTGCCGGATACCGGCAGCCTGCGCGACGACATCATCGCCCGGATCGATCAGCAGATGAAGGATCCGGTACTCGCCTCGGTCAACACCGCCGCGCTCAAGGTGCTCGTGTATGCGGCCTCGAGCGAGCCGGAACTGGCGAAGGAGATGCGGACCTCCATCCGCGATTCGCAACTCGCTGCCTGGCAGACCCTGCTGCGCCGGGCGCACGCCAGGGGCGAGTTGCAGCAGGAGGTGGACCCCGACCTGATGTTCGAGGTCATCCAGGGGCAGTTCTGCGCCAGGACCGGTGTCGAGGCGGGGGCCGTCGATGACGGCTACGTCGAACACGTCGTCGACAACGTGATGATGCCGGTGATACTGCACGCCGGTTCGGCGATCTCGCGGTCCGGCACCGCGGTGAAGTGACCTTTCCCTGTCCTGCTGACCGAAACCGATCTGCATCTCCCGAACCCGGACGTCGAAATCGACCCGCCCGGTTCGACTCATAGGTAGTCCAGCTTTTGGTATCCCGACAGAGCAGTCGTGGGTAGAAACGCGACTGTCGGTGTTTGCCGACATGATGATGCCGGGCCTGGCGAAGGCTCCGGTGCTCGATTCCAGCGGTGCCTCTCGACAAGGAGTTCTTCGTGACCAGTCAGGCGATCGACCTACAGAAGTCGGGGTCCGTCAGCGACCTCGATCCGAGACGATGGCTCGCGCTCGTCGTCATCGGCATCGCGCAGCTGATGGTGGTGCTGGATGCCACCATCGTCAACATCGCGCTGCCGGACGCGGCGACGGCGCTGCACATCACCGACGCCAACCGGCAGTGGATCGTGACGGCCTACGCCCTGCCGTTCGGCGCTCTGCTGTTGCTCGGTGGCCGCATCGGCGACTACGTCGGGCGCAAGAAGATCCTGATGATCGCCCTGGGCGGGTTCGCCCTGGCGTCCGCACTCGGCGGCATCGCGCAGAACTTCGCGATGTTGGCCGGGGCCCGCGCGCTGCAGGGTGTGTTCGCGGCCATGTTGGCGCCGTCGACCCTGTCGATGCTGACCGTCACGTTCCGCGATCCGAAAGAACGGGCGAAGGCGTTCGCGGTGTTCGGTGCCATCGCCGGTGGAGGTGCTGCGGTCGGTCTGGTGCTCGGCGGCCTGCTCACCGAGTACGCGACGTGGCGCTGGTGCCTCCTGGTGAACATCCCGATCTCCGTCATCGCGATCGTGGGTACCTCGATCTACCTGCACGAGTCCAGCACCGAGCGCCAGGGCAGCTACGACGTGCTGGGTGCGCTGCTGGCCACCATCGGTCTGGGCATGCTGGTGTGGGGCTTCAACCAGGCCTCGTCGCATTCGTGGTCCTCACCGAACACCTGGGGTTTCCTGGTCGGCGCGGTCGTCCTCCTTGTCGTCTTCGTCTGGTGGGAATCCCGCAACCCGCATGCGATCCTGCCCCTGCGGATCCTGAAGGACCGCAACCGGGCGGGTAGCTACCTCGTCGGGTTGCTGGTCGGTACCGGACTCTTCGCCGTGTTCCTGTTCCTGACGTTCTTCCTGCAGGAGGTCAAGGGCTGGAGTCCGGTCAAGTCGGGCGTTGCGTTCCTGCCCTTCAGCGTCGGCGTCATCATCGGCGCGGGTGTCGGGTCGCAGTTGGTCCTCAAGGTCGGCGCCAGGATCGTCGTACCGGTCGGCCTGGTGCTGGGGGTGATCGGTCTGCTGCTGCTGTCCCGGTTGAGCCTCACCACCGGATACCTCGGCACGGTGCTGCCGGCGATCCTGTTGATCTCCATCGGCATGGGCTTCATCTTCATGTCCACCACCAACGTCGCCCTGCACGGAGTCGATGCGGGGGATGCGGGCGTGGCCAGCGCCATGGTGAACACCACCCAGCAGATCGGCGGTTCGCTGGGTACCGCTCTGCTGAGTACCTTCGCGGTCAGCTCGACGGTCAGCTACCTGGCCGGCCACTCCACCGGGGGTGCACCGGACAAGTTGCTGATGGCGGCGGCTCAGGTCCACGGCTACACCGTGGCGTTCGTCTGGGCCGCCGGGTTCTTCGCTGCGGCTGCCATCGCCTCGGTGCTGATGATCAACGCCAGCAGGCAGGACGCAGCCTCCGCCGAGCCCGGCATGGCGGCAATGGTCTGATCGACCTGGTCCCGCCTGATCGTGCGGCCAGGGGAGTGCGCAGACCGTTCTTCCCGCCGCCGTCAGAAGCGCCCGAATTCGACCTCTCCGAGGCCGGTTCGGGCGCTTCTGTCTGCGCGGCCGGCGACGCCCAGCTGGATCTCACCGGCCCCGGGCGCGCCACTCCGCCAACTGCGGGCGTTCCGCGCCGAGGGTGGTGTCGTCGCCATGGCCCGGGTACACCCAGGTGTCGTCCGGAAGGGCGGCGAAGACGCGTTCCGTCAGATCGTCCATCAACGAGGCGAACGCCTCCGGAGAACGGGTCATCCCGGGCCCGCCCGGGAACAGCGAGTCACCGGTGAACAGGTGCCCGTGCCCGGGGTCGCGGTAGAGCAGGGCGACCGAACCCGGGGTGTGCCCGCGCAACGAGATGACCTCCAGCTGCGTGGCCCCCAGCGGCACGACATCGCCCTGCTCCAGCGCGACGTCGGTCGGCACCGGGAGCCCGGCCGCGTCGGCCGCCCCGGCGTAGAGGTTGGCCCCGGTCTGGCCGGCGACGGCACCGAGGGCCTGCCAGTGGTCGTCATGCGAGTGGGTCGTGACGATGCTGCGCAGACGCGGTCGGTCCGGGCCGTGTTCCAGCAGGTCCGCGATCCGTTCGCTGTCGTTGGCGGCGTCGATCAGCAGGGCGTCCCCGGTCTCGAGACAGATCAGCAGGTAGGCGTTGTTGTCCATCGGCCCGACCGACAGCTTGGTGATCGAGATCCTCCCGAGGCGGCGGGTGGCGGGGGCACCCCTGGGGTCGACATGCCCGGTGTAGGCGGGCGTTTCGGACGAGTGGGTCTCGGCGGCAGTCATAGGGATGAAACTACAACCCGGCCGTCGATCAGCGGGAGGCGAACTCGACGACGCGGTGCTCGGCGGCAGACACCCTGGCCGCATCCACGATGCTCGCCGTCCGGACCGCGTCGGCCGGGTCGACGGGCACCGGGCCCGTCCCGCGGACGGCCGCAGCGGCCGCGGGGTAGAAGGTGTCCCACCGGCCCCGCTCCGTCGGCAGCCGACCGCTGCCCCTGACGGTCGTCAGCGTGCCGTAGGCCGACGCATCCTCGACACCCCAGGCGGCGCCGAGCGTCTCCGGGTTCTCGCCGGCCTTGAGCTGCGCTTCCTGGACATCGAAACCATGCAGCAGGTACCCACCGAGGGATCCCTCCAGTTGGAACCGGGGACCCTCGGCGGCGCCGGCCATGCCCGCGGCCAGGGTCGAGAAGACGCCGCCGGCGTGCTCCAGATGCAACTCGATCTCGTCGTCGGCGCCGGACCCGGTGCGGACTGCGCGGACCTGCGCGTGCAGTCTGGTCACCGGGCCGAACAGGTGCAGGGCCTGGTCGATCAGGTGCGGCCCCAGGTCGAGCAGGGTGCCGCCGCCGTCCGCCGGATCGCCTGCCCAGCCCGGCTTGACCGGCCGGAACCGGTCGATCCGGGAGACGAATCGATGGACCGTACCGAGAGTGCCATCGGCGATCAGCTTCTGGAGGGTCAGGAAATCGCTGTCCCAGCGCCGGTTCTGGTAGGCCGTCAGCATCAGCTGAGCCCGCCGGCCGTGATCCACCAGCTCCTGCGCGGCCGCGGCGTCCAGGGCGAACGGCTTGTCGACAACGACCCCGAAACCGAGGTCCAGAGCCTGGTGCGCGAGGACCGTGTGCGTCGCCGGGGGCGTGGTGATGGTCACGGCCTCCACTCCCAGCGGGGTGAGGCCGGTCAGGTCCGGGACCGTCCGCACTCCCGGCATGTCCGCGGCGACCTGTGCCCGACGGCCCGGATCCGCGGTGACCACGGCCACCAGCTCGACACCCGGAGCCGCGGCCAGCAGGGGGGCGTGAAAAATACGGCCGCCGGATCCGTAGCCGGCCAGGGCCCACCGCACAGGGGAGTTCGTCACCTGGTCATCCTGGCCCATCGGCGACCGAAGCCCATGACGGGCCCGGCCGGGGTTCGACCTCCGGTTGAGGCCCCGATGCCGGCTGTACTCCGGTGACCTGCGGGGATGATCGCCTGTCGGTGGTCGCACCTAGCATGGGGAATCGTGACTGATCACCTCATCGTGCGGGGCGCCCGCGAGCACAACCTCCGCAACGTCGACATCACCCTGCCCCGGGATGCCATGGTGGTCTTTACCGGGCTGTCCGGCTCCGGGAAGTCGTCCCTGGCCTTCGACACCATCTTCGCCGAAGGGCAGCGCCGGTACGTCGAATCGCTGTCCTCGTACGCCCGCCAGTTCCTCGGCCAGATGGACAAGCCGGACGTCGATTTCATCGAGGGTCTGTCGCCGGCCGTTTCGATCGACCAGAAGTCGACCTCCAAGAACCCGCGATCGACGGTCGGCACCATCACCGAGATCTACGACTACCTCCGCCTGCTGTACGCGCGCATCGGACATCCGCACTGCCCGGTCTGCGGCGAGATCATCTCCAAGCAGACTCCCCAGCAGATCGTCGACCGGGTGCTCGAGATGCCGGAGGGCACCAGGTTCCAGGTCCTGGCGCCGGTCATCCGCGAACGCAAGGGCGAATACATCGACCTGCTCACCGATCTGCAGTCCAAGGGCTACTCGCGCGCGCGCATCGACGGCGTCGTGCACCAGCTGACCGACCCGCCGAAGCTGAAGAAGCAGGAGAAGCACTCCATCGAGGTGGTCGTCGACCGCCTGGTCATCCGGGAGACCGCCAAGCAGCGGATCACCGACTCGGTGGAGACCGGGCTGGGACTGGCCGATGGCGTCGTGATCCTGGAGTTCATCGATCTCGACGACGACGATCCGGGCCGTGAGCGTCGGTATTCGGAACGGCTGGCCTGCCCGAACGACCACCCGCTCGCCCTGGACGAGTTGGAGCCGAGGTCGTTTTCCTTCAACTCCCCGTTCGGTGCGTGCCCCGAGTGCACCGGACTCGGTACCCGCAAGGAGGTCGACCCGGAGCTGATCGTCCCCGACGGTGGTCTGTCGCTGGCCGAGGGCGCGATCCAGCCGTGGTCGCACGGCACCACCAGCGAGTACTTCGTCCGGCTGCTCGAGGGCCTGGCCAAGGTGATGGGCTTCTCGGTCAACACCCCGTGGGACGACCTCCCGGCCGCCGCGCGCAAGGCCGTGCTCAACGGGTCCAAGGACCAGGTGCACGTCAGCTACCGCAACCGGTACGGACGGCAGCGGTCCTACTACGCCGAGTTCGAAGGCGTCATCCCGTTCCTGGAGCGCCGGGCGACCCAGACCGATTCCGAGTCGGCCCGCGACAAGTACGAGGGCTACATGCGGGAGGTGCCGTGCCCGGTCTGCAAGGGCAGCCGCCTCAAGCCGGAGATCCTTGCGGTGACGGTCGAGCACGACCGACTCGGTCCCACCAACATCGCCGAACTGGCCGGCCTGTCGATCAGGGACGCCTTCGACTTCTTTCCCGGGCTTGTGCTTTCCGAGCGCGACCGGATGATCGCCGAGAGGGTCCTCAAGGAGGTGTCCGCACGGTTGGGCTTCCTGCTCGACGTCGGTCTGAACTACCTGTCGCTGGCACGCGCGGCCGGCACCCTGTCCGGTGGTGAGGCGCAACGGATCCGGCTCGCCACGCAGATCGGTTCCGGTCTGGTCGGTGTGCTGTACGTGCTGGACGAGCCGTCCATCGGCCTGCACCAGCGCGACAACCACCGGCTGATCAAGACGCTGACCCGGCTGCGGGATCTGGGGAACACACTGATCGTCGTCGAGCACGACGAAGACACGATCCGTCAGGCGGACTGGGTGGTCGACATCGGTCCGGGCGCCGGCGAGCACGGGGGCAAGGTCGTCGTCTCCGGTCCGGTGCAGGAGCTGCTCGATTCCAAGGAGTCGGTGACGGGTGCCTTCCTGTCCGGCCGGCGGGAGATCGCCGTCCCCCTCGTGCGCCGCCCGATCGACCCGGCCCGCAAGCTCACGGTGGTCGGGGCCCGCGAGAACAATCTGCGCAACGTCTCGGTGGATTTCCCGCTCGGCACCCTGATCGCGGTGACCGGCGTCTCCGGTTCCGGCAAGTCGACGCTCGTCAACGACATCCTCCACGCGGTGCTGGCGAACCGCATCAACGGCGCGCGCACCGTGCCCGGCCGCCACACCCGGGTCACCGGCCTCGACCTGGTGGACAAGGTCGTCGGCGTCGACCAGTCGCCCATCGGCCGAACCCCGCGGTCGAACCCGGCCACCTACACCGGCGTGTTCGACCACGTGCGCAAGCTGTTCGCCTCCACCACAGAGGCCAAGGTGCGCGGCTACCAGCAGGGCCGGTTCTCCTTCAACGTCAAGGGCGGTCGCTGCGAGGCCTGCTCCGGTGACGGGACCCTGAAGATCGAGATGAACTTCCTGCCGGACATCTACGTACCGTGCGAGGTCTGCAAGGGCGCGCGCTACAACCGGGAGACCCTGGACGTCCACTACAAGGGCAAGACCATCGCCGACGTCCTGAACACGCCGATCGAGGAGGCAGCCGAATTCTTCGAGCCCATCGGGGCCATCCACCGGCACCTGAAGACACTGGTCGACGTGGGCCTCGGGTACGTCCGGCTCGGGCAGCCCGCACCGACCCTGTCCGGCGGTGAGGCGCAGCGCGTCAAGCTGGGCAGCGAACTGCAGAAGCGTTCCACCGGACGCACCGTCTACGTCCTGGACGAGCCGACCACCGGTCTGCACTTCGCCGACGTCGAGAAGCTCCTGATCGTCATCAACGGTCTGGTCGACAAGGGCAACACGGTCATCGTCATCGAACACAACCTCGACGTCATCAAGACCGCCGACCACATCATCGACATGGGGCCGGAAGGTGGGTCGGGTGGCGGTCTGGTCATCGCCGAGGGAACCCCGGAGGAAGTGGCGGCGAATCCGAAGTCCTACACGGGTGAATTCCTGACCCAGGTCCTGCGGGGCCGTGGAGTGGCCGCCGGTGCCAAGCAGGCCGGTCGTGCCCCGGCCGCTCGGAAGGCGCCGGCCAAGGGGGCCGCGGCGACGACCAATGGCGGTTCCGCTGGAACGACCAATGGCCGCGCGACCGGCACGTCGGCCGGGACGGTGAACGGCACCGCGGCCGGGGCGTTGAACCCCACGTCGGCCGGGATCGCGAACGGCACCGCCAAGACCAACGGGAGCGCGGCCGGCCCAGCGGCCAGGAAGACCGTTCGCAGCACTCCGGCGGCGGTCTCGACGATCCAGACTCCGGTGGTCACTGCCGACATGGCCGAAGCCAGGGCGGCTGCCACGAAGGCCAGACGGCGGGCGGCCAAACTGCGCTGACCCGAATACTCGGACGACGGCCGCCGTGGCCGGCGGTAGCGTCACCCGGGTGAATCTCCGACTGCTCACCGAAGCCGACGCAGCAAGTTCCACCCTGATCAGCCAGCATGCCTTCGGGCTGCCGACCGACGGACGTCCGGCATTCACGATCGGCCCGGAGATGCGGCGGTGGGGGATCTTCGACGGGGAAACCCTGGTGGCCAAGGCGAACGACCGGGCCTACGACTCCTGGATCGGTGGTTGCCGCGTGCCGACGGCCGGGGTTGCCGGAGTGGTGGTCGCCCCGGAATACCGTGGTGCCGGTCTCGCCCGTCAGGTCATGACGCACCTGCTGCACGCCGCCCGTGACCGCGGCGCAGTGATCGCGACGCTGTTCCGGACGGCACCCGCCCTGTACCGCTCCCTCGGCTTCGAGCAGGTCGCCGAACTCGTCGACGGGTCGTTGCCGACGTCGGCGCTGCGCGGAATACGGCCGGCCCACACGACCCTGCGCCGGGCCACGGCCGAGGATGCGACATCGATCCGGAACATCTACGCGAGAGTCGCGGCCTCCGGATCATGCCTGCTGGCCAGGGACGGAGCTGCCTTCGAGGTGGGTGACCGGGAGTTGATCGCCGCGACGGACGGAGTCACGCTGGCGATCGACGAGAACGGCGGCGCGGTCGGGTACGTCAGCTGGAACCGCGGCAGTGGCTACGGGGGATCGGCCACCCTGAGCGTCGTCGACCTCCTGGCGGTGACCGGCGACGGCTATCAGGCCCTGGTGTCCGCCGTCGGCTCGTTCGATGCGGTCACCCCGACCGTCCGGATCCGGACCTCGGGAACGGATCCGATCCATTGGCTGATCCCGGGGGCCGGCTGGTCGGTGTCGGAGGTCAGCCCGTACATGCTGAGGGTGATCGACCTGGCCGGCGCGGTGGCCGCACGGGGCTGGCCGACCGGTCTGACCGCTGAGATCGATCTGGACGTCGAGGATCCGCTGTGCCCGTGGAACTCCGGCAGCCACCGCCTCGTCCTGCGGGGTGGAACCGGTCACCTCGAAGACCTCGGTGGCGGCTCGCCGGAACATGTCGGGGTGGAAAGCGGCGGGGTGGACGCCGCGGCTACCGCGGTGACACTCCCGGGCCTTGCGCTTCTCTACGCAGGCGGGGTCACCTCGTCAGCCCTGCGCAGGACCGGGCTGATCACCGGTGGATCCGCCGGGTCCGACACGTTGCTGGACGCCGCCTTCGCCGGTCCGCGGCCCGCCGTGTTGGACTACTTCTGATGGGGGTTCCGGCCCGTCCGGAGGTGATCGGCGGTCGCCCCGACCGCGTGCGATCCGGAGTCGGCACCGTTGACCGGAAGGCTGCGCCGCATCTGGGAGAATGGGCCATCGTGAAGACCTTCGATGCCCTGTTCGCCGAGTTGCTCGATCGTGCGGCCCGGCGCCCCACCGGATCCGGCACCGTGGAGGCGCTCGATGCCGGCGTCCACGCCCAGGGCAAGAAACTGCTCGAAGAGGCCGGCGAGGTCTGGATCGCGGCCGAGCACGAGAGTGACGACGCGCTGGCCCTGGAGATCTCCCAGCTGCTCTACCGCGCGCAGGTCATCATGGTCGGGCGAGGCATCGGGCTCGAGCAGGTCTACAAGCATCTGTAGGGCGCCGCACGCTGGTTCCCGCGCCGTACGCGCTGCCCTGACCTGTCTGAAAACCGTTGCTGCATCGGGTAGCCGGTCACCGTTCTGCTGAAACCTGAGGAACTTCCATGCTGAGAGTTGCCGTCCCGAACAAGGGCACGTTGAGCGAGCCCGCCACCGAGATGCTGCGTGAGGCCGGCTACCGGCAGCGGCACGACTCCCGTGACCTGACCGTGCTGGACGCCCCGAACGACGTCGAGTTCTTCTTCCTGCGCCCCAAGGACATCGCGATCTACGTCGGGTCCGGCGAGCTGGATCTGGGCATCACCGGCCGCGACCTGACCGCGGATTCCGGGGCCCCCGTCACCGAACAGCTCGGCCTCGGATTCGGTCACTCCACGTTCCGCTACGCCGCGCCGATCGGCCGGGAGTGGCAGGTGTCGGATCTCGCCGGACTCCGCGTTGCCACCGCCTACCCGAAGCTCGTCCGGGAGAACCTGGGTGCCAGAGGCATCACCGCGGACGTCATCCGGCTGGACGGCGCCGTCGAGATCTCCATCCAACTCGGCGTCGCCGATGCGATCGCCGACGTCGTCGGATCGGGGCGCACGCTCCGACAGCACGCCCTGGCGCCGTTCGGCGAGGTGATCTGCGACTCCGAGGCCGTCATGATCACCCGCGCCGACACCGACGTGTCGTCGGCAGCCCGTCAGCTGATCAGCCGGCTGCAGGGTGTGGTCTTCGCCCAGCAGTACCTGATGCTCGACTACGACTGCCCGAAGAATCTGCTCGACCGGGCCACGCAGATCACCCCCGGTCTCGAGTCGCCGACCGTGGCTCCGCTCGCCGACCCGGACTGGGTCGCCGTCCGGGCGATGGTGTTGCGCAGCCAGTCGAACCCAGTGATGGACGCCCTGGCCGCCGTCGGCGCGAAGGCGATCCTGGCCTCCGACATCCGCTCCTGCCGGCTCTAGCAGGCGTGGATCAACTTCGCAGGCATGGACGAAATTGACGACTTCTGTCCCATGAGCCCCAAATGGCCAACTTTGATCCATGCCTGGGAAGTTGATCCACGCCAAGAAGGGGGCAGGCGGGGTCAGCGACTCCGGGGAGTCCGATCCGGTCCGGCTCAGGCCAGCGGGCGGACGGTGAGCGTCTGGGCGGAACGCCCGATCGGCCCGTCGAGGTCGTGCAGGACGGAGGAGGTCAGCCCGAGGCCGTCGGCGCCGAAGGAGACGTCGGTCTCCATCCCGACCCAGATGCCGGTCGGTCGGCGGAACAGGTGCACCGTGAGGTCGGTGTTCGGGAACATCACCTCGCCGGGCATGGCGCGGACGGCCACGCCGTTGGCGGTGTCGATGACGCCGAAGAACCGGGCGAGGTCCGACGTCGGTTCGCCGTCCAGGAGGGTGCATCCCGGCCGCACCCAGACGGTCGACCGGCCCGGGACGTGGCCGCCGAGCCTGCGGGCTTCCAACGACCGGATGAAGCCACCCGGCCAGATACCGGCCATCGGGAACGGTTCGGCCTCGTCGGGGCCAGGGATGCGTCCCAGGTCGGTCGCCGCGATCGCCGAGGTGTCGGAGACGGCCAGTCGCCAGGCGACGGCCCTGACCACGGGACGACCGCCGGCCGTCATCTCGGCTTCGAGCAGTTCGATCGTCCGACCGGGGCGCACCACCCGCGCGGTCACTTCGACCTCGCCTGACGGGATCGACCCCAGGATGTCGTAGGCGACCCGTGACATGGCCAGATCAGTTCTGGGAGAGCAGCTCTCGAGCACATGCGCGATCAGTCCCGATACCGGCGCCATGTGCTGCTGGCCGCTGGACCACGCTCCCTGAGAGTGTTCCGTCGACAGATATCGGCCGTCGCCGAGCGGTAGGTAGTAGGCGGGCGGTACCGCGGTCGGAAGGTTCACCGCGCCAAGGTTAGCCGGGCTCCCCGGACCGGTTCACCACTCCGACGTAGGGGGGCGGCGTACCGCCGAACTCCGGACACGACGATTGGTGGCTGCACCACCGGCAGGCCGAACTCCGGCGCGGAGGGAAGTCCCCGGTCGCCACCGCGCAGCTGATCGCGGCCCACAGAGCGACCACGCCGCGCTCGAAGGCGAGCAGCTCCTCGAGGCTGGGGCGATAGCGCAGGGTCGCGGAGTCTGCGAGATACAGCAACTTCAGCTCGGTCGGCACCACACCATGCAGTCGATAGATCATCAACGCGTAGAACTTCAGCTGGTAGAGGCTCCCGGTCTCCCACTGCTCGGAGGGCGACCGTCCGCTCTTGTAGTCGACGATCCTGATCTCGCCGGTACGCGCGACGTCGACCCGGTCGATGAAGCCTTTGAGCGGAACCGCACCGTCGGGTCCGGCGAGTTCCACGGTGACGGCCAGTTCGCAGGCCCGCGGAGTGAACGACGAGGGATCTTCCAGGGTGAAGTACGACCTGACCAGGCTCGCCGCACCGACCAACCAGGCCGCCCGGTCCTCGTCCGTCACCAGCGCCCCCAGTGCGGGATCCGCCGACAGACGCTCCCAGGTCGGTGCCACCGATTCGAGGCAGGCCTGCTCGGTGCGATCGGTCGGCGCCGCGGCGAACAGTCGCTCCAGGACGGCATGGACGAGCGTCCCCCGGACGGCGGCCCTGCTCGGCGGCTCCGGGATCCGGTCGATGGCCCGCAGACGGTAGAGCAGTGGACAGGTCTTGAAGTCGTTGGCGCGCGAGGGCGAAAGGCTGAGCGCCGGTCGAGGAACCGAAGGCTCGACCGGCCGGACCGGATCCGCGGCCGCTGATGGCTGGGTCGACCCCGATGACATGGCCCGAGCGTAGATCCGGGCACCGACAGCGACCTCGCGCGCCGCGCGCCCCAGCGACGCCCCGCGCCCCAGCGACCACGCCCGCCCCAGCGACCTCGCGCGCCGCGCGCCACCGGGGCCCGGCACGGGCGGGCACTACCCTGCTGGGGTGTCCGTCGATCCGCTCCGCACCGCCTTGCCGCGACCCCAAGGCGGCCGGCGGAGCTTCGGCATTCCACTGGGGCGCATCGGCGGCATCCCCATCGTCCTGTCCCTGTCGTGGCTGCTGTCCGTGCTGATCATCGCGATCCTGGCCACTCCGGTGGTGCAGCAGGCGATTCCGGGCATCTCCACCGGCGCGGCCGTGGCGGTGTCGATCGGGCTCGGCGTGCTGCTGGGGGTCAGTGTGCTGGCGCACGAACTGGGCCACTGCCTGGCCGCACGTTCGCTCGGCGTCCCGGTGCTGCAGGTCCGTCTGTACCTACTGGGCGGCGTCTCCGAACTCGGCCGTCTCCCGAGCACGCCACGGGAGGAGGCCGCCATCGCCGCAGCGGGACCAGGGGTGTCGGCCCTGCTGGCCGGCGTGTTCGGCCTGCTGGTCGGCAGCACCACACCGCACACCGTCAGCTGGCTGCTGCTGATCGAACTGGCGCTGGCGAACCTGGTGGTGGCGTTCTTCAACTTCCTGCCCGCACTTCCGCTGGACGGCGGACGCGTGCTGCGGGCCGGTGTCTGGCGTGTCTCCGGCCGCCGGCGGTGGGGGACCCTGTCCGCGGTGATCGGCGGCTACGTCATCGCGCTCGCGCTGGTGATCTGGGGCCTCGTCGAGCTCGCCGGATCCACCAGGGCTGCCCTTCTGCAGGGCGGCGTGGCCGTGGTGATGGCCGTCTTCATCGGCATCGGGGCCGCCTCCGAGCGGAACTCCGACAAGGTGGTCAGGTGGCCGGCGCACGTCACCATAGCCAGCCTGGCCAGGGCTGTCGTGCAGTTGCCGGCCGAATCACCGGTCGCGCTCGCGCACCAGGTGGCCGCGGGCCGTGCCGTGATCCTCACCGGAGCCGACGGTCTGGCCGTGGGGCTGATGGACGAAGCAATGGCGATCGAGCTGGCCAGGAACCAGCCGAACGCGCCCGCCACCATGGCGGCCCGGCCGATCACACCCGAGATGGTGATTCTCGCCGACGACCAGCCTGCGGAGGTAGTGGATCGCCTGCGCCTCGTGTCCGCGACCCACTTCCTCCTGGTCGACGACAGCGGCCGGCCCGCCGGAGTTGTGCTCGCGGACGACATCGCCCGGATACTGACCAGGCGCCGGAACCACTAGGCGCCGGCAGGGGTGTGCCGATCAGCGGCCGCCGCCGAGGTGAAGGAGTGCAGTGAGCAGGGAATTCGTAGTCGGAGACCGCGTTCAGTTGACCGACCCCAAAGGTCGCAAGTACACGATGGTGCTCGAGACCGGGGTGATGTTCCACACCCATCGGGGCGCACTGGAGCACGATGCGCTGATCGGCCAACCGGAAGGATCGGTGATCACCTCGGCCGGCAAGACCGACTATCTCGCGCTGCGCCCACTGCTGACCGACTACGTCCTGTCCATGCCCCGTGGCGCCGCCGTGATCTACCCGAAGGATGCGGCCCAGATCGTGCACTGGGGTGACATCTTCCCCGGAGCGCGCGTGCTGGAGGCCGGAGCAGGTTCCGGTGCACTGACCTGCTCACTGCTCCGGGCCGTCGGGTCCGAGGGATCCGTCCTGTCCTACGAGGTGCGTCAGGACCACGCCGACCACGCGATCAAGAACGTGGACAGGTTCTTCGGCACGCGGCCGGCGAACTGGGAGCTGCGGGTGGCCGACATGGCCGAGCACACCGGTGAGGTCGACCGCATCATCCTGGACATGCTGGAGCCGTGGTCGATGATCGACGTCGTGGCGGCCGCGCTGGTGCCCGGCGGCGTGTTGACGGTCTACGTGGCCACCACGACCCAACTGTCCAAAGTGGCTGAGGCGCTGCGCGATCACGGCGGTTTCACCGAGCCGGACGCGTGGGAATCCCTGCACCGCCCATGGCACGTGGTGGGTCTGTCGGTGCGACCGGAACACCGGATGCAGGGCCATACCGCTTTCCTGCTCACCAGTCGGCGGATGGCGCCGGGACAGACCGCGCCCAAGCCGCAACGCCGCCCGATGACCACCCGCTGACGGTCGTCAGCCCGAGCACATCTTTCAGCTCCCGTCCTCGACGACCATCTCGAAGGTGATCGAGGTGGTGGTGGAGCCAGTGCTGGCGGACATCTGAATGGTTCCCCGATCCCCGCTGAGGACGGGAAGTCCGGTGATCCTGATGAACTTGATCGCGTCCAACTGGCTCTGCGTCGTCTGGGCGGCCGCGGCCCGACACACCACGGCCAGCACGCCGCCGAGGCTCTTGTGGTTGACCGCGTCGACGAACGCCGACGCGGTCGCGTAGGCGGCTGCCCGGTCGCCATCGGTCCGCCCGCCGGTGGTCGGGTCGCTGGTGCGGGTACCCGTCGTTCCGGTGTCCGTCGGGCGGGTGTCCGTCGGCCGGGTGTCCGTCGTTCCGGTGTCCGTGGTGGGCGCGTCCGTGGTGGGGGTGTCCGTCGGTCCGGCGTTCGTGGTGGGCGCGTCCGCGGTGGGGGTCACGCCGGAATTGCCGTTCCCGCCATCGGTTCCGGTCGAGGAACCGGGCGCGGGAAAGGGGCGCGCCCCTCCCGGGTTGCCGCCAGGCGTGCCTGCGGGATTCCCGGCCGAACTTCCGGCGGGAGCGGAGCTCACCGGTCCCAACCGGCCGGCGTCGGTCGAGGCGGCCTTCTTGGTGACCAGGACGGTGATGACCACCGCAGCCGCGATGACGACGACAGCCAGCACCGCCAACAGCACGCTGCGGTTGCCTCTCGACGGTGGCGGGCCGGGCGGCCCTCCCCAGCCGGCAGGAGGCTGCGGCGGGAAGTGCGGCTGCGGTAGGAAGGGCGGCTGCGGTGGATAAGGCTGCGGTGGGAACGACTGCTGCGGTGGATACGGCTGCGGTGGATACGGCTGCTGTGGGTACGGCTGCTGTGAACCCGGCTGCGGGGGAAACGGGGATCCGGGTGGGTGGAGCGGTTGGCGACCGTACTCGGCCCAGGGGTTCCCGCCGGGTGGTGGCTGCTGCCAGGAATCGTTCATGTCGGTGTGCGTTTCCCTCCGGTCCAACGGCCGTTCCACTCTGGTTCGCCCGCTTGTCGCCCCTCCGACGGTCGACCAGGGGCCGGGGTTCCCCGGTACGGCCGTCATTCACACGTCACCCGTATGACTCATGCCTCCGCTGTACTGCTCTCAGGCGCAGGTAGGGTTGAAAGATCTACGAGCCCACGGACAACGGGAGGGCGATGTGACAGACGGCGACATCACCGGCGGCGATCATGGATCGGCCGGAGATCAGACGGGGCCGGAACACGGCTACCTCCAGAGTCCGGCCGCGCTGAGCGCGCAGATCCGGGTATTGAACGACGAGGTCGCCCAGCTCCGTCGCCGCCTCGCGGTGGCCCCCATGGACACCCGGCCGCTGGAACGCCAGCTGTCGGAGTCGATGACCCGGCTCAACGCCCTCACCGAACGCAACGAGAAGCTGGTCCTGACGCTTCGTGAAGCCCGCGGCCAGCTGCTCCAGCTGAAGGAAGAGGTCGATCGTCTCGCCCAGCCGCCGAGCGGCTACGGCGTGTTCCTGTCGTCCGGGCCGGAAGGCACTCTCGAGGTGTTCACCGGCGGCCGGCGGATGCGACTCGCGGTCTCGCCGTCGATCGACGTGCCCGCCCTGCGGCGTGGCCAGCAGTTGCGGCTCAACGAGGCGCTGACGGTGGTCGAGGCCGGCGCCTTCGAACTCGTCGGTGAGGTGTGCGCGCTGCGCGAGGTCCTGGACCACGATCGGGCTCTGGTCGTCGGGCACGCCGACGAGGAACGGGTGGTCAACCTGGCCTCCCCGCTGATGGACATCGCACTGAAGCCCGGTGACTCCCTGCTGGTCGACACCAAGGCCGGATTCGCCTACGAGCGCGTCCCCAAGGCCGAGGTCGAAGACCTTGTGCTGGAGGAGGTGCCGGACGTCGAGTACAGCGACATCGGCGGGCTCACCCGGCAGATCGAGCAGATCCGCGATGCGGTGGAGCTTCCGTTCCTGCACGCCGAACTCTTCCGGGAGTTCTCGCTCCGTCCGCCGAAGGGCGTCCTGCTGTACGGCCCTCCCGGTTGTGGCAAGACCCTGATCGCGAAGGCCGTCGCCAACTCCTTGGCCAAGAAGGTGGCCGCGGCTCGAGGGGTCGAGCACATCACCAGCTACTTCCTGAACATCAAGGGCCCGGAGCTGCTGAACAAGTACGTCGGCGAGACCGAGCGCACCATTCGACTGATCTTCCAACGGGCCCGTGAGAAGGCTTCGGACGGCACACCGGTCATCGTCTTCTTCGACGAGATGGACTCGGTCTTCCGGACCCGCGGGACGGGTGTCTCCTCCGACGTCGAGACCACCATCGTCCCGCAGCTGCTCAGCGAGATCGACGGCGTCGAAGGTCTGGAGAACGTCATCGTCATCGGGGCCTCCAACCGCGAGGACATGATCGACCCGGCCATCCTGCGCCCGGGCCGGCTGGACGTGAAGATCAAGATCGAGCGTCCGGACGCCGAATCGGCGACCGACATCTTCGCCAAGTACCTGGTGCCGACGTTGCCGATCCACCCGGACGATCTCGCCGAGTTCGCGGGGGACCGTCAGGCGACGATCACCGCGATGATCCAGCACACCGTGGAGCGGATGTACGCCGAAACCGACGAGAACCGGTTCCTGGAGGTCACCTACGCCAACGGCGACAAGGAGGTCCTGTACTTCAAGGACTTCAATTCCGGCGCGATGATCCAGAACATCGTCGACCGGGCGAAGAAGTCGGCCATCAAGGAACGCCTCGAGACCCGCGGCGCCATCGGTACGGGTGGCCTGCGGATGACGAATCTGCTGGACGCCATCATCGACGAGTTCGCCGAGAACGAAGATCTGCCGAACACCACGAATCCGGACGACTGGGCGCGGATCTCGGGCAAGAAGGGCGAGCGGATCGTCTACATCCGCACGCTCGTCTCGGGCAAGCAGTCCGAGGGATCGCGGGCCATCGACACCGCCTCCAACACGGGTCAGTACCTGTAGGAGCGTGACCTGTCGAGGCGTCCCAGGATCGATGGTCGTCTCGTGATCAGGCGAGGAAGCCCAGGGGCGCGGCGGTGCTCCCGACGATCGGCTGCGGGTCGGTACGCACCACCTTGCTGAGCAGTTCGCCGTAGACCGTGCGGAAGTCGACGTTGGACTTGAGGTCGGCGTCATCCAGGTCGGTCAGGCTCGGCTGTTCGCCGTAGAAGCCGCCCTTGACCGGCAGGCCGGCGACGAACATCGGCCCGGCGGTCCCGTGGTCGGTGCCGTGCGAGGCGTTGGCGCCGACCCGGCGGCCGAACTCCGAGTAGGCCATCACCACGACGTCCTTGCCGCGGGGATCGGCGGCCATCGACGCGAGGAACCCGGACAGGGCCGTGTCCAGGGTGCCGAGTTGGGTCTGCTGGGTGCCCTTCTCGTCCGCATGGGTGTCGAAGCCGCCGAGGCTGACCGTGTAGACGGTGGTCGGCACACCGGCCTTGATGCAGCGGGCCACCATGTCGAACTGTGCGCCCAGACCCTGCTGTCCGCCCGCCGTTCCGGCGGGGGTCGCCTCGTCGGCCGGGGTGACGTCGGCCGCTCCCGCCAGCACCGGCGAGAAGGTGGCATCCACCTTGCGCTCGGAACAATAGGACGCCGCGACCATGGCCTGGAACGGCGTGTCGGCGCTGTCGGTCTTGCCGAGACCGGTGAACGCAGCACCGAGCGCGGCCGGGAGCCGGGTGCTCCGGCCCAGCGGGAGGGCGGCCGCGGCGCCCTTGGCCCCGACGGCCAGCGGCGGCAACACCGACCCGATGTTGACCGCCCGGGTCGGGTCGTCGCCGGAGAGGTCCAGCCACCGCCCGATCCAGCCCGTGTTGATCGGAGCCGAGGGAGAGGCCGTCTGCCAGATGTCCATTGACCGGAAGTGGCTGTGGTCGGGCTGCGGATATCCGACGCCGCGGACGATGGCGAGCTGCTGGTTGGACCAGAGGGCGGCCATCCCCTTCATCGCGGGGTTCAGGCCCAGTCCGTCGCCGAGCTGGTGCACCTCCGCCGCCGTGTACGCGAAGTCAGGACGGGCCTTGAGGTACGCCGGATCGGCGTACGGGATGACCGCGCCCAGGCCGTCGTTACCGCCGTACAGCGTGACGATCACCAGGATCGGGGTGCCACCGGCCAGCGGGTTGGCGGCGGCCTTGCGTTGCAGTTCGGGCCAGCTGACGTAGCCGGCCGCGACGGCCGCTGCTGCGACGCCTGCGGTCCCGGAAGCCACCAGGAATCGGCGGCGGGTCACGATGTTCATGCAGATCACCTCGAAATATGTTGTGGTGCAGACGAATTGAGGAAAGACGGGGGTTCAGTTGGTCAGGTACTCGGGGGTGTTGAGTGCGATCGTCACCAGCTGGGCCGGATCGGAGACCACGCCTTTCAGCACGGCGGCCGTGCGCGCGCTCCACGCCGGTACCCCCAGCAGGTGGGCGACGGCGTCGACCCGTCCGGCCGCCGCCACCGAGCCGACCGGATCCAGATCCGCCCGCTTCACCAGGGCCGCTGCGGTGGACATCCTGAGGTCGGCAGCGGCAGTGGACAGCCAGGCCGCTCCGGACGGCCAGCCGCTGACGTTCGGCGGGTAGAAGGGGATCTGGCCGAGGCCGCGCAGCACTGCGATCAGCTTGAGTGCGGCCGCCTGGTCGGGCACCGGAACCTTCAGTGCGCGCACCGCGCCGATCAGCCATTCCACCGGGTTGATCACCTGGGTGCCGGCGGCAGCGGTGAAATCGGCGGATCCGAGCATCGTGGACAGCATCCCGGTGACGGAACGGGTACTGCCGTAGCCGGCGACGCAGGCGTTCACCACGGCGAGCGTGGGAGCGTGATCGGAGACCAGCTGGCCGTACATCCGGGTGGCGAGGTAGCTCGGCGACGCCGGGCGGGCCAGGATCGCATCGCAGTAGCCGACGTCGTCGAGGTTGCCGGTGACGCCGAGCAGTGTCTTGCTGCCGTCGTCGTGCAGCTGGGGACGCAACATCGTGCTGCCGTCGGCGCTGATCCGCCAGCCGGTCAGTGCTCTGGCGCCCTCGCGGACGTCCTGCTCGGTGTAGCCGTCGCCGTGGCCGAGAGCGAACAGCTCCATGAATTCGCGGGACAGGTTCTCGTTGGGCGCACCGGCGGTGTTCTGCTGGCCGTCGAGCCAGAACAGCATGGCCGCGTCGGTGAGCATCGCCAGCGCCAGCGGCCGGAAGTCGCCGCGGCCCATCGTGCGGAGCTTCTGGTTCTGCGCCAGCATCCAGCCGGCCCGGCGGACCTTCGTCGCGGACGTGGCGAAGTGGTCGTGCCAGCAGAAGGTCAGCTTCTCGCCGAACGGTTGCTCGACGGCCACCATCCGGCGTACCCACCATCCGGTGAGTTCCTGCAGCTGGCCCTGCAGCTGGTGGTTGTAGGACTTGCGAGCCGCCGTACCGGCGGCCTTTCCGAGCGGGACGATCGGCTCGAACGTCGGCGCCGGCGTGGCGATCGCGCCGACGTCCCGGTCCGGGTCGGCCGCCAGCGTCATGGCCAGGTACCTGGGGGTGCCCATGGCCACCACCGCATCGATGGCGGCGCCGGTGCCGCCGAATCCGGTGCGTCGCACCAGTCGGGCTGCGGCCGCCCAACTCCCCGGCTCGCCGGAGGTCACGGCCTGGTACTGCGGGAAGGTCTTCACAACACCCAGCGTGCGCCGTCAATGTTCAGAACAGGTCAAGACCGGACGCAGGCTCCAATCAGGATGTGGGGAACGGCGCCGTCAGGCGTCCCGCCGCCGGAGGAAGAACGCTGCCACCACGATCGCCACCACCACGTAGAGGCAGAACACCCCGAAGCCGGTCCACGGGGCGAGCGTGCCCGGATCCACCCTGATCTGGTACACCGCCCCACCGGCGGAACTTGGAAGGTAGGGCGTCACGGTGTCCTGCCAACTCTGCGGGAGGATGTTCATGATGCCGGGGAGCAGCAGCAGAAGGCCGACCAGGGCGGCGATCCCACCCGCGGTGATCCTGATCAGGAAGCCGAGCGCCACGCCCAGCAGACCGACCCCGGTCAGGTAGAGCCCGGTGCCGATGACCGCCCGGAGGGCTCCCGGTGCACTGATGGACGTTCCGTGCGAGCCCAGGGCGGCCTGGCCGAGGAAGAAGGCCAGGAACGCCGAGATCTCCATCAGCACCAGGCTGACCGCACCGAACACGGCGAGTTTGGCCCACAGAACGGGAAGTCGTCTGGGCACGGCACCCAGGGTCGAGCGGATCATCCCGGTGCCGTACTCGCCGCTGATGAACAGCACACCGAGGACACCGATGGCCAGTTGTGCGAACGCGACGCCGGTCAGGCTGGCGTCGATCGGCTGGAAGTTGGCCCGTCGCTGGGGCCGCATGTGCGACCAGTCCTGATTGGTCAGGATGCCGCCGACGACAGCGATGCCGACCAGTGCCGCCACCGCGATGCCCATCGTCAGCCAACTCGAGCGCAGTGAACGGAGCTTGACCCATTCGGAGGCCGCCACCCGACGCCAGGTGACGTCGCCGACCTCGACGGACGACCGGAAGTCCTGCTCGGCGGGGGAGGTCACGTCCGGCATCGTCGTCATGCCGCACTCGATCCGTGGAATTCCAGCGAGTCGTTCGTCAGTTCCATGAAGGCCTCTTCCAGTGATGCCTGCTGCGGGGTCAATTCGTGGATCGCGACCCCGGCGGCCAGTGCCGCGTCGCCGATCTGCGTGGGCGTCAGGCCCACGACCTCGAGCGAGCCGGGACCGCCGGTGATGGTCACCCCAGGCCCGGCCAGGGCCCGCTGCAGCACGTCCGCACCGGGAGTGCGCACCAGGACGCTGCCACGAGAGGCCGATCCGATCAGCTCGGCGATCGGCTGGTCGGCGATCAGCCGGCCTCTGCCGATCACGATGAGATGATCTGCGGTGAGGGACATCTCGCTCATCAGGTGACTGGACACGAAAACGGTACGCCCCTGCGCGGCCAGGCCTTTCAGCAGGTTCCGGATCCACAGGATGCCGTCCGGGTCCAGGCCGTTGACCGGCTCGTCCAGGATCAGGGTGCCGGGATCACCGAGCAGGGCGGCAGCGATGCCGAGCCGCTGCCCCATCCCGAGCGAGAAGCCGCCGGCTCGTTTGCCGGCCACCTCCGCGAGCCCGACCATGTCGATCACGTCCAGCACCCGTGCCTTGCTGATGGCGTGGGTGGTGGCCAGGGCGAGCAGGTGGTGATAGGCGGACCGGCCGGTGTGCACCGACCTCGCCTCGAGCAGCGCGCCGACCTCACGGAGGGGGGCGGGTAGATCCTCGTACGACTGCCCGTTGACGGTCACCGCCCCTGCGCTCGGCCGGTCCAGCCCGAGGATCAGGCGCATGGTGGTCGACTTGCCGGCGCCGTTCGGGCCGAGGAAGCCCGTCACGATCCCCGATCGCACGGTGAAGTCGAGATGGTCGACTGCCACCCGATCCCCGTAGCGCTTCGTCAGGCCGGTGGCAGTGATCAATGCTGGCTCCCGATGGGTTCGACTCCGGTGTGGTGGTGGTGGGGTTGCAGCGCGACGACGATCCAGCCGACGGCGACGGTGCTGCCGACCGAGATCAGGCGGTAGAGCAGGACGACCCCGAGGGCGGCGGAGGCGGTCGCGCCGCCCAAGGTCAGTCCGAGGGTCATGGCCGTCTCGACCGCGCCCACTCCGGCCGGAAGTGGCGTCAGACCGCCGGCGGCCATCCCGGCGGTGTAGGTCAGCAGCAGGACGGACAGGCTCACGTGCAGGTCGAAGGCGGCGCAGCAGGCCGCGAGCGCACCGATGTCCAGCAGCCAGTTGAGCAGGGCCAGACCGACGCTCTCGGCCCAGGCGCGGGGCGTCGGCCTGATCGACCGCAGGTCCTGCGTCAGGCCGGCCAACCGGGCGACCCCGGTCTCGGCCGGCCGCCGGCGCGCCCGGTTGAGCAGCAGCAGGGCACCACGGGCGGTCCTGACGAGCAGGGCGGGATGGCGGGTCAGCATCACGATCGCCGCGATCAGCGCGCCGAGCCCGGCCAGCTCGCCGATCTCCGTCGTCGCCGATCCGCCGGTGCCCCCGGACGCAGCGAGGCCGAGGAGTCCGACGACGCCCAACGTCGCGGTGGACAGCAACCCGGTGATCGTCAGGGACCAGGTGGCCGCCGACGGGGACGCCCCCCAGTCGCGGATCTGCCGGAACGCGTAGGTCGTCGAGAAGACCGTGCCGGCGGGCATCGTCACGTGCACGGCCCCGGCGGCATAGCTCACGGCCACGGCCCGGCCGAGCGGCACCCGGACGCCGGCAGCCCGCAGGGTGCGGGCGCGCAGCAGGCCGAAGGCGACCATCGACGCGGCGGCGGCGGCGGTCGCGACGACCACCCAGCCGGCCGGCACCCGGGTCAGTCCGCGGACCGCGGTCAGCAGCGACGGGCCGCCGAGCACCAGCTCGGTCCCGAGCACCGCCGCCACCGCCAGCGCCATCAGCGTGCCGGCCAGGTGCGGCCGGCTCCGGGTCGCAGGCGCCAGGACACCCCGGGGCGGGGACGTCGGCCGGCAGGTCATGGGTTCTACCTTGATCCGGCAGTACTAGACGCCCGCTCGGTGAGGTTTGGAGTTCGGTAAGACGGTCCACCGCGATCGATCCGGCGGTGCGATCAACCCGGCGGTGCGTCCGGAACCGTCGCGACGGGGAACGCGGCGTCGAGTCCGGTGTCGAGTTCGTCCAGGATCCGGCCCGTCTCCAACACGAGCGTGCCCAGGTACAGCGCGCGCTCGAGGTTGGCCGCGACCATGTCCCGGATGTCCTCGGAGATCTGCCCGATCCGTTCCCGGGCACTGTCGATGGCGGTCCTGGCCGCCGCGGGCATCTGCTGATCCAGCCCGCGGCCGGTCGGCTGCCGCGACGACCCGACCAGCGCGTCGGCGAACGCGCTGATCGCCCCCGCCGTCCGCGTCAGCATGTCGGCGGCCATCGGCAGCGGGACCTGGCGTCCACCGCTGCTCGGCAGATCGTCTGCGGTGTCGCGGAGGGTGCGGGCCAGTACGCGGACCTGGATCTCGACCGTCCGCAGGGTGGCCGCGGCCTGCCGGAGCCGGCCCAGCGGGCCGGTCCACTGGGCTCGTCCGGGCAGCAGCGAGAGGGACTCGCCGGCCTGCTCGACCGCGGTCTCGGCGGACAGCGAGCCGGCGGCGTGTCCGCGGGCGGTGCGCAGCCAGGCGGCGGCATCCTCCCGGCGCCAGGGGGACGCGATCCCGCCGGCCATCTCGCCGAGCACGTCGATCACGTCGTCGGCGAGGTGGGCCACCGATCGGCGTGCGGCACTCACATGGTTCGGCGGGGCGATCAGGAAGTTCACGATCACCGCGACGGCGGCACCGATCAGGGTGTCGTAGACCCGCTGGACGCTCTGGCCGGCGCCGAGGGACAGGATGAACAGGCCGTTGATCGGGATCTGCGCCGCCGCCGCCGGGATCAGCCGCAGGATCTTGCCGGTCAGGAACCCGGCCACCACGATGACGCTGATCGACCAGGCGTGCAGCCCGATCAGACCGCCCAGCCAGAGCGCCACGGCCATGCCGATCACGACGGCGACCACCCGCTGGACGGCGTCCCGGACGGAGGCCCGCACGGTCAGCAGAGCGACCAGGGACGCGGTGATCGGCGCCCAGATCGGCGACGGCGACCCGAGCAGTCTCTGGGCCAGAGCCCAGCTGACGCCCGCAGACACCGCGATCTTCAACGCCTGCATCAACACCGCTGCGTCGAGACCGAGCAGGCTCAGCAACCCGCGCCGGCGCCAGGCTCCCAGCGGAGCCGGCTCACGCAGCCGTGCGGTCACCTTTGCGCTGGCCCGCAAGCTGGCGGCCGTTCGCCTTGCCATGGTCCACGGCCTGTCCATCCCAGCATTGTCACCGACCCGGCGTGGCAGAGTAACCCCATGACGAACCCGCCCAAGGGGAGCGCCCGGGCGCAGCACCGGCGGGCCGAGATCCTGCAGGCGGCGCACGAGGTGTTCACCAGCCGGGGTTTCCGGAACGGGTCGCTCGGCGAGATCGCCGAGCGGGTCGGCATCACCCACCAGGGCGTACTGCACTACTTCGGCAGCAAGGAGGCGCTGCTGGTGGAGGTGCTGCGGGACCGGGACCTGGGGGACCGGCACGAGTTCCGGGAAGGTCGCCGACCGGTCGGCGTTGCGTTCGTCGACCATCTGATCACCACCGTGACGCTGAACACCCGCCGGTCCGCGATCGTG
The DNA here is from genome assembly GCF_014303395.1 of Nakamurella sp. PAMC28650. GTDB lineage: Bacteria > Actinomycetota > Actinomycetes > Mycobacteriales > Nakamurellaceae > Nakamurella. The sequence goes on from NZ_CP060298.1 coordinate 3,589,463, forward strand.
CAGGCCTACACGGTGCTCTCGGCCGAATCGGTGACCGAGGGGCATCCGGCCCAGGCGTGGTTCCGTGACCGCTTCGCCGCGTTGCGGATCGAGGTCGGCGATGCCCTGCGGTCGATCTGCGGCCCGGAACCCGTTGTCCCCGAACAGGAACTGAAGGATGCGGCCAGCGCCGTGATCGCGGTGATGGACGGTCTGCAGGTCCAGTGGCTACTGGATCCCGCGGCCGTCGACATGCCCCGGACCGTCCGGGCGATGATCGATGCGCTGCTGGCCGGTTGGGGCCGACCACCGCTGTCGGGCGTGCCCTGAGTCACCCCGGCACTAGATTTGCTGGCATGACAGTGCGCCGCATCATGGGAACCGAGGTCGAGTACGGAATTTCGGTTCCGGGAGAACCCGGTGTCAACCCGGTGATCTCCTCGACCCAGATCGTGCTCGCCTATGCAGCCTCGGTCGCCGCCCCGCGAGCCCGCCGCCCGCGGTGGGACTACGAGGTCGAGTCACCGCTGCGCGATGCCAGGGGTTACGACCTCTCCTCGCTGTTCGGGATCAACGAGCCGGACATCGACGACATCGGAGCGGCGAACGTCATCCTGTCCGACGGGGCCCGCCTGTACGTCGACCACGCCCACCCCGAGTACTCCGGGCCCGAGGTGACCAATCCGCTCGATGCCGTGCTGTTCGACAAGGCGGGGGAGCGGGTGATGGAGCAGGCCGCGATCCTGGCCGCCGCGGTCCCGGGGGCCAAGCCGGTCCAGTTGTACAAGAACAACACCGACGGCAAGGGCGCCTCCTACGGCACCCACGAGAACTACCTCTGCCGTCGGGACACGCCGTTCCCCTCGTTGATCGCGGGGCTGCTGCCGTTCTTCGCCTCCCGTCAGGTGTTCGCCGGCGCCGGTCGGGTGGGCATCGGGGCGGCCGGCGCGACCCCGGGATTCCAGCTGGCGCAGCGCAGCGACTACATCGAGGTCGAGGTCGGCCTGGAGACCACGCTCAAGCGAGGCCTGATCAACACGCGCGACGAGCCGCACGCCGACGCCGACCGCTACCGGCGGCTGCACGTCATCATCGGCGACGCGAACCTGAGCGAGACGGCCATCTACCTCAAGGTCGGGACCACGGCGCTGGTGCTGTCGATGATCGAGGCGGGCTGGCCGATGCCGCTCGAACTGGAGCACTCCGTCTCTGCGGTCCACCAGATCTCGCACGACCCGACCCTGAAGACCACGGTGAAGCTGGCCGACGGACGGTCGTTCACCGGGGTGGACGTCCAGCGCGCCTACCTCGACGCGGCCCAGGCCTTCGTCGCCGAAACCTACGGTGCGGACGTGGATTCCGACACCGTCGATGTCCTGGCCACCTGGACCGACGTCCTGGACAAGCTCGCCGATGATCCGATGCGGCTGGCCGACACCCTGGACTGGCCGGCGAAGCTCCGCCTGCTGGAAGGGTTCCGCAGCCGCGACGGCCTGGCCTGGGGGGCGCCGCGGCTGGCGCTGGTGGATCTGCAGTACGCGGACGTCCGGATGGACCGCGGGCTCTACAACCGGCTCGTGTCCCGCGGCGCCATGAAGCGCCTGCTGACCGATGACGCGATCCTGCTCGCCATGACGACTCCGCCGGAGGACACCAGGGCCTACTTCCGGGGACGCTGCGTTTCCAAGTACCCGGACCGGCTGGCCGCGGCGTCCTGGGATTCGGTGATCTTCGACGTCGGCCGGGAGTCCTTGGTCCGGATCCCGACGATGGATCCACTGCGCGGCACCAAGGCCCACGTCGGGGCGCTGCTCGATGCCTCGGCGGACGCCGGCGAGCTGGTCGACGCGCTCACCAGGCGCACCTGAGGTTTTCGACCCGGCCCACGATCCGCCCGCCGTTACCCGGTCGTATCCGCGAGGTCGGCGGGATTGTCGGGGCGTCTGGGTAAAGTCGGGGGCAACCGATGGGAGATCGACATGGCACAGGAACAGACCAGCCGACAGGGTGGCGGCGATTCGGATGATGCTGATTCGGGCGCCGAGGCGGCCGGTCAGGAGCGTCGCGAGAAACTGGCGGCCGAGACCGACGACATCCTCGACGAGATCGACGGTGTGCTCGAGTCCAACGCAGAGGACTTCGTTCGCTCGTACGTGCAAAAGGGCGGGCAGTGAGCGATCGTGATCCCGCGTCGAACTGGCCCATCGCCGCAGTTCCCGCCGCATACCTGACGCCCGGTCCCGGATCCTTCACGGAGTTCCTGGCCAGGGCCGAACCGCACCTGCTGCCCGGCCACCGCATGCAGGGCGTCGTCGACCAGGTGCCGCACGGCACCACCATCGTCGCCCTGACGTGCGGGGAGGGCGTCGTCCTGGCCGGCGATCGACGGGCCACCATGGGCAACCTGATCGCCCAGCGCGACATCGAGAAGGTCTTCGTGGCCGACTCGCACTCCGCGGTCGGCATCGCCGGGACGGCCGGTCTCGCGATCGAGATGGTGCGGCTGTTCAAGCTCGAACTCGAGCACTACGAGAAGATCGAAGGGGTCCGGCTGTCGTTGGACGGCAAGGCGAACCGACTCTCGTCGATGATCAGGGGCAACCTGGGCGCCGCCCTGCAGGGTCTGGCCGTTGTCCCGCTGTTCGCGGGCTTCGATATCGACCGGGTACCGACGTCCGAAGGTGGACGCATCTTCTCCTACGACATCACCGGTGGCCGCTACGAGGAACACGACTTCTACGCCGTCGGATCCGGCTCGATGTTCGCCAGATCGGCCCTCAAGAAGCGGTTCGAGCGCGGCGCGGATCTGTCCGTCGCGGTGAAGGCGGCGGTGGAGGCCCTCTACGACGCAGCGGACGACGACAGCGCCACCGGCGGGCCGGACATGACGCGCAAGATCTACCCGGTGGTCATCGTGGTGACGGCGACCGGCGCACGGCGACTGACCGACGACGAGGTCGGTGAGGTGGCCGGCCAGGTGGTCGCCGGACGGATGATCAACCCCGGCGGCTGACTCGGGCAGCACCCGGCGTACCCACCACCCCTGAACCCTGAAGCAGGAGTACCAGCACTGTGACGATGCCCGTCTACGCCTCACCAGAACAGTTCATGCGGGACCGGTCCGAATACGCCCGCAAGGGCATCGGCCGGGGCCGGAGCGTGGTGGTGACCACGTATTCCGGTGGTGTCCTGTTCGTCGCCGAGAACCACTCGCCGACCCTGCACAAGGTCAGCGAGATCTACGACCGCATCGGGTTGGCCGCCGTCGGTCGCTACAACGAGTTCGAGAACCTGCGCACCGCCGGGATCCGCCTCGCCGACGTGCGCGGGTACTCCTACGACCGGCGGGACGTCACCGCCCGCTGGTTGGCCAACGCCTACGCGCAGACGTTGGGGTCGATCTTCTCGGAGCAGCAGAAGCCCTACGAGGTGGAGTTGTGCGTGGCCGAGGTGGCCAGGTCCGTCGGCGAGCCGGTCCCGGCACCTGGCGAGACCCGGCTCGGTGCCCCCGGGCAGCGGGACCAGCTCTACCGGATCTCCTACGACGGTTCGATCATGGAGGAGACCCGCTACGTGGTGATGGGCGGTGCCACCGAGCCGGTCGCCGCTGCGATGGAGACCCAGTTCGTCCGCGGATGGGACCTGGCCACTGCTCTGCACGCCGCCGTGAGCTCGCTGGGCGCAGGCGGCGAGGGTGCACCCCGTACGTTGGAGTCCGCGCAACTGGAGGTGGCGGTGCTGGAGCGCACCGTCCCCGATCGCACCTTCCGGCGGCTGGAGCGCGAACTGCTGGACGAGCTGCTGGTCCCCGTCGTCACTGCCGCCGACGGTGAACCGGGTGCCGGGGGTCCGCCCGGCGCTGACCAGGGAGCAGCGCCGGAGGTCGATTCCGAAGGGATCGATGCGGCCCCGGACGCCTGATGGTCCCGACCGTCATCTAGCCGGAGCCGTGACCTTGAACCGCCCCTCCACACCCAGGCACCCACAGTTGGGTGCGGCGCTGAGTCGTTGGCAGGGAAGCGTTCTCGAGTCGGCCGCTCCATCGGACGAGCAGTGGTCGCCGATGTCCACCGCGTACCGCACCTGCGGTGTGATCGTGCACCCGGCCGATCCGGACGTGGCGCGGCGCGTCCAGTCGGCGGTGGCCGAGGTGGCCACCCGCCGCGACTGGACCGTCACGGGCGACAGGTCCGGCGTGGCCCTGGCGCCCGGCTCGACCTCGGTCGAACCGGTCGACTCCTGGGCGATGGTCGCCGAACTGCGTCGTCATCCCGATCCGGAGGTCGCCGTCGGCGTCGGGCTCGACCACCTGATGACCACCGCGGAGCAACTCGGTGGCAATCCGTTTGCGATCGGGCACGGACGGACCGGGCTCGATCACTACGGCGATTCCGGGTACGCCGGTCGGGGGCCGGTCAACTTCGTCGTTGCGGCGCCCGCCCCGCCCTCCGCCGGCCGGCGGCCGCGCGTGGTGGTGCTGGACACCGGCATCGGAGTGCACCCCTGGTTCGCCGCCCGGCCGGCGCAGACCACCATCGCGATGGCGGACGGACGGACGATCGGGCCGCAGATCGATCCAGGCTCGATCAAGGGACTGGATGCGGACGGGTCCGGCCAGGTGGCGAACGCTCTCCTGGGCACCCTGGCCAGCCACTCCGGCCATGGCACGTTCATCGCGGGGTTGCTGCGTCAGTCGTGCCCGGAGGCCGACATCGTGGCGCTGGCCGTGATGGGCGCCGACGGGATCGTCGCGGAATCCACCCTGACCGACGCCCTGACCCTGATCGCCGACCACCAGCGCGAGCATCCGGGTTGGGCCGACGCGCTCGTCCTTTCCCTCGGCTACTACGCCGAGACCGGCGCGGACCTGGTCTACAACACCTCGCTCAAGCGCATCCTGCTGGAACTGGGACGGCTGAACATCACGGTGTTCTGCGCGGCTGGGAACGATGCAACGGCGCGGCCCTCCTATCCAGCGGCGTTCGCGGTCGACCCGAGCTTCGCCGACGTCGACGTCATGCCGCTGGTCTCGGTGGCGGCGCTGAATCCGGACGGGACGGTGGCCCTGTTCTCCAACGACGGCCCGTGGGTGATCGCCGAGGCGCCGGGCGTCAACCTGGTGTCGACCGCGCCCGTCGGCAGCGACGGTTCGGACCGCGCATCCGCCCGTACGGTGACGCCGCCCGGCCGCATCCGAAGTGGCGTGGATCCGGATGATTTCGTCTCGGGGTTCGCCTCCTGGAGCGGGACGTCGTTCGCTGCGCCGGTGCTGGCCGGGCGGTACCTGCGCGCCGTGGCCGATGCCGGTTTCCCACCGATCCCACAGCGACGGGCACTCGTTCCGATCGGACGGGGACGTCCCCGTCCGCGGCAGGAGTAACTTTCTGGCCCACGACATGTATCAGGCGAACCACAGCATGCTCTTCCGAGCCAGGGACCGGGGATGATCTCCCCGGTGGCCTGCGCGTTCTGGTGAGCCCACCACGGACCCGATGTCGCGGACCTGATCGCAGGAGGCAGAAGTGACCGACCCGGCCGCAGTGTCAGGGCCCAGTGCATCCCGCGATCCGTTCCAGCGGTACGAACCGCGGGTCCTCGACCCCGCGACGGCGGTCCGACTCCCCGGTGGACCCGCGCCCACCGCGACGGTCTATCGCGGCGACGTCCTGCTCGTCACGGCCTCCGGGCGTGCCGGGGCCGAGACCGTCATCGCGGTCATCGAGGGACTTGCCGCAGGTCTGGGACTCCGCCGCGTCGGCCCCGACGTCTTCGAGGAGATCGATCGGGACCGGGACGGGCAGGGCAGGGACGGGCAGGGCACGGACGGAGCGGACGGCGAACGCGGCGACGATCGCCGTCCTGGTGCCCGAGAAGCCGAGGAGCACAACAGGTTGGCGCGTCTGCTCGCGCTGGCCGAGCAGGCCGGGACGCCGCTGGTCGTGCCGATCCGGTTCGGGTCGTCGGCCGACGGTCCCGCGCCGGCCGTCGACGTCTGGCCACTGCTGCAGGCGGTCCGCGCCACGGGCGACGACGAACTCCGGCAGCGGGTCGGACTGGACCACCTGATGTTCGCGGCCGCCGGGATCTCCGGCAACCCCTACTCCCGCGGCACGGCCCTGGTCGGCGGAAATCCCTACTCCAGGGGGACCGCCGACATCGGGGGCAATCCGTACTCCCGTGGCACGGCCGCCGGCGTCAGGCAATACCTGCAGGGCGGCTCGGGCGGTCACGGACCGGTGAGCGTGGTGCTCGCCCCGCCACAACGCCGCAGCAGCGACTGCCGCCCCGAGGTGGTGGTGCTGGACACCGGTGTCGGTGAACACCCCTGGTTCCAGGCCCACCCCGTCGAACGACGACTGCTGCTCGACAACGGCGATCCCATCGGGATGGATGTCGAAGAGCCGTGGGTGTCCGCGACCGACCCGGAGGGCGCCGGGGCGGTACCCGACCCGCTGACGGGGCTGCTGGACACGCACGCCGGCCACGGCACCTTCATCACCGGGCTGCTGCGGCAGACCTGCGCGGATGCCGGGATCACGTCTCTCCGGATCATGGGTGCGGACGGCGTGGTGGCGGAGGACGAGCTGACCGGGGCGCTGATGGCGCTGGCCGTTCGGCTCGATCAGCATCCGGCATCCGTCGACGCCGTGGTCCTGTCGCTCGGCTACTACGTCGAATCGGCCGAGGACGTGGAGTACAGCGCGGGCCTGAAGCACCTGCTGATCGATCTGGCCGGGCGCGGTGTCGTCACCTTCGCCGCCGCGGGCAACGACTGCACCGACCGACGTTCCTACCCTGCGGCGTTCGCCGACCACCCCGAGTTCAACACCGTGGGTGCTTTGCCGCTGCTGGCGGTGGCCGCGCTCAATCCCGATGGCTCGGTCGCCCTGTTCTCCAACGATGCCGACTGGGTCAACGGCGAGGCCGCCGGCGCGAACGTGGTGAGCACCGCCCCGGTGTGCGCCTCGGGGGCCTGGGCTGCGGACACCTCCCTGCGTGGTCCGAACGGGGAGCGCCGGGGAACCATCGATCCCGATCAGTTCAGCGGTGGGTTCGCCACCTGGAGCGGGACGAGTTTCGCCGCCCCGGTACTGGCCGGCCGCTACCTGGCGAACCTGGTCAGCGCCGGCTGCCCCGCCGACGTCGGCGAGCGCCGTGCGCTGATCCCACCGCGCGCAACGTACGACGACCGCGCGACGTACGGAGAAGGGGACCACTCGTGATGCCGACGGACACGGGAGCACCGGTGGCCGCCGCCGAGAAGTCGGCGGCTGGAAGGAGGGCCTCTCGGGGTGACTCCTCCGGACTGCCACCCATCGGAACCGCCGCCGCCCCGGCGGGCCGGACCGAAGGTGGCGCACACGTCGCCGACCCGGTCGCGGATCAGGTCGCCGACCAGGTCGCGCGGGACCGGGTGCCGCCACCACGGCCGTCGTCCGACAAACCCCGCGATCTCGGTGATCTGGTCACCCAGGCGGCTCTCGCGTTCCAGGACTACCGCCTCGGTGTGGCCGGCGGTATCGATCGTCTGGTCAAGCTGGTCAGCCCTCTGCTGTGGCACACCGCCCGGCAGTGCGGACTGTCCACGGCGGAGGCCGAGGACAGCGTCCAGCAGACCTTCCTCGCCCTGGTGCGACGCGGCGACTCGATCAGCGATCCTCTGGCCGTCGTCCGCTGGCTGACCGTGACCCTCCGGAGGCAGGCGTGGCGGGATCGCGCGATTGTCGCGCAGCGTTCGGGGAAAGAACCTACTGACGAGGATCTGCCGAGTGCTGAGTCCGCCGAGCACACGGCCGTGTTGACCGACGAGCAACGTCGGCTCTGGAACCACGTGTCCGCGTTGCCCGAACGGTGTCGACGTCTGCTGGCCGTGATCGCTTTCTCGCCTCGGCCCGACTACGCCGCCATTGCCAAGGACATGGGTATGCCGGTGGGCTCGATCGGCCCGACCAGGGGTCGTTGTCTGGACAAGCTCCGCACCCGACTGGAGGGCGAGGAATGGTCATGAGCGATCAGAACCGCAGTGCTGCGGAGGGCGACGACCGGAGGAGGAGTCAGATGGATCAACGGGATCTCGACATCCTCGGCGACCTCGTCGATGTCTACGACGCGCTGGACCCGATGCCGCCGATGCTGCCCGAGGTGGTGCTCTTCGGTCTGGAGATCAGCGATCTGGACGCCGAGATCGCTCGCCTGGTCGACTCCGAGATGAGTCTGGCCGGCGCCTCTGGTACCCGTTCGGTGGAGCACGCCAAGCGGGTTACGTTCTCGAGCGACAACCTGACCGTGATGATCTCGGTGCAGGCGCAACCGGACAACGCCCTTCGGCTCGACGGCTGGGCCGCACCCGGTGGCCGGTTGCACGCCGAGTTGCGCATCGACGGGGCGACGATGACCGCGGAGTGCGACGAGACCGGTCGGTTCGTGTTCGAGTCGGTGCCCTCCGGCTCCGTGCAGCTGGTCCTCCATCCGACCGACGACTCCGATCCGACGATCCGCATCCCGGTGGTGACCCCCGCATTGCACCTGTGAAACTGGTGGTGTGACGATCGGCGGGGGACAGGAACCATCCACCGGTGCCGACGTCGCGGCAGCGCTGCGGTTCCTGGAGCGTGCACGTGCCGCCGGCGACAGCGGCCGGCCCTCTGCTGCGCTGAAATGGTGCGAGAAGGCACTGAGGCGCCTTCCTGGTGCCGGACCGGACGAACCGCAGATCTCGAACGCCCGGTGCCTGGTGATGATCACCCAGGCGTACCAGTACTCGGCGCTCGGAGATGTCCAGCGGTCCCTGGCGATTCTGACGGAGGCAGAGCAGGCAGATACCGGCTCGCTCTCGGCCATCTGGGGGGCCCGCGCGATGAGTCTACTGCGGGGCGGCGACTCCGCCGGCGCCCTGACCGCGTTCGACCGGGCCATCAACACCGCTCCGGCGGACGCACCGAGGGTCCTGTCGGCCGCCCTGCTCAATCGCGGCCTCCTGCAGATGGGGGCAGGGCATCTGCTGCCCGCGGAGAAGGACACACGGGCGGCGCTGGAGGCGGCCATGGCCGCGGACGACCGCTGGGGCATGCACATGGCGGCGCACAACCTGGGCTACCTCCAGTTCCTGGCCGGAGATCTACCCGGGGCGCTCGACTCGATGGAGGCGGCCCAGAGAGCGGTGGCAGAACCTCCGGTCGGCATGCCGGCGATGGACCGGGCGCGGGTGCTGCTCGCCGCCGGTCTCACCCGTGAGGCGGCCGACTTCAGCCAGCTGGCCATCGAGGACTTCGACCGCAACCGGGCGCTCAGCGAACTACCCGACGCACTGGTGGTGGCGGCCGAAACCGATCTGCTGCGGTCCGACTGGAAGTCGGCGCTGGTGAAAGCGCGCCGGGCCAAGGTCCTCAATCGTCGCCGCGGGAACGAGAACGCCGCCCTGCTCGCCGAACTGGTCGAGCTGAAGGCGACGGCCGTACGACGGGCCGGGGCCCGGAACCCGTTGGTGCGAGCCAGATCCGATGCGCGCCGGGCGGCGGACCTGGCGTCCTCGCTGGTGGCACACGACCTTCCCGGCGACGCCGTCAGCGCCCAGCTCGTCACCGCAGACGCCCTGCTGGAGTCCGACGACCTCGACGCCGCGCAGGACGCAGCCGCGTCGGCTCTGAGCTTCGGGCCCAACCTCCCGATGGGTACCCGCCTGCACGCCCGACTGGTCGCGGCGCGAATCGAGATGCGTCTCGAGAAGCCCACCCGGGCGTTCGCCCAGATCCGCAGGGGGCTGGACGAACTGGCCGAGTTCCAGGCCCGTTTCGGCTCGCAGGACATGCAGGCCGGGGCGGCGGTGCACGGCGCGGCACTGGCCCGGCTGGGGTTGCGAACGGCCGTCGCCGGCGGATCGCCGGCAACGATCCTGCAATGGCTCGAGCGTTCCAGAGCGGTCACCACCCGTCTCCCGGCGGTCCATCCGCCGGCCGATCAGGAACTGGCGGAGACGCTGGGGCAGCTCCGCCTGGCCACCATCGATGCGCGGGCCGCCGCCGTCGCCGGGCTCCGGGACCCGGGCCGGGAACGGCGTGTGGCCGAACTGCGGAGACACGTCCGGACCAGATCCTGGACGGTGAGCGGATCGGGCACCGTCCATCGGCCGCTGGCGCTGGCCGCGGTGCGACGGCTCCTGGCCGGCGACCCGTCAGATCCGACGGTGATCGCCCTGCTGCACGGGGAGGTGGAGGTGCACGCGCTGGTGATCAGCGCGCACCGGGCCACCCATCGCAGGCTGGCGGACTGGCCGGACGTTGACGCGCGGATCCGCCGCGCCGCAGCTGATCTCGACCTGCTGGCCGCCCCGAGAATTCCGCTGCCGGTGATGCAGGTGGCCCGCCGGTCGCTGACCGAGGACCTGATCCAGCTGGACCGGGCCCTGCTGGCGCCGATCCTGGCGGACGTCACCGGCGGCCCCGTCGTCATCGCCGCCGTCGGGCCGATGGCCACCCTGCCGTGGGGCCTGCTGCCGTCGTTCGTGGGTCGTCCGGTCTCGGTGAGCTCCTCCGTGACAGCGGCCATGTCCTCCGTGGGCCGCCCGAGCCGTGCCTACCTGCGTGGGGTCCTCGCGGTCTCCGGTCCCGACGTACCCGGCGGCGCGGACGAGGCGGCCGCGGTGGCCGGCATGCATGCCGGCGCGCATCTGCTGGTCGGAGCGGAAGCCACCGGGGAGGCCGTGCTCGGGCAGATGCCGCAAGGGGGTCTGCTGCACATCGCGGCGCACGGCCACCACGAGCCGGACAGTCCGCTGTTCTCCTCCGTGCAGTTGGCCGACGGCCCGCTCTACGGGTACGACATCGCGCCCAGTCCCGCCCTTCCCGACCACGTGGTGCTGTCCAGCTGTGACGTGGGCCGCAGCGATGACCGGCCCGGTGGTGAGCCGCTCGGTCTGGCGGCGGCCCTGCTGCGCAGCGGGGTGTCGACGGTGGTGGCCGGGATCAGCCGGATCTCGGACGAGGTGGCGGCCGCGGCGATGCTCGTCTACCACGAGAGGTTGCTCGCCGGTGACGGTCCGGCGGTTGCCCTGGCGGTGGCGATCAGTGGAACAGCGGACGTCCCCGCACCACTGACGTGCTTCGGTGCGGGTTCCTGACCAGCTCTGATCGCTGGTGTTGGGCCATCCGGGGTCTTGTGGCGTCTGTGACACTGAAGAAGTGGATCCGGACAATCGGCACGAGTCACCCGGTAGTGGCGAACACACCGCCACGGACCTGTGGACGCTGGCGAGGGCGGCGAGTGACGATGGCAAATGGTTCACCGGCCTTCGATTGGCCCAGCGGGCGCTGAAGCACCTGGACGGTCGAGCCGCCGCCGATCCGGTGCTGCGGGCGCGGATCCTGGTGGCCCTGGCCTACAACAACTCCGAGCTCGGCCACCCGGACCGGGCGCGCGCCCTGCTCGAGGAGGCCTCGGCGTGTCCGGAGGTGCTGCCCGCCGTGCAGGTCGCCCGCGGACTGATCCTGGTGCGGACCGGACAGCCCGACGCCGCACTGGCGGATCTCGACGCCGCCGTCGCCCAGCTCCGCCGGTCCTCCACGCCGGAATCGCTGGAGGACCTCGCCGGCGCCCTGATCAACCGGGGACTGCTGCACATCGTCGCCGGCCGGCTCGCTCCGGCCGCCGCCGACACCGCGGCCGCCGGAGCGATCGCCCGGGAACTGCACCGCGGCGACATCACCTTCATGGCCGACCACAACCTCGGATTCGTGCGCTACCTGGCCGGTGATCTACCGGCCGCGCTGGCGGCGATGGAAGGTGCAGCGATCGCCTGGCCGCGGGCAGCCCAGGACGGGGTGTCTCCCCTGGACCGCGCGAGGGTGCTCGCCTCGGCCGGCCTGATCGACGCGGCCGGCGAACACATAGATCAGGCCCTGGAGTTCTTCCGGATCAACCGGGCCACCGCGGATCTGGTCGATGCCTACTCGGTCCGCGCGGAGCTCGACCTGCTGGCCGGGCACCCAGAAGCCGCGGCGCGGGCGGCCCGTCGCGCCGAGCAGACCGCCCGCCGCCGTGGCAACGTCCCGGCCGCCCTGGCCGCCCGCACCCTCCGACTGCAGGCGGTGAGGGCTCAACGGAGGGCGATGGCAGTGGACCGGAGCGGCGCGTCGGCGGCCGCCCGGATCGGTCGCGCGCGGCGGGACGCGATCGAGGCCGCCGCCCTGGCGGCGCAACTGGGGGAGCTCGGACTGGACGAGGAGGCGAACACCGCACTGCTGCTGCACGGCGAAGCGCTGCTGGATTCCGGCGAGGTGGCCGCGGCCAACGAGGTGGCCCAGGTGGTCCGCGACCGATCCGGTGTCCGGCTGGCGACCCGGCTGCAGGCCCGACTCCTGGACGGGGAGCTCGAGCTGGCCGCCGGGCGTCGACGGGCCGGGCTCGCCCACATCCGACGGGGCCTCGACGACCTGTCGAAGTTCCAGGCGACCTTCGGCTCGCAGGATCTGCAGACGGCGGCGGCCGTCCACGGTCGCGAACTGGCCGAACTGGGCCTGCGGACGGCGGTCGAGACCCGTTCTCCCGCAGCAATCTTCCAGTGGCTGGAACGCGCCAGGGGAGTGAGCACCAGGTTGCCCGCGGTCCGGCCACCCGCTGATCCCCAGTTCGCCAGGGAACTCGGCGAATTCCGGGCGAGCTACGAGCAGGCCAGGCAGGCGGTGCTGTCCGGGCGTCGGGATCCGGCGCTGGAGGTCAGGGTCCGGCGGATGCGCCGTCAGGTGCAGGCGATGGCCTGGACGGCCGCCGGCACCGGCGCCGTCCTTCGGCCGCTCACGCTGGCTGCGGTGCAGCGCAGGCTCGCGGCGGATCCCGCGCGGCCCTCGATCGTGGCCTACATCCGCGGCGACGGTGCCCTGCACGCCTTGGTGATCACCGGTCCGCGGGCCTCGTTCCGGCGGCTCGGCGCGTTCGAGGAGATCCAGTCCAGGGTCCGGCGGGTGTCGGCCGACCTGGATCTGCTGGCCACCCAGCGCGTGCCGGAGCCGGTCCTGCGGGTGGCCCGGCAGTCGCTGGCGGCCGGCCTGGACAAGGTGTCCGGTGACCTCCTCGAACCGATCGGCGGGCTGCTGGACGACGGGCCGCTGATGGTCGCCGGACTCGGCATGCTGACCACCGTGCCGTGGGGCCTGCTGCCGGCGCTGGTGGGTCGCCCGGTGTCCGTCACGGCGTCCGTTTCGGCCGCATTGGGCGAACGCAAAGGACGTGAACCGCGCGCCGACCGGGTCCTCTCGGTGGCCGGGCCGGGTCTGCCCAACGGCGCGGCCGAAGCCGAGCAGGTCGCGGCGCTCTACCCGGGGTCGACAGCCCTGGTGGGGGATGCGGCCACCGGAGCCGCGGTGCTGGGACAGGTCCCGGACGGTGGAATGCTGCACATCGCGGCGCACGGCCACCACGAGACCGAGTCCCCGTTGTTCTCCTGGGTCCAGCTGGCCGACGGTCCCTTGTACGGCTACGACATCGCCCCCAACCCGTCGCTGCCCGACCATGTGGTGCTCTCCAGCTGTGACGTCGGGCGAGGCGATGACGACCGCCCTGGCGGCGAGCCGCTGGGGCTGGCGGCCGCGCTGCTGCGCAGCGGGGTCTCCACCGTCATCGCCGGGGTCAGCCGGATCTCGGACGTGGTGGCCGCGCAGACGATGGTGGTCTACCACCAGCGGCTGCGCTCCGGTGACGGGCCGGCAGTGGCACTCGCGGCGGCCGTCGCGGCGGCCGACGGTGCACCGGCCCCGCTGACCTGCTTCGGTGTCGGAGCCTGAACGCCCGCCCGCCTGCCCCGCCCCCGCCCCCCCTCGCCCCCTGGAGCCCCCCTCGCGCCCTGGAGCCCCGGGACGTCCTGCACAGTGCGGGCAATAGCCGGCACTGTGCAGGACGTCCCCGTGGGCTCCGGGGCTCCCAGGGGCGTTCGTTACCATGTGGGGCAAACCCATGGATATTCACCCAGAGCACCCGTCGTCGGCGGACCCGATCGCGGCGGTCACCCGTCCGTGCCCGATCCGATGATCACCCAGATCCTCCTGCTGCTGGTCGGGCTCCTGCTGATCGTCGGGACCGCCGTCTACGTCGCCGCGGAATTCAGCCTGGTGACGGTCGACCGCGCCAAGGTCGCGCAGGAGGCCGCCGCCGGTGACGGTCGGGCGAAATCTCTGCTGGCCGGCCTCAGGTCCCTGTCCACCCAGCTGTCCGGGGCGCAGGTCGGCATCACCGTCACCACGCTGGCCCTCGGCTTCGTGATGGAACCCTCGCTGGCCGCGCTGATCGCAGACCCGTTGCGCGCCATCGGGATCAGCCCCGGTGTTGCGTCATCCGCCGGGGTCGTCCTGGCCCTGATCATCGCCACCGTCCTGTCGATGGTGTTCGGCGAGTTGGTGCCCAAGAACCTCGCCATCGCCGAACCGTTGGTCACCGCGAAGGCGGTGGTCATGCCGCTGCGCATCTCGACACTGGTCTTCCGGCCGTTGATCTGGGTCCTCAACGGCATCGCCAACGGCGTGCTGCGGATCTTCTCCATCGAGCCGCAGGAAGAACTCCGCTCCGCCCGCTCGCCCGACGAGCTGCAGTCGCTCGTTCGCAGGTCGGCCGCCCAGGGCACATTGCCCGCCCCCACCGCGGGTCTGCTGTCGCGGACCATCTCCTTCTCGGGCAAGACCGCGGCCGACGTCCTCACCCCGCGGACCAGGGTTCGTTTCGTCAAGGCCACCGACCCGGCCGAATCGGTGATCACGGCCGCCGCTGCGACGGGTCATTCACGGTTTCCGGTCTCCGGCGAGGACTCCGACGACGTGGTCGGCCTGGTGCACCTCAAGCGGGCCGTCGCGATCGCACCCGACGACCGGGTGGGAGTCCGGGTCGAACAACTGATGACCGAGGTGCCGGTCGTCCCGGAGACCATTCCGCTGGACGACCTCCTCGACCTGCTGCGCCTGCAGGGCCTGCAGATGGCGGTCGTCACCGACGAGTACGGCGGCACCGCCGGCATCCTGACGCTCGAGGACGTGGTCGAGGAACTCGTCGGCGAGATCACCGACGAACACGATCTGGGGGATCCGCGCGCCGCCCGGCAGCACGATGGAACCTGGCTGCTCCCGGGTGATCTGCGGCCGGACCAGATCGCCGAGATCACCGGAGTGACGCTGCCGGAGTCCACCGCGTACGAGACGGTGGCCGGTCTGGTCATCGCCCGGCTCGGCCGGCTGCCCGAGAGTGCCGACACGGTCGAGGTGACGGCCACCATCCTGGCGCAGACGCCGCTGGGGGTGCTGACCGCCCGGGTGCACGGGTCGGCCGACGACCTCCCGATCCCGGTGAACACGCTCGACGATCTGCCCCGGGTGGTCTCGGTGCGGCTGACCGTCGCGTCCAGGGCCCGCCGGCGAATCGAGTCAGTGGTGCTGTCCGCGGTCGCGCAGGTCGACGACAACGGGGAACTGCGGTGAAGGGCAGCTGGGGGCTGGTCGCGCTGGTGGTCGTGCTGCTGGCACTGAGCGCGTTCTTCGTCGCCGCCGAATTCGCGTTGATCGCCGCCCGCCGGACCGTCATCGAACCCCGCGCGGTGACCAGCTCCCGGGCCAGGACGACGCTGAAGGCGATGGAGGACATCTCCGTCATGATGGCCTGTGCGCAGTTGGGCATCACCGTGTGCGGGGTGCTCCTGGGCGCTCTCGGCGAGCCGGCGGTCGCCACCCTGCTCGAGCCGCTCTTCGAACGCCTGGGTGTGGGAGAGTCTGCGCTGCAACCGGTGTCGCTGGTCGTAGCGCTGCTGCTGGTGGTCTCGGCCCACGTGGCACTCGGCGAGATGGTTCCCAAGAACGTCGCCCTCGCCGGCCCGGAGAACACCGCGATCCTGCTCGCTCCGCCGCTGCGGGCCATCACCCTGTTCCTCGGACCGGTGGTCAGGGGCCTGAACCACCTGTCGAATGCCGTGGTGCGTCTGATCGGCCGCGAGCCGAGGAACGAGGTGGCGTCCTCGTTCACCCGGGACGAGGTGGCCGGCCTTGTCGCCGAGTCGCGGTCCGAGGGGTTGCTCGACAGTCAGGAGCACGACCTGATCACCTCCGCCCTCGACTTCGACACCGCCACCGTCGACCGGGTGCTGCTGGCCGACGCCGATGTCGTCTGCCTGCACACCGGCGTCAGCGCCGCCGAAGTCGAGCAGGCGTGCGCCAGGACCGGCTTCTCCCGGTTCCCGGTCCGGGGTGACGACGGGAAGTACGTCGGGTACCTGCACATCCGCGACGTGATCGACCTGCCGGCCGAACTGCGGGAGGAACCGGTGCCGGCGGGTCGGATCCGCCCGTTGCCGGTCGTGGTGGCGGGCACCGAACTCAGGCTCGCCCTCGACCGGATGCGACGCCTGGGTGCGCACCTCGCCCAGGTGGCGGCGCCGGTTCCAGCGGTGCCGGAACTGGCCGGGGCCGCCGATCCGGTGGTGGCCCTCGGCGCGCTGGTGACCGCCCCGGCCGGGCCGCCGGTCGAGCCCCTGCCCGAGGCCCGTCTCGGCCTGGTGACCTTGGAGGACGTCATCGAGGAGTTGATCGGTGAGGTGCGCGACAGCACCAGGCGACGTCCGCAGGTCGGTGCCCCCGGGGGCCGTGGGTCGTCGCCGCGCCCCCGGCAGTTCACCGACACTCCGCGCGGTGAGGCATAGTCTCGCCGTATGCAGCGGCGGATCATGGGCATCGAAACCGAGTTCGGCATCACCTGTACCTTCCACGGACAGCGCCGCCTCTCACCCGACGAGGTCGCGAGGTACCTGTTCCGCCGGGTGGTGTCGTGGGGCCGGTCGTCGAACGTCTTCCTGCGCAACGGGTCGAGGCTCTACCTCGACGTCGGATCCCACCCGGAGTACGCGACCGCCGAGTGCGACGACCTCCTGACGTTGATCGCCCACGACAAGGCCGGCGAGCGGATCCTGCAGGACCTGGTCGTGGACGCGGAGGCGCGACTGGCCGAGGAAGGCATCGGCGGCGACATCTACCTGTTCAAGAACAACACCGATTCGGCCGGCAACTCCTACGGCTGCCACGAGAACTTCCTGATCGCCAGGGCCGGTGAGTTCTCCCGCATCGCAGACGGTCTCATCCCGTTCCTGGTGACCCGGCAGCTGATCGCCGGTGCCGGCAAGGTGCTCCAGTCGCCGCGGGGCGCCTCCTACTGCCTGTCGCAGCGGGCCGACCACATCTGGGAAGGTGTGTCCTCCGCGACCACCCGCTCCCGGCCGATCATCAACACCAGGGACGAACCGCACGCCGACGCCGAGCGGTACCGCCGCCTGCACGTCATCGTCGGGGACTCGAACATGAGCCAGACGACCACGCTGCTCAAGGTCGGCAGCGCCGCCCTCGTGCTGGAGATGATCGAAGCGGGAATCCAGTTGCGGGACTTCACCTTCGACAATCCGATCCGGGCGATCCGGGAGATCTCGCACGACATCACCGGGCGCCGGACGGTGCGGCTGGCCAACGGTTCGGAGATCTCGGCGCTGGACGCCCAGACGGAGTACTACACCAAGGCCGTCGACTACGTCGCCGGCCGGGGGACCGACCCGATATCCGAGCGGGTGCTCGATCTGTGGGGCCGGACGCTCAAGGGGGTCGAGATCGGCGACCTGTCCGGGGTGGACACCGAGATCGACTGGGTGATCAAGAAGAAGCTGATCGACTCCTACGCAGCCCGGCACGGCATGGACCTGGCGGACCCGCGCATCGCCCAGATCGACCTGACGTACCACGACGTCCGGCCCGGTCGCGGCCTGCACTCGCTGCTGGTGAAGAAGGGAATGGCCGCCACCGTCGTCACCGACGACGAGATCACCGATGCCACCACCCTCGCGCCGCAGACGACCAGGGCCAAACTCAGGGGCGAGTTCGTCGCCGCAGCGCAGGACGCCGGCCGCGACTACACCGTCGACTGGGTGCACCTGAAGCTCAACGACCAGGCGCAGCGCACCGTCCTGCTCAAGGACCCGTTCCGCAACACTGATGACCGCGTCACCAAGCTCATCGAATCCCTGTAGCGGCTCCCAGGCGGGCCGTCTGCGGCGTTCTCGTCGTTGCCGATGCAACCCCCGGTATCGACTTCCTCCTCCGCCCTGCCATAAGCGCACCTGGGAACCGCTGGCCGCGCTTATCATCTTCGCCTGCGCTCATCATCAGGTCGATTTCTGCCCCACGCGTCCCAGAACCCGCACGATGATCAGCGCGGGTCGTCCGGAGCGCGGCGGCCGTCCTGAGGTCCCGGTGTGCAAGGCTGGGACGCGTGGCGACGGCGAAAGCGGAACGACTGCTGAACCTGGTGATCGCCCTGGTCAACTCGCCCCGGTTCCGGACGGCGGCCTGGATCCGGGAGAAGGTCGCCGGGTACAGCGACGCGCCCACCGAGGAAGCCTTCTTCCGGACGTTCGAGCGAGACAAGACCGAACTGCGGGACCTCGGGATCCCGCTGCAGTCCGATGGCACGGAGACCTCCGGCGGCTACCGGATCCTGCCCGGGGAGTTCTCGCTCCCGCAGCTGTCCTTCACCCCGTCCGAGACTGCGGCGCTGGGCCTGGCTTCCCGCCTCTGGGAGACCACCGCCCTGGCCGGCGCAGGCTCGAACGCGATCCGCAAGATCCGGGATGCCGGCGTGCCCGACCCCGACGCCGAGCAGCAGGCACATGCGGTCGGGCTCCTGCAGCCGCGGGTGCGGACCGGGGACCCGTCCTTCGCTCCGCTGTACGCGGCGGTGCGGGCCGGACGCGCCGTCACCTTCGGCTACCGCAAGAACCCGGCCGGGCCCGGCGAGGGTCGGAACGTCCAGCCCTGGGGGCTGGTGTCCTACAAGGGCCGGTGGTACCTGGTCGGGCATGACGTGGAGCGGGCGGCCACCAGGACCTTCCGGTTGTCCCGGATCGTCGGCATGGTCCACCCGGTCGGCCGTGCGGGTGTCGTCAGCGCGCCGGCCGAGCTGGACCTGCTCGCGCTCGTCGCCGGCAGTGTGGAGTTGCCGGCCGACCGGACCGCGACCCTGCTGATCAGGCCAGGTGCGGCAACCGGCCTCCGCCGTCGGAGCGCGCGGGACGAGGTTGGCGGCCAGGCGGTGACGGCGGACGAGCTCGACCCGGTCGGGCGGCACGCAGGATGGGACGTCGTTCGGGTGCCCTTCGCCCATCTGTGGGATACCGCCCGGACCATCGCCGAGCAGGGTCCGGACGTGTTCGTCGTCGAGCCCCCCGACCTTCGAGAATCGGTGATCCGGCTGTTGCTCGGCGCGATGTCCTCCGACGGGCCGGCTCTGCAGAACGCCGCCGAGGCCGACGCCGACCAGGCTGCCCTGGACGAAGACGAAGACGAAGACGAAGACGAAGTGGACCTGGCCGTCGCCGAGCCCGGCCATCGAACATGACCGAAACCGCAACGGATCGGCTGGCCAGGGTGCTCGGGCTGGTGCCGTACATCTCCCGCCGGCCCGGGGTCGCGCTGGTCGATCTGGCCGTCGAGTTCGGCGTCAGCGCCGAGCAGATCGGCGCCGACCTGGATCTGCTGATGGTCTGCGGTCTGCCCGGCTACTACCCGGACGACCTGATCGACGTCGTGCTGGACGAAGAGGGCGGCACCGTGTCGATCGCGTTCGACGCCGGCATCGAACGCCCGATCCGGCTCACCTCGGACGAGGCGGTCGCCTTGACGGTGGCCCTGCGGGCCTTCGCGGATCTCCCCGGCCTCGTCGATGCGGACGCCGTCTACTCGGCACTGGCGAAGCTCGAACAGGCCGGCGCCGAGACGGCCGGAGCGGTCCGGGTCGCAGCGGCCGACGACGCTCCGGCGCTCGGGGCGGTCCGGCAGGCGGTCGATGAATCACGGCAGATCTGGATGCGTTACTACACCGCGTCCCGCGACGCGCTGACCGAGCGCATCGTCGACCCGATCCGGTTGCTGGTCACCGACGGGCACGCCTACCTGGAGGGCTACTGCCACTCGGCCGACGCGGTCCGTCACTTCCGGGTGGACCGGATCGAGGACATCACCGTTCTGGACGAGCCCGCCCAGGGACAGCTGTGGGTCGACTCGGACGTGCCGGAGAAGATGTTCCACCCGGATCCGCAGATCCCGCCGGTGACGTTACGGCTGGCCGCGGCGGCCAGGTGGGTCGCCGAGTACTACCAGACGGAGGATGCGGTCGAACTTCCGGCCGAGGACGACGAGACAGCGCCCGGATCGCTCCGGGTCCGGCTCCGGTCCGGTGGGGACGACTGGCTGCTACGACTGGTGCTCTCGCTCGGCGGGGCCGCCGTGATCGAGGACCGGCCCGACCTGGCACTACGGGTCAGCGCTCGGGCTGCCGAGGCACTGGAGGCCTATCGCTGACCGGTACGCACACGACGAAGTGCAGTCCCCGCAGCCTGCGGCGCCGAACCAGGGGGGCCCGCCCGAGAGGGCCCGGCGTTGCCGGGGGCTTCAGCGGCCGCCGCACCTGACCATGGCATCATCGAAGGCGGACCCGGTGGGTCCGCTCGTCATCCAAGGAGTGCTCCGTGTTGCTAGGCCGCAAGAAGGACGAGCCGAAGCCCGACGGCACGATGTCCTTGATGGAGCACCTCTACGAGCTTCGCAAGCGGCTGTTCTGGGCCGCCCTCGGCCTCGCACTCGGCACCGCCGTCGGCTTCATCTGGTACACCGTGTCCATCCCGGCCCTGCACATCCCGAACCTCGGTGACATCCTCACCGGCCCCTACTGCAGGGTGCCGGCGTCCAAGCGTCTCCCGGTACCCGGCCACGCCTGCGCCCTGCTCGCCACGGACGTCTTCAGCCCGCTGCAGATCCGGTTGAAGGCCGGCTTCATGGTCGGCGCGGTGCTCTCCAGCCCGGTCTGGCTCTCGCAGCTGTGGGGCTTCGTCACCCCCGCGCTGTTCGACAAGGAGCGCAAGTTCGCCCGCATCTTCGTCAGCTGCGCCGCCACGCTGTTCGCCGCGGGTGCGGTGCTCGCCTACTTCGTCATCAGCGAGGGCCTCACGGTCCTCCTCGGGTTCGCCGGCAGCAGTGTGGTCAGCGGCCTCGACCCGTCCAAGTACTTCCAGTTCCTGCAGGCCATGCTGATCATCTTCGGGGTGTCCTTCGAGCTGCCCCTGCTGCTGATCATGTTGAACGTCATCGGGTTGATCAAGGGCGCCAAGCTGGCCAAGGCCCGTCGTTACTCCATCTTCGGCATCGTGGTGTTCGCCGCCCTGGTGGTGCCCGGGAACGACCCGATCACCATGTCGGCGCTGGCCCTGTCGCTGACGATCCTGTACGAGGTGGCCGTCCAGGTGACCAAGCTCCACGACAAGCGCAAGGGCACCCGGGACGAGGCCGAGGGCCTGACGGACCTGTCCGACGACGAGGCATCGCCCGTTCCGACGACCGCCGGGAGGCACGGCGGCACCGAGGCCTCTGACCTGATCGAACGCCCCACCCCGGTCGGCGCGCCGGCGCCGATCATCAACGATCCCTCCCGTGACTTCGGCGACGCTACGTGAGCGATGGTCACCTGACGGACCACTACGACGCTGAATCCGAAGAACCGGTCTCCCCGGCCGACCGGTACGCGAGGTCGAGGGACCGCGCGCAGCACCCGTACTTCACCGAGTTCGCCGCCGGTCGTCCGTTCGCCCTGGATCCGTTCCAGATCGACTCCTGCCGCGCGCTGGAGGACGGCCGCGGTGTCCTGGTCTGTGCCCCCACGGGCGCCGGGAAGACGGTGGTCGGCGAGTTCGCCGTCTACCGGGCGCTGGCGACCGGTGGAAAGTGCTTCTACACCACGCCGATCAAGGCCCTGTCGAACCAGAAGTTCTCCGACCTGGTCGCCGAGTACGGCGCCGACCGGGTCGGACTGCTGACCGGCGACACCTCGATCAACTCGCATGCCGACGCCGTGGTGATGACGACGGAGGTGCTGCGGAACATGCTCTACGCGGACTCGCCCGATCTTGACGGCCTGACGGCCGTCGTGATGGACGAGATCCACTACCTCGCCGACAAGTTCCGTGGGGCGGTCTGGGAGGAGGTCATCCTGCACCTGCCTCCGCACGTGCAGGTGGTCGGTCTCTCCGCCACGGTCTCCAACGCCGAGGAGTTCGGCGCCTGGCTGCAGACGGTCCGCGGACACACCACCGTCGTGGTCGACGAGCACCGTCCGGTCCCGCTGTGGCAGCACATGCTGGTCGGTCGCCGGCTGTACGACCTGTTCAGCACCTCCAGCGAGCACTTCGACCCGTCCCGACCGAACGCCCGGATCCGGATCGAGCCGGCGCTGGCCAGGGCGGTGTCCGACGCCGAGGCACTGGCGGACCGGTTCGGGGGCGGCGGGTCCGGACGGGGCCGGGAGCGCAGCAACCGTGACAACCGGGGCGGGCGGGCCGGCTTCGGTAGCCAGCACGGGGGGAGCCAGCACGGCGCCGGTGGGACCCGTTGGCGGCCGACCTCCCGCGTCGACGTGATCGAGCGGCTGGACGGATCCGGCCTGCTGCCGGCCATCACCTTCATCTTCTCCAGGGCCGGATGTGACGCGGCCGTCACCCAGTGCGTCCGCTCCGGGATGCGACTGACCAGCGAGCACGAGCGGAGCGAGATCCGCGCGGTGATCGACCGCCGCACGGTGGACCTCCCGGAGGCCGATCTAGCGGTGCTGGGCTACTGGGAGTGGCGCGAGGCGCTCGAGCGCGGTATCGCCGCCCACCACGCCGGGATGCTGCCGGCCTTCAAGGAGACCGTCGAGGAACTCTTCGTGGCGGGCCTGGTGAAGGCGGTGTTCGCGACGGAGACCCTTGCCCTGGGCATCAACATGCCGGCCAGGACGGTGGTGCTGGAAAAGCTCGTCAAGTACAACGGCGAGGGCCACGTCGACCTGACGCCGGGGGAGTACACCCAGCTGACCGGCCGGGCCGGACGACGCGGCATCGACGTCGAGGGCCACGCCGTGGTGCTCTGGTCGCCCGGGATGGATCCGCACGTGGTCGGCGGACTGGCCTCCAAGCGGACCTACCCGTTGCGCTCCTCGTTCCGGCCCAGCTACAACATGGCCGTCAACCTCACCGACCGGATGGGTCGCCGTTCGGCCAAGGAGTTGCTCGAGCAGTCGTTCGCGCAGTTCCAGGCCGACTCGGCCGTGGTCGGTCTGGTCCGTCAGGTCCGGCGGGACGACGAGGCGATCACGTCGCACCTGAAGGCGATGACCTGCCACCTCGGTGACGTTGCGGAGTACCTCGGGCTGACCAACGAGCTGGCCGCGCAGGAGAAGACCCAGGCCCGGGCGGGGGCGGCCCGCCGTCGCGACGCGACCACCCAGGATCTGATGAACCTGACCAGGGGTGACGTCATCTCCATCCCGGCCGGGCGGCGCGCTGGATTGGCGGTCGTGCTGGATCCGGGGGTCGGGTCCGACGACGTCGTGCGCCCGCTGGTGGTCACCGTCGGACGCTGGGCCGGACGTCTGTCGGCCAGCGACTTCCGTGGCCCGGTACCGAGTCTCGGCCGGATCAAGCTGGACAAGTTCGTCGACCACCGGGCTCCGGGGGTGCGTCGCGACATCGCGTCCGCGCTCGGTGCGGCCGCGACCGGTGGAAGGTTGGCGACCAAGGGAGCCGTCCCGCGCGGCAACCGCGAGGACGTCGACATCGCCGCGCTGCGCCGTGCGGTCCGTTCGCATCCGGTGCACGGTTGCGCCGACCGTGACACCCACCTGCAGTGGGCCAGACGTTGGCAGCGGCTGAAGACCGAGAATGCGGCCCTCGAGGCCAGGGTGGCCGGCTCCCGGAACTCGCTGGGTGATGCCCTCGACCGGATCCTCGGTCTGCTGGACCGCTACGGCTACATCCGGGGTGATGACCTCACCGACGCGGGGCGGATGTTGTCGCGCATCTGGTCCGAGAGCGACCTGGTGGTCGCGGAGTGCCTGCAGCGGGGCGTCTGGGACCACCTCGGTCCCGCCGAACTGGCGGCCGCCGCATCGATGCTGGTCTTCGAGGCGCGGCGGGAGGGTGTCGGTGCCCCCCGCCTACCGGCGGGCGCGGCCGCCACCGCGATGGCCGAGACCCAGCGGATCTGGGCGCAGATCACCGCAGACGAAGCCGATGCCGGGCTGCCGGCCACCCGCAGTCCGGATCCGGGTTTTGCCGCGGCCGTGGCCGCCTGGGCACGCGGTGAGACGTTGACCCAGTCCCTCGAGGTGGCCAATGCCACCGGCACCGACATGTCGGCCGGTGACTTCGTCCGCTGGTGCCGGCAGGTGATCGATCTGCTCGACCAGGTCCGCACCGTCGCCGGTTCCGATCTCTCCGCCACTGCGAAGCAGGCGCTGACCGCGTTGCGCAGGGGGGTGGTGGCGCTGGGTGCAGTGTGACGGCCCACCGATCCTGCAACGGGTCCGGGTTCGGCTCCCCAGGGTGCCGCGCTGCCCGGTGGCGACGAGCCCACCCGCCCGCAGTATCAGCAACGCCCTGACAAAGCTCCTGGCACTCGGTACCGTCCGGATGAATTTCAAACCCTGGTCGACCTGCTCCGTGTGGTCGGAGCCGGGTCATGGTTTGATCACCAATGTGACGTCGGCGTGTGGGTCGGCGTGATCGAGGAGGCTGTAGTGATCGAGCATCGCATCGCAGGACGACCGACGGCCGGCGCGCACGTTGCGAGCGGCGCCGTCGCGAAGGGCCGGTGTGGCGCGTGAGCACTCCCTACGGTCCCGGCGGACAGCAGGGGGATCCGGCCCAGTGGCCGCCCCAGTACGGTCAGCCCGGCTACCAGCCCCCCGCCAATCCCGAGCCCGGCGCCCCGCAGCCGCCCGCCTACGGGCAGCAGCCCGGCTACGGCCAGCAACCACCGTACGGCCAGCCCGCGACCTACGGTCAGCCCGCTGCTGACCCGGGCCAGGGCTACGGCCAACCCGGGTACGGTCAGCCCGCCTACGGGCAGCCGACCTACGGACAGCCGACCGGCCAACCCAGCGGAGCCCAGCCGGCCTACGGCCAACCGAGCACCTACGGGAGTGCCCCCGGGTACGGTGGCGGCCCGTCCTACGAACAGCCCGTCTACGGCCAGCCGGCCGGACCGACCTACGGCGCGCCGGATCCCGCCTACGGCCAGCCGGGGGGCTACGGGCAGCAGCCGGGCTACGCACAGCCGGCCGGCTACGGGCAGCAGGGTGGTTTCGGTCAGCCGGCCTACGGCCAGCAGCCCACCGCCACGCCGCCGGCCAAGAAGTCCGGCAAGGGTCTGATGATCGGCATCGGAGCGGTGGTGCTGGTCCTGGCCATCGCTGCGGTGGTGCTCTTCCTCTACCCCGGTGTGCTGAACAAGAAGGTGTTCGACCACACCAAGGTCGAGGCCGGCGTCACCAACATCCTGACCGCTGCGCCGCCGGCGGGCTACGGCACCACAGGCGTGAGCGCCGTCAGCTGCCCGTCGGACCAGGCCGTCAAGATCAACGCCACCTTCAACTGCACCGCCACGATCAACGGTGCTCCCAAGACCGTGACGATCACGGTCAAGGACGACACCGGCAAGTACGAGGTCGGCGTCCCCAACTAGGACGGAGCGAGTCCCGGGCTCTCCGCTTCCCGGCCCTTCGGTCAGGATCTGCTGCCGAGCCCGTCGAGCAGTCTGGCGACGGGCGACCCGAGGCCGTGGTCCCGCGAGAGTTGCAGCAGGCGGGCCGCGTCCACGGGCGAGGTTGGCAGGGTGCCGTCCCCGGCCGGTGTCACGGTGACGTTCGCATCGGTCGCCACCCTGACCACCTTCGGGGCCACGAGCAGGTAGTCCAGGGCGGGCGTGAGCTTCAGCCGCTGCGCCCGGGTGAGTGCGGACGCCGGGTCGCGCACCGCATCGATGACGCCCTCGATCGATCCGAAGGCGCTGATCAGCGTGGCGGCCGTCTTGTCGCCGACGCCGGCGACGCCCGGCAGGCCGTCGGAGGCGTCTCCGCGCAGGACCGCGAAATCGGGATACCTACCGACGGGAATGCCGTGTTTGTCGGCCACGCCGGCCGTGTCGAGCACCTGGACCTTGCTCATCCCCGCCCCGATGTAGCGGACCCGGATGGGTGTCGGCAGTTCCCGGGCCACCTGGAAGAGGTCGCGATCGCCGGTGACGACCTCGACCGGATCCCGGCGTTCCCGCGCCGCGAGGGTGCCGATCACGTCGTCGGCCTCGAAGCCGGGGGCCCCCGCGGTGGAGATTCCGATGGCGGCGAGCACCTCGAGCAGGACCGGGATCTGCGGGGCGAGTTCGTCGGGCACCTCCTCGACGGCAGTCTCACCCTTAACTAGAGGCTGAGGGTTGTCCGATTCGGGTGCCACCCGATGAGTCTTGTAGGTCGGCACCAACTCCACCCGCCAGGCCGGACGCCAATCCAGGTCCAGGCAGGCGATCACCCGGGACGGCTGCCCGTCGGTCACCACCCGGCGGATGATGTCCAGCGTGCCCCGGATGGCATTGACGGGTCGACCGGCGGGGTCGACCGTCGTCGACGGCACCCCGTGGAAGGCGCGGAAATAGATCCCGGCGAGATCGAGCAGCTGCAGCATGCTGGCCGACGCTACCGGGCTCGGTCGACGAGTGGATCGGTCGGTGCTGCCGTCGACTCGACGGTGGTGGCCGTCCCCATCGCCGACCGGACGTCACCCACTAGGATCCCGTTCATGTCCGCCGCACCCAGCACCGCAACCGCTCCCGTCGCAGCGGGAGTCAGAGAGGTAGTCGCAGAGGGGGTCGCAGAGGCCACGGGCGTCGCAGACACCACGGGCGTGTTCGCCGATCGGCTGCGCCGCCTCGCCGCGCAGGCTGCGCGGTCCGGTGCGGACGTGGTCGTGATCTCCCCGGGCGCGGACCTGCAGTACTTCGCCGGTCACTCGGTGACCTCGCACGAACGGCTGACGGCGCTGGTGGTGCCGGCCGTCGGCACTGCGCAGATGGTGCTGCCCGCCCTGGAACGGCCCGGATGGGCGGGCAGCCCGCTGGAGGCGCTGGGCGTCCCGTTCACCACCTGGACGGATGGGATGGATCCCTATCCGGTGCTGGTCGACCTGCTCCCGGCCGACGTCAGGGTGTTGGCGGTCGACTACCACATGCCGGCGGTCCATGCGCTCGGGATCTCCTGGGCCGTCCCCGGTTCCGAGCTGACCCTGGCCGGCGAGATCATCGGTGAACTGCGGATGCGCAAGGGGCCGTCCGAGATCGCCGCCCTGGCCGAGGTCGGTGCCGCGATCGACCGGGTCCAGGCGCGGATCGGGGAATGGTTGCGCCACGGCCGGACCGAGGCGGAGGTCGCTGCGGACATCGCCGCGGCGATCGTCCAGGAGGGTCATGCCCGGGCCGAGTTCGTGATCGTGGGGTCCGGGTCCAACGGTGCCAGCCCGCACCACGAAGCCTCCTCGAAGGTCATCGCGGCCGGCGACCCGGTGGTCATCGACATCGGTGGCCCTCACGCGTCCGGCTACTACTCCGACTGCACCCGCACCTATCTGGTCGCCGGGCCGGAGACCGACCCGGACTTCGAGAAGGTCTACGAGGTGGTTCGTCTCGCGCAACAGGCCGGGATCGACGCGGTCCGGCCCGGGGTTCCGGCGGAGTCCATCGACCGGGCTGCGCGGGCGGTGATCGAGGAGGCCGGCTACGGCCCGTTCTTCATCACCCGGACCGGCCACGGCATCGGTCTCGAGGTCCACGAGCACCCGTACATGGTGTCCGGCAACGACCTTCCGCTCGAGGAGGGAATGGCCTTCTCCATCGAACCTGGCATCTACCTCCCCGGCCGGTTCGGCGTCCGCATCGAGGACATCGTCGTCGTCGGACCCGAGGGCGCGGTGCTGATGAACAGGGCCGCCAAGACACTGACCACCTTGGGGGGCTGAACCGCCATGCTGGAGGAAATCGATGCGCGGATCGCCGCGGTCCTGGCCGCCGACGGCCGCTGTTCCTACACCGATCTGGCGGACAAGGTCGGTCTCTCGGTCTCCGCGGTACACCAACGTGTGCGGCGGTTGGAGCAGCGCGGCGTCATCCGCGGGTACGCCGCCCGGATCGACGGCGAGCAGATCGGCCTGCCGCTGACGGCGTTCGTGTCGCTGACCCCGATCGACCCGGCCGAACCCGACGACTACCCGCAGCGCCTGCTGCCGCTGCACCAGATCGAGGCGTGCCACTCGGTCGCGGGCGTGGAGTCCTACATCGTCAAGGTCAGGGTGGCCTCGCCGTCCGCGCTGGAGGCATTGCTCGCCCAGATCCGCGCCACCGCCAACGTTTCGACCCGTACCACCGTGGTCCTGTCGACGCCGTTCGAGGACCGTCCGGTGACCGCGGGCTTTCCGGTCGCCGCGGCGGCGCCGGCCGTGGTGACCGGTCCCGTCGTCCACCCAGAGGGCTGACGTGGAGTACCCCGCCGTCGATCGGGACGACACCACGGATGTCCTGCACGGGATGACCGTCGCCGACCCGTACCGCTACCTGGAGGATCCGGACGCGGCCCGGACCACCGCGTTCGTCACCGCCCAGAACGATCTGTCCCGCCCCTACCTGGACGGTCTGGCCGGGCGGGATGCCTTCCTGGCCAGCACGACTGCGCTGCTCACCGCTCCACGGTCGGGGGTCCCCTGGGAGCGCGGCGGCCGCTACTTCATGATCGCCAACCCCGGTCGACTCGACCAGGACCAGTTGTTCGTCGCGCAGAGCCTCGAGGAGCTGGTGGCCGGCGACGGCCGGGTGCTGATCGACCCCAACCGCTGGTCGACCGACGGCACGTCGGCCCTCACCGGCCTGAGCATCAGCGACGACGGCACGCTGGCCGGCTACGTCCGTTCGGATGCCGGGTCCGACTGGCGGACGATCGGCGTCGTCGACGTGGCGTCCGGCACCGTCCTGCCCGACGAGCTCGGCGGCGCCAAGTGGCTGGACCCGACCTGGCTGCCCGATGGGGCGTCGTTCCTGTACTGGCACTACCCCTGCGCCGAGACCACCAGTTCTGGTGCCTTCACCGACGCCACCGGGGCCGGGGTGCTCGCGCTGCACCGACTGGGCGCCGACCAGGCCGATGACGAACTGATCTGGTCCCGGCTCGAGTCCCGGGAGTGGATGGTGGATCCGTGGGTGAGCGCGGACGGCCGCCTGCTGGTGCTGACCGCCTCGCCCGGCACCGATTCGCGGGCCACCGTGGCGGTGCGCCGGCTGGATCGTGACGACCAGGGACGCAGCCGGGTGCGGCCCGGGGAGGTCGCCGTCGTCGCCGAGCTGGCCGACGCCCACCACGTGGTCGGGTCCGCCGGCGACACGCTGTATCTCCGGACCGAGCGCGACGCGCCGTCGGGTCGCCTGGTCGCGGTGGACCTGGCGGACACGGGAGCCACCTGGTCGACGATCGCAGCGGGTACACCGGACCGGCTGCTCGCCGGGGTCGCGACGGCCCTGGACTCGTTCGTGCTGCTCTACTCGGTCGACACCGCCGGCCGGCTGGAGATCACCGATCGCGACGGCGCTCTGCTGGCGGCACCCGCGCTGGGTGATCTGGTGTCGTTCACCGTGGTCAGGGCTCGGCCGACCTCGGCGGAGATATTCGTCGGCACAACCGGTTTCGATCACCGGGCGCGCAGCTACCGGATCACGACCGACGGTGTGGTGGCACTGCTGCCGGCGCCGCCGGGAGCGGTCACGCTGCCTGCGGTCACCGCGGAACGGCGGACGGCGCGGTCCGCCGACGGTACGCAGGTGCCGATGAGCGTGGTGCGGCGTGCCGACCTCGCGCCGGGTCCGGCACCGACGCTGCTCTACGGCTACGGCGGGTTCGACATCCCGCTGCAGCCGAGCTTCTCGGCTCTGTTCGCCGGTTGGATCGCCGCCGGTGGGGTGTTGGTGGTGGCCAACCTGCGGGGTGGCGGAGAGTTCGGCAGCGCCTGGCACGAGGCGGGCATGCTGCACCACAAGCAGCGGGTGTTCGACGACCTGATCGGCTGCGCGGAGGCGTTGATCGCCGACGGCACGACCACCACCACGCAACTGGCCGTGCACGGCCGGTCCAACGGCGGTCTGCTGGTCGGCGCGGTGATCACCCAGCGCCCCGACCTGTTCGCGGCCGCCCTTCCGACGGTCGGGGTGATGGACATGCTGCGCTTCCACCTGTTCACCATCGGCTGGGCCTGGACCAGCGAGTACGGCAGCCCCGACATCGCGGCGGATTTTGATGTGCTGCAACGTTATTCGCCGCTCCATGCGCTGCGGGAGGGAACCGCCTACCCGCCGACCCTGATCAGCACCGGCGACCACGACGACCGCGTCGTACCGGCCCACTCGCTCAAGTTCGGCGCCCGGATGCAGTACTGCCAGTCCGGCGGTGCGCCGATCCTGCTCCGGGTGGACACCCGGGCCGGGCACGGGATGGGCAAGCCGGCCAGGGCACTGGCGCAGGAGTACGCCGACCAGCTCGCGTTCGCCGCGGAATGGACCGGCCTCCGCCCGGTGTGAGGGCCACGCCACGGGAATCGATCAGCTCCGTGTTTCGTTAGCATGGGGAAACTGACCGAACCTGCTGTTGATCTCGACGCCCGCTCGGCCGTCGGATCGATCTGCCTCATGGAAGTGGATCCATCTGTGCGCGTTCCTATCGCTGTAGCAGCAACATCTGGAGCAGCAACACCTGTGGCAGCGGCGCTGTGACGACGACCAAGCCGCGCGACGCCGCGACCGGCGTCGGATTCCGGTCCGACCGTGGGCCGATTCTGATCTCGCTGATGCTGGCCACCTCGCTGGTGGCGTTGGACTCCACCATCATCGCCACGGCGGTCCCGTCGGTGGTCCGCAGCCTCGGCGGGTTCTCCGAGTTCCCCTGGCTGTTCTCGATCTACCTGTTGGCGCAGGCGGTCTCGGTCCCGATCTACGCGAAGGTCGCCGACATGTTCGGCCGCAAACCGGTGATCCTGCTGGGCATCGCCCTGTTCCTGGTCGGTTCCATCCTGTGCGGTGTGGCCTGGAGCATGCCGGCCCTGATCGCGTTCCGTGCCCTGCAGGGCCTGGGCGCCGGCGCCGTCCAGCCGATGAGCATCACCATCGTCGGCGACCTGTACAGCCTGGAGGAGCGCGCCAAGGTGCAGGGGTACCTGGCCAGCGTCTGGGGTATCGCGTCCGTCGTCGGCCCGACGCTCGGCGGCGTCTTCTCCGAATGGGTCTCCTGGCGCTGGATCTTCTTCGTCAACATCCCGATGTGCTTCCTCGCCGGGTGGATGCTGCTGCGGAAGTTCAACGAGACGGTGACCCGCAAGCCCCACCGCATCGACTACCTCGGTTCCGTCCTGCTGACGGTCGGCTGCTCGCTGTTGATCCTTGGTCTGCTCGAGGGCGGCCAGAGCTGGGCCTGGAACTCACCGGCCGGCATCGGGATCTTCGTCGTGGGGGTGCTGGCCCTGGTGGGCTTCGTCCAGGTCGAACGCCGGGCCGCCGAACCGGTCCTCCCGCTGTGGATCTTCCGCCGCCGCGTCCTGGTCGGCGGGAGTGCGGTGTCGCTCTCGGTCGGGGCGGTCCTGCTCGGCCTGACGTCCTACATTCCGACCTACGTCCAGACGGTGCTGGGGGCCGGCCCACTGGTCGCCGGTTTCGCGTTGGCCACCCTCACCATCGGTTGGCCCATCGCTGCGTCGTTCTCCGGCCGGTTGTACCTGCGGATCGGGTTCCGCTGGACGGCCGTGATCGGTGGTCTGATCGCGCTCACCGGGACGTCCCTGACCCTGCTCCTGGGCCGTGACTCGTCGATCGTCACCGTCGGGGTCTTCTGCTTCATCGTGGGCCTCGGGATGGGACTGGTCGCCAGTCCCACGCTGGTAGCGGCCCAGTCGAGCGTCGGCTGGTCCGATCGGGCCGTGGTGACCGGCACGAACATGTTCAGCCGTTCGATCGGCAGTGCGGTCGGTGTCGCTCTCTTCGGGGCCATCGCCAATGCGGTACTGAACGCCTCCGGCTCACCGGACCAGTCGGCCACGGCGATCAACACCGCCTCGCACCACGTCTTCATCGCGGTGGTGGTGATCTGCGCCGCCATGGCCGCTGCGGCACTGATGCTCCCGCGGCGCAGTGAGCAGGTCGTCGTCTGACCGGCCGTCGAGGGCCCGGGGCGGGGGAGTGCTTGACTGATCTCGTGCCCACCAGTGAACCCGTCCCACCCGACCTGCCCGGCCCGCCACGATGACGACCATCCTGTTGCACGGGGGTCGCGTCCACACCGCGGCGGATCCGGACGCCACCGCCGTGGCCATCACCGACGGCGTGATCAGCTGGATCGGCGCCGAACACGCACTGGAGATGGCCGGGCGTCCTGACCACGTGGTGGATCTCGACGGGGCCCTGGTGACACCGGGTTTCGTCGACGCCCACGTCCACACCACCGACGCCGGTCTGGCCCTGACCGGCCTGGCGCTGGGCGCGGCCACCTCGCTGGCCGACTGCCTCCGGCGGATCGGTGATGCGGCCGCCGCCGTGCCACCGGGTGAACTGGTCTGGGGCCACGGGTGGGACGAGACCACCTGGCCGGAGAACCGGCCGCCGACGCGGGCCGAGATCGACCTGACCGTCGGGAACCGCCCCACCTACCTGAGCCGGGTGGACGTCCACTCGGCCCTGGTCAGCACCGCACTGGTCGCTCGGCTGCCGCAGTCCACCCGGTCGGCCACCATCGACCCGCACCTGCCGCAGACCAGGGACGGGCACCACTTGGTGCGCAACCTGGCGAAATCGCTGCTGACCCCGGGTCGACGGGCCGCCGCCCAGCGGGCGTTCCTGTCCGGGGCGCTCGCCGCCGGTATCGTCGAGGTGCACGAATGCGCGGCCGGCGACGAGAGCGGGCAGGACGATCTCCGGGCGTTGCTCGCGATCGAGACACCGATCTCGGTGCTGGGCTACCTGGCCGCCGCCGTCGGCGACCCGGAGGAGGCCAGGGCGCTGCTCGCGCGCACCGGGGCGGTCGCGCTGGCCGGTGACCTCTCGGTCGACGGCGCGATCGGGTCGAGGACGGCCTCCCTGACGCATCCCTACCACGACGATCCGACCACCTCCGGTACCCGGTATCTGACCGATGATCAACTGGCCGAACATCTCTGGGCCTGCGCCTCGGCCGGAGTGCAGCCCGGGTTCCACGCGATCGGCGACGACGGGGTCAGTGCCGTCGCCCACGCTCTGCGTCGGGCCACCGCCCGGCTGGAGGACACCGCAGCCGGTGTCGGGACCGTCCGGATGGCCGGTTGCGTCCCCCGGATCGAACATGCCGAGATGGCCGACGCCGAGGCGATCGCGACGTTCGCCGCGACCGGGACGGTGGCCTGCATGCAACCGATGTTCGACGCGGCCTGGGGTGGTCCCGACGGGATGTACGCGCGGCGTCTCGGCCGGGAGCGGGCCGTCCCGATGAACGCCCTCGCGCGGTTCGCCTCCGCCGGGGTGGCACTGGCCCTGAGCTCGGACGCCCCGGTCACGCCCGCCTCCCCCTGGCTCGCGGTGCAGGCCGCCGTGCACCACCGGACCGCGGGCTCAGGGCTGTCCTCCCGCGCTGCGTTCACCGCGCACACCCGGGGCGGGCACCGGGCGGCGGGCCGGACGGACCGCGCCGTCGGCACCATCACCGTCGGGGCGCCGGCCCATCTGGCCATCTTCGCCGCGGGGGAACTGGTCCGTCCGGCCGCGAACGAGAAGGTCGCCCGTTGGTCGACCGATCCCCGCTCCCGGGTACCGCTCCTGCCGGATCTGACCCCCGGTGCTCCGATGCCCGTGACCCTGGCCACCATCGTCGGGGGACGGGTCGCCCATGACGTCGGTCTGCTCGCCGGAGTGGGCGACGCGGTCGCCGTCCCCGGGCTGACGTGACCCTGACGCTTCCGGCATTACTCTGACGGGGTGTCATCTTCCGCGGCCGACCAACCGCCGTCCGCCGAGCTCGTGCGCAGGAGGCTGCCTCCGGGCAGTCGGACAGGTCGTCCGACCCGCCTGCGGAGGGCCCTGCTGGGCACCGGCGGACTTCGTCTGCTGAGCGCGGCGGCCGGCGGGCTCGCGCTCGACCTCTCCTTCGCACCGACGACGCTGTGGTGGATGGCGCTGGTCGGTCTGGCCCTGCTGGGCCTGTCGGTGCACGGCTGCCGCATCCGTCCCGCGCTCGGTCTCGGTCTCGTCTTCGGGTTGACCTTCTACGTGCCGCTGCTGAACTGGGTGACGGTCTACGTGGGGCCGGT
Organism: Nakamurella sp. PAMC28650; assembly: GCF_014303395.1. Taxonomy (GTDB): domain Bacteria; phylum Actinomycetota; class Actinomycetes; order Mycobacteriales; family Nakamurellaceae; genus Nakamurella. Next base: position 3,623,658 of record NZ_CP060298.1, read on the forward strand.
GGCCACCGCGCTGGCCGTCGCCGAGGCGTTGTTGACCATGCCGGTCGCGGCGTTGATCGCATCGGCCTCGCGCCGGTTGCCCGTCTGGCCCCTGTGGGCCGCGGCGCTCTGGATGGCCGGCGAGGCACTGCGCGGGCGGGCTCCGTTCGGAGGATTCCCCTGGGGTGGGATCGCCTACACGCAGCCCGACGGGCCTTTGCTCCCGGCCGCCTCCCTGGTGGGCGCCTCCGGTTTGGCCTTCATCACCGCGCTCGGCGGGTTTGGACTGGCCGGCGTCGCCCGGGCCGCCTGGACCCGTCGCCGGCAGTTCCGCCCGGTGCTGCTCCTCGGTCCGGTGCTGCTGGTGGCAGTGCCGTTCGTCCTGGGCATCGTCGGCCTCTCCACCGAGCAGAGTGGCAGAGGCGCCCCCACCCGGACGATCGCCGTCATCCAGGGTGACGTCCCCGCACCCGGTCTGGAATTCAACGCGCGGCGCCGTGCCGTCCTCGATCTTCATGCGCTGCAGACCCACAAGCTGGCGGCCGCGGTGCGGGCCGGTACCGCCCCGAAACCGGATCTGGTGATCTGGCCGGAGAACGCTTCGGACATCGATCCCTACGCCAATGCCGATGCCGCGGCGGTGATCACCTCCGCGGTCCAGGACATCGGTGTGCCGGTGCTGGTGGGTGCGGTCGTCGGCAGCGGGACTCCCGGGAAGAACTACAACATGGGGATCGTCTGGGATCCGGTCACCGGGCCGGCCGCGAAGCTGTCGGCCCAGACGTACTCCAAGATGCACCCCGTCCCGTTCGGCGAGTACATGCCCTACCGTTCGTTCTTCCGGATCTTCTCGGACAAGGTGGACCTGCAACGGGGCGAGTTCCTACCGGGTTCCCGGCCGGGCAACCTGGACGTCGCAGGCGTGAACATCGGTGACGTCATCTGCTTCGAGGTGGTCTACGACAGCATCGTCCGCGACGTCGTCGACGGCGGCGCACAGGTGCTGGTCGTGCAGACCAACAACGCCACCTTCGGGTACACCAACGAGACCTACCAGCAGCAGGCGATGAGCCGCGTCCGGGCCGTCGAATACGGCCGGGACGTATTGATCTCCTCGACCAGCGGGGTGTCGGCCGTCATCGGACCGGACGGCAAGGTCCAGTCGAGCCTCGGGTTGTTCACCGCCGGCTACCTGACGCCGACGGTTCCGCTGATCTCGGCGACCACCCCGGGTACGGTCATCGGCGGTCCGCTGGAATGGGTGGTCAGTGTCGGCGGCCTGCTGGCGCTGGCCGGCGCCACGGTGCTCGGCCGCCGGCGTGACGGGACCGCATCAGCGCGGCGCTCATCAGCACGGCGCTTATCAGCACGGCGCGCATCGGTACAGCGCGAATCAGCACCGGAACCGGCCCGGCACAGCCAGGTCACCGGTCGTTGATCCCCATGTCCTCGAAGGAGAAGCAACACCAGTGAGTCCCGACGAAAGCGTCGACACGGCACCCGACGGCGAGAAGGTGCTCGTCATCATCCCGACCTTCAACGAGAGGGAGAATCTGCCGCGCATCCTGGATCGGCTCCGCGCTGCCGTGCCGACCGCCGGGGTGCTGGTGGTCGACGACGGCAGCCCCGACGGCACCGGCGACATCGCCGACGGGAGGGCCGCAGCCGACCCGATGATCTCGGTGCTGCACCGGACCGAGAAGAACGGGCTCGGACCCGCCTACTTCGCCGGGTTCGGCTGGGGTCTGGCACACGGCTACGACGTCCTGATCGAGATGGACGCAGACGGATCGCATGCGCCCGAACAACTTCCGCGCCTACTGGGTGCCCTGGATCACGCCGACCTGGTGATCGGATCCCGGTACGTGCGGGGTGGCTCGGTGGTGAACTGGCCGGTCCGCCGCCTTGTGCTGTCCCGGGGCGCCAACCTCTACTCCCGACTGGCGCTGGGAGTCGGGGTCAAGGACATCACCGCCGGTTACCGCGCCTACCGCGCCGAGGTGATCAGGACGATCCCGTTGAACGAGGTCGCCTCCCACGGCTACGTGTTCCAGGTCGACCTCGCCTGGCGGACGATCCTCGGCGGATTCCGGGTGGTGGAGGTGCCGATCACCTTCACCGAGCGGGAGATCGGGGTGTCGAAGATGAGCGGCAACATCGTCCGCGAGGCACTGGTCAAGATCACCTTCTGGGGACTGCGACACCGGTGGCACCAGGTCACGGGCCTGTTCACCGGGCGACGCGAGACCGTCAAGAGCTGACACCGCGCAGGACCACGACCCGACAACAGCGGCCCCACACCCGGTTTCCGGATGTGGGGCCGCTGCGATCAGGCAGGTGGATCGTCAGGACGCGGTGCGGCGGGCCTTGAGTTCGGCCAGACGCTCGCCGAGGATCTCCTCGAGCTCGGCGATGGAGCGTCGTTCCAGGAGCATGTCCCAGTGGGTGCGCGGGGGCTTGACGGCCTTGCCCTCTGGCGCCGATCCGTCGATCAGAGCGGATTCGAGTCCGTGCATCCGGCAGTCCCAGACGGCCGGTACTTCGGCGTCGTCGGCCATCGGTACGGTGAATTCGTGGCCACGGGGGCAACGAAAGGTGGCCGTTCGGCGGGGGGCGAGGTCGTGGTTGCGATCAGCCTCGTAGCTGGTGCTTCCGAGGCGACTTCCGCGTAGGACGCGGTCAGCCATGGTGTTCCTTTCTGGCGTTCGTCCGGAGCCACGCGAGTAACGTGGTTCCGGGGGCCGGGAGAGTTCATCCGGCATGCTGCCCCGGTGGGGGCGCTACCGAGTGGTAACGCCGTCAGTGGTTGGTTCGTTCCCGATCGCGCCCCGGATGGCTCCCCGGACGATCTGATTTGCGCGCACGGAGCAGGTGGACAAGCATCGGAGCGATGGAAACCCGGAGCCGACACCACGGTGCCGGGTATTGATCCGCAGGTCGGGCGGGTGCTGCCGGAGCGGCGGAGCGCGTCAGGCTAGCGCACTTGTCCGTGGCGGCGTCGGCACAGTACCAGGATTTCGCGGCAATGGTGATGGGTGACACAGTCGAGCGCAGGCTCAGGAGCCCCCGAGGGGTAGGACCTCACCGGAATCCGGGCCCAGGTCACCGGAGCGATGATGCCGACGGCACAGCACCTGGTAGCGGACGGCGGTGGCGTCGTCGAGTGCGGTATCGGCCACCACCACCTGCGCGCCGTCCCGGGCGATCTCGCCGTCCACCACCCTGGCGTTGAAGCGGCCGGCCGCACCGCACCAGCAGAGCACCTCGACCTGGATCGGGAGCACCTGGTCCGCGAGCTCGAAAAGTCGCAGGGACCCGGGGAACATCCGTCCGCGGAAGTCGGTGGCGATCCCGAAGGCGTAGACGTCGACCTGGACGTCGTCGGCGAGCTGGGCCAGCTGGTCGATCTGGGACGGGGTGAAGAACTGCGCCTCGTCGACGATCAGGTAGTCGACGCGGCGGCCGGCGGCCCAGGACGCCCGCACCAGGTCGGCCAGATCGATGTCGTCGTCCACCTCGATGGCCGTCCGGGTGATCCCCATCCGCGACGTGATCTGGCCCCGGTGCGAACGGTCCAGACGCGTCAGCAGCAGGCCGCGCCGGCCCTGCCGGGAGTGGTTGTGGTCCAGTTGCAGGGCCAGCGTCGACTTGCCGCAGTCCATCGGGCCGTAGAAGAACTTGAGGGTGCCGGTCGGGACCTGCCCACGCCGGGACCCGGCGGCCGGCACCGTCGACAGGGCGGTGCTGGGCTCGGCGATGTTCCGCCGGGTTGCGGGGGGCCCCGCCGGGGTCGACCCAGGCGTGCTCACTCCCATTCGCCGCGTTCCAGGAGCACCGTGCGCAGGAGGTCGGGGCGGTCCGTCATGATGCCGTCGGCGCCGAGATCGAGCAGCCGGTGCATCTCTGCCGGCCGGTCGACCGTCCACACGTGCACCTCGAGGCCGCCGACGTGGGCGGTCCTGATGAACGCGGGGCTGATCACCCTCGCCCGGCCGTATCGGACGGGGACCTGGGCGGCCTGCGCGCCGCCGGGCCTGGGAGTCAGCCGGAGTCTGCTCGCCGCCACCAGCAGAGCGACACCGCTGGGTCCGAGCGAGGTGGCGACATCCGGCCCCAGTGCCTGTCGAAGGGTGGCCAGTCGTCGGTCGGAGAACGACCCGAGTCCGACCCGATCGATCGCGCCAGAGGATTGCAGCAGGTCGATCAACGGCCCGACGGCCCGGTCCGTCTTGGGATCGATGTTGAACCGGGTGTCCGGGAAGGCCGCCAGCACCTCGGCCATCAGCGGAATCGGCTCCCGCCCACCGATCAGAGCGGTGCGGACCTGGTCCCACGTCAGGTCCGAGATCCGCCCGCGCCCGTCGGTGACGCGATCGAGGCGGAAATCGTGGAAGGCGACCAGGACGCCGTCCGCGGTGGCGTGGACATCCGTCTCGAGGTAGCGGTAACCCTCGTCGACCGCCCTGGCGAACGCCGCCATGGTGTTCTCGCAACCCGCCAGATCTCCGATGTGCCAACCGCGATGGGCGAATGCTCGGGGGCCGGACCCGGCGAGGTAGGCCGTCATGCGAAGCAGTCTGTCATGTCGGGCCCCGGGCCGATGCGCACTAACGTTGCGGCCATGGTGGCTGCGACGACGACCGGACGATCGGCCCCGGCGGGTGGGCTCCCGAAGGGCCCGACCCGGTGCGAATGGTGCGGTCGTGAACTGCCGACGGCCGGATCGGTCGGCCGGCGGCGGCGGTACTGCGCCCAGGCCTGCCGTCAACGGGCCTACGAGAGCCGGCATGCCCTGGAGCGCGGCGCTCTACCCCCCGATGCCGTGGTGCTGTCGGTGGAGGAACGCAACGATCTGGCTGATCGTCTCTATCAGGTCAGGTGTGCCGCGGAGGACGTCGCGACGGCTCTGACCGAGGGTGCCCCGACCGCCGAACTGGGCGTGCTGGTGCGGGAAATGCTGACCGCTGCCCGCTCCGCCGAGCGCATTCGCTGAATCTATTGACCCGAGTCCCCATCGAGCGGTGGGTTACTGTCGAATTCTGTCCGATTCGCCCGTTTCAACTCACCAGCGGATCAGGCTGCGACCCGCTGCGGAGAATCAGCAGGGTGATCTCGTTGGGAGCGAAGATGCGGAACGGCGGTCCCCAGAATCCGGAGCCCCGGCTGGTGTAGAGCACGGTGCGCTCACCGTGGCGGGAGAGTCCGGCCAGAGCGCCCTGCTCGGCCCTGACGATCAAGTGGAACGGCCACATCTGGCCACCGTGGGTGTGCCCGGACAGCTGCAGGTCGACGCCGGCGGGTGCCGACATCCGGACCGACTTGGGCTGGTGGGCCAGCAGCACGATCGGCAGGTCGGCATCGACTCCCGCCAGGGCGCCGGGCAGGTCTGCCGCGTGCCCCGGGACGCCGGAATCCTGGGCCGTCAGGTCGTCGATGCCGGCCACCACCAGCCGGCTGCCGCCGCGTTCGAGCACGATGTGCCGATTGTGCAGCACGGTCCAGCCCAGACCGTGCATGTGGGCGACCCAGTCGGGTGCCCCGGACATGTACTCGTGATTCCCGGTGATGTAGACCCTGGCCAGCGACGCCTGTGCGACGCCCAGCGGGGCGACCTGTGCGCTCCGCCGATCCACCGAACCATCGGTGAGATCGCCGGCATGGGCGAGGATGTCGGGGTTCAACGCGTTGGCTCGCTCGACGAGGCGGGCGGACCACCCGGACCGGTCGATCGGTCCGAAATGGGTATCGGCGATCAGCACCAGTCGCAGGCCGTCCAGCCCGCGGCCCAGGCGCGGCAGGGTGACCTCGACGGTCCTGACGGGCGGGACGCGCCGGGCCTGCCACATGCCCCAGGAGCACAGCAGGGCGACCCACACCACCACGACGCCGGCCACCCAGCGCTGCCGTCCCGGTGCCTCCAGTCCGCTCAGTGCCAGGACCAGATCGAGGATCTCGCCCAGCACGGTCCAGGCGAAGAGCTGCCACAGGATGCCGAGCCAGGTGTCGCCGATGACGGCCGGCCGGTCACGCCGTGCCTTCCCGTGGCCCTTCCACATGGCCAACGGGAAACCGATCAACGCCACCAGTGCCACGGCGGACCCGACGTCGGTGACCACGGCCGGCCAGTGCGGCGCGAGCACCAACCTCCACCACGGGACGCCGTGCAGCAACAACAAGACGAGGATCAGGACCGTCAGGAAGACACCACGGCGGGGACGCATCGGTCCATCTTGACTGTTGCCGGACGCCCCTTCGTCATCGACTACTTCGCCGGACGGCCCTTCTTGCCGCTGCCGGGCTTGGGCTTGTCGGCGGGCGGTTCGTCCGTCTGGTCCGTCTCGGTGGCCGGATCACCCGTGTCGAAACGCTTCCACAGATTGGTCAGCCCGTCGGCGACATTCTGTCCGACGTTCTGGGCGGCGCCCCCGAAGTCACGGCCGACGTTCCTGGCCGTCTGCGCCAGCGGATCCGTCGAGTTGGTGAACCCGTCCCGGTAGCTGCGGGCCGCTGCCTTGAGCTCGTCGGCGATCGAGGCCTGCGAGTCGTCGGCGCGCCGTGGGTAGTCGCCGGCCATGATGGCCTGGTAGTCACCGGTCTCGACCCACTTGCGGATCTCCGCGGCCCGCACCACCGAGAACGGGTGGGTCTGGCGCTCGAGGTTCATCAGTTTCAGCACGCCGTCGCGGATGTCGCCGGCGCCCTCGTACTCCGCGGCCTGCTCCAGGAAGGCCACCGTGTCCATCTTGCCCAGGCTGGCACCACCGGCCATCTTCATCATCACGCGCAGCGACACCTGCGGGTCCTGTGCGACGAGCATGCCGGCCCGGTCGGCTGATTGCTCCGCCTTCCGGCTCCACTCGTACAGGGCCGCGATGATGGCGCGCAAAGCCAAGCCGCCCAACGGCATCCAGCCGAAGTTGTCGGCGATCCGCAGCAGGTGGAACAGCATGGTCTGGTAGACGGCGTGGCCACTCATTGCGTGCCCCAACTCGTGGCCGAGCACGCAGCGCAGTTCGTCGGGGTCGTCCAAGAGCTCGATCAACCCGGTCGTCACCACGATGAAGGGCTCGTCCATCCCGATGCACATCGCGTTGGCCGCCGGATCCTGCCGGATGTAGAGCTCCGGCCGTCGCGGCGAGTCCAACGTGAGCAGCGCATCACTGAACAGGCGGTCGATCTCGGCGAACTGACGATCGCTGACCTTGACCGCGGAGGCCAGGAAGATCAGCCGGTGCTTGCGTTCGCGGAACAGCCCGGCCAGTGCCTTGAGGACCGTGTCGAATCCGGGGACGGCCCGCAGTGCCACCAGGGCCGACCGGTCGGCCGGATGCTCCCAGGCCCTGGAACTGATACCTGGAAAAGTGAGGCGCTTTCGCGCGACGGTGCGTGCCATGGTGTTCCCCCTCGTCTGCGGTGACAGGGTCCGACGCTAGCCCTGAAACTCAGCGCGCGGGGAGGTCGAAACGAGCCCGGTAGCTGCTCGGCACCAGATCAAGGTACTCAGGGTGACTCCGGAGGTAGGAGAGCACGAAGGGGGAGGTAGGAGAGCACGAAGGGGCAGTAGGGGAGCGCGCCGTGCCCTGCTGCTCGCAATTGATCCAAGGCATGGCCGATCAGTTGCGAACCCATCCCTCGGCCCTCGAAGTCGGGATCGATCTCGGTGTGCATCAACGCATATGCCCCGCCGTGGACCTGGTAGTCCAGGACACCGGCCGGTACCCCGTCGACGAACAGTTCGAATCGGTCCTCGACCTCGTTGTCGCGGACGATCACCGCGGGCGTGGCGGCGGCGGGCGGTCGCGTGTCGGCCTGATCTTCCATGTGGCCACGATAGAAGGTCGGGCCGTCAGTGGCGCGCCCGCCCAGTCGGTGGGCGCCGAGAGGAACGGGGGAGTAGAGCACAGCGGGGGCCATCGGAGACGGCGGCGGGACCCACGCGACGCCGGTTCCGATGTTGACCGGTTCTGATGTTGTCGGTCCGGTCGGCTAGCGTTCCGGGCATGGTTGCCATCGGTGCTCACGTCGATTCCGCCGACCCGCTGACCGCTGCGGCGGCAGTCGGCGCTGGCGCGGCCCAGTTCTTCCTGGCCGATCCGCAGGGCTGGAAGAAGCCGGTCGAGCACCCGGCTGCGGCTGCGCTCCGGGCCGCCAAGATCCCGCTGTACATCCACGCCCCGTACATCATCAACGTCGCCACCATGAACAATCGGGTCCGGATTCCCAGCCGGAAGATCCTTTCCCAGCACGCGGCGGCGGCCGCCGACATCGGCGCCAGGGGACTGATCGTGCACGGAGGGCACGTGGCCTCCGACGCCGAACTGGACAAAGGTTTCGACAACTGGCACAAGGTGTTCGAACGCGAGGAGTTCCCGCTCCCGGTCCTGATCGAGAACACTGCCGGAGGCAATCACGCGATCGCGCGTCGGTTCGATCGGCTGGCTCGACTCTGGGATGCCGTCGGTGAGTTCGGCGTCGGATTCTGCTTGGACACCTGTCATGCCTTCGCGGGCGGGGAGGATCTGGTGACCGTGGTCGACCGCGTGATGGCCATCACCGGGCGGATCGATCTGGTGCACGCCAACAGCAGTCGTGACGAATTCGACTCCGGCGCCGACCGCCACGCTAATTTCGACGCCGGGACGATCGACGCGGCGCAGATCGCGGCGGTCTGCCGCGCCGCCGGCTCCGACGTGATCGTCGAGACACCCGGTGACGGGCAGAGCGCCGACATCGCCTTCCTCCGCAAGCACCTCGACTGAATCATGACGATCTCCGCCGACGTGCTGCGGTCCTACTGCCTGGACCTGCCCGCAGCGCTGGAGGACCATCCCTTCGGCCGGACTCCGGAGACATGCACGTTCAAGGTGCACGGCAGGGTCTTCGCGCTGAGTCGTCTGACCGACCCGCCTCCGTTGCGCGTCAGCTTGAAATGCGATCCTCCGATCGCCATCGGGTTGCGGGCCGCCTACCCGGCGATCATCCCCGGGTACCACCTCAACAAGAGGCATTGGAATACCGTCACTCTCGACGGATCGGTGCCGGATCGGCTCGTCTTCGAGATGATCCAGGATTCCTTCGACCTGGTCGTCGACAAGCTTCCGCCACGATCGACTGCGATTGCGCTGACCGGCACCCGGACGCCTTCTGGACGCCTTCTGGACGCCGACGCGGGCGCCGGTTGTGTCTCGAGTGGCAGGAGTTGAAGTCCACTATCACCAGCCGTATCGTCCGGCGAATGGTCGTGGTCAGCTTGACGGTGTCCGAGGTGGCCCACCGCAGCGGGTTCGCGGCCTCGGCCCTGAGGTTCTACGAACGTGAGGGCCTGTTCGAGGCGGGTCGGTCCAGTGGTGGCCAACGTCGTTACGACCGTCAGGTGTTGCGCCGGTTGGCCTTCATCAGGGCGGCCCGCAATGTCGGGCTGTCATTGGACGAAGTCCGGGCCGAGTTGGCCGAACTACCGTCGTCTCGAACGCCCACGCCGGCGGACTGGCGCAGGATCTCGCGCCATTGGAGGCAACGACTCGATGACAAGATCGCGGCGATCGAGGCTCTGCGCGACCGACTGGATTCCTGCATCGGATGCGGATGTCTGTCCCTCAAGGCCTGCGGGCTGTACAACCCGGGCGATTCCGTCGGCTCCGCGGCGGTGCCGGCCGGGGCCGGCCTGCTGCCGCCGCCGCTACGTGAACCGCCCGGCTCGGAACGCCCTTGAGATCGAAGAGGGTGCGTCTTCGATCTGCAAACCTGTTGCAACTCAGGCCATCCGAGTGCTAGCTCCCGGGGCGTCGGGTGGGCGATACGTCACGGTGACGGACACGCTGGTCGAGGCAGCCCGCAGTAAGGCGAGGTGGCTTCCCAAGCAAAATCAGTTGCTCAGATGATCAAACATCATCTGCCGAGCAAGCGTGGAGCGTCAGACAGGCGATCCGGGGCCACCGGAGGCCTGGGTAGCACGAAGAACGTCACGTGGCGGGGGGCCCGCGGGGTCATCCGAGCGCCAACGTTGCCTTCTTCGACGTAATGGCGTTGCCTTCTTCGACGTAATGGCTCTCAGCGTCGGTCGTCCCGTTGCTCGGTCTTGGTGGTGTGGTGGTGGACCCGGCCGGATCTGCCCTCCCAGAGGGGGGTGAGCCGCTCGCCGGGGGAGCGCGACGGCGCATCGCTCGAGCTTGCACGTCCCGCAGCAGACCGTCTCGCCTGCCTTCGTCGTACTGACGGCATCGGCCGGCAGCACGCCGTCTGTCGCGGCCGGCGAACACTGCGATGGCTTCAGTCGGATGCAGCTGCTTGCGTGATGGGCGTGGTGGTCGGTCGACTGTCGGCAACGACAGCTGCGGAGTGCCGATGAGATTGGGAGGTCGATTGCTCCGTAGGAGGTACCCGTGCGGGACTTGTCACCGGACAGGTGTTACGGGAATGGGCTGGTCACGGTGCTGAGCGGGCCCGGCGTGGTGTCTTCGACATTCAGTCACCGTTCGGCTATAGGTGACGGTTGAAGAGGAATCTGCCCCGCTGGGTGGTGCGGATCGGTCCTGGGCGGCGTTGAGTAGGTGAGATCTTCCTACCAAGCAGCGGCGGTGAGCAAACGGTGACCTTCGACGAGTTCCTGGGTGCGGAGCTGACCGGGTTGCGGAAGTACGCGGCCGTGCTGACCGGTGATCCGCACCGGGCGCAGGACGTACTGGCCGAGGCGCTGCTGCGAGCGCACACCAGCTGGCCCCGGATCGGGGCAATGGAATTCCCGGCCGCGTACGTGCGCCGGATGGTGACCTCTCAGTTCCTGTCCGACAAACGCCGGTGGTCGGTGCGGATGATCCGGTCGACGCGTACCGGTGAGCTTCCAGATGTCCACCTATCCGATCCGTCGATCGCCGCGGATGACCGTGCACAGTTGCGATATCTGCTGGCGGCTCTTGCGCCCCGACCACGCGCGGCGATCGTGCTGCGCTACTACCTGGGCCTGGACACCGATGAGATCGCGGACGAACTCAGCGTCACCGTCGGGGCCGTGCGGACCGCGATCTCCCGAGGGCTCGCTGCGATGCGTATCGCAGTCGCTGACGAACAGGCCGTCAGTGGAGCAACACCGAACGCAGATGGCCCTGCGGACCGATTCGCCCCAGCTGCGGTGGTCCACCTTTCCCCGGTCCACGCCCGATTCCAGGAGGACTCGTGAACACCGATACCGACTTGCACACCGAACTCGATGCCCTGGCCGGCCGGGCGCCGTCAGACGCTGACGTCCGCCGAGCGTTGGCCGGCCGTATCGACCTCCGTGCGCGGCGTCGCCGTACCGTCGCCCTGGTCGCTGCGGCGGCCGCAGTGGTGTTGTTCGCGGGGGGCGTCGGCATCACCGGGGCGTTGATGTCGCACCGCACGGCCGGGCCGGCGGCCCCCACACCGATGGTCAGCACCGCACGCCCGGAACGCTCAAGCACTGCTGCTGGTATCGCCGCAGCGCAGCGCGCTGTCGTCACCGGGTACCTGAACGCTGTCAAGGCCGGTGACTGCGTTGCCGCGGACCGATACTTGGTTGCCGGTAAGGCCCAGGTCGGCAGTGGCGACTTGTGTCAGGCGGGTTCGCTTCGTCTCATCGGCTATCAGATCGCCGGGGTGCCGGCCATGCCGTCGCCGGATGAGGCGGTGTTGGCAGTGACGATCACGACCAGCGGAGGCGACGGATCCATACCCGACGGTGACACGACTTGGTTCCTTGACCTGCACCGCCAAACCGGCGGCGACTGGCTCCTCACCGGCGGCGGCACCGGCCCCTGATACTCCCCACAGCGGCACGCAACCTAGGGCGTGTCCCGTGGATCGTTCTCCGTTAGATGCCTGAGCCAGATTCCGATGCTGGCGACGTCGACGGTGCCTCGGTAGACGAACTCCCGTTTGTCATACCGGGTGGCGACCGCGCGGTAGCCGCGTAGCCGGTTGAACGTCCGCTCCACGGTGTTGCGGTCCTTGTAGATTTCCTTGTCGAATTTGGGTGGCCGACCACCACGGGAACCCTTGGACAGGCGACCGTTGATCTGGTTCACCGGCTCCGGGATGGTCGCCTTGATACCCCTACGCCGCAACGACTTACGGATTCTGCCGCTGGAATACGCCTTGTCCGCCAACACCCGATCCGGTCGGGTCCTAGGCCGCCCATCACGGCCGCGCACGATCCGAATATCGGCCAGCACCGCGGTGAACGCCAACGCGTCATGCCGCTGACCAGCCGAGATGACCCGCCCCACCGGCCGACACTTCGAATCAGCCGCCATGTGGATCTTCGTCGTCACCCCGCCGCGGCTACGCCCCAAACCCTCCCGATCAACGACCGGCGGCGGCCGATCCGCAGAATTCTTGTAGTTCGATAGTGCCCCCTGTGTCTTTGAGGGCCTTGATCGGAGCCTCCAACACGACGCTGGCAAGGACGGCGGCGGGGATGTCCTTCGGCGGTTCGTGCCGGGCACCTGCCGCGTGGTGATGCGCCCGGATCACCGTCGCATCCACCCCCAACGCCCACTCACCGACATCGCCGTGACCGCAGTCCGCCCGCAGCATCGACAGCACCCGCTGCCAGGTACCGTCCCCTGACCAGCGACGATGCCGGTTGTACACCGTCTTCCAATTGCCGTAACACTCCGGGAGATCCCGCCACGCCGAACCGGACCTGGTCCGCCACAGCACCCCGTCGACGACCCTGCGGTGATCGACCCACCGACCACCCCGAATCGGGGTCCGATCCGGTAGCAAAGGCTCCAACCGGGCCCACTGCTCATCCGACAAATCATGACGATTCTGCACAAATCAGAGTCTGTCGGAACCGACCTCCAAGATCCGCGGGACACGCCCTAGCTAGTGCCAGTTCGCGATTGCCTTACGGATTGTGTGGCTGCTCGCTGTGCGAGTGAGTGAGAACCCTTCGAAACCGGGTCTTATGGCTCGACGCAGCGGGCGGCCACGATGAAGGCAGCCCCGCTGCACGGCCGCGGCCCCCACAACCAAAACAATGCGGACCCGTTGCCACCTGTGGGGCCGTCGTGATGAGTGCCACCTACCCCGGGGCCGCCCACTTGCCCAAGCACGGCATCGGCCGACCTCACCCGCTTCAACCGCGAACCAGGCGACCCTTGGCGCCCTGAAGCGATCCGATTTCCTCCACGGATTTGACTGGAACGCTCTTGTAATCAAAACAGGGTCGTTCTATCGTTCGTCTGTGTCCTCGAACCCGGCTCGCACCTATCACTCGCCTCGGCGCCGTATGCAGGCCGCGCAGACCCGCGCTGCGGTCCTTGATGCGGCCACCCGGCTCTTCTGCGAGCTCGGGTGGGCCGCTACGAGCATGCGGCAGGTCGCCAAGGCTGCCGGCGTCTCGACGGAGACCGTCTATGCCGGCTTCGGCTCCAAGGGCGACCTTTTCGCGGCAGTGATGGACGTTGCGGTCGTCGGCGATGACTTGCCGATCCCGCTGGCGCAGCGCGATGTCGCCTCCGTGCTGGGCACCGGCACCCGTGAGGAGCGTGTGGCTGGCGGTGCAAGCATGTCGGCGGCGATCAGCAGCCGGACCTGCGAACTCGTCCAGGCCCTCACCCAGGGTTCGGCCACGGATGCCTTGTTGGCGCAACAGCTTGGCGCATTGGACGAGCGACGTCGAGCAGAGGTCGCCGGCTACTTCGAGCAGGTTGCCTCCAGAGCTCCCACACGACTTGAGCTCGACGAAGTCTGGTTGCTCACCAGCGCGGAGGTCTTTCACCTACTGGTCCACCGATCCGGGTGGACGCGTGAGCAGCACGAGCACTGGCTGGCCGAGCGGCTGCTGCGACTCGTCTCGCAAAGCCGCCAGGACGCATCTGGACAAGCCAAGAAGACTCAACGAGAAGGGTTGTCATGAAGAGAGAATCGTCGGCCCCGGCCGACACCCGAATGATGGGGATCGCCCACAGTGCGTTGCGGCGCGACCTCGCCCGCGCCGTTGACGCGCTGTCCCACCAGCCCGTCCCAGGCGACGCCCAGCGGGTGGCGATCGCCCAGCACATCCAGGCGATGATGGATTTCCTTGAAATCCATCACCACGGTGAGGACGCCTGGCTGTGGCCAACCATACGCACGCTGAATCCAGCGGCCGCCGAAGTCCTGGACCAGATGGACGCCGACCACGCGGCGATCACTCCTCACATGGGAAACGTGACCGCGACTGCCGCGGCATACGGAAAATTCCCCGCCGCTCGGGGGCAACTGGCAGCGGCACTCAATGACCTGCGAGGCACCCTGGATCCCCATCTGCGCCGCGAAGAGGACGACATGATGCCTGTCGTCGCCAGCACTCTGACATGTGGACAATGGGATGCCTGGGAGCAGGAGTACTACATCAAGCCCAAGAGCAAGAAGGACCTCGGACTGGAGGGTCACTGGCTCATCGACGGAGGCGACCGCGCGGTCTACGACCACGTTGTCGGCAAGGTCAACCCCGCCCTCCGGTTCGTTCTACTGCGCGTATTCGGCCCGAGATACCGCAAGGCATGCGCCACTCGGTGGGGTGCCGACGTCCCGGTTGGCCCGAAACTGGGCGCAGCTGACAGCACGCATCAGCCTGAGATCATCGGCTCAGCGCGTCGACCCTGGCGCACCCGCGGGGAGGTCAGCCTGCACATCGACGCAACCCCGGAACGTCTGTATGACCTCGTCGCCGACGTCGGTGCCACCCCGACACGCTCCCGCGAAGTGCAGGCGTGCCGCTGGCTCGAAGGACTACCACCCGGGACCGTCGGCTCCCGGTTCCGTGGCCGCAACCGCGCCGGGCTCATCCGCTGGTCCCGCGTCTGCGAAGTGGTGACCGCGAAGCGCGGGGAAGAGTTCACCTTCCGCACCGTGCCCGAACGATTCGACCCTACGCGACGGGACTCCTCCGTCTGGGGCTACCACCTTAAAGCCGACGGCACCGGGACCCAGATCACCCACTACTACACCCTCGCCCGGCCTCCCCAACCGTGGCTCCTCACCCTCTACGGCATCCTCATGCCCCACCACCGAGACGCCCGACCAGCCCTCAGGCACACCCTCGAGCAACTCCAGGCGGCAGACGGGGTCCGTCCAACCCCCTGACTTTCATGGCAATCGAGCCAACATGAAATTCCAGGGCACCCGGATCGGGGGCTCGCCCGCGACGAGGACCTCCGACGGACCTTCATCCATCCATCACTCGGCATCGGAGACCCGCAATGACACACCACCAGCACGTCCACCCCGTCCTTCGACTGGCAACACTGACCTTGGCCGCGGCCGGAGCTGTGCTGCTCGCCGCGTGCAGCAGTAGCCCGCTCGCCGGCGGAACACCCACCGCGACGACCCAACAGCCCCCACCGGATGCGAGGGCCGCGAGCGGTGGGGCGACTGCGTCGGATGGAAGCGGCACGTCCTCCCCAGCCGCCAGCGGCCACTTGCACGCTTGTCTGATGGTCAGCGAGCAGGCCGCAAGAACGGCTCTGGGCGCAGACGGGCCCCGGCCACGAGCAAACACAGGAAGGAGCTTTCGGCGGAAACAGCACTTGTAACTACACGGTCGCGTCAGGGGGCGTGCAGGTGAACGCGAGCTCCATCGCCGGGGCGGGCCTCTACGACGGCAATCGCCAGGCGAACTCCGTCGACGTCCCGGGCGTCGGCGACCGTGCCTTCGAGACACCCGCCGCTTCCGCCGGGGAGACCACCGTTTACTTCCTCAAGGGCGATACTGAGGTTCCCCTGGTCTGGTGGACATCCGAAGCGGGCTCCCTGGTGGGCCGGCTGGGAGGATGTGTTTCATGGCAAGGACACGGAGGTCGTTCACTGCGGAGTA
This sequence comes from Nakamurella sp. PAMC28650, assembly GCF_014303395.1. GTDB lineage: Bacteria > Actinomycetota > Actinomycetes > Mycobacteriales > Nakamurellaceae > Nakamurella. Next base: position 3,639,460 of record NZ_CP060298.1, read on the forward strand.
CCGGGTGGAGGCAGCGCACCGGGTGATCGATACCGGTCGGACGGTTGCTGAGGTGGCCCGAGATTTGGGGGTCGGTGAGCAGTTGTTGGGGCGGTGGGTTCGTGATGAACGGATTCGGCAGGGTGCCGCGGAGGCGGCCCCGGTCGAGGAAGAGTTGACCGAAACGGAACGGGCCGAATTAGCTCGGTTGCGTCGGCGCATCGCCGAACAGGACAGAAAACTGCAGGACCAGGCGGAGGATGTTGCATTCTTAAAAAAAGCCTCGGCGTACTTTGCCGCGATGCAACCGAAGTGACCTACTTCGAGTTCATCGCAGCGGAGTGCGCGAGCATCGATTCCGGTGTTGGTTCCAACAAGTCGGTGATGTTCCGGAATTTATCGGTGTCACCGTCGGGGTTTTATGCCTGGTGCCGGCGGGCGACCGGTCAGGGCCCGTCCGCGGCCACCGTGCGGCGGGCCGATCTGTTGGTGAAGATCATGGCGATCCACCGGGACTCGGACCGGACCTACGGTGCGCCGCGGATCACCGCGGAGCTGCGGGAGGCCGGTACCTTGGTGACGGAGAAGACGGTCGCGGCGATCATGGCTGCTCACGGCATCGCCGGGATCAGTCCGCGGACGTTCAAGGTGCCCACGACGGTCGTGGACCGGTCGGCGTTCATGCCGCCGGATCTGGTGAACCGGCACTTCGATCAGGGACGAGTCGATGTGGTCTGGGCTTCGGACATCACGTATCTGACCTGCGGTGAGGGGGACGTGTTCTTGTGCGCGATCCGCGACGAACATTCCAAGCGGGTGTTGGGTTGGTCGGCGGCCGATCACATGCGCGCCGAGTTGGTGGTGGACTGTTTGCAGATGGCTGTTGCCACTCGCGGCGGCAAGGAATTGGTGAAGACGAAGGGCACCGTTTTTCAGGCTCTTGTGACGTTCTCGTGGGTGGTTTGACCCCTGGTTGTGGGCGACACACCGGGCTGCGTATAGGTTCTGGCTTATCTAGGGTCAGTCACTATCCAGGAGCACGGTGTGCGCGGTGTAACGATATGGCGAAAGCTGCTCGGTGTCGAGCAACTGCAGGTGTGCGATGTGGCGTGGGAGGAGGCCGACGACCGGCAGGTGCTGGTCGTTTCGGTGCGTGCGACGAAGGGCGCCCGGAGTAGGTGCAGTCGATGCCGGCGTAGACGGCCGGGCTATGACCAGGGCGGCGGAACCCGGCGGTGGCGGTCGCTGGACTGGGGGTCGACGATGGTATTCCTGCAGGCTGCGGCTCCGCGGGTGAACTGCCGGACGCACGGGGTGGTCGTCGCGGCGGTGCCGTGGGCCCGACCCGGCGCGCGGGCAACCCGAGCGTTTGAGGACCAGTGCGCGTGGTTGGCGGCGCACACCGCTTCGTCGGTGGTGGCGCAGTTGATGCGGACGTCGTGGCGGCACGTGAGCGCAATCATCGAGCACGTCGTCGCCGACGGTTTGGCCGGCCGGGACGTGCTCGCGGGGCTGCAGCGGATCGGCATCGATGAAATCTCCCACCGCAAAGGCCAGCGGTATCTGACGTGCGTGGTCGATCAAGACTCCGGCAGATTGGTGTGGGCCGCACCGGGCCGCAACAGCGACACCCTGGGTCGGTTCTTCGACGAGCTCGGCCCAGAACGGGCGGCGGCGTTGACGCACGTCTCGGCCGACGGGGCGCAGTGGATCCACGACACCGTGACGGCCCGCGCGCCGCAGGCGGTGCTGGGATTGGATCCGTTTCATATCGTGGGGTGGGCCACCCGGGAGTTGGACAAGGTCCGTCGTCAGACGTGGAACACGCTGCGGGGTAGGAGTAGCTCTGCGCAGGCGTCGTCGGTGAAGGGCAGCCGCTGGGCATTGCTGAAAAACCCGGCGGACCTGTCCCCGGAGCAACGCGGGTCGGTCGCCTCGATCGCCCAGACCAACCGGCATCTGTATCGGGCGTATCTGCTGAAGGAGCAACTGCGCGCGGTGTTCCAGGTCAAGGGCCAGGCCGGCCGTGAACTGTTGGCCGGCTGGATCGCCTGGGCCCGCCGCTCCCAACTGCCCGGGTTCATCGCCCTGGCCGCAACGTTGAAGCGGTTCCAGCAGCTGATTTGGAACACCCTGATCCACCACATGAGCAACGCCCAATCCGAGGCCACCAACACCCACCTACGGGCCTTGACCCGCAGGTCGTACGGCTTTCACAGCCCAGAAGCGTTGATAGCCATGGCAATGCTCACCCGCGGCGGGTTATGCCCGCCGCTTCCCGGACGCTAAACCACCCACGAAAACGTCAGGAGACCCGTTTTTCATGCTGACCGGGGGTCGCAATTCACCAGCGGCGATGTTGCAGACAAATGTGTCGAGGTTGGATTGCGGCAATCGGTGGGTCGAACTGGGGTGTGTTGGGACAATGCGTGCTCAGAGTCGTTCTGGTCGACATTCAAGCATGAATTCTATTACCGCCGGACCTTTGTTACGATGGCGGAGTTGTATGCGGCGATTGACCGTTGGATGGTGTACTACAACACCTGGCGTAGGCACTCCAGCAACGGGCAACGCAGCCCGATCAGCTACGAGAACGCCAAGTCGCTGGCAGTCCTGGTGGCCTGACAGCTCCACCCCGTCCTCAACCGAGGTAAGCGGGACCAACTGTCCGCTGTGCCGGGGGAACCTCATACCTGCGTCTCGATCACCATCGAAATCCCCGCGTCGATGGGATCGTCGAAGGACCGGGCCATCGCACTGGCTACCACCGCGGCCCGCCAGCTCTGAACTGAGTCACCCCTGCTCATCGAACCAATCACCAACCAGAGAGCTCGCCATGACAGATCCGCACCGACACACCGTCGCGGCACTAGCTGCGTGCTTAGCCGCCGGCTTGCTGCTCATTGCATGCAGCAAGAGCACGCCCGCAGCGCACACCACATCCGCCGCACAGACCACGGCGGCCGCGACTGACGCCACCAGCGGCGCGGCCACGAACGCAGCGAGCGACGAAGCGAGCGCGCCTGCGGCCTCTGCCGCTGGCGGGAACGCCTGCTCGCTGGTCACCGAGGCGGATGCCACCACCGCGTTGGGCGCGGATCCCGGCCCCGGTACCGGTGACACCGGTGCCCACGACTCGAGTCAGTGCCACTACGGCCCCTACCAGAGCAAGTTGGTCCTGGTGAACATCACGCCAACCCAAGGCAAGTTGACCTACGACAACATGCGCAACAACGCGGGCACCGCCAAGACAGGATCCGTCGTCGACGTCGCCGGAGTGGGCGACAAGGCGTTCGAAGTCGACTCGCACGGTTCCGCTGGCATCTTCTTCCGGAAGGGTGACGCCCTGGTCGTGGTGTCAGTCGTGTTCTACCTTGCGGCCTCGCCCCCGACTGATCAAGTACGCGACCTGGCCAAGCTCGTTGCCGGCCGAATCTGAAGTCCGTGCGTGGTCAGCTCTCAGGTCACCGAGATACAACTCGAACTGCCGGTCAAGACGACCACCTACCAGCCGTCAACGACGCACCAACTCCCGGCCGTCACCACCTTCGCGGCCGAGCAAGGTCTCACCCAACACCAAGGCGAACACGCTGGTGCTGGTGGGTGACACGGTTGTCCGCCGATAGGTCCAGGCAACCTCTGAGCGCGGGGCACAGCTTCGCCGGGGTCGAAAGTCGAAGGTTTTGGTCGTCGGCAACGGCGAGCTCGTGTGTCTCATGTGCGGCGACACCTTGGCGGTACTACCTTTGGCCAAACGTTCGATATCCGAGTGTGGTCGACACCAGATTGGATATGTCATGTCTTCAGACAATCAGTACACAGCGCTCGGCCCGGCCGTCATCGGGTTCCAAACCTTCGGGACCGAAATCGACATTGGCGTCGACGCCGGCGGAAACAAGGTCGGGGTGCACGCCACCGGGCCCACCGCCGTACACGGTGAAGGTGACGTCGTCGGCGTACACGGCGAAGGTGCGGTCGGCGTTAAGGGAGTGGGTTCAGCAACCGGCGGAAGCTTCGCCGCCGAGGATCTATCGCCGCAAATCGTTTTGCAACCACAATCCGTGGAAGCTCCCAGCCGCCTCATCGACGCCACACCTCAAGAGTTCGTTCAGCCCGGGGGGCTGCCCAGGTTCGGGCAGGCCGGTGCCCTGTACATGGGCGAGTACATCACCGCCCAAGGCGACCCCAACGACTACCAACCCGGCATACACCTGTGCGTGCTCTGGATTTGTGTCAATGGAGGGAGCCACGACCAGCCCGCTCTATGGCGCCAGGTGCTCCTCGGTGACATTGTTCGCGGGACAACGGCACGCTTATGACGGTCGGAGCGGCCCCGACTGTCTTCGATGTTGAGGGCGACATCGACGGTTGCTTTCAGGAGCCGGAATGCAGGTGGTCGGGTAACTGGTCAGGTGTGGGCGGGTAGCCAGGGGTTCCTGCTGGTCAGCTGGGTGAGGGCGGCCAGGGCTGGTACGCCGTGTTTTGCGGTCGTTTGTAGGTAGGAGCGGAGGTCCGCGAAGTGTCCGGCTCCTTTTTCGGTGCGCATGGTGCCCGATATTTTCTGTCGGATCTTGGTCATGCGGATCTCTTGTTCGGCGGGGTTGTTGGTGAACGGGATCGCCGGGTCGGAGGCGAATTTGAGGTAGTCGACTTCTCTGCGGTGGATGCGGCGGGCCAGTGCTCGGTGTTTGCGGCCGATGGCGCCGTCGGGGTGGGTGGCGGCGAGGAGGGCGTGCCGGATCTTGACGGTTTCGGCGGCGATGACCGCCTGGTCGACGGGGGTGTCGGGGTGGGCGGCGGCCGCTTTGTGCAGGGTGAGCAGCGCGTCGCGGACTTGCTGCGCCCAGCACCAGGCGCCGGGCAGGTCTGTGTTGCTGGCGTGGTGGTGGTCGGTGACGGCCTGTAGCTCGCGGAGCAGATGCGCATTGCACAGCGCATGCCGCGCGGCGGTGTAGGTGTCATACGGTGCCCACGCGTCGTGGACGGCGGTGCCGGTGAAGCCGGGCAGGATGTTCATCTTGGCCATCGCTTCGGTACCGCGTCTGCGGTGGAAGAACAGTCTGGTGAAGGCCGGGGTGGACGCGGAGTGCAGCCAGTGGTTGCGACCTTCGCAGCGCAGCCCGGTCTCATCAAAGTGCACCACCGGAGAGGATTTCAAGCGGGCGGTGACCTGGGCCAAAAATTCGCCCAGGTCACCGGCGGCGCGACTGGTCACCGCGGCGACGGTGCCATCAGAGACAGGAATGCCGAACAGTTCGCTGATGGCCTGGGCGGTCCGCTTCTTGGACAGGAACTGCCCCATGAACAGATAGATGACGACCGCGCACATCACCGGCCCGTACTGCACGGGTCCGCCCGCCTGGGCGGGTGTGTCGCCGGTCGAGGTCTTCCCGCAGTGGCAGCGGCGGCTGATGATCTGATGTTCGGTGACGTGCACTTTGATCGGCGGGATGTCGAAGACCTGCCGACGTGAGCAGCCAACCTCGGTCGCATCGGCCAGATCCGATCCGCAGCCAGTGCAGCAGCTCGGTTCGTGGCGGATCACCACATCCGGGTCGGCGACCTGGGCTGAAGTCTGCCCGCGGTGCCCGTCCTGTCCGCCGGGCTTGCGTGTGGACGGCGTGCGCAGCGACCTGGTCTTCGCCTTGCCGGGTCCGTCCGCCGATGGTGGCTTCGAGGAGTTCTGCGAGTTGGTCCGCAACCGTGCTTCCAGGTCCGCGACCCGCACCTTTAATGCCGCATTCTCGGCGCGGAGGATGTTCAGTTCGGTGCGCATTTCGACGATCAGTTCCACCAGTTCGGCGTACGTCGGCTGCGTCATTCCATTATTATCGCATCAGACAACACCATTGTTCGGCGACACGCCGACACGGCTCACCCCACATAGATCGACATTCTCCGGTCTATTCGCCCAATGAATGACAGTCTATTTCACCGCGGTGAGACCTGACCAGTTACAGCGGGTCTTCATATTTAGCAGACATCCCATGTCGATTGGTGTCAAGCGGCGGGTGCCATTGCAGTTTGCGTGACGCTGGCTGAGGAGTTCCAGGCGACGGTTTCGTCGTAGAGGGTTCCGCTCTCGAGGCAGCCGTGCAGGATGCCGACGAGTCGGTTGGCGACTTGGCGGAGGGCTGCGTGGTGGCCGGTTCCGCGGGCTCGGATGGCGTCATAGTAGGCGCGGGTGCCGGGCGATCCGTTGAGGGAGCCGTAGGCCTGCAGGTGCAGGGCGACGCCGAGCCGGCGGTTGGTGGCGTGCCGGGCTAGGACGACGGATTTTTTCCCCGATGCCCTCGTGATCGGGCTCTGTCCGGAGTAGTTTTTTCGGGCGCGGGAGTTGGCGAACCGTTGCGGGTCGTCGCCGAATTCGCCCAGGACGCGGGCGGCCAGGACCGGTCCCAGGCCCGGCTGGCTCCGGTAGATCTGCGCGGCCGGGTGTCGGTCAAAATTTTCTGCCATCACCGACTGCATCGCGGTGATCTGTTCGTTGATAGCGGTCAGGATCTTGACCTGGCCGAGCACGATCGCGGCGTAGGCCGCCTCCACGGCGGCGGGTTGCCGAAGGCCCGGCGTGTGCAGCAGCGTGAGCAGTGGTCCGGCTTTGTCCTGGATGTGGTGCCGCCGCGCCGCGGCCAACGCCGACACCACCTGGCTGCGGGTGAGCCGGGCGGAGCGGGCCGGGTCCGGCGCGCGGCTGAGCAGGATGAGGGCGTCCGTGGCGGCTAAATCCGAAAATGCCTGCACCGCAACGGGAAAGAAGTCAAGTAGTGCCGATCGGAGGCGCAGCACGTGCCGGACACGTTCCCAGATCAAGTTTTGATGAGCACGGCCCAGTAGCTTCACCGCGTCGGCCAGGTTGGTGTCCCCGGCGATCTCGCGGTGATGGGCTCGGTCTAGCCGGACGATCTCGGCTAGGACGTGGGCGTCGCCGGCGTCGCTTTTGGCCCCCGAGGTGGAGTACCGGTCGCGGTAGCGGGCCGAGGACATCGGGTTGATCGCGTAGACGTGGTAGCCCGATGCTCGTAGGGCGACCACCCAGGAGCCGCGGTCGGTTTCGATGCCGACGAAGACCCGGTCGGCGGTCTGCTCAGGGGTGAGGTCGACCCAGTCGGCGGGGGCATGCTCGGCGACCAGCGCGTGCAGCTTCGCGATTCCGTCCAGTCCCTCGGGCAGTCTGGCGCGGCTGAGCCGCCGCCCGGTGTCGTCCTCGATCTCGATGTCGTGGTGGTCCTCGGCCCAGTCGTCGCCGATCATCAACAGCATTGGCCCCAGCTCTTCCCTTGTCCGTGTCTGGCCTGGTGGAACGGGCGGGCAGCATGCGGAGGCTTCTGCGACCTAATGAACAAGTGCTCACGTCCAACCGCCCGGGCACGACATCTCATCAGCAGTTTCCAGCCGCCGGCAACCGGTGGGCGCACGGTCTGCTAATAGGCATCCCCGAAGAGGCGGTGCCCGGGGCTAAAGGAGTGCTGACCCACCGGCTGCTGTCGTCATCAAGCCTTCCAGAGTTCAGGCTTGATAGCTCTCATTAGGGCTTGAGCGTGGTTGCCGCCCGGCGTGATGCGCGGGTGCAGGCGAATCGTATCCGGCGTTTCTGGTTGGTGGGGTTACGGAACCCGAACGCGATGCGGCCGATGTGCTTGACGATCCGGTTGTAGCCTTCGGACCGGCCGTTGCTGATGCCGGTGAAGATCCCTTCGATGATGGAGGATCGCCAGTCGTCGACGGTCTGCGCGAGGCGGCGGATCTGCGCCGATGTCGATGTGGTCGGCGCAGAACATCTGGAAGTCGGTGAGTCGCTGCCAGACCAGCGCCCAGTCTGGTTCGGTGCCGGCCAGCTTCAGCAGGTGACGGAGCAGTTCCTTTGCTCGCCAACAGTTGTGCAACCCGCCGGTGGGGTCGGCGGCCTTCATTGCCTGGAACATCTTGACCCGTTCCGCGGCGGTCAGCGTCTCGCCGGCGCGCAGCAGAGGAGTTGCGCCCGCGCCCACTCGGGGTCGATCTTGCGGCCCCGGCGGCCGCGGTTGGTCCAGGCCAGTTCCCGCCGGTAGTCGGTGACGGCCCGGTTGGCCAAGGCGACCAGGTGGAAGCGGTCCAGGATGACGATCGCGTGGGGCAGCGCTTCCCGGACGACCTTGGCGTAGGTCGCCGAGGTGTCGATCGCGACGTGCGTGATGCCGGCCCGCCACGCATCGGTCTGAGCCTCGATCCATTCGATGACCGTCTTGGAGCTGCGGCCGTTGACCTGCGCGAACAGCCCACCAGGGCCGCTGATGTCGACCAGCCCGGTGTCGAACCGGTCGATCCATACCTTCACCCCGGTGTCGGTCGCGATCTCGTAGCGGCCCTTGCCGCGGCGGGTCTCGTCGATGCCCAGCACTGTCACGGCCGGCGGTGGCCCGGCAACGGGGATCATCAGCTCGGCGTACGCGACGAACGCGCGGTGCGCGATCGGCCAGGTCATGCCGTACTCGCCGGCGACGTCGGACACCGACCGGGTGTGTTCGCCGATCGCCTCGGCGGCCCGTTGCCGCAGCCGGGTCGTCAACCGGGACCGGGCGGGGATGCCCGGCAGCGATTCGGTGAACGACTTCCGTTCACACCAGACGACTTTGCAGTGCCACTTCTGTTTGCGCCACAACAGGATCGGGACATCCGGTCCGATCGTCACGTCCCTCGGCCGCGTCGTGACCCAGCCTTTCGGCGAGCTGGACTGCTCACCGCACTGCGGGCACCACCCCGCCAATTCCGGGTCCGTCACACACTGGGCGACCCGCCGGCCGTCCGCGTCCAACCGGACGTCGATGACCTGCAATCCTTCGATTCCTAACAGCAGTGAACTACCCTGATCCATGGCTGGTGGTCCTTCGGTCTGGATGCGTGAGAACAACCAGTTTGCAAGGACTACCAGCCCTCAACCCCGCCGACGCGCCGCCGCCCGTCAGGCCACCCCAGCCCTACCAAGTTCGAAGAGCCGGTTAAGCGGCTCTAGCGCACACGGTACAATTCTGTTAAGTTGTATGATCAGAGATCAGAGTTCGATAGGGGAGGAAAAGTGTTCAGAATTGCGAAAGTTGTGGCTGCCATCGTCCTAGCGGCGGTGACCGCGTCGGCAGGTGTCGGCGTTGCACAAGCGGCTTCCCCGCAGACCCACTCCGGCACCGCTGAGCCACTCAACGTGCTCAGGTCTGGTGAGAGCCTTTCGACCGCGGTAGGCGGGCGAAGTTTCATGCAGTCGCCGTCCGGCGAATTTCAGCTAGTAATTGAGGACTCTATTGAAGGCTTCGGCATAAATCAGCACGCAGCTGTACCTTCGGATGCGTATTTCTCATCTCCAACTTGGTTAATCGGCTTTCCCGGGGTGCAGGACCATCCCTCCCTAAAGCTGCAGACCGATGGAAATTTGGTGTTGTACAACCTGAAGGGTAAGGCCCTCTGGAACTCCCACACCGCTGGTAGCGGGGCAGGTAGCGTTCTCTACCTGCAGGATGACGGAAACCTAGTTCTGCGCTCTGCGACAGGCAAGGTGAGTTGGGCTGCAGGGTCGTCCCGGGTAATACTAAGGCAGGGGCAGGCCCTCGCGCCAGGCCGATATCTAGAGTATATGTATCCCGATATGAGTCATACATATCGTTTAACCATGTGGTCCGACGGCGATCTAGTTTATGCGGAAAGCGGCTATGTTTTGTGGTCTTCGAACACACATGTGCGTGGTTCATCTCTGGTGATGCAGTCCGACGGGAATCTTGTTGTTCGCACCCCTAGTGGTCGCCCCGTGTGGTCCAGTAAGACATTTGGGTACGGTCCGAATACCTGGTTCCAAGTTGACGCATTCCAACTAGAGATAGACCACTTCACATTGCAGGGTGAGACCACGAAGTTCCTTTTTTAACTCTACCACCTAACGCTGTGCAACATCTTGCAACGGCTAGAGCAGTCTGACCAGCAACCCCGACACCGACTTCAAGCGAGCCGCACTATAGAGGATCCCGTTGCGGTGACGACCGCCGGTGGTGTCGTCCCGTCACCGGTCAACGTTCCGCTCGCGGTGCCACGATGAGGAAAAAGGATGCGCTGCAGGTGGAGGCAAGACTTGCCTTGGTCGACTGAAGGCGTTTTAGGTCTGCGGGCCGTCCTCCAGTGTGGTCCTTCACCCTCGGCTGACCTCAGAATGATGGCCGCTGGCTCACGGGCAGCCGAACACAGGCCATACAAGTCCAGGAGCCGCCTTGGCATAGCGGCCAGGCCGAGGGCGACTGACCTTCATGGCATGCTCTTGGTCATGGGACACCTTTCCGGGCAGCCAGATCAACCGCCACGGCCGGTGGAACAGCCCACAGGGCCACACCCAGCACCTGCAGACCTGGACGGTCGGGATGCGATCAGATCCGATGCCGGCGGGGATGTCCACAGCGCACCGACCGAGGCGACCGTGACGATCCAGGCAGACGCCTCCAGGTACTGGAAGTTGCACGGACGCACCCACATCGGCCTACTGGTGCTGGCACTGGTCGTCGTGTTCCTGGAATCCTTTCGGCGTGGCCTGCACACCACCTCCGGCGCGCTGGTCACGGTGCTCACCGTATACCTGGCAGTGACCGGCCGGACCTGGTGGCAGCCTGTCGTATTCGGTGGGGTTCGGGCTGACGCAGGACATCGTCGACAAGATCAACCTGATCCCCGACCAAGGGTGGACACCGGCCTACGACGGCGATGGGAAGGTCCGCGACGGGGCGTGGGTCACCGAACTGACCGGGATGTTGGACCTGGCGACGTGGCCGGCAGGGATGCGGGTGATCGTGCGGGCCGAACGTCCGCACCCCGGGGCGCAGTTGCGGTTCACCGACTCAGGCGGGAACCGGCTGACCGCGTTTGTCACCAACACCACCGGCGGGCAACTCGCGGACCTGGAGTTGCGGCACCGCCACCGGGCCCGCTGCGAGGACCGGATCCGCAACGCGAAAGACACCGGCCTGCGGAACCTGCCCTTGACTGCGTTCGCGCAAAATCAGATCTGGGTCGTGACCCTGATCTGAAAGCTCCCACGCGATGCCGATAATGAACATTATGTCAGGTAGTGACAGGGTGTGGGCGAAATCTACCCTTGCTGCTCCTTTCGTCATCCCCGTACCTGACCGGTGGGAACTGGTTGCCCGGGGTAACGTCAGCAACGTGACGCTGATCGAAATGGCCAACGGCAGGGCGACCCGCACCGCCGCTCCTGAGGCTCGCATATGAGAGTCAAACGGTCGGCGCAAAGGCGGCGACTATCACTCGTGCTTACGTTCACGGCGGTGGCGGTTATCGCTGCAGCTGCACTCTTTACGAGTCAGATTCTCAAATCGGCGGACCCTTCCAGCAACCCTACGGCTACACAGATATCGGCGATGCCGGTCATTTTAGATATTCATTGGGAGTTGCAATCGATCACAATAGCGAATACTACCTCAGTTGTTGCGCAGCCGTCGCACTATTCGATAGAACTCCTTTCCAGTGGCGCAGCGAGCCTAGGGCGTGTCCCGTGGATCGTTCTCCGTTAGATGCCTGAGCCAGATTCCGATGCTGGCGACGTCGACGGTGCCTCGGTAGACGAACTCCCGTTTGTCATACCGGGTGGCGACCGCGCGGTAGCCGCGTAGCCGGTTGAACGTCCGCTCCACGGTGTTGCGGTCCTTGTAGATTTCCTTGTCGAATTTGGGTGGCCGACCACCACGGGAACCCTTGGACAGGCGACCGTTGATCTGGTTCACCGGCTCCGGGATGGTCGCCTTGATACCCCTACGCCGCAACGACTTACGGATTCTGCCGCTGGAATACGCCTTGTCCGCCAACACCCGATCCGGTCGGGTCCTAGGCCGCCCATCACGGCCGCGCACGATCCGAATATCGGCCAGCACCGCGGTGAACGCCAACGCGTCATGCCGCTGACCAGCCGAGATGACCCGCCCCACCGGCCGACACTTCGAATCAGCCGCCATGTGGATCTTCGTCGTCACCCCGCCGCGGCTACGCCCCAAACCCTCCCGATCAACGACCGGCGGCGGCCGATCCGCAGAATTCTTGTAGTTCGATAGTGCCCCCTGTGTCTTTGAGGGCCTTGATCGGAGCCTCCAACACGACGCTGGCAAGGACGGCGGCGGGGATGTCCTTCGGCGGTTCGTGCCGGGCACCTGCCGCGTGGTGATGCGCCCGGATCACCGTCGCATCCACCCCCAACGCGGCTCTTCAGAATTAGCAGACATCCCATGTCGATTGGTGTCAAGCGGCGGGTGCCATTGCAGTTTGCGTGACGCTGGCTGAGGAGTTCCAGGCGACGGTTTCGTCGTAGAGGGTTCCGCTCTCGAGGCAGCCGTGCAGGATGCCGACGAGTCGGTTGGCGACTTGGCGGAGGGCTGCGTGGTGGCCGGTTCCGCGGGCTCGGATGGCGTCATAGTAGGCGCGGGTGCCGGGCGATCCGTTGAGGGAGCCGTAGGCCTGCAGGTGCAGGGCGACGCCGAGCCGGCGGTTGGTGGCGTGCCGGGCTAGGACGACGGATTTTTTCCCCGATGCCCTCGTGATCGGGCTCTGTCCGGAGTAGTTTTTTCGGGCGCGGGAGTTGGCGAACCGTTGCGGGTCGTCGCCGAATTCGCCCAGGACGCGGGCGGCCAGGACCGGTCCCAGGCCCGGCTGGCTCCGGTAGATCTGCGCGGCCGGGTGTCGGTCAAAATTTTCTGCCATCACCGACTGCATCGCGGTGATCTGTTCGTTGATAGCGGTCAGGATCTTGACCTGGCCGAGCACGATCGCGGCGTAGGCCGCCTCCACGGCGGCGGGTTGCCGAAGGCCCGGCGTGTGCAGCAGCGTGAGCAGTGGTCCGGCTTTGTCCTGGATGTGGTGCCGCCGCGCCGCGGCCAACGCCGACACCACCTGGCTGCGGGTGAGCCGGGCGGAGCGGGCCGGGTCCGGCGCGCGGCTGAGCAGGATGAGGGCGTCCGTGGCGGCTAAATCCGAAAATGCCTGCACCGCAACGGGAAAGAAGTCAAGTAGTGCCGATCGGAGGCGCAGCACGTGCCGGACACGTTCCCAGATCAAGTTTTGATGAGCACGGCCCAGTAGCTTCACCGCGTCGGCCAGGTTGGTGTCCCCGGCGATCTCGCGGTGATGGGCTCGGTCTAGCCGGACGATCTCGGCTAGGACGTGGGCGTCGCCGGCGTCGCTTTTGGCCCCCGAGGTGGAGTACCGGTCGCGGTAGCGGGCCGAGGACATCGGGTTGATCGCGTAGACGTGGTAGCCCGATGCTCGTAGGGCGACCACCCAGGAGCCGCGGTCGGTTTCGATGCCGACGAAGACCCGGTCGGCGGTCTGCTCAGGGGTGAGGTCGACCCAGTCGGCGGGGGCATGCTCGGCGACCAGCGCGTGCAGCTTCGCGATTCCGTCCAGTCCCTCGGGCAGTCTGGCGCGGCTGAGCCGCCGCCCGGTGTCGTCCTCGATCTCGATGTCGTGGTGGTCCTCGGCCCAGTCGTCGCCGATCATCAACAGCATTGGCCCCAGCTCTTCCCTTGTCCGTGTCTGGCCTGGTGGAACGGGCGGGCAGCATGCGGAGGCTTCTGCGACCTAATGAACAAGTGCTCACGTCCAACCGCCCGGGCACGACATCTCATCAGCAGTTTCCAGCCGCCGGCAACCGGTGGGCGCACGGTCTGCTAATAGGCATCCCCGAAGAGGCGGTGCCCGGGGCTAAAGGAGTGCTGACCCACCGGCTGCTGTCGTCATCAAGCCTTCCAGAGTTCAGGCTTGATAGCTCTCATTAGGGGCGTAGCGCTGTAATCCTGGATCGCACCGGCCGGGTTCGGCGGGTGCAGGCCCATCGTATGCGGCGGCGTTGGTTGTCGGTGTTGGGCGAACCCGAATGCGATCCGTCCGATGTGCTTGACGATCCGGTTGTAGCCTTCGCTGCGGGCATTGGACAGGCCGGTGTCGATGGCGGCGATGATCGGTTGCTGCCAGGTGTCGACGGTGGTGGCCAGGGTGTGGATCTCCGGGACCTTGCAGGCGGCGGCGAACGTGTAGAACTCCTCCAGGGCGGCGGCGATCTGCCAGCGCAGTGCGCCGCGGTACTTGCACGCCATCACCTTCCGGAGCAGCTCCTTGGTGATCCACGCTGCGACGAGATCCCCGTCCGGGTCGAAGCTTTCAAGCTTGAGAAACATCTTCTGCTGCTGGTCGTCGGTGAGGCGCTCAACGCCGCGGAGCAGCCGCCGGCGGCTCGTCCACTCCGGGTCGCACGCCCGTCCTCGTCGACCACGCAGGGCTTGCGTGGTGCGCCGCCGGACGTCGTCGATCATCTGGTTCGCCAACTTCACGACGTGGAAATGATCCACCACGATCCGGGCGTGCGGCAGCGCGCGGCGGACCGCTTTGGCGTAGCCGGCGGACATGTCGATCGCCACGTGCGTGATCCCGGCGCGGAACTCGGCGCTCTGTGCGTTGAGCCAGTCGACGACGGTGGCGACGTCGCGGCCGTTGACCTGCGCCAACAGGCCCTGATCGCCGCTGATGTCCACCAGGCCGGTGTCGAACCGGTCCACCCACGTCCGGATGCCGGTGGCGGGGTCGGTCTCCCACTTGGCCTTGCCCCGTCTGGTCTCATCGATGCCCAACACCCGGACCGGCAGCAACTCGGTGGCCAGGACCGGGTCGGCCATCGCCACCACCGCCCGGTGGCAGGTGTTCCAGGTGGTGCCCCAAGCGGCGGACACCTCGGCGACCGAGCGCCAACCGTCCAACACGGCCGCGGCCATCTCCGCCTTCGCGCGGACGGTGAACCGTGCCCCCGGCGGGATCTGCGGGACCGACTCGGTGAACTGCTTACGGACGCAGGAGGTATTGCGGCACAACCACTTCTGCTTGCACCACAACAGGTTGGGGAAGTCCGGGCCAACCTTCACATCCTTCGGGCGGGTCACCACCCACCCCTTGGACCGGGTCGAGACGACCGCACATTGCGGGCACCGACCGACCCACGCCGGCGCCGTCAACACCCGGACGTCGCGCGATCCGTCGGCGCCGATGCCGACGAGGTCGACGTCGATATCGGTCAACCCGAGAAGCAGTGAACTACAGTTGGACATGCTCGCGCCTCTTGTTCCTGGATGCCTGAGAACACCCAGTTCACAAGGGCGCGAGCCCCAGATCAGCCACCGACACGGATGCCGCTGCTCACAACCCCCCGGCCCCTAATGAGAGCAATCGGGTCTCACATCTGCGAGGCTTGGTTGCGACAGCAGCCGGTGGGTCAGCACTCCTCTAGCCCCGGGCACCGCCACTTCGGGGATGCCTATTGGTAGACCGTGCGCCCACCGGTTGCCGGCGGCTCGAACTGCTGATGAGATGTCGTGCCCGGGCGGTTGACGTGAGCACTGGTTCATTAGGTCGCAGAAGCCACCGCATGCTGCCGTGTGTTCCATCAAGGCTGTGGACAACGGAAGGACTGGGCCAATGCGGTTGATGATCGGCGACGACTGGGCCGAAGATCACCACGACATCGAAATCGAGGATGAGACCGGGCGGCGCTTGTGCAAAGCCAGGCTCCCGGAGGGATTGCCCGGGATCTCCAGGCTCCATGAGCTGATCGCTCAGCACGCCCCGAGCGACTGGACGGACCTCACGCCAGAGCTGGCCGCGGACCTGGTCTTCGTCGGCACCGAGACCGACCGCGGTCCGTGGGTGGTGGCATTGCGGGCAGCCGGCTATCACGTGTTCGCGATCAACCCGATGTCTTCGGCCCGCTACCGGGAGCGGCACAGCACTTCCGGTGCTAAGAGCGACGCCGGTGATGCTCACGTCTTGGCAGAAATAGTCCGCGTCGACCGAGATCACCACCGCGAGATCGCCGGTGACACCGATCTGGCCGATGCAGTGAAGCTGCTGGCCCGCGCCCACCAGAACCTCATCTGGGAACGAGTTCGTCACACCTTACGGATGCGGTCAGCGCTGTTGGAATTCTTTCCCGTTGCGGTGCAGGCATTCCCGGATCTGGCTGCCGCCGATGCGCTGATCCTGCTCGGTCGCGCACCTGACCCTGACCGAGCCGCAAAACTGACCCGTGGCCAGGTGGTGTCGGCCTTGACCGCAGCTCGCCGACACCACGTGGACGATCGGGTCGAACCACTGCGAGCACTGCTGCGGCAACCAGCTCTGCGGCAACCTCCCACCCTCGAGGCGGCCTACGCCGCCGTGGTCGCCAGCCAGGTCAAGGTGCTCACAGCACTGAACGAGCAGATCACTGCACTGCAGGCTGTGATGACACAAAATTTTGATCGACACCCGGCCGCCCAGATCTACCTGAGCCAGCCGGGCCTCGGACCAATCCTGGCCGCCCGGGTACTGGGCGAATTCGGGGACGACGACACGCGATTCATTAACTCCCGCGCCAGGAAGAACTACTCTGGCCAAAGCCCGATTACCCGCGCATCGGGGAAGAAGACCACGGTGATGGCCCGCTACGCCACGAACCGCCGACTCGGAGTGGCCCTGCACCTGCAGGCATACGGCGCCCTCAACGGATCACCAGGTACCCGCGCGTACTACGACACCATCCGAGCAAGGGGAACCAACCACCACGCCGCTCTCCGCCAGGTTGCCAACCGCCTGGTCGGCATCCTCCACGGGTGCCTAGACTCTGGCACCCTCTATGACGAGACAGTAGCGTGGCCGGCCGAACCCATCAACACGCGGGAACCGATGACCTCAGCTGCTTGACACGACTCGACATGGGATGTCTACCAACTCTGAAGAGCCCCCAACGCCCACTCACCGACATCGCCGTGATCGCAGTCCGCCCGCAGCATCGACAGCACCCGCTGCCAGGTACCGTCCCCTGACCAGCAACGATGCCGGTTGTACACCGTCTTCCAATTGCCGTAACACTCCGGGAGATCCCGCCACGCCGAACCGGACCTGGTCCGCCACAGCACCCCGTCGACGACCCTGCGGTGATCGACCCACCGACCACCCCGAATCGGGGTCCGATCCGGTAGCAAAGGCTCCAACCGGGCCCACTGCTCATCCGACAAATCATGACGATTCTGCACAAATCAGAGTCTGTCGGAACCGACCTCCAAGATCCGCGGGACACGCCCTAGCCTCGCGCTTTCACGCAGATACTGGATTTGGTGTTTCAAAGTGAGGGAAAGGTGCTCTCACCTGCGATAATGAGGGTCTCTAAGGTCCATATCGTCAGCAAACAGGAGCACCTTTCTGATGCCGAACCCTACCGGTTTCTACCCGCCGTTGACAGTGGACACGACCGCGAAGCGGGTGGTGTCCCACGCCGGTGCTGTGCTGCTGGTCACCACCGCCGGGAAGGTCGGGTTGGACCGGGCTTTGTCTGCCGCGTTGGAGCCGTGGCGCAAGCAGTGGGCGGTGCTGGATCCGGGGAAGATCCTGCTGGACCTGGCGATCAGCGTCGCCATCGGCGGGGACTGCCTGGCCGACATCTCGGCGTTGCGGTCTGAGCCGGCGGTGTTCGGGCGGGTCGCCTCCGACCCGACCGTGTCCCGGCTGATCGACGCGTTGGCAGCGACCCCGCAGGCCGCTTTGGCGGCGATCAACCAGGCCAGAGCAACTGTCAGACAGCGGGTGTGGAAGATGGCCGGGAAGGACGCCCCCGACTTCGAGATATCCCGGGACCGGCCGTTGATCATCGACCTGGACGCCACCTTGATCACCTCCCACTCGGAGAAGGAACTGGCGGCGCCGACCTACAAGAAGGGCTTCGGGTTCCACCCGCTCGGGTCGTGGGTGGACCACGGCCCCGACGGCACCGGTGAGCCACTGTCGATGATGCTGCGCCCCGGAAGGGCCGGATCCAACACCGCCGCCGACCACATCGCGGTCACCAAGGATGCGTTGCGGCAGTTGCCCTTCAACCGCCGCGGTGGCCGGATCGGGCGCAGGGTGCTGGTCCGCGCCGACAGCGGCGGCGGCACCCACGAATACCTGAAGTGGCTGGCCGGGCAGGGCCTGTCGTATTCGGTGGGGTTCGGGCTGACGCAGGACATCGTCGACAAGATCAACCTGATCCCCGACCAAGGGTGGACCCCGGCCTACGACGGCGATGGGAAGGTCCGCGACGGGGCGTGGGTCACCGAACTCACCGGCCTGCTGGACCTGTCAACGTGGCCGGCAGGGATGCGGGTGATCGTCCGGGCCGAACGTCCGCACCCCGGGGCGCAGCTGCGGTTCACCGACTCAGGCGGCAACCGGCTGACCGCGTTCGTCACCAACACCACCGGCGGGCAACTCGCGGACCTGGAGTTGCGGCACCGCCACCGGGCCCGCTGCGAAGACCGGATCCGCAACGCGAAAGACACCGGCCTGCGGAACCTGCCCTTGACTGCGTTCGCGCAAAATCAGATCTGGGTCGCCGTCGTCCAGCTCGCTACGGAGCTGACCGCGTGGCTGCAGATGCTCGCGCTGACCGGCACCGGCGCCCGCCGGTGGGAACCGAAACGGCTGCGGTTGCAGCTGTTCTCCGTCGCCGGGACCATTGCGCGCCGATCCCGACGGGTCTGGCTGCGGCTGTCCGGGCACGCCCCGCACCAGCACCTGTTCGCCACCGGCCTGACCCGACTGCACGCCCTCAAGCAGGCCACCTGACCGCAGCACCCCCACCCCGACCAACATCGAGAAGACCCACCGGAACGTGGAATCCGGCACCACCCAGATGACCCACCGGGGCTTCGACGAACCCGCAGACATGCCCGTCGGTGCGAAACACCAGATCTATCGCGCCGAGGAAAGGCCGGGCGTCTCACGAAAGATTGAGGCTAGCCTCGCGCTTTCACGCGGATACTGACCGGGGTGTTTCGAAGTAAGCGAAAGGTGCCCCTACCTGCGATAATGAGGGTCTTCGAGGTCCACATCGTCAGCAAACTGGAGCACCTTTCTGATGCAGCAGCCTACCGGCTTCTACCCGCCGTTGACAGTGGACACGACCGCGAAGCGGGTGGTGTCCCACGCCGGTGCGGTGCTGCTGGTCGCCACGGCCGGCAGGGTCGGTTTGGACCGGGAGTTGTCGGCGGCGTTGGCGCCGTGGCGCAAGCAGTGGGCAGTGCTGGACCCGGGGAAGATCCTGCTGGACCTGGCGATCAGCGTCGCCATCGGCGGGGACTGCCTGGCCGACATCGCGGCGCTGCGCAGCGAACCCGCGGTGTTCGGGCGGGTCGCGTCCGACCCCACGGTGTCCCGGCTGATCAACACGTTGGCCGCCACCCCGCAGGCGGCGTTGGCGGCGATCAACCGCGCCAGAAGCGTTGTCCGCGATCGGGTGTGGAGACTGGCCGGGAAGGATGCCCCCGACTTCGAGGCGTCGCGGGACCGGCCGTTGATCATCGACCTGGACGCCACGTTGATCACCGCCCACTCGGACAAAGAGTGGGCGGCGCCGACCTACAAGAAAGGCTTCGGGTTCCATCCGTTGGGGTCGTGGGTCGATCACGGCCCGGACGGCACCGGCGAGCCGCTGTCGATGATGCTCCGCACCGGTCGGGCCGGCGCCAACACCGCCGCCGATCACATCGCGGTCACCAAAGACGCGTTGCGGCAGTTACCGTTCGCCCGCCGCGGCGGTCGGATCGGCCGGATCGGCCAGAAGGTGTTGATCCGCGCCGACGGTGGCGGCGGCACCCACGAATTCCTGGGATGGCTGGCCGGACAGGGACTGTCGTACTCGGTGGGGTTCGGGTTGTCGCAGGACATCGTGGACAAGATCAACCAGATCCCCGACCAGGGCTGGACCCCGGCCTACGACGGCGACGGGAAGGTCCGCGACGGGGCGTGGGTCACCGAACCGACCGGGATGCTGACGTTGAAGACGTGGCCGCCGGGAATGCGGGTCATCGTGCGGGCCGAACGTCCGCATCCCGGGGCGCAGTTGCGGTTCACCGACGTCGACGGGAACCGGTTGACCGCGTTTGTCACCAACACCACCGGTGGGCAACTCGCAGATCTGGAGTTGCGGCACCGGCACCGGGCCCGCTGCGAGGACCGGATCCGCGGCGCCAAGGACACCGGATTGCGGAACCTGCCGCTCACCGGGTTCGCGCAGAACCAGATCTGGGTCGCCGTCGTCCAGTTGGCCACCGAGCTGACCGCCTGGTTGCAGATGCTGGCCTTGACGGGTACCGGAGCGCGCCGTTGGGAACCGAAACGACTGAGGCTTCAACTGTTCTCCGTCGCCGGGATCATCGCCCGCCGATCCCGACGCACCTACCTTCGGCTGTCCGGGCACGCCCCGCACCGGCACCTGTTCACCACCGGCCTGACCCGACTGCACACCTGAGCAGCCCGGTACTTCCCGGACTTGGACCCCCAAGTAGAATTGCCGGAAAGGATCGGAGAAATGGTGAGCAAGTTTCGAGGCAAGTACACCCCGGAGTTTCGGGATACGGCCGTGCGGGAGGTGACCGACAAATCTCGGCCCATCGCTGACGTTGCTCGCGAACTGGGCTTGGTGGAGCAGACCCTGCGGAACTGGGTGGCGGCCCATCGCGAGCGTCACGGCGGCGACACGCAGGAACTGACCGTGTCGGAGCGGGCGAAGCTGAAGGCGTTGGAGAAAGAAGTGCGTGAGCTTCGTATGGAGAACGAATTTCTGGGAAAAGCAACGGCCTTCTTCGCCAAGAAATCGCAGTGAGCAGAAAGTATGCATTCATTGCGAGTGAAGAAGGCCACTACCCGCTGCACCTGATGTTCCGCTGGGCGAAGGTGTCGAAGTCCGGCTTCTACGAGTGGAAGGGTCGCGGGCCGTCCTACACCAGCCGGCGCCGCACCCATCTTGCTCGGCTGATCACGGCGTTGTTCGAGGCCTCCGATGGGACCTACGGCTACCGTCGGGTACACGCTGACCTGCTGCGATCGGGCTATTGGGCTGATGACGACACGGTCCGGCAGATCATGCGGGAGCTCGACCTGGTGCCATGCCAGCCCCGTCCGTTTCGGCCGGTCACTACCATCGCCGGCGACACCGGTCAGACCCCTGACCTGGTAAAACGGCACTTCAACGCGGTCGTGCCGGGTACGAAGCTGGTCGGTGACATCACCTATATCCCGACCTGGGAGGGCTGGCTGTACTTGGCGACCGTGCTGGACTGCGCTACGAAGAAAGTCGTCGGCTACGCAATGGCAGATCACATGCGGGCATCGCTGGTGGTTGACGCTCTGAAAATGGCCGCACGTAATGTCAGGATTGTTCCCGATGTCAGCATATTTCACAGTGACCGCGGAAGCCAGTACTGCTCTCAGGACTTCGCTGACCTCACTACCCACCTCAAAGTTCGTCGGTCGGTAGGACGAACTGGTGTGTGTTATGACAATGCTTGGGCAGAATCATTCAACGGCACACTGAAAGTGGAAAGGGTGAATCGTACTAGTTATCCGACCCGTGAACAGGCGGAGATGGACATCACGCGGTACATTGAATTAAGATACAATCAGGTTCGGTTGCACTCGGCGCTGGGATACATTACGCCCAACGAAGCAGAGCAATGGTGGTTGGCCAACAACTCCGCAGCGTAGTAGTCACCGTTCTACAGTCCGGAAAACGGCGGGCGGCTCAACCCTCCCGCAGGCCACTTGACCCCAAGCAACCCCACCCGACCAGCAACAAGAAGAACCACCGGAACGTGGAATCCGGCACCACCCAGGTGACCTTGGGTCGCTCCGACGAACCCGCAGACCCCGCGGCGGGCGTCACAACACCAGATCTATCGCGCAGAGGGAAGGCCGACCATCTCAAGAAAGATCGAGGCTAGTGCCCGGATGCAGTCCTTCTGATGGATATTGGGTTTGTATTCGGGTCTCCTGACGTTTTCGTGGGTGGTTTAGCGTCCGGGAAGCGGCGGGCATAACCCGCCGCGGGTGAGCATTGCCATGGCTATCAACGCTTCTGGGCTGTGAAAGCCGTACGACCTGCGGGTCAAGGCCCGTAGGTGGGTGTTGGTGGCCTCGGATTGGGCGTTGCTCATGTGGTGGATCAGGGTGTTCCAAATCAGCTGCTGGAACCGCTTCAACGTTGCGGCCAGGGCGATGAAGCCGGGGAGTTGGGAGCGGCGGGCCCAGGCGATCCAGCCGGCCAGCAGTTCACGGCCGGCCTGGCCCTTGACCTGGAACACCGCGCGCAGTTGCTCCTTCAGCAGATACGCCCGATACAGATGCCGGTTGGTCTGGGCGATCGAGGCGACCGACCCGCGTTGCTCCGGGGACAGGTCCGCCGGGTTTTTCAGCAATGCCCAGCGGCTGCCCTTCACCGACGACGCCTGCGCGGAGCTACTGTTACCCCGCAGCGTGTTCCACGTTTGACGACGGACCTTGTCCAACTCCCGGGTGGCCCACCCCACGATATGAAACGGATCCAATCCCAGCACCGCCTGCGGGGCCCGGACCGTCACGGTGTCGTGGATCCACTGCGCCCCGTCGGCCAAGACGTGCGTCAACGCCGCCGCCCGGTCCGGGCCGAGCTCGTCGAAGAACCGACCCAGGGTGTCGCTGTTGCGGCCCGGTGCGGCCCACACCAACCTGCCTGAGTCCTGATCCACCACGCACGTCAGATACCGCTGGCCTTTGCGGTGGGAGATTTCATCGATGCCGATCCGCTGCAGCCCCGCGAGCACGTCCCGGCCGGCCAAACCGTCGGCGACGACGTGCTCGATGATTGCGCTCACGTGCCGCCACGACGTCCGCATCAACTGCGCCACCACCGACGAAGCGGTGTGCGCCGCCAACCACGCGCACTGGTCTTCAAACGCTCGGGTTGCCCGCGCGCCGGGTCGGGCCCACGGCACCGCCGCGACGACCACCCCGTGCGTCCGGCAGTTCACCCGCGGAGCCGCAGCCTGCAGGAATACCATCGTCGACCCCCAGTCCAGCGACCGCCACCGCCGGGTTCCGCCGCCCTGGTCATAGCCCGGCCGTCTACGCCGGCATCGACTGCACCTACTCCGGGCGCCCTTCGTCGCACGCACCGAAACGACCAGCACCTGCCGGTCGTCGGCCTCCTCCCACGCCACATCGCACACCTGCAGTTGCTCGACACCGAGCAGCTTTCGCCATATCGTTACACCGCGCACACCGTGCTCCTGGATAGTGACTGACCCTAGATAAGCCAGAACCTATACGCAGCCCGGTGTGTCGCCCACAACCAGGGGTCAAACCACCCACGAGAACGTCACAAGAGCCTTATATTCCTCATGGATTTAGATTGTACACATGGAGAACGCGGCGATTGGCTTTTGAATATGGAGGTGTGTTACCTAAAACTCCGAACGCCGCTCCGACAAGTCTACTCAATGACGCATTTTCAAAACTCGATGGCGATGTGCAAGTAAAATTAGTGGCCCAGTCTTTGATCCTGAGCGTTCATGGTGACCAGTACATATTTGGTCATGGCGGGAAGGCCTTGTCTCGGCCTTTCTCCAGTGCTCCAGGCGCAAGCGCGACCCGGTAGGGCGTGCAGCACGCCGCCTGGGTTGAACGAAACCTCGGGTGGTTCCATGACCCGGGCGATCGCCAACTGAAGCACCCCGGGTTTGATGGTGGCTTGGCCGGATCCGGGGCGCGGGTCACCCTTCCCCGGTTCCGTTGCTCAGTTTTTACTTGACGGACCGGGGAGTGGATGTCACCGTTTCCTGACTGCTCGAGGTGTCGCCATCCAGGGAGTCGCTTTGAATGTCGCCGTCATCGGTGCAGGCCCGGCCGGTCTGTTCGTGGGTGCCGCTCTGGCTCGGCGGAGTCATCGGGTTACGGCGGTGGACCGTGACATCGGGCCGGGCGGCGGTGGGGAGTGGGCCCGACGGGGGGTGATGCAATTTCACCATGCCCACACCTTCCGCCCGCAGGTCGCCGACGCGTTGCTGGCCGAAATGCCGCTGGCCTACAAGTGTTGGCTGGATGCCGGGGCGGAGCCGGTCACGGCGACCTTCGACGGCCGGGACCGGATGATCGGCGTCCGGTCCCGCCGGGTCACCTTCGAGAGGGCCTTGCGAAGTGCAGCCGTGCAGGTCGATTGTTTGCAGATCCGGCGCGGCCACGTCGACGGAATCCTCACTCGGAACGGTCGCGCTGCCGGGGTGCAGGTCGATGGCGTCGCCTTCGATGCGGACCTGGTGATCGATTGCTCCGGTCGGGCGGGACGGGCTGCCAGGGGATTGGGCGGACGGCGGACCGTGGGTGGAAACTGCGGCATCGCCTACGTCGACCGGCAGTACCGACTGCGGCCGGGTGCGCTGCCTGGTCCGATGAGCAATCCGATCGGCTACATGGCCGGGTACGACGGCTACATGGTGGTGGTGTTTCCGCACGAGTACCGCCTGTTCTCGACCGTGATCATCCGCTCGACCGCCAACCGCGATCTGATCGCGCTCCGCCACGCGGCGGCGTTCGATGCCGTTGCCCGGGCCATCCCCGCTCTGGCGGAATGGACGGACCCCGCCATCGCGGAGCCGGTCACCTCGGTTCTGCCGGGCGGCGCCCTGATGAATGTGTACCGCGGCCAGAGCGACGAGGATGGGCGGCTGATCCTGCCGGGTTTGATCTTTCTGGGCGATGCGGTATGCACCACCACCCCGAATTTCGGGCGCGGCTTGACCACCACGATGATGCAGTGCACCGAGTTGCTGGCGCTGCTGGACGCCGGGCCACGGCACCTGGACGACGTGGGAGAACAGTTCGACCAATGGTGCGATGCTGCGATGTTGCCGTGGGTCCAGGACCACATGACCATCGACGACGCGCAGGCCGACCGGTGGAACGGCCATGCCGTCGATCTGTCGAAGGCGCTGCCGTCGGATCTGATCGTGGAGGCCGCGGCGGTCGACGCAACGATCGGCGCCCGGATCGGTCCGTACCTGTCGATGCAGCAGGGCCCGGATTCCCTGGCTGCCCTGGAATCCAGAGCCCACGCGGTGTTCGCCGGCGGATGGAGTCCCGCTCCCCCGCCGGGTCCCACGGCGGCGCAACTATCAGAAATCGTGACGATCGCCTTGGCGTCGCCTTGACAATCGATACCTCGCATCCGCACCTTAGGTGATGCGTCGATGGGCACGGCCTATGGACATCTCGGTATCGACGGGCCGGCGAGCGGAGGTCACCGCCAGGTGCGACAAGCGTCCGCTAGGAGTTTTGCGCCGGGGCCACCCGGCCGGCAATCGTTTTAAGATCCCGCACGGCGTAGCGGTGGTGTTCCCACTCCTCCTCGAGGATCGTGTGCAGGCACGCGAGAGTGCTCTCGGGATGTCCTGGAGCCCATGGGTTCTTGCGGACCGCGGCCAGTTCGTCCAGAGTCACTGCGGCGAGGAAGTCGCGCACCATGGCGACCCGCTCGGCCCGGACCCGGAGGACTTCCGCGTAGGTCGAAGCCGCAGTGGCGAAGACGGCCAGGTCGTAGCCGTCGGTCTCGTACTCGACATTCGGCTGGCCGATGGGGTGGTAGGGCTGCTCGATCTCCAGGATGGCACGACCGAGCCAGGTGTCCGTGGCCATGACCAGGTGCCGCAGCGTCTGGGCGAACGACCATTCACCGTCGACCGGGATTTCTACCGAGCCGGGCGGCATCGTCTCGGCGTACTCGAGGGTGGCCGCCCAGCACTGCTCGAGCTGGGCCCAGGCGGTCCGGAGCCCCTCGGGATCTGTGGCGTGCCTGTCGGCGCGACCCGGAAAACGGCGGTCCAGTTCGGCTTGGACGAACGGAACCACATCGATACCGTTGATGCGCAGGGCGTTCCCGCTGTCCAACAACCAGGGTGCGTCGATATCGGCTCCCGCCACGTCGACCCCGCGCATGACGGCGCCGGACAGGTCAGACCTGACGAACCGAGCTCCCCGGAGGTTCGTGTCGATGAACGTCGGTACGTCGGACTGGTCGGAGGCAGCCATGACGGAAACTCTTTCACCCCGGGCCGACGGCGAGCAATGAATTGTAAGTGTTGGGTGGATTGAACGGCTCGGCCCGATCATGATCACCAACGACACCGCACCTTCGCTGGTGGCACCTCCTGGCGCGACCCCTACTTGGGCGACGTCTGATTGTTGCCGTCCAGCCGCGGGCAGCTGCTCCCCTCCTCCCCCGGCGTCATCATGTGACCAATTCCTGACACGTCGATACGCAAGAAATGCGCACCGCTTCGTGGGTCCCGCGCGCCGCCGGAAGCGAGTAACCGGGTCGGGTCAGTCGGTCGCGGACCCGCGGCCCTCCAGATCGTGAACGATGTTGGCGATGAACCGGGCCTTGAGGACCGGGATCGCGGCTTTGATGGCGGCCTCGGCCGGCAGTTGGAGCATGGCCAACCAATGCGGCAGACGAGCCTCGAAACTCCAGGTCAACGTCGTGTCCACCGGATCGAGTCGGTCCGGGTCTTCGGCGTTGTCGGCGAACCGCACCGCCATGGTGACGAAGATCCCGCCTTGGGTACCGGCGGCCTCGATGCGGGCCCCGGGCTCGAATCCAGTCACCTCCCCGGTGACCGTCAGCAGCAGCGCGGGCAGGTGCAGCTCAGCACGGACCCGGCCGCCGGCGACCAGGAAGTCCTCCTCCGGACCGATTCGAACGCCCGCAGCGGTCGGCCAGTTCGCCCTGGCCACCGCGGCGTCGAAAACGGCTCCGCGAGTATGACCGCGAAGTGTCTCGACTCCTCGGTCCCGGATCATGAGGCCAACCGTAACGAACCGAACGGGCATCGACGGCGACCGGCGGAGCCCTTGGAGACCGGATTGCATAGCTCCTGGCGCGGCAGGGGTCGCATCTCAGAGGTCGCCCTCTTACTACGCAACGAAGCGGGCGGACTCCGGTGACGAAGCGTCTCCGGAATGACCGGGCCTCTGGCGGCAGCCGCGCCTGTCAGCCCCTGCGAAGGCGCTCTTTTCCGCTCGAACACGCTCAGCCGGGCACATCGGGACCCGTCCGACCCACCCGTGACGAGGCCCGCGGTCGCCGGACTCGACGCCGGCCCCCTCGTCGCAGATCGACGCGAAACGGGCCGACGATGGTGACAGGGCGTCACCAGAATGACCGGATTCACACATCGCAAGGCCCCCGGAGGCGGTGTTTGTTCGGCAGAGTGGAGGGGCACGGTGACCTATGAGACAGCCCGAAGAACGCATCGTCGAATGCGGCGCCGGGCCTGATGTTGAGGAGTAATCGATGGGCCTCCAGCAGCTTGCCTACCCGCGCCGCGAACCGGAACTCACCGGAGAGGACGTCCGCCTGCGGAACTGGGCACGCAATGCCACTCTCGGCGAGCCCGGATCGGTCAATGCGCCCAGGACCGAGGCGGAGGTACGCGCCTTCCTCGCCGAGACCAGCGGCAAAGTTCGGGTGATCGGTAGTCGCATGTCCCCGGGCCGACTGCTCGAATTGACGCAGGACGGCGATGCCCTCCTGGATCTGAGCCACCTGAGCGGCCTGGTGTCGATGACCGACGACACGGCGACCTTCGCCGGCGCCACCCCGCTGGACGAGGTGTACTCGGTCCTGTCCGGCGTCGGGAGGATGCTGCCGTCCTCGCCCGGGGTCATCGCGTCGCAGACGCTGGCCGGGGCCCTGTCGACCGGCACCCACGGCCAAGGCCTACAGCAGAGCACCATCGCCGACGCGGCGTTGACGATCCGGATGGTGCTGGCCGATGGATCCGTGCAGGATTTCGACCGCGACCATCCCTGGTTCCCGGCCGTCCAGCTCGGACTGGGGTCGTTGGGTGTCATCACGCAGGTGACGCTGCGGATCCAGCGCTCCCCGATCTACACCTGCCGCAAGAACGCAGTCAGCGCCGACGCCCTCGAGGAGGATCTCCAGACCTGGAATCTCGAGAACGACCTGGTCAAGGCGTGGTGGTTCCCCCAGGAGGGCCAGGTGCAGGTCTGGGCAGCACGCGAGGCCACCGACGAGGAAGTCGGCCGGTACCGCGATGGCGGCGGCCGACTCGTCGAGCACGCAACGGTCAGCAACGCGATGAACGACACCATCGACCAGACACTGCGCCACCTGCGCGATGACACGAAAACCGTAGCCCACGACGACAAGCCGTCCCGGACGGTCACCCGGTTCCGGGACTTCACCGACGTCACCGGCGACATCTACCAGGTGTTCTGCCGTGGGATCGCCACACCCCAGATCAATGTCGAGATCGGGATCCCGCTCGCACTGGCCGGCGGGATGATCAAGAAGATCAAGGACTGGCACACCGAGACACGACCTCGGATGCACTACCCGGTCATCCTGCGGTGCACCGGTCCTTCCAACGCATGGCTCAGCCCCAGCTACGGGCAGGACACCTGCTACTTCGGCTTCGTCGTCTACTACGCAGACGACGGGTCGCTCTCCGAAGAGGGCGAAAGCTTTCTCCACGCGGTGGAGGAAGTGCTGGCCGCAGAGGGCGGAAGGCCGCACTGGGGCAAGTATTTCGACGAGGCGCTCTACGACTGGCCCGCGCTCTACCCACACTGGGAAGCCTTCCGTCAGGTGCGTGAGGCGCTGGACCCGCAGCGCCGATTCGCCAACGCCTTCACCACCGAGCTGTTCGACGGCGATTCCGAACACGGCGATGACGAGCACGGCCATCACGAACACCGAGCGTCCGGACGATGAAGGCGTGGGCCACGCTCCTGACGCAGTCGAACTATCTGGTGGGTGTGCGAACCCTTCGTGCGTCACTCGAGAAGTCGGGCAGTCCCTACCCTCTGGTCGTCATCGTGACCGACGGCATCGATGCGCAGAGTCGGCAACTGCTGGAGGACGACGGCTGCCTGCTACGTGAGGTCGAGCCACTCCGTCCTGGCAGCGAACTGCAGGACCACTACGCCAACGCCCGATTCGCGGAGGTGTGGACCAAGTTGGCAGCATGGCGCCTGACCGAATTCGAGCGCATCGTCTTCCTGGACGCCGACATGCTCGCGACCAAGAACATGGACGAGCTGTTCTCGCTGGAACTCCCCGACGGCACCATCGCCGCCTGCCATGCGTGCCGTTGCAACCCCAACCGCATTGCGAGCTATCCGGAGACCTGGGCGCCGGCGAACTGCTTCTACACCTACTGCCGGGGGGTGGAACACACCAGCGAACCTGCCGTCGTGGACGACTATTTCAACGGCGGCTTTCTCGTACTCACTCCGGACGAGGCGGTCTACGTCGACATGGTGGACAGACTGGCTGCGGTCCAGGACCTCTCGCGCTACCCGTTCGCCGAGCAGGATTTCCTCAACAAGTACTACCACCGTCGGTGGCAGCCCCTTCCCTACATCTACAACGCACTCAAGACGCTGCCCTTCCAACACCCGGCGCTGTGGGACATCTCAGCGGTGAAGAACATCCACTACATCATCGACAAGCCGTGGGAGAAGGCACTGGATGTCGACGACCGGTACTACCCGGTCAACAAGCTGTGGTGGGAGGTCGCTGCGACGACCAGCCCGGCAGGCCTGCGCGAGCGGATCCGGATCTGACGTTCGACTCGCGGGTTGCGGCCCCCCGGGGCGGGCGCTCGGTCAATTCGAGGGGACCGAATGTGCCGGGGGGCCCGCCGCGAGGAGTCGTAGCGCCTCGCGCAGCACCTTGGTCGTCAGGTCCGGGTCCGATTGCAGCGACGACCATCCGTGGACGATCCGCAGCAGCGCCGACACCCGGTAGAAGGTCCACGAAGGCGACAGGCATCCCGATGCCCCGAACTCGACCGCAGGTAGGACTCGGCCAGATCGTCGCCCACCTGCCAGGTGGGAAGGTGGCCGCTGCTCAGCCCGGTGACCCAGTGCCAGGCACCCCAGTAGGAGATGTCCCGGGCCGGCTCGGCCATCTGCAGGCGATCGAAATCGATCAGCACCAGGCCCGATGCAGTCAGCAGCACGTTGCGCGGCGAGAAGTCCCCGTGGGAAACGACCAGCCGGCCCGTGGGCCCGATCGCGGCGGCCAGACCTTCGACCACATGCCGGGCCAGCGCCGGCACCGCTGACCGTGGACCTGCCGCCCTGGTGAGCTCGTCGACGTTCCGGCGACTGGATCGGACCAGTGCGGCGGGGTCTCGTCGGCGGTCCACCCGAACACCGCTGCGGTGCAGATCCAGCAACAGCCGTCCCACGTCGGGGGTCAAGCCGACCGAAAGCCCGGGGTCGCCCCGGCTGCCGATCAGATCACCGGTGAGGAACTGCATCTCGACCTCACCTCGAACCGGGTCGACGCCGCGGGGGCGGGGCAGACCCGGGGGTCGACGGCTCCTCCCGAAGGGTGAAGCCCACAGCGCGCACATCGCCGAGTGGACGGCCTCGGCCCCGCCCGCGACGTAGCGCTTCACGAGGACGGTGTCGCCCCCGCGCCGATCGACTCGCACGGGACGATCGGCATGCCCCTCGGGCGACAGGATCATGGCCTCACCGCGGTCCGGCCGGGCACCCCGGCAACGCCGTCGGGTCTGCGACCCCGTTGCCGCACCGATCGGTCGGCCAGCAGTCGGTCGTGCAGCCGGTGGTCCCCGTGCCTGCTGACGGCCAGCGCTGCGAGCCGGAGCACCGCGACGTCGATCCACCGCTCGAGGTCGCCGAGGTGGACCGCCGACACGCCCCGGTAGCCGTCCAGGAAGCCGGCCTCGGCGGCCAGTGCGACGTCGGGAGCACACCCGCCTCGCAGGCGCTCACGTCGAAGGTGGGCCACCATGTTGCCGACGTCCAGGGAGCGCGGGGCCATGGCACAGTCATCCAGGTCCACCCACCGCGCGTCTCCTGCCGGTCCCACGATGAGCTGTGCGGGATGGCAGTCCCGATGGGCACACACCCAATCGGCGTCCGCGTCCGGGCGGTGCCGGATCGCTTCGCGGACCGCGCCGATGGTGCTCGGCAACGCGTGACGTTCCAGCTGCGCCACCTCCTGCTCCCATCCCCACCGGCGGTCGAGTTGCACACCGCAGTCGTGCAGGCGGCGAAGCTCCGTTCCGGCCTGGTGGCAGCCGGCCACGAACGGCGTCCCGCTCAGGTGGTCCAGTTCCACACCCTCGTGATAAGTGAGCAGGTGGATATGTCCGTCGGGGTCGCACGCCACGCTGGTGGGCACGATGCGCCCGGCCGGGCCGGACGCGATCAGGCCGAGCCGCCGGGCGTTTCCGCGCGCCCGCGGTGACGCGAAAACCTCGACCACCACCAGCTTGTCGCCCATGACGACGAGCGTGGTGACCCGCCTTCCGGGTAGATGCCGGAGCAGGCGGACGAACCGGGCCCCCGCGCACAGGGCGCTGGCCGTCGCTGAGAACGGCCGGAGGGCCTCGTCCGTCAGCATCGGGTGGTCGGAGGGCCAGGCCATGGAGGAGGGCAGGTGATCTGTGCTCGTCCGCACTCCGGCCGGTCCGGAGGCGGCCGAGACGATCTGCGCCGCCCGCCCGGTCCACCCATGCCGGGACAACGTGTGCGCCCGCGCGCGTGCAGCGCGGTCACGGCCGGGACCCGGATCCGAGAGTTCGGAGGTCAGGGCGCGGGCCAGAGCAGCCGGGTCGCCGGGGGTGACGAGTGTGCCGCACCGTCCCTCCTGCAGGACCTCCCGGATCTGTCCGATGTCACTGGCCACGACGGGCACCCCGGCGGCCAGGTACTCGTACAGCTTGAGCGGCGAGAAACCGAAACTCGTCAGGCGCGGGTAGGGCGCCAACGCCAGATCGCAGGCGGCCAGCATCTGCGGAACTCTGTCGTGGGCCAGATGACCGAGCCAGTGCACACGATCAGCGACCCCGAGTGCCTCGGCCCGCCCCGCGAGATCGGTTCGCAGCTCCCCTGTTCCGGCGACGACCAGGTGCACCCGCTCCGGCAGGCCGGCAAGGGCTTCGAGGGCGACGTCCAGTCCGTGCCACGGTCGGAGCGACCCGGTGAAGCCGATCAGGTCGGCGTCGGCCGGCAACCCGAAGCTTGCCCGCGACCGTGCGCGGTCGTAGCGGGCCGCGAACAGCTCGGTGTCGACGCCGTTGGGAACGGTCAGGCACGGACCGCCCGCGGACAGCGGGGTGATGTCGGCCGCTACCTGGTCGCTCACCGCAACTCGCAGATCGGCGGTGGCCAGCACGCGGGCTTCGAGGTCGCGGGCGATGGTCCCCAGATGCAGCCCGCGCCAGGTGGTCTCCTCCGTGCTGAGCAGCGCGTTGACCTCCACCACATGGGTGGCGCCGGTGGCCGCCGCCACCTCGAGGCCCGCGGTCCCGAACAGCGACAGCCGCTCGTAGATCATCTGAGGTCGCAGCGCAGCCGCCACCTCGCCGGCCTTCCTGCTCACCGCCGCGCTCGTCGCCAGCTTCCGCCGCGCTCGTTCGAGTCCCGCAGACCGGCCAGGATGCGGCACCACGTGTACCGGCATCGCCCACACGCTGTCGGTCGCAGACGTCGCGGAGGCCACCCCGACCACCTCGACCTGATGGCCGAGGGCGGTGAACGCATGCGAGATCGCTTGCAGGTGGATGGATGCGCCCTTCCCGCCCCCGATGCGGACCCCGGTGTCCGAGCACACCACCAGGATTCTCACCGGTTCCCGCCGGCCGACGTGGCGAAAACGTCGATCAGCCTTCGGACCGACTCGGCCGGGGCGAAATCGGAGGCCACCAGGTCGCGACCGGCGAGCCCCATCCGGCGGGCCAACGCCGGGTCGGACAACAACTCGTCCAGTCCCCCGGCGAACGCAGCGACATCATCTGGTGGGACGACCAACCCGGTGATCCGATCTCGCACCAGCTCAGCCACTCCGGGTACATCGGTGGAAACGACGGGCACGCCCCGCGCCAGCGCCTCCACCAGTACCGTCGGCATGCCGTCCCGGTCGCCGAACTCGTCGATCCGGCACGCCAGGGCCACCACCCTCGCGCTGTTCATCGCCCCGCTCACCTCCGAAGAGGTTGCGGCGCCGAAGAATTCGACGGTGTGCTGCAGACCGAGCTCCGCGCGCAGCGCCACCAGGTCCGCCAGCAGTGGGCCGGTGCCGATCACCACGACCTTCAGGGACGGGTACCGCTGGACCAGCAGCGCGGTCGATCTGAGCAGGACGTCGAGGCCCTTCTTGGGCACCAGCCTCGCGACGCACAGCACACTGGTCGACCGGTCCGGCCGGGCGAGAAGGCCGACCGGGACGCCATTGTGGATCAGTTGCACCCGGGCGCGCATTCTTGGCGGAAGAACCTCGCGCAGGTGCGCGACGTTCGCAGCAGAGACGGTGACCAGGACATCGACTCCGTCGAGTCGCTCGCCGAGCCGGGACGCATTGTCCCGGTGGTGGATGTCCTTGGCGTGGGCCGTCACCGAGCAGGTGATGCCCGCCAGCCTGGCCGCCATCGCCGCCACCACGGTGGCCGCCGTCGCGAAGTGCGCGTGGACGTGCCGGGCGTCGTCGCGGCGAATCCGGTCGGCGACCAGGCCGGCCTGCAGGAATTGACGCCAGTTGCCCTGACGCCTGGCAGCGGCTGCGATGCCGACCCACCGGAGGGGGTGCCGGGCAGCCACGGCCAGATGGGCCTGCCAGACCGCTTTCCGGGCCCACCGGGGGTGGGCCGCGACCTCGCGGACAACAGCCTGCAGGTCCGCTAGTTCGGCATGCGACGGGCCTGTCTCGGCTGGCATCAACGAGTCGACGAGCACCCGGACACCGGCGGCTTCCGAGCCGAGGATCTCGTGCAGGACGAAGGTTTCGGACAGCCGCGGGAACCGCTTGAGCACGTACATCACCGGACGCGTGTCGACTGCCGGTGATGACTTCGGGCTCACTTCAGGCCAACTCTCACGTCAGGATCCACGGTGCGCGACCGGGTGACGCTCGCCGCGCCGATCAGATCGGCGTAGAGACCGTTGGCCTGCAACAACTTCTCCGGCGGACCGATCTCCGCGATCCGGCCGTTCGCGATCACGGCCAGGCGATCCGCACGCCGAACCGTGGACAGGCGATGGGCGATGATCAGAGTGGTCCGTCCGGCCGGAAGTTGGTCCAGGGCATGGACGATCAGCTGCTCGGAGAGCGCGTCCAGGGCACTGGTCGGTTCGTCCAGGACCAGGATCGGGGTATCGCGCAGGATCGCCCGTGCAATGGCCACGCGTTGCCGTTGGCCGCCTGACAACGCTGTGCCCCGCTCGCCCACCAGGGTCTCCAGACCATCGGGCAGTCGGTCCGCGAACTGGTCGACCAGGGCCAGCCGGGCGGCCCGGCGGATATCGGACTCCGAGGCGCCCGGGCGACCACACGCGATGTTCGCGCGCAGCGATCCGTGCAGCAGGACGCAGTCCTGCAGGACCAGGGACACCTGCGACCGGAGCGAGGCAAGGGTCAGGTCCGCCACGTCGAGACCGTCGATCCGCACGACGCCGCTCTGCGGGTCCATCAATCGTGAGACCAGGGCCGCGACCGTGCTCTTGCCCGCTCCCGTCGGGCCGATCAGGGCCAGCGTCTCACCAGCGCGAATGGTGAGGTCGAAGTCCCGCAGGACCGGTTCGCGGCCGTAGGTGTACCCGACGTGCTCGAAGTCGATCCGGCCGGTCAACCGGCCGACCGTGACGGCGTCCGGCCGGTCACGGACCTCCGGTTCGCTCTCCAGAACATCCAGCACCCGGTCCGCCGCGGCAAGTCCTTTCGACAAGGCCGTCGAGAGCTTGGCCAGCGCTTTCAGGGGCTTGTACAACGTCGCGATGTATCCGAGGAAGACCAGCAGGACCGACAACTTCAGCTGCCCGTCGAGCACCCTGGTCGCCCCGACCCACAGCACCAATGCACTGGAGACGGCACTGGCCAGGTCCACGACCGGACTGAACCGGGCCTGGAGACGGACCGCGTCCAGGTTGCTCGCGGTGCTTTCCCCGATCAGCCCGGTGACGTGTCGTCGCATCGGGATCTCCAAGGAGAACGCCTGGACCAGGTGCACGGCGCTGAGTCCCTCGGAGGCCGCTGCGGCCACCTGACCATCTGCTGTGCGCGCGCTCCGCGCCGCCGCTGTCAGCGCCCGGGTCGAGCGAAAGACCACCACCGCCATCAACGGTGTGGCGCTCAGCGCGATCAGTGCGAACCCGGCATCGAGTGCCACCATGACGGCGACCATCCCGGCCACCTGCAGCACATTGGGAATCAGGACCGACAGCGTCTGCACCAACAGGTCCTGCATGCGGTCGACGTCGCCGGTGATCCGCGTCGTCAGATCGCCCACGCGTTGACGACTGTGGTACTGCAACGACATTCGCTGCAGATGGTTGAAGACGTCCACCCGGATCTCGGCCGCCATCCGCAAACCGGCGGAGGACAACAATCGTGTCGACCAGTAGTCGACCAGACCCGCTCCTCCGGCGATGGCCAACATCGCAAGAGCGGCCAGCAGAACGGCCGAAGAATTGGAGATTGCCAGGGGCTCACCAGGAGTCAGCACGTGACCGACCACCAGAGCGAGCGGCCACGGTGCCGCGAGGCCCACCAGCACCTCGACCACCGCCAGCGTCGCACCGAGGGTCAAGGGCCAACGCTGCTGGCCGGCGTAGTCATGGAGACCGGCTCCGATGGACCTCACGCTGCCCCGGCCAAGGTCGTGCCGGTCAGTCTGGCTGCCGCGACCCCGGCACCGTCGAAGCTGATGCCGGCCCGGGCGCACGCGCCCACCGGTAGTCCGCGAGGTTGATCGAGCAGCCATGCGACCTCCGCGGGTGAGGCCGATTCGTCCACCATGTCGGCAAGTCCCAGGCAAGCCAGGCGCGCGGCGCGGATGGCCTGCTCCCGTCGGGGGGTGCGGCGAGGGATCAGCACCGGGCGAAGACCGGCGACCAGCGTTTCGGCGGTCGAGTTGTAGCCCGCCATCTGCACCGTCGCACCGGCACCGACGAGCAGATCCCCGGTCGCGCCGCCGGCCCGTTCCAGCCGCACCCTGGCCGCCAGCGCCGGATCGGAGTCGATCACACCGCCGCCCCAGTCCGCCGCGAACGGGCCGGCGGCCAGGATGGCCCGCATCCTGGGGCGCAGTCGGACCGCGCCGAGCCCCAGCAGGAAGACCGCCGCCCCGTCTCCCCCGCCACCGGCGCTGACGACGAGCAGATCCTTGTCCGCCGGGGTCATGACGGGGGTGTCGACCACCCAACCGCAGTACTCCGGACGAATGGGAAGTTGGTATTCCGCTTCCTGGTCGCACAGGGCCGGGTTGCCGTAGACCAGAATCCCGTCGTAGACATCGGCGACGCCCTGCCAGGCCGGTGAAGCCAATTCCTGCCGGACGACGTCCTGCTCGTCGATGATGTCGCGCAGCCCGAGGATGATCGTCGCGCCACTGCGTCGAGCCGCGTTCAGCCCCGGTCGCAGTTCACCGGCCGTACCGAACGGATGACGGTCCACCACGACGATGTCCGGTTGGATTCTTCGCACCGTTTCGGTGAAAAGCCGGGCACGCTCCGCCAGGGCCATCGGAATGGACATGGTGGAATGCCGATACGACCCGTCGCTTCCTTTGACCATCGGCGGTACCGCGACTATTTCCAGCTGGGCGTCGCGGAGCCACGGGGGTTTCCGCGGAACTCCGGTCACCAACGTCACCAGCGCCCGTGGATCACGCTGGAGTATCGCCTTTGCCACCAGAACGTTTCGGCGCACGTGACCGAGTCCGTATCCGTCATGCGACGAGAGCAGGTAGACAGCCGTGTGGGGGCTCCGCTGAATTGAGGGTGAACCGCCAGTGATCTGCCGGTGAACATCAACCCTTGATTCGACGACCTTCCATCAGGTGCGGTCACATTTTCTACTGGACCTAGGCACTAGCCTCGATCTTTCTTGAGATGGTCGGCCTTCCCTCTGCGCGATAGATCTGGTGTTGTGACGCCCGCCGCGGGGTCTGCGGGTTCGTCGGAGCGACCCAAGGTCACCTGGGTGGTGCCGGATTCCACGTTCCGGTGGTTCTTCTTGTTGCTGGTCGGGTGGGGTTGCTTGGGGTCAAGTGGCCTGCGGGAGGGTGTGCAGTCGGGTCAGGCCGGTGGTGAACAGGTGCCGGTGCGGGGCGTGCCCGGACAGCCGAAGGTAGGTGCGTCGGGATCGGCGGGCGATGATCCCGGCGACGGAGAACAGTTGAAGCCTCAGTCGTTTCGGTTCCCAACGGCGCGCTCCGGTACCCGTCAAGGCCAGCATCTGCAACCAGGCGGTCAGCTCGGTGGCCAACTGGACGACGGCGACCCAGATCTGGTTCTGCGCGAACCCGGTGAGCGGCAGGTTCCGCAATCCGGTGTCCTTGGCGCCGCGGATCCGGTCCTCGCAGCGGGCCCGGTGCCGGTGCCGCAACTCCAGATCTGCGAGTTGCCCACCGGTGGTGTTGGTGACAAACGCGGTCAACCGGTTCCCGTCGACGTCGGTGAACCGCAACTGCGCCCCGGGATGCGGACGTTCGGCCCGCACGATGACCCGCATTCCCGGCGGCCACGTCTTCAACGTCAGCATCCCGGTCGGTTCGGTGACCCACGCCCCGTCGCGGACCTTCCCGTCGCCGTCGTAGGCCGGGGTCCAGCCCTGGTCGGGGATCTGGTTGATCTTGTCCACGATGTCCTGCGACAACCCGAACCCCACCGAGTACGACAGTCCCTGTCCGGCCAGCCATCCCAGGAATTCGTGGGTGCCGCCGCCACCGTCGGCGCGGATCAACACCTTCTGGCCGATCCGGCCGATCCGACCGCCGCGGCGGGCGAACGGTAACTGCCGCAACGCGTCTTTGGTGACCGCGATGTGATCGGCGGCGGTGTTGGCGCCGGCCCGACCGGTGCGGAGCATCATCGACAGCGGCTCGCCGGTGCCGTCCGGGCCGTGATCGACCCACGACCCCAACGGATGGAACCCGAAGCCTTTCTTGTAGGTCGGCGCCGCCCACTCTTTGTCCGAGTGGGCGGTGATCAACGTGGCGTCCAGGTCGATGATCAACGGCCGGTCCCGCGACGCCTCGAAGTCGGGGGCATCCTTCCCGGCCAGTCTCCACACCCGATCGCGGACAACGCTTCTGGCGCGGTTGATCGCCGCCAACGCCGCCTGCGGGGTGGCGGCCAACGTGTTGATCAGCCGGGACACCGTGGGGTCGGACGCGACCCGCCCGAACACCGCGGGTTCGCTGCGCAGCGCCGCGATGTCGGCCAGGCAGTCCCCGCCGATGGCGACGCTGATCGCCAGGTCCAGCAGGATCTTCCCCGGGTCCAGCACTGCCCACTGCTTGCGCCACGGCGCCAACGCCGCCGACAACTCCCGGTCCAAACCGACCCTGCCGGCCGTGGCGACCAGCAGCACCGCACCGGCGTGGGACACCACCCGCTTCGCGGTCGTGTCCACTGTCAACGGCGGGTAGAAGCCGGTAGGCTGCTGCATCAGAAAGGTGCTCCAGTTTGCTGACGATGTGGACCTCGAAGACCCTCATTATCGCAGGTAGGGGCACCTTTCGCTTACTTCGAAACACCCCGGTCAGTATCCGCGTGAAAGCGCGAGGCTAGTACCCGCCCGGTTCCGTCGACGGTCTGCGAGCACGGCAAGGCTGACCGTGCACATGGCAATCCGTTGCGGTCAGGCTCGAGGCGGAGGGCAGGGACCGATCAGCCGAACTGGCTGTCGGCCTCCTCGGCCGCCTGCAGCACTCCGGTCATCCACTCCAGGGCGTCGGACCGCGGTCTGGCGCCCAGACCCAGGTCCCGGGCCAGTTCATCCATCGAGACGAAGCGCGTTCCCCGGTGACGGTTGTAGGACACGATCGCGGACTGGGCTCTGTTGGGCATGGACATTGCGTCAGTGTGAGTCGCCGTTCGCCCGAAAGCGCCGCTCGGGCCAGCCTTACACTCGAAAGCCAGCTCTGCGCGGTGATCACCACCTGAATCATGTTGGCGAAAGACTGTCCGTTTCCCCACACGGACCAGATGATCTGCTTCGCCGGACGCGTGCGGCAGAATGAAGGTCATCAAGGAGGACCGCATGCCCCTGCCGTCGGACCCACTGCGCAAGCTGGGTTTCCTCACCATCGGCGTCTTCGACGGCGCTGATCCCCGCCCCGGTCACGAATCGACGCTGGAGGTCATCCAGCTCGGGGAACGGCTGGGGTTCGACAGCGCGTGGCTGCGCGACCGGCACCTCCAGTACGGGATCTCCTCACCGGTGGCCATCCTCGCGGCGGCCTCCCAGCGGACGACCCGGATCGAACTGGGCACGGCCGTGATCCCCCTCGGATGGGAGAACCCGCTCCGTCTCGCCGAAGACCTCGCCACCGTGGACATCCTGTCCGGTGGCCGGATCAACCCCGGGGTGAGCGTGGGCCCGCCGATGCATTTCGACCGGATCAAGGACGCCCTCTACCCCGATACCGCAGAGTTCGAGGACTTCAGCTACGAGCGGGTGGAGCGATTGCTGCGCCTCATCGGCGGTGGGACCGCATCGGACTTCAGCGGCGTCGAAGGGATAGAGGTCTTCTCGGACCGGGTCCAGCCCCACGCAGCGGGTCTCGCCGACCGGATGTGGTACGGCGCAGCAAGTTTGAGGTCGGCGCAGTGGGCCGGCGAGCACGGCATGAATCTGCTCGCCAGCAGCGTCGTCAAAGCGGAGG
The DNA here is from genome assembly GCF_014303395.1 of Nakamurella sp. PAMC28650. GTDB lineage: Bacteria > Actinomycetota > Actinomycetes > Mycobacteriales > Nakamurellaceae > Nakamurella. The sequence goes on from NZ_CP060298.1 coordinate 3,678,990, forward strand.
AATCCGAGGACTTCGCCGACATCCAGCTCTCGCACATCCAGGCCCTCCGGGCCCATCATCCCGACGGCCGCCGCGCGCGGGTCTCGCAGGGTCTGGTGGTCATCCCGACCGACACCGCTTCGCCTGAACAGCGTGCCAAGTATCTGGCCTACGCGGAGGCCCGCACCCCCCGGACGGCCACGCCCCAGGGCCCGGCCAGGTTGATGTTCGCCGCCGATCTGGTCGGTACATCCGGAGAAATTGCCGAACAGCTCTACGCGCATGCCGCTTTACGGGAGATCGACGAGGTCGCCTTCGCATTGCCGTTCAGCTTCGAGCACGAGGACTACGTACAGATCCTGACCGATATCGCCACCGTTCTCGGCCCGGCACTCGGCTGGAGCCCGGCGGTCTGACCGGCGACAGTCCTCCCACCACCGAGGTACTCGCAGGCAGCATCGCCTACTGATCAGCGGAAGTATGTCTCCGCGCTCCCCGGAAGGGTGTGAGCGGTCTCATCCGGTCACTGTTGGTGGCCGGTGCAGAGCACGATCGGGGGCCGGCGGGATCGAGTGGGTAGATGTTGGGCTTTTTGCCGCGTCGGGCCGGGGAAATAGTGACCTGAAACAGGTCTTCCGATTACGATCTGTAAGAACATGTTGCTCCGTGTGAGTCAGGAGAAGGCCAGCCCATCCCTGACGTCCCCCTGTCCATCGTAGAAAGTGTGGAAATCACCGTGCTCAGAAGACGTTCGATCATGGCTGGATGTGCAGCTCTGGTGCTCCTGGTCAGTGCTGCCTGCGGATCGAGTACACCGACCGCATCGTCAAGCGCAGCCGGCAGTTCCGCGGCGACGTCCAGTGCCGCATCCTCCGCTCCCGCACCCTCGGCTCCTGCGATGTCGGCTCCCGTATCTTCTGCTCCCGCATCGTCGGCCGCCATGTCCTCCGCTCCGGCCGAGTCGGCCCCGGCCGGGACGGGGGCCCTCACTTCCGGAGCCGCGAGTTCTGGCGTGATGACCTCGGCCGTGGCCGGTTCGATGGCACCCCAGAGTTCACCGGCTGCCAGCGGTTCTGCGGACGGCAAGTTGGACGCAGACAGCGCCGCCTGGTTCTCGGCGCTCTGCACCGGCCAGGCCAAGCCTGCGCAGCTGGCGTCCAAGCTCAAGGCGGCGACGCAGGGCTCCATGTCCGATGCCGACAAAGCAAAGGCGGCATCGCCGTTCCTGACCGAGACCGGCAAGGACTTCATCGAGATCGCCAACACCCTGTCGCCGCTGCCACCGCCCGGATTCACCGGTGGGGCCGACTACGCCACCAAGCAGATCGGTTCACTGAAGGAGAAGGGCGACATCCTGGTCGCCGCAGGCAAGGCGACGAGCTCGGGCGATCCGAGCAAGCTGATCTCGCTTGCTGCCGACCAGAACGCCGGGCCGCAGACCACCGCGCTGAATGCGGTCAAACTTCCGGCCGGAGTCGGGACAGCCATCAAGGCCCTCCCCGCCTGCGCGGCGGTGATGGGCTAGTCCCGAAGGCCCAACCCATCGAGCACAGCAATTTGCGAGCGAGCGGGTCGGCCGGAGGTCGATCCGCCCGCTCGCTTCTGCATCCGCGCTTCTGCACTGTTCGCGATGTTCCTGGCAATGCCCGGCGAACGGGCCGGCTCTGTGCATTCGCAAGACCTTCGGTTGCTGACCTCCTCAGTGCTGGAACGCCGACATGGATACGAAGTTGAGTTTCTCGCTGCATTGTCGGACCTTCCGGTCCGGTCACCTCCGGCCGATGACCATCCCGCCGTCGTTGTCCGGGGCGGCACACGAACTGGTCGTCGGGCAGGATACGGAAATCACGCCGGGGCCCGGGATCGGCGGCCAGATCTCTGTCCACGCTGCCCCGTTGAAGGTGGGCAGATCGTTCCCGCCGCAGAGGCAGATCGACGACGACATCGGCGTCCACGACCCTCGCTCGCCTGTTGGCTCGACCTTCGTTGTCAGCCGAGCAGGTCAGCGGCGGCGGCAGACAACCGCGTAGAGGGGATCGCCGGGGTAGTTGCCGCTGGGTGTGCGAACAGTGATCTCGGCGGGGGTGAATCCGCCGGCGAGCCGCAGGTACTCACCGATGATGGCGCCGTGGGTGGCATCATCGGTGGCCAGCCAGCCTCGGATCGCCTTGGACGGGAAGCACCGGTTGGAAAACGTGATGGCGATGGGCGCGCCGGGTCGCATGACCCGGGCGGTTTCGGCCAGTACTTCCACCGGATGGATCAGGTAGTCCACCGACACACAGCACAGCACTGCATCCATCGACTTGTCGGCCAGCGGAAGTCGCGGATCCACGTTGAGGTCCTGCACGATTCGTTCGGTGGCCATCTTGTTGGCGTCCAACTCGATCTGGTTCAGGCCCAGCACGATCAGCTCGGCCGGGGCGCTCACCAGATGTGAGGTCCAGGACGACATGAGATCCAGGACCCGGTGGGGTTGGGCTGCATCGCCGTCCACCCCCAGTTCTGCGTACAGAGCCGCCACAGCGGCGATGGCTTGGTCGTCGATATGGGTGACCAGCCGCGGGACGGAGTAGAACTCGCCGTCAGGTGAGGGGTCGGCTCGATCGAAGAACCCGGGGAATGCGTCCATGGGGTTGCTCATGTCTTCCAGGATGCCCGAGGCGAATCTGAGCGGCCGTCGTAGGCAGGGCAACATTCGTCGACACCGAATCGGGGGGGCGGCCGGACTTGACCGATCAGCTACCGGTGACCTGGAGATGTCGCGCCTGTCCGGTTTGTCCAACGCCTCCGTCACCGTAGAGCGTTCCCCCATCGGGACGGCACAGCCTGCCGTAATTCTTCGGACGCACACCTCGCCGGCCCTGGCTGTCGTTCCGATGTCCTGCGAGACTGGATGTGCGGCGGTCAAGGATTTTCCGGTGTTGCGTCGTCAGCTGGTAAGCCGACCTGCTTGGATCTCCCAGATGACCGCATCGTCGCCCTCTCGGAATGCAACGCCGCAACAGTCCGGTCCCACATCTCTGGGTCCAGCCACGCATCGTTGCCAACACAACGTTGGTGAAGGACTGAAACACGATGGATGAGGACGATCTACGCCGCACCCTGGGACGGCTGGCACATCGAGCATCATCCGCGGCCGCTGTTGCTCAGTCAGCGCAGCGGACACACGGTGCGCCGAAAGCTGTTCGTGCTCGCCTCTTCTGGCCAGTCCTGGCGGCGGCTGCGGTGCTGCTCGTCGTCGGCACCGCGGCGGCCTTGCTCACCGCAGGGCCAGCTCCACACGTGCGCAGCGCAGCCACGCCCCTTGCGACGGCTTCCAGACCCAGCAGCCCCGCCGGGCCGGCCCTGTCGACGGTGAACCCACTGTCTGGCAAGTCGGCGATGGACGTCTGCCGAGCTCACTTCGAACAACCATTTTTTGCGCTCGACACGACCGTGGCCGGAGTCACCGAAAATGGCCCCCGACCCCCTGGGGGATGGAAGGCGCGGCTCGGCAGCTTCGGGGCAGCCACTCCTGTGACGCTGTGCCTGGTTGCGGCCAGCCAGCCGCACCTATGACGCCATGGCAGTCACGCCCGACGGCAAGACCTGGGTGCGGTGGCCACAAAGTGATGGCACCACATTCATGTTTCCGACCTGACCTGCGGCCTCTGCCTGACGGCCCGGGCACCGACGTCTCACGGGCGGCGCCGGTCTATCTGCCTACCAGCGGCGCCCCCCGAGCCCCGGGGTGAGCAACACTGTGAACAGTCCCACCAGCACGCAGGCTGGCGACCCGAACAGTTCAGGGCGGCAGTGGATCGGCCTGCGGTTGCGCGGCTGTGGTCATGCTGCGGAGGATCCGCTACCTCGGGACCTGGCATCGCCGGCTGTGCGCGGGATCACGGCGGACTCGGCGTGGTGCACCCGGTCGACCGGGAACCATGGCAGGTGCTTACCCAGACGAAAGGACGGTCGACATGGCGTCCAGCAGCAAGGGCGGAACGGAGCCCGCCACCAGCTCGCCCCCCACCGGAACGGGGTCGACCGAGACCCGGTTCAGCCTCCGGGTCATCACCTGGGCGCTTGCCGTGGCCTGCGGCCTCACGGTGGCCAACCTGTACTACTCGCAGCCCCTGCTGGAGGTGATCGCCCAGTCGTTCCACGTCACCCGGGGCGCGGCCAGCGTCGTGGTCACGGCCACCCAACTCGGCTATGCGGTCGGCCTGGCCCTCGTGCTGCCGCTCGGTGATCTGCTGGAGAACCGGACGCTCGCCTGCCGGACCCTCGTCGCCACCGCGGTGGCCCTGGGCGTTGCGGCCTTCGTCCCCGACTTCGGTTGGTTCCTGGCCATGTCGGTCCTGGTCGGGATCACCTCGGTGGTCGCTCAGATCCTGATCCCGTTCGCGGCCCACCTGGCCCCGCCGGAACAGCGCGGGCGGTTCGTCGGGCAGGTGATGAGCGGGCTGCTGCTGGGCATCCTGCTCGCCCGGACGTTGTCCAGCCTGGTGGCCGCCGCGTTCGGTTGGCGCACCATCTACGTCATCTCCGCCGTGCTGATGCTCGCCCTCTCGGCGGTGCTGATGTGGGTGCTGCCGACCCGGCGCCCCGAGCATTCCGGCTCCTACTTCTCGCTTCTCGCCTCGGTCGGCCGACTGGTCGCCGGTCAACCGATGCTCCGTCGTCGAGCCATCGTGCAGGGTCTCCAGTTTGCCGCCTTCTCGAGTTTCTGGACGTCGATCGCCTACCAGCTGATCGGAAGATTCGGCTTCAGCCAGGCGGGTGTCGGCATCTTCGCTCTGGTGGGGGCGGCCGGCGCGGTCGCCGCCCCCCTGGCCGGACGGCTGGGCGATCGGGGTCTGGGCCATCCGGCCCGGCTCGGAGCCATCGTCATCGGCATCCTGGCGATGGTGCTGGCCGGGGTCGGATCGGCCAGCGTGGTCACGTTGGCGATCGCGGCCGTGATGCTCGACCTGGCAGTGCAGGGCCATCAGGTACTCGGGCAACGGGACATCTACGCGCTGTCGGAGGATTCCAGGGCCCGCATCAATACCGTTTACATGACAACGGTTTTCGTCGGTGGCGCGATCGGGTCGGCGGTGTCCGGAGTGCTGTTCCAGCGGTTCGGGTGGAGCAGCGTGTGTCTGTTCGGCGGTGTCCTGTTCGTGCTCGGGGCGGCCCTGTGGTGGGTCGGCCACCTGAAGGGTGACCGGGGCGTCGCGGTGAAGACCGGGGCGTCGCGGTGAAGACCTCGGTGACCTGACCGAGTGGCCTGACCGAGTGGCCTGATCCGGTCGATCGTGACCACCTGATGGATCGAGTCTCATATCGGGACGGCGCCCGGGCCCGTCCGGGAGTGGGATGGGGCCGCAGCGGGCGGAACCGTCACTGCCGGACGACAGGGCAGGCGGGGCAGATGGAGCAGGACGAGCAACTGCGGTCGGCGTGGACCAGGTACGCGCTCACCCGAATCCAGCAGATCGTCGACAAACCCCGGGACGAGCAGACCGACGACGAGCTCAGCATCTACTCGTTCGCCGCCAACGCGCTGGCCGGGGGCGACCCGGTCATCGCCCTGTTCGCACGCGGTCCCGGACACCGCCTGTGCCGTGTGTGCGGCGCCGAATGGAGTGAATCCCGCGAGGCGGAACACGTCTCGGGCTGCCCGGTGGTCGCGACACGCTGCTAGCAGCCATCACTCCCGGCCGCCGGCACGACGTCGGCGGGTAGACCCAGGCTCGCCCGGTTCAGCAGTTTGAGGACGTCGGGGCCGAAGTACGAACTGTAGGAGGTGTATTCCTGACAACCTCCCTGGCGCAGACCCCCGATCAGACCGACCACCACCTGGACCCGTCCGAACTGCGACAGGAACGGTGACCCGCTGGTCCCCCCGACGTAGCCGTGGCAGTTGAATGCGGGGAAGCCGGACTGCAGGTAGACGGTGTTGGTGCAGCTGATCGGCGCGTCATCGGAGCCGGTCGAGTAGGCCGGCACCGTGACGAGCGTTCCCCGCCGCGGGGCGAATCCCAGATCGTCGGCGCCGGTCACGTTCTGCACCAGCATCCGGCTGCCCTGGAACACCTCGGGCGCCATCTTCAGGATGGCGTAGTCGTGCTGGGTGTTGCCGCTGGACTTCCACAAGGGGTCCACGTAAACGCGGTCGACCGACCAGACGCCATAGGGCGTCGCCCCGTTGAGATAGCCGGGGGCGAAGAGCACGCCCGACCCCGTCCCCTGGATGCAGTGCGCCGCGGTGATGACCAGGTCGTGGCTGGGACTGGCGATCACGCTGGCCGTGCAGCCGTGGTCGTTGTCCAGCCCATCGAAGAACAACGGACCGACGGCGGCCATGCTGCCCACGTCGACGGCCGTCGGGTAGCCGTCGGCGAAGGCGCTGCCGGCCGCCATCGTCAGCGAGACGAAGGAGAGGGCGATGGCCAGGGCAACGGCCAGCAGCCGTGGACGGGCCGGTCGACGGGTTCGTCGGCGGAACGACATCATCAGCGGGTGACCTCCGGGGTATCGGCGGTGGACCGGTCCGGGGCGCGCCCGGCCTGGCTTGGAGCATCTCACGACGACCCGCCGATGACGATCCGGACCGACGGATTCACACCTTCAGGTCTGCGGCACATCTCGGCAGATATTGAGCCGGCTGACGGCCCTGCCGAGGTGCGATCGGGACCCGGCCCCTGTCGGGGCACTGGCACGATGACCGGTATGGACGAACTGGCACGGTTCCTGGGTGGACATCCGCCTTTCGACGCGCTGGACGAGCAGGAGTTGCAGGGTCTGGCCGCCGCCGCCGTGGTCTCGGATTTCGCTGCGGGTGATCGGATCCTGGACGCATTCCTACTGCCCAGCCAGGAGATGTTCGTCGTGCTCTCCGGGCAGGTCGAACTGTGGAACTCGGCGCCCGTCCCGGGTGAGGACGCTGACGAGATCCTCGGCAGTGGAGGGGTCTTCGGATTTTCCGCGCTGCTACGGAACGAGCCGATCGGGCCCCTGGCGGTCGCCCTCGGGCCGGTCCGCATTGCCCGCATCCCGTCCGAAGCGGTCTCCCCCGCGTTCTCCTCGGCCGCCGGCCTGCGGTTCCTGGCCCAGAATCTGCCCACCACCGTGGCCCGCGGGTCGTCGCCGTCCGCCTACGGTGTGGTCGACCAGTTGATCGTCTCCGCGCCCCTGGTCGTCGAACCGGACATGACGGTGGCCGCCGTGGCCGCGTCGATGACCGACCACGGCAGCCGCTACGCCGTCGTGTCCTACGGGGACCGCGGGTACGGAGTGGTCACCGACGCTCTCCTGCGGTCGGCCGTACTGGCCAAGGGGCTGCCGCCGGAGAGCGTGATCTCCGTGGCGGCCGAACGCCCCGCGCCGACCGTAGTCACCGGAACGCTTGCGGCCCAGGCATTGCTGGATCTGACCGAACGCGACCTCGACTGCCTGTTGGTGGTGGACCGCGGTGGGCTCCTGCTCGGGATCGTCGCCCGCGAGGATTTCGTGGTCTCGCCCTCCACGGCCGGGGTGTCGCTGCGGGAACAGATCGGCCGGACCGCCGGTATCGAGGACCTGGTCGTGCTGGCTCGTCGCATGCCACTGCTGCTGGGCGATCTGGAGCGGCGCGGTCGGTCGGCCGGCGAGATGACGACCGTCCACTCGACGGTCATCGACGCGGTGGTCCGACGGGCGCTCACCCTCGTGCTGTCCCGGCGGCCCGACCTCGATCCCGCGGAATTGACCTGGTTGTCGTTGGGCAGCAACGGACGTCGCGAGCCGGTGCCCAGTTCCGACATCGACGCGGCGGTCGTCTTCGCCGAGACCGTCGACTCGATGGAGCGGGCAGCGGCCTACCGGGCGGCGTTCGGGGACATCGCCGCCGTGCTCGACCGCTGCGGGCTGGCCATCGATCTGCACGGCGCCATCCCGGGCCGGCCGCTCTTCGCCCGGACCGGATCCCAGTGGCGGACCGCGGCGCAGCAGTGGATGAAGGCCCCACTGGAGGACAACGCGATGATGATGACCTCGCTGCTGCTGGACGCCCGGCCCATCCAGGGCGATCCGGGACTGCCCGTCGTGCACGAGGTCTTCGGCGACATGCACCGTCATCCCGGCACCCTGCGCCTGCTGCTCGCGGAACTGCTGACGAACCGGGCCAGGTTGCGGTCGATGCGCGACGTGCTGGCCAGACGCGGCGGAACCTTCGACATCAAGACCCACGCGCTGCGGCCGGTGGTGGACATCGCGCGGTGGGCCGCCCTGTCCGTCGGATCCACCGAACTGTCCACCTCGGCACGACTGGCGGCGGCCGCCGGCTCTGCAATGGTGCCGGAGGACCAGGCCGGCATCCTGATCGAGGTCTTCGAAGTCCTGCAGAAGGCCCGACTGCACTATCAGCTCGCCCAGATGGAGCGAGCCGAGAAGCCTTCGGACGTGATCTCGATGCGGCGGCTGTCCCCCCTGGATCGCAGCCTGATCGCCCAGGCCGTCCGGGAGATCGCGGCGGTCCAGCGGCGGATGTACAACCTTTCCCAGCTCACGCCGCCGGACAGCTGGTAGTCGGCCGCGGAAGGACGACCCGGCGGTCCAGCGGCGGATGTACAACCTTTCCCAGCTCACGCCGCCGGACAGCTGGTAGTCGGCCGCGGAAGGACGACCCGGCGGTCCCTGGCATCATCGAGGTGGTGAGCAGGATGTCGATCGGCCGGGCCATCGGTTGGCTCGCCGAGCAGGATCCGGACCGGGTGGCCGTCTCGGCCGGCGAGGTCGTCCTGACCCGGCGGGAACTCGATCTGGCGGCCAATCGCCTGGCGCGCGGGTATGCCGAACTGGGCGTCGAACCGGACGATCTGGTCACGGTGATGCTGCCGAACACGGCCGAGATGGTGGTCGCGTGCGTGGCCATCTGGAAGCTCGGGGCGACTCCCGCTCCGCTGTCCCCGTTGTTGCCGGCCGCGGAGCAGCGGGCGATCCTGGAGCTGACAAGTCCGGCCCTGGTGATCGGGCCGAGCCGACTCGAAAGCGACATCCCATGCGTAGCAGTCGGTTCTGACATCGGGCGGGCATTCTCCGGGGCGCCGCTGCCGGACCGCGCGGCGAGATGCTGGAAGGCGCCGACCTCCAGTGGCAGCACCGGGCAGCCGAAATTGGTGCTCTCGGCCAGCCCCGCGACGGTGCAGCCGGTGAGCTACATCCCGCTGGACGCCGTCCAGCTGGTGGTCGGTCCGCTGCACCATGCAGCACCGTTCGTCTACGCGTTCCGGGGCTTGATGACGGGCCATCACCTGGTGCTGCTGGACCGGCCGGGACCGACCGAGGTACTGGCCGCAATCGAACGCCACCGGGTCACCTGGACGGTGTTGGTGCCCACCATGATGCACCGGATCTAGCGGCTCGGACCCGAGATCCGCGGTGGCTTCGACCTTTCCACCCTCTCCGAACTGCTGCACCTGGGGGCACCCTGCGCAATCTGGTTGAAGCGCGCCTGGATCGACTGGCTCGGCCCCGACCGCATCACCGAGGTCTACGCCGGAACGGAGTCTGCAGGTGTCACCACGATCAGCGGACGGGACTGGTTGGTACGGCCGGGATCCGTCGGACGGCCCGCCCCGGGCCACCGGTTCCGGATCCTCGACGACCGGGGTGAGGACGTGGTGCCGGGTGAGATCGGTGAGATCCACATGCTCCCACCGCGCGGACCCGGCTCGACCTACCGCTATCGGGGAGCCGAGCCGCAGCTGACCGCAGACGGCTGGGATTCCCTCGGCAACCTCGGATGGCTGGACGAGGCCGGGTGGCTCTACCTGGCCGATCGCCGGACGGATCTCATCCTGTGCGGAGGGGAGAACGTCTACCCGGCGGAAGTGGAATCGGTGCTCGACTCCCATCCCGTCGTTCGATCCAGTGCCGTGGTGGGGCTGCCAGATGACGACCTGGGTCAGCGGGTCCATGCCGTCGTCGATACGGGCGGTGTGCCGATCACCCCGCAGGAACTCGTCGACTGGGTCGCGGATCGCCTGCAGCGGATCAAGGTTCCGCGCAGCATCGACGTCATCGACGAGCTGCTCAGGGCGGACACCGGCAAGACCCGGCGCCCCGAGATCCGGGCACGGGTGCTGGCCGGTGCATTTCGAGTCGACCAGAGGTGAGGACGTGGCCGGCGACGCCACCAGACCGGCGCGCAGAGCTCAGATCGAGGCGTCCAGGGTGAGGACGGTGAGTACCGGGGCCCCGGTCAGGACCGACCCGAGCTCGGTGGCTCCGTCGCCGGCGCGCCAGGCACGGTAGGCCGCGTCGGCCTCGGCGGAGACCCACGACTCCTTCACGATGACGTGGGCCGGGTCTGCGTTGTCGACCAGCACGTCGACCGCCTCGCAGCCGGCGAAGGCCCTGGTGTCGACGAGGATTTCGGCGAGCAGCCGGTGGGCTGCATCGAGCGAATCCGGCTTGAGGCGGAGTTCCAGCAGAGCGGTCACGGACATTTGCGCAGCCTATCGTCCGACGGCGCTTCGCGTGGGTCAGGCCGGGTCGGTGAGAAATGCGGTGGCAGCGGCGGCGAGATGGCCGGGATCCCGGACGCCGCAGAGTTCGCGGGCGGAATGCATCGACAGCACTGGGATACCGACGTCGACGGTCCTGATGCCGAGCCGGGTGGCGATCAGCGGGCCAACGGTCGATCCGCACGGCATGGTGTTCTTCCCGACGAACACCTGGCTGGGCACGTCGGCGGTACGGCAGGCCCGATGCCAGGCGGCCGCGCCCGGCGCATCGGTGGCGTACCGCTGGTTCGCGTTGACCTTCAGGGTGGGGCCGCCGTTGGGCAACGCCTGGTGGGTCGGGTCGTAGCGTTCCGGGTAGTTCGGATGCGCGGCGTGCGTGACGTCGACCGACAGGCATCGTGAGCGGGCGAAAGCCGGGCCGCGAGCGTCGAATCCGCCGGCCAGGAAGGTCAGCAGATTCTCCAGCAGCGGCCCGGAGGCGCCGGTCGCCGATCCGCTTCCGATCTCCTCGTGGTCGAACCCGACGAAGACCGGGATGACGTGCGGTTCGCTCGCGGCCGCGGCCAGCAGGGCGGTCAGACCGGCAAGCACCGAGGCGAGGTTGTCCAGCCGGGGTGCGGCCAGCAGCTCCTCGTTCCGGCCGAGCCGCGCGGGGGGTGTGAGGTCGTGGACCACCAGATCATGGGCGGCGATCTCGCCGGCGTCGACGCCGACCTCCCCGGCGAGGAACGACATCAGTTCGCCCTCGGTGGGGTCACCGAGGCCCCACACGGGCAGCAGATGTTGTTGGGCGTCGAGGGTCAGCCCCTGGTTCACCTGGCGGTCCAGATGGATCGCCAGTTGCGGCACCCGCAGCAACGGACGGCGCACGTCGACCAGGACCGTGCTCCCGTCGTACATCGCCAACCGTCCGGCCAGCCCCAGGTCCCGATCCAGCCAGGAGTTCCAGAGCGCCCCGCCGTACACCTCCACGGCCACCTGACGCCATCCCGCCCGGCCGACGTCAGGGCGGGGCTTGACCTTCAAGGTCGGCGAATCGGTATGGGCGGCGAAAACCCGTATGGCTGTACCGGGGCCGGTATCGGGTGGACAGAACCACGCGAGCACCGTCCCGTCGCGCACCAGGAACCGGCCGCCTGCGCCCGGAAGCCATGCGCCCGCATCACTCTGCTGCGAGAAGCCGGCAGCACGCAGCCGTCGGGCCGCCCGGTCCACCGCGTGGTACGGGCTCGGTGAGGCAGAGATGAAGTCGGCGAGGTCCTGCGCGGGATCGTTCATCGAGTCCATCATGGCCGACGGCAGGCCGGCCCCGTCGTGGTGGTCCCCCGTGGCCGCTCATCGGACCGGGATTCTCCTGGCGACCTGGCGACCTGGCGACCTGGCGACCTGGCGACGCGACGACCCGACTACCCGGTGGGCCCGGAACTTCTGAACCTGATCTTGACGAAGACCGGACACGACCTTGAAGGACCAGTGCGAAGTTGGGGTCATGACCATCCCGACCCCGTCGTACCCCACGCCGTCTCCGCACCTCCCGCCGGAGCGACCGTCGTTCCTCCGGCGGAACCGGTCGGTGCTGCTGATCGGCGTCGTGGTGGTCCTGGCCGGCCTCGGTGCCGGCGCCGCACTGGCCGCCGGCCGCAGTGGTGGCAGTGCGTCCGGCGCTCCGTCGAGCGTGGTGGGTGCGTCGTCGACGACTCCCGGTTCCGCCGCGGCAGGGGCACCGGTCAGCGCCTCGTCCTCTGCTGCGCCGAGGTCGGGATCGGCCGCCGGTACCGGGAAGCCGGTGAAGACCAGGGGCGTCCGCGGGGTCATCGTCAGCGAATCCGGGAGTACGTGGACGGTCCGGACGGCGAAGGGCAGGTCCGTCACGGTCACCATCACGGCCTCGACCCGGTTCGGCACGAAGAAGATACCTGCCACCGCCGCGCAGTTCCGGGTCGGTCAGCAGGTCGCCGTCCTCGGTAGCACCGGTGCCACCGGAGTGGTGGCGACCCGGGTCACCGCGCCGCAGACGGCCGCGATCGGGACCGCCGCTCCCACCACCGGGTCGACCGAATCCACGCCGCCGCCGACGACGACGCCCACCGCCTGAGCCGGTACACCGTCGGCCCCGGCTTCTGCCCGCCCGCCCCGGCCCTGTCGTTGGGTCTTGTTATGGTCGCGCTATGAGGAAGCTGAGAGATCGTCTGATCCTGGTCGTCGCGTTCGCCGGAGCCGCCACCCTCGCCGCGCCCGCGGCCGCCGGCGCCCTCCAACCCGCCGTCCACCATCCCGGCGGCGCGTCCGTCCACGCCACCCCGGGGGCAGCGGGAGCCGGGGACCCGTACTTCCCGCTCTCGGGCAACGGCGGCTTCGACATCTCTCACTACGGCCTGGACATCGCTTACGTGCCGGCCACCGGGAAGCTCACCGGCCACGCCGTCATCTCCGCGACCGCGACCCAGAATCTGTCCCGCTTCGATCTCGACCTCTCGGGTCTGACGGTGACTTCCGTTGCGGTGCAGGGTGAGCGGGCCAAGTTCACCCGCACCGGACAGGAATTGGTGATCACACCGAGCGACTACCTGCCGCGCGGTCACCGCTTCACGGTGGACGTCCGCTACAGCGGTGTCCCGCGCTACGTGCAGGATCCGGACGGCTCCGCCGACGGGTGGATCCGGACCGACAACGGCGCCTTCGTCGCCAGCGAGCCGCAGGGCGCGATGACGTGGTTCCCGGCGAACTCGCAGCCGATCGACAAGTCGTCCTTCGACGTCACCATCGCGGTCCCGAAGGGGTACCAGGCGGTCGGTAACGGTCAGTTGATCTCGCAACGGTCGACAGCGTCCACCACCACGACGCATTGGCAGCAGCGGCAGCCGATGGCTGCGTATCTGGCGACCGCCTCCATCGGCAAGTTCCAGATCAGCTCCTACCGTGCCGACGGCATGCCCGTCTACGTGGCCGTCGACCCCCGCGAGGCCAAGGCCTCGGCGCCGGTACTGGCCAAGCTCCCGGAGATCCTGGCCTGGGAGGAGAAGGTCTTCGGCCGCTATCCGTTCTCCTCGACCGGCGCGATCGTGATGCACGCGCCCTTCGTCGGCTACGCCCTCGAGACCCAGTCGCGACCGTTGTTCGACCGGGCACCCGACGAGTCGACCCTGGTCCACGAGTTGGCCCACCAGTGGTTCGGCGACTCGGTCAGCGTGACCCGCTGGAAGGACATCTGGCTCAACGAGGGCTTCGCCACCTACACAGAATGGCTGTGGGCCGAACACAACGGCACCCAGACCGCCCAGCAGAGTTTCGACCAGCTGTACGCATCCCCGGGTTCGTCCGACCTCTGGTCCCGCCCGGTCGCCGATCCGGGTTCGGGTGAATTCATCTTCAGTACCCCGTCGTACTCACGGGGGGCGATGGTGCTCCAGAAGCTGCGGACGGCCGTGGGTGATCGGACCTTCTTCCGGATCCTGAAGACGTGGGCCTCCGAGCATCGCAACGGTCACGGGACGACCGCCCAGTTCACCGGGCTGGCCACCGAGATGTCGCACCAGAACCTGACGGCGCTGTTCCACACCTGGCTCTACACCGCCGGGAAGCCGGCGCACGCCTGAGATGTCCTACCGGGCCGACCGGGCGGGACGGGCCGGACGGGCCGACCGGGTGGACGATGGGCCGGTGACCACCGCGCCCACCGCGTTCACCGTGCCCACCGTGCCCACCACCTGTCCCTGTCAGAGTGGGATGCCGTACCAGGATTGCTGCCGACCGTTTCATCTCGGTGAAGGCACCGCGCCGACGGCCGAACGCCTCATGCGCTCCCGCTACTGCGGCTTCGCGCTCCAGGACGAGGCGTACCTGCTCAAGACGTGGCATCCCTCGACGCGCCCGCTCTCAGTCGCCCTCGATCGCGGGATGCGCTGGCACCAGCTGCAGATCCTCGGCCGCACGGGTGGCGGACTGCTCGATCGCAGTGGAACGGTGGAGTTCCTGGCGGCCTATCGAAGAGCCGGTGTCGCCGGCGAACATCACGAGAACAGCCGCTTCGTCCGCGAAAGGGGATGCTGGCTCTACGTCGGCCTCGCCTGAGCCCCGCGTAGCCGTTACCCAGACGTTACGGGGGCTGGGTTCACTCGGTTCAGTCGAAGCCGCAGCCAGTGGCCGAAGAGGAACGGAGCCCCGAATGAGGCACCCCCGACGTCCCGTCCGCAGTGCGGCCGTGTTCGGCATCGTCGCCTCCGGCGCGATCCTGCTGGGCGCCTGCAGTTCCGGCACGCCGATAGCCACCGCCGCCGCGACGACCTCGACCGCCGCCGCGACGACGTCCACCCCCGTGGCTACCGGGCCTGCCGGGTCCGTGGCATCCGCACCGGGCGGAACGGGCGCCACGGGCGCAACGGGCGTGCCGGGCGGAACGAGCGCGCCACCGGGATCGGCGACGCGCGGCGGCAAGTGCACCGACCTGACGGCGGCTGCGGCCACCGCCGCGGTGGGCAAGCCGACCACCGTGGCGATCGAGAGCTCCGACGCCACCAGCTCCACATGCGACATCACCATCGCGGGCGACGTCTACCCCGTCCAGATCTCGGTCGTGACCGCGGTGGACGCGGCGCACCTGGCCGAGGAGAAGTCGAACGCAGCGGATGTCAAAGAGCTCACCGGAGTGGGTGACCAGGCCTTCACCGATGCGCTCGGGGTGGAGGCGCTGACGGGCACGGTCGAAATCAAGGTGACCGGACCGGGCGACGCGTTGAAGAACAACGACTACTCGGTGTCGACGGCGCTCGCGAAGGCGATGATCGCCGCCCTGAAGTGATCCGGATGCATCGGGCCGGAAGTCACCCCGGGAGCCCTATGGTCCAGTGGTGCTGCGTCTCGTCGTCGTCCTACCGCTGCTGCCCCTCCGGCACGGTGACGCCTTCACCCTGGCCACGTGGACGTTGCACCTCACGCTCGTTCCCACCTTCGTGGTCGACCTCGACCTGGACGCCGTCGTGGCGGTCATCCAACCCGCGCTCGCCAGGCAGTCCGCGTTGCTGGTGACTGTCGGCGGGGACGAGGGATTCGGCCGGGCGCAACGGATTCCGGTCAGCCTGATCGAGGATTCCAGCGAACTGATCCCGCTGCACCACGTCCTGCTCGACGGGCTGACCGCAGCGGGGGCCGCCTTCGACGACCCGGACTTCACCGGTGGCGGCTATCGGCCGCACATCACCATGACCAGGACTGCACGCGCGCATCCGGGCGAACTGCTGCGATTGGGACAGGCCACCGTCGTCGACATGGAACCGATCGGACCCACACGGCTGCGCCGGGTCGCCTGGGCCGCCCCGCTCGCAGTCGCAGGCTCCTAGTTCTGTCGTCGATCAGTTCTGCCGATCAGTTCTGCCGTCGATCGCGCCGGCCGGCCTCATTCGGCCCGGTCGGCCGCCTCCGCGGCGGCGGCCCGGCCACGAGCGTTCCGGTTGGCATCGATGTCGTTCTCGATTCGGTCCAGGACGACGCGCAGGCGATCCTTGTCTGCGGTGGAAGACAGCTCGCTGGTCAGCGCGTCGCCGATCTCGGACTGCGTCGAGAGCAGGATCTCGTGGTCCTCGTCGAAGCGGGAGACGCTGGTAGCGGTCGGGTCACGGCCCTCGACCACGCCCAGCATGGTGTCGATGGTGTCCAGGTCCGGAAGGCCGCTCATGTCATCCTCGTCCCCGCCCGTGGTCGTCGGGCGTTCCCGCTGATCCTCGCACCGTGGCATCCGGCCCTCACCGGCGGCGGTCCGTCACCCGGCCGTCCAGTGCGCAGGCCGACTGAGGGCGGGCGGAAAGCGCGTCGCAGCATCACCTTTCGCCGAATTCAGCTGGAACTGCGTAAGAAAGATGCTGTCCGACAGGTCGGCGCCCCTCAGGTCGGCGCCACGGAGGTCCGCCCCGATCAGGTCGGCGGAGCGCAGGTCCGCACCACGCAGGTCGGCGCCGATCAGGTAGGCCCCCCGCAGGTCCGCGCCGCGCAGGTCGGCGCCGCGCAGCCGTGCCCCGATCAGATCCGCCCCGCGGCGATCCTTCTGCTGCCGGCCGTATTCGGCGCGGACGACCCGGCTGACCTGGAGCAGCACGACGTCCACCTGCCGGCGATGATGGGCGACGTCGAGGGCCAGCAGCTCCTGGGGTGGCAGCCGGGTCAGCTTCCGGGTCGCGTCGGCCACCTGCACGATGGACTCCCGGACCGACTCGTCGTCGGTCGACGCAGCGGCCCCCTGCAGGTACCAGAGCAGCTCGTGGAGCTGCCGCACGACGGGGAAGACCTCGAACATCTTTGCCGCCCGGTCGGAGGCGGCCCGCCAGTCCCGGCCGGCGTAGGTGACCTGGGAGACCTGTTGCCCCGCACCGAAACAGTCGTAGGTCGTGCACCCGGAGAACCCAGACGCACGCAGCCCGGAATGGATTCCGCACCGGAAGTCGCTCCGGAGGTTGACACAGGGTTCACCGGCCCTCTTGTCGAACGCGAAGTCGGCTGACGCGGCGAAGGGGAGCGCCACGCAGCAGAGGCCGAAGCATCTGGAACAGTCGGCGCGCAATTCAGGTCCGGTCACGCGATCAAGCCAATCAGATGGCGTGCCGGCCCGGGACATCAGCCTCGAGCCCGGTGTCCGCCACGACCGGGGACACCAGGAGCATTGCCCGGCGATTGGCGGCGAGGACCGTGCAGGTGCGAAGGTAGTCGGCGGCCCTACGGGGGGTCGACGGCCATCGGCCGACTCGAGCAGGCTGCCGTCAGGGCGGCCGACGGTGCAGAGGCGAGGTGCGTTGTCCGGGACCGAAGGCGCTGATCTGCCGGCCGAACAGGAATTCATCAGCGTGCTCTACCGGCGTCTGGACGCGATGCGCGAGGAGACCGTGCGGCTCCGCGACACCTACCTGCGGGACAGCGACGGAACACCGGGCGGCCGGGTGCAGCGCGACATCGCCTACGCCGGGCATGCGCAGACGCTCATCGACCTCACGGTCGCCGAGGACAAGTTGTGCTTCGGCCGGCTGGACACCACCGACGGCGATTTCATGCACATCGGACGGATGGGCATCTTCTCCGAGGGCGATGTGCGCGAGCAGCTGCTGATGGACTGGCGGGCGCCCTCGGCACGGCCGTTCTACGTGGCCACCGCCGCCGCTCCCCTCGGGGTCCGCCGCCGTCGCCACCTGCGGGTCCGTCGCCGGCAGGTCGAGTCCCTCTCGGACGAATACCTGGATCTGACCGGTCTGTCCCCCGACGACCCGGCTCTGGCCGCGGTCAGTGGAGCCGGGTTGACCGGGGAGGCGGCCCTGCTGGCCGCGCTCAACGCCCCGCGGACCGGCCGGATGGGCGACATCGTCGAGACCATCCAGGCCGAGCAGGACCGGATCATCCGCGCCGAGCGGTCCGGGATCCTCGTCGTGCAGGGCGGTCCCGGTACCGGGAAGACCGCAGTCGCCCTGCACCGTACCGCCTACCTGCTGTACACCCACCGGAAGCAGCTGGCCAACCGCGGGGTGCTGGTGATCGGCCCGAACCGCACGTTCCTCAACTACATCGGTCAGGTGCTGCCCTCGCTGGGCGAGAACGCGGTGGTGCTCTCGACCGTCGGCGACCTCTTTCCCGGCGTCAGGGCCCAACGGGTCGAGACGCCAGCGGCGGCAGTCCTCAAGGGCCGGCTGAACATGGCGAAGGTGATCGCCAACGCCGTGCTCGACCGGCAGCGGATGCCGCTCACGACCATCACCGTCGCCTACGACGGCGGCGTGCTGCGCCTGGACAAGCAGCTGCTGTCCCGGGCGCAGGAGCGTGCCTGGCAGTCGCGTCTGCCGCACAACCGGGCACGGAACATATTCTTGCGCAGCGTCTTCGACCAACTGGCCCGTCAGGTGGCACGCCGCCAGCGCGAGGGTCTCGGCTCGGCCGTCCCGTTCACGTCGGAGGACTTCGACGAGATCCGCCGCGAGCTGCGGGCCGACGAGGACGTGCAGGGTGTGCTGGCCGGCATCTGGCCGGGGCTGACCGCGCAGACCGTCCTACGGGACCTGCTGTCCTCGCCGCGGAGGTTGCAGGTCGCGGCGCCGTTCCTCAGCGACACCGAGCGCGACCTGCTGTCGACGGCGCGGGCGCAACCGTTCTCGCAGTCGGACGTACCGCTGCTGGACGAGGTGGCCGAACTACTGGGCCAGGACGACCGACTGACGCTGGCGGCGGCGGCGGCGGACCGGGAGCAGCGTCAGGAGTACGCGCAGAGCGTGTTGGACATGCTCGGTGACGGCGGCGAACCCGGCGACGACGGCGCCGGGCCCGGCGATCAGTCCCTGCTGGGCATGGTCAGCGCGGCTGATCTCGTCGAACTGCAGGACGACCGGGTGTCGCTGACGTCCACCGCGGAACGTGCCGGGGCCGACCGGGAGTGGACCTACGGCCACGTGGTGGTGGACGAGGCCCAGGAGCTGTCGCCGATGGCCTGGCGGATGGTGATGCGCCGGTGTCCGGTGAGGTCGATGACGCTGGTCGGTGACCTCGCGCAGACCGGGGACGCAGCCGGCGCATCCTCCTGGGGCAGCGTGCTCCGGCCCTACGTGGGCCGCGACTGGCGGTTCGAGGAGCTGACGGTGAACTACCGGACCCCGGCCGAGATCACCGTCGTCGCCGACCGGGTGCTGGCGAGCATCGACCCGAAACTGACCGCACCGACCTCGGTCCGCTCGACCGGCGTCGACCCCTGGTGGCTGGCCGTTCCGGCGGCCGGGTTGATCGACCGGATCGCCGAGATGGCCGTCCAGGATCTGGCCGCGGCCGGCGAGCAGCACCTGGCGATCCTGGTGCCCGACGCGCTGTTCGACCAGGTGCTGGCCAAGGTGGTGGCCGACGTTCCCGGCGCCGGTTCCGGTACCGACGTCGACAACCCGGTGGTGGTCCTGACGGTTCGGGAGGCCAAGGGCCTGGAGTTCGACTCGGTGATCCTGGTCGAGCCCGATCAGGTCGTCGCGCAGTCGCCCAGGGGCAGCAACGATCTCTACGTGGCGATCACCAGGGCCACCCAGCGACTCGGGGTGATCTACAGCGGCCCGCGCCCGGCCTTCGCCGACCCGGCGCCCGAGGCGGATTCCGGGCTCTGGTAGCCGTCAACACTCATCGACCGGAATGAGATCCGCAGTTTTCCGGTCCCGGGATGCGGATCTCATTCCGGTCGATGGGATCCCGGCCCGGGGATGGGCCCGTGGCCAACTGCAGCCAGCTCGTCAGGCCGCGCCGGCCGTCTCGGTCACGGCTGCGCGCTCCACCGTCAGCAGGCTCTCGGCGTGGTGCTCGGCGTGATAGGCCGCAGCCCCGCCGCGCACCCCGAAAAGCCGTTTGCTCCAGACCAGCCACACCACGGCCGCCAGGTTGACGAGGAAGAGCAGCACGCGCAGGACGGTGATCTTCTCCGTCAGGTCGTAGATCTCCAGCGGTAGGAAGATGCTGGTCGCGACCACCGCGAAGTACTCGCCCCAGCGCTTCATCAGCCAGAGCCCGGTGCCTTCGACGAACTGCAGCACGGCGTAGGCGATCAGTCCGATCGCAATCCAGACCAGCGTCTTCTCCGACAGCGAGAAGACGCTGTCGATCCCCCTGACGATCCTGGAACTGTCGATGTTCCAGCCGATCTGGTCCGCCAACGGCCGCAGCAGCGGCAGGTCGCTGTTGAACGAGGTCTGCAGGTCGCCCCGGGACTTGCGGAACACGAACACCAGGATGGCCAGCCCCAGCAGGCCGAGTCCGCGGATCACCCGCTCGGCGGCCAGCAGTCGCATGATCCTGCGGTCCCGCAGCAGCGGGCCGCGGGGGACCTCGGGGGCGTCGTCGGCGGGGCCACTGCCCTTGGGTGGCCCGACCACGTAGGCGGCGCAGCGCAGACACCGCCACGCCTCCCCCGCGGGGGTCTCGGCCCGCAGTCGCTCCCGCAGTTCGGGTTCGTCGGGAGCGAAGGTTTCGTGGCCGTGCCGGCCGCAGACGTTCAGATTCCAATCCACCACCGGAACAGTAGTTGGCGACGGCGGGACGGCGGGGGTGAATCAGCCGGAGACGTCAGGTGCGGGGTCCAGGACGGCGGGCGACTCGCTGTGGTGCACGACCCACAGTCCGAGCACGACCATGACGGCCATCTCGGTCAACGACAGCGCCCGCTCGACGAGACCGACCGCCCGCCAGGCCTGGATGGGCGTCACCGCGGAGAGCACGGTCTGCACGGTGAGCACGGCGAACCAACCGCCGGCCATCATGGAGAGCCGGATCGCCGAGCGGGGCCACCGCCCGGTCGGCGTCCGGTGCCGCCAGCAGATCAGGCAGGTGCCGATCGGCAGGCTGAAGAAGGCGATCAGGGTCCAGGTCCAGTGCACCCGCCCGGCCACCGAGGGGTCGAGCCCTGGATGCTTGGGGAAGACGACGAGTCCGACCAGGCCGATGCACCAGAGCAGCGTCATCATGCTTCCCCAGGAACGCAACGGGACCATCTCGCGCACCACCATGGCCCCGAGGATCAGCGCTGACGCCAGGGCCAGCACGACAACCCCCCAGTCGAAGATCCAGCCGTTGCTCAGCAGTTCGTACTCGCTGATCGTCCGGGAGAGCGGATCGAGCGAGCGGCTGGGCTCCACCACGTGCAGGACGCCGATGGCCGCCGTCGAGATCATCACACCGGCGATGCCGAGCATCGCCAGTCGGCGGGCGAGCAGGATGTCCCCGCCCGGCGCATGGGCCTCGTCGTCGAGCAGATCGATCGCCAGCTCATCGGCGATGCGGGCCTCCCGGTCACGGGTGGACTCTGCCGTCATCGGTTCGGACCTCCTCGCTGGCCGCTGCGGTTCGGACCACCGTAGCCGGTGGGTACCCGGTCCGGCCGGTGAAACGACACCGCGCCCCCGGCACATGCCGGCGGCGCGGTGTGCGGGACGGGGACGCCGTGGCGGGCGGCGGGCGGGTCTACGTCACGTCGGCTTCCCGTGACCGGGCCACCACACCGGGTTCCTTCTGCCAGTTCTCGGGATATCCGTCGGAGACGTTGACCCCGTCGTTGGGGATGCCCGGGGCGTAGGCGCCTTCGTGCACCGCGGTCTCCAGGGCCTCCGGCTCTCCCTGTCCGCCCCAGTGGTTGAACAGCAGGTTCAGGATGAAGACGACGATGACGGTCGAGGTGATGGCCGAGCCGAAGATCGTCTGGAACCACTCCGGGAACTTCGAGTAGAACGTGGTGAAAAGCGCCGGCGCCATCCCGACCGACAGGGACACCGCGACGATCAGCAGGTTGTGGTTGTCCTTGAAGGAGACCTTCGACAGCGTCTGGATGCCGACGACGGTCACCATCGCGAACATGACGGTGGCCGCGCCGCCGATCACCTGCTGCGGGAGCGCCGCGATCACGGCGCCCATCTTCGGGATCACCCCGAGGACGACCAGGAACACACCGCACAGAGCGACCACCCAACGGCTCCGGACCTTGGTGATGCCCAGCAGGCCGACGTTCTCGGCGTAGGCGGTGTCGGGGAACGAGTTCATGAAACCAGCCAGGATGAACGAGAACCCGTCGGCGGCCAGACCGGCCGCCAGCCGCTTCGGTGGCAGGTCGGACTCGGTCATCTCGGCGACCGCGACCGTGTCGGCGGTCGACTCGGTGTAGGTGACCAGGACCACGATGCACATCGACACGATCGCGGAGAAGTGGAACTGCGGTGCACCGAAGTGGAACGGAGCCGCCACACCGAACCAGCTGGCCGGACCGACGGAGCTGAAGTTCAGCAGGTGCATCGGCCAGGCCACCAGCACGCCGACCACGAGCACCGCCAGTTGCCCGGCGAATCCCGGCGCGAACCGGCTGATCAGGACGATCACCAGGATGACCAGCATCGCCAGGCCGATGAACGAGGGCTTGGCGTAGTCCGGGTTGGCCGTGATGATGTCGAACGTTCCGGGCGCGCTGCCGGCACTGACGCTCGCGCCGGCCGGGAGGGTCGTCGGGTAGGCGGTGACCACCGACGTCAGGGTGGAACTGCCAGTGATCAGGTTGATGTCGACACCGATCAGCGACAGGCCGATGATCGCGATCACGGTGCCGGAGACCAGCGGCGGGAAGAACCGGATCATCATCGAGAACGGGCGCGCGATGAGCAGCCCGAAGACACCGGCCACCAGCAGCGACCCGTAGACCGTCGCAAGGCCGCCCGCATAGGCACCGCCGTTGGCGAAGGCGATCGTGAGCATCGGGGACAGCACTGTGAAGGTCGCGCCCGCGATGATGGGCAGGCGGCTGCCGACGAACCTGAGCTTGTAGAGGCCGGCCGCCTGCAGCATGGTGCAGATGCCGGAGACCAGCAGGTCCATGTTGACCAGGATGCCGATGTCCATGGGGCTCAACCCCAATGCGTTGCCGACGATGAACGGCACGGCGACGGCGCCGGCGTACATGATGAACAGGTGCTGCAGGGCGAGCACGACCAACTTGGGGGTGGGCGGCACCTGGTCGACGGGGTGGACCGGCGGTTCCGTCTCGACGGGGCGATCGGCGAGTTGGGTCATGTGCTGCCTCTCTCTGGGCCTGCATCGGACAGGTGAAATCTAGGGCCGTCACGTTTCGTCCCAGTTGCCGCTATTGATGGCCTTGTTGCCATTCCCTGCCGGGGGACGGGATTGGTCCACCTTCTGTGACCGCGGTGTTACCGCGAGGTGTGTGTCGCCGTCCCGGGCAGCCGCCGGTGTGGTGACGGTGGGTCCCAGTAGGCTTTGGCGCATGCAGCAGTACTTGGATCTGATGGATCGAATCCTGACCACCGGCGTCGACAAGCAGGATCGGACCGGCACCGGTACGCGGAGCATCTTCGGTCATCAGATGCGGTTCGACCTCGCCGCGGGTTTCCCCCTGCTGACCACCAAGAAGGTGCACTTCAAATCGGTGGCGATCGAGCTGCTGTGGTTCCTGCGGGGCTCCACCAACGTGCGGTGGCTGCAGGAGCGCGGCGTCAGCATCTGGGACGAGTGGGCCGACGCCGAGGGCGAGCTCGGCCCCGTCTACGGCCATCAGTGGAGGTCGTGGCCGGCGCCGGACGGACGCCGGTTCGACCAGATCGCGGGGGTGGTGGAGTCCCTGCGGACCAACCCGGATTCTCGGCGGCACATCGTCTCCGCCTGGAACGTGGCCGAGGTCGGCGACATGGCACTTCCCCCCTGCCACACCATGTTCCAGTTCTACGTGGCGGACGGACGGCTCTCCTGCCAGCTCTACCAACGCTCGGCGGACGTCTTCCTGGGCGTCCCGTTTAACATCGCCTCCTATGCCCTGCTGACCGAGATGGTGGCCAAGGTCGTCGGCCTGCAGCCCGGCGACTTCGTCCACACCCTGGGTGACGCGCACCTGTACCGCAACCACTTCGACCAGGCCCGGCTGCAGCTGACCAGGACGCCGCGGCCCCTGCCGAGGATCGCGCTCGCCGACGGGATCACCGATCTGGACGCCTACGAATACGCCGACATCACCATCGACGCCTACGACCCCTACCCGGGCATCAAGGCCCCGATCGCGGTATGAGCGTCGTCCTCATCGCATCGGTGGCCGAGAACGGCGTGATCGGCGCCGACGGCGACCTCGCGTGGCGCAACTCCGAGGATCTACGGAGGTTCAAGTCGTTGACCACCGGTCATCCCATCGTGATGGGACGGCGGACCTTCGACTCCATCGGCCGCGCGCTGCCCGGTCGTCGCACCATCGTGGTGACCAGGTCTTCGAGCTGGACCGCGGACGGGGTCGAGGTGGCCCACTCGGTGCCGGATGCCCTGGCGCTGGCTGCCGGGGGCGAGACGTTCGTCATCGGCGGCGGTGAGATCTACGCCGAGACCATCGATCTCGCCGACCGGCTGGAGATCACCCACATCGAGCAGGCCCTGCCGGGTGATACCCGTTTCCCGGCCATCGCACCGGCCGACTGGGAACGCATCCGGGTGCAGCACCGCGACGGTTTCTCCTTCGTCAGCTACCGGAGGCGACCGCGACCCGTAGCCGACCTGTCCGAGCTGCTCCGCTTGCTGGAGCCGGAGTTGCACAGCGGTGAATACCTGTACTGCTCGGTCGAGGAGGTCCCGTCGGGGATCGTTCCCGTGGTGATGATCGCCGAGACGGAGGGCATCACCCTGGTGATTCCCCGCGAACAGGCCGAGCAGTTGGGGCTACCGGGGATCTTTCCCTGCGCCTGGATCACCCTGAGGGTCCCATCGGCCCTCGACGCCGTCGGGCTGACCGCAGCGGTCTCCACCGCGCTCACCCGGGACGGCATCTCCTGCAACATCTCTGCCGGGTATCACCACGACCATCTCTTCGTGCCCGTCGATCGGGCCCGCGACACGATGGCGGTACTCGCGGCGCTGTCCCACACCAGGGCCTGAGCGGCGCGTCGGAGAGTGGCCGGCGTCGAAAGGTGTCCCGCGCGTCCGGATAAGTCAACCCCGACAACAGGTTCCGGCGCCCAGGCGGGTTCGACCCAGGTCCGGACGCCCCGGCCGTTACCGGGCCTGACGGCGTTGGCTCAGCCGCGGGCCAGGCGGCGGACCGCCAGCTCGGCCAGCAGCGCGGCCGCGTCGGGCAGGACCGAGTCGTCGAACGCGGCCAGCGGTGAATGGTTGGTCGGGGCGGTCGTGACGTCGTCGTGCGTCGAGGCTCCGAGGAACACGTAGGCGCCGGGCACCTCCTGCAGCACGCGTGAGAAGTCCTCCGAGCCGGACATCGGATCGGGCATCTCGTCGAACCGGTCGGCTCCGAACAGATCCGTGATCGTCAAGGCGGCGAAGGCGAATTCCGCCTCGTCGTTCACCGTGACCGGATACTCACCGGTGAAGGCGACCTCGGCAGACAGCCCGTGCGCCTCGGCGATGCCGGCACACAACCTGACCGCCTTCTCGGCGACCGCTCTGGCGGCCGCGGCGCTGAAGCTGCGGACCGTGGCGTCGAAGACGGCGTCGTCCGGGACGATGTTCCGCTTGGTCCCGGAATGGAAGGATCCGACGGTGATCACCACCGGATCGAAGATGTCGAACTGTCGGGTGACCATCGTCTGCAGCGCGGTGACGATCTCACAGGCGACCGGAATGGGGTCGCGGCCCCGCTGAGGCATCGAGCCGTGGGTGCCGGCCCCGATCACCCGGACCTCCAGCCCGGCGGAAGCGGCCATCAGGGTGCCCGGCCGGGCGGCAAACCCACCGGTCGGAAACGTGGAGGAGAAGACGTGCAGTCCGTAGGCGGCATCGGGCCGTCGACCGGCGGCCGTCAACACCCCCTCCTCGAGCATCCGACCCGCGCCGTCGTGGCCCTCCTCGCCGGGCTGGAACATGAAGAGCACATCGCCGGCGAGCTCCTCGCGATGCGCGGTCAGTAACTCGACCGCCCCGAGCAATCCGGCCATGTGCAGGTCGTGACCGCAGGCATGCATCGCGTCGGCGTGCGCGGAACCCGGTGCCGGCGCGAATGTCTCACCCGATTTCTCGACGACCGGCAGCGCGTCCATGTCCGCGCGCAACAGCACCAGCGGACCAGGGCGTGCGCCTCTGAGCACCGCAGTGATCGAACTCAGGCCCAGCCCGGTAGTGATCTCGAGTCCGCGGCCCTCGAGTTGTTCCAACAGCACGGCCTGGGTGACGGGGAGATGGAGCCCCACCTCCGGCACCGCGTGCAGGCGACGGCGGACAGAGGTGAGGCGTTCGGCCAAGGCAGCGGACTCGAGCAGAAGATCCATGCCTCAGACCCTAAACGGCGAAGTGCACCCCGCTGAAACCGCCCAGTACCCCGGGTGACATCCGAAACCGGATCATCACCGAGGAAGGGAGAGGGCAGCTCGGCACCAGCTCTGGACTCCGAGCACAGGGTGAAGACCCCGTCGGAGTGTCGTCCACCAGAACCGCTGACTCAGGCGACCGAGGCCGTTCGCCCGGCCCCGTAGGGCAGCACGATGCGCAGACTCGTCTCCATCGCGGAGCGATGATCGCCGCCGCTGCCCAGTCCCGGCTTCGAGGAATTCTCGATGACACGGTTCTTGGCCGCTGCGATGCGCGAGTCGGAGCGCAGGTTCCGGCTCACGGTGTCGAGTACGTCCGACATCTGCAGTTCGAGAGCGTCACAGATGGAGGCCAATAATTCGCTGGATGCCTCTTTGCGACCTCGTTCGACCTCGGAGAGGTAACCCAGCGACACGTTCGCCGCTGTGGACACGTCCCTGAGGGTCCGGTTCTGACTGGTTCTCGCATCGCGAAGGGTTTCCCCCAGTGCGTCACGAAGCAACATGTCGCACCTCCTCCCACTTGATCGTTGTTCTCCACCACTCCGGCGGACGCCGCCACCGGCGCTGCCGGATGGACGCCGCCGCAGGGGCAATTGCCACCTCAGCGACGCGTCCGGTTCCACGGCTCGCATCCCTGTGGTCAGTTCAAAGTACTCCGCGTCACCGACAACACCGATGACGATTGCCTTCTACTCTCCTGAAAACGTGCAGCGGCCGGTAAATGTTCCGTGCGCATCAGGTTGCCGACTCGTTTCCCCGCAGGTCAGGCGATCGACCGAGGGAAGGCTGTGCATCTTGCCGTGCTACCGCAGGTCACGCCCGACGACGACGGACAGCAGTGCGACGGCCGCCCGGACCGCCGCGTGGCGGATGGCAGGTCGGGTGTCGGCGGCGGCCCGGTCGCCCCGGGGCAACTGGGTGGTCAGCCGCTCGACGTAGTCGCCGCCGGGCGCCGAGCCGGCGAGGGCCACGTACCAGGTGCCGACGGCGACTCCGTGCTGCGGGTCGGGCCCGGCCACCCCGGTCAGACCCAGCCCGAGGGCGGCCCCGCATGCGGAACGGACGCCCCGGGCGAGAGCGAGCGCGACGTCGGGATCGACCGGGCCACGTGCGTCGAGCAGGGCGGAATCGACGCCCGCGAGGGAGTGCTTGAGGTCTGTGGCGTAGACCACCAGTCCCCCGCGGACGACTGCGGACGCTCCGGGCACCTCGGTGAGCAACGCGGTCAGGAGTCCGCCCGTCAACGACTCCGCGCAGGCCACCGTGGCGTGGACCCCGGCCAGATCGGCGATCAGCTGGGAGAGGTCGGCAGGATCAAGGCCCACGACGGCGGCCAGCGGAGCCGACCGGATCGACACCGTGGGCTACCGGGAGGTCTCGGTCGACTGATTGCGGGGCTTGGAAACCAGCGCCGCGGCCCGCGCCAGGTAGTCGACACCCGTCACCACCGTGAGGATGACGGCGGCCACCATGAAGCTGACCCCGATCCAGTGCAGGCCCGGGGGCAGCGGCAGCACGTACAGGCCGATGGCCAGGATCTGCACGAGCGTCTTGGCCTTGCCCCCCGGGCTGGCGGCGATCACGCCGTAGCGCAGCACCGCGAACCGCAGGAGGGTGATGCCGATCTCCCGGACGAGGATGACGATGGTCACCCACCAGACCAGGTCGTCGAGCATCGACAGCCCGATCAGGGCCGACCCGGTGAGCGCCTTGTCCGCCATCGGATCGGCGATCTTGCCGAAGTCCGTGACCTGGCCGCGTTTGCGGGCGATGTGGCCGTCGAACCGGTCGGTGATGGCCGCAGCAGCGAAGATCGCCCAGGCCAACCATCGGAAGGAGACCTGGTGGCCGCCGCCGGCGAACAGGGCGAGGAGGAACACAGGAACCAGGATCAGCCGCAGCACGGTCAACGCATTGGGCAGGTTCACCAACGACACCCGCGGCTGTTCGGTCATGTTCGATCCGCGCTCATGTTCGAGCCTGGCTGCGCAGTCCGCCGGCCGGCGCCGGCCGCGGCGCGACCTCGATCAGTTCGGCGATCAGGTCGATGCCGTCGGTCCCGACCACCGTGGCGCGGACCACGTCCCCGAGCAGGACGCCCTCGGCCCCGATCAGGGTGGTGCTCCCGTCGACCTCCGGAGCCTGGTGTTCCCCGCGGCCCACGACGCCGTCGCTCAGGTCGTCGACGAGCACCGATACCTCGGTGCCGATGCGATCCTCGGCCCGCTGCGAGGTGAGCTCCTCCACCAGGGAGGTGATCCGCTCGACGCGTTCGTCGATCTCGTCCTGATCGATCTTGTTCGGCAGGTCGAGTGCCGCGGTGCCGTCCTCGTCGGAGTAGCCGAACACGCCGACGGCGTCCATCCGGGCACCGAGGAGGAACTCGGTGAGCTCGGCCAGTTCGGCGGCCGTCTCGCCGGGAAAGCCGACGATGACGTTCGACCGGATCCCGGCCTCCGGCGCCGCCGCCCTGATCTGGGCCGTCAGACCCAGGAACGAGTCCTTCGATCCGAACCGCTTCATCCGGCGCAGCACCGTTTCCGATGCGTGCTGGAAGGACATGTCGTAGTAGTCGGCCACACCGGCAAGGTGGGCGATCGCGGTCACCAGGCTGGGTTTGGTCTCGGCGGGCTGCAGGTAGGAGAGCCGGACACGGACGATCCCTGGTACCTGCGCCAACTCGGCCAGCATGGCCTCGAGCGCCCGCTCCCCCGGCAGGTCCTTGCCGTAGGAGGTGGAGTTCTCGCTGACCAGGACGATCTCGCGAACGCCCTGACCGGCCAGCCAATTGGCCTCGGCCACGATCTCCCCGACCGGCCGAGACACGAACGACCCGCGGAAGGCCGGTATCGCGCAGAACGTACAGCGGCGGTCGCAGCCCGAGGCGATCTTCAGCGGCGCCACCGGCCCGGCGTGCAGCAACTTGCGGACGAGCACCGGACCACTGGCCGGACCGTCGGTATCGCCGCTACGGGTGCTGTGACCGGGCACCGACACGCGGCCCGCCGCGGCCGGCCGGGAGGTGGGCGAGATCGGGAGGAGCGTCCGGCGGTCGACCGGCACGTGGGACACCGGGCGATGACCGTCCAGTACGTCGCCGAGCAGATCCGCGAGATCAGGGTAGGAGTCGAAACCCAGCACGGCATCCGCCTCGGGCAGCGCCTGCGCCAGCTCCTTGCCGTACCGCTCGGCCAGGCAGCCCACGGCCACCACTTTCGCACCGGTGTCGGCAGCGGCCAGCACGGTGTCGATCGAGTCCTTCTTGGCACTGGCCACGAACGCGCAGGTGTTCACGACGATGACGTCGGCCGGCGCGCCGTCCTCGACCAGCTCGTATCCACCGCCGGCCAGACGTCCGGCGATCTCCGACGAGTCGACCTCGTTCCGGGCGCAGCCGAGGGTGATCAGCGAGACCCGCGAGCCCGGGCGTGGAGTCTGCGGACCGGCCTGCGATTCCGGCGTCGGCGAGATGGCCGGCGTGGCGGACAGCACGCCGACCGGGGAGAGCGCGGTAGACACAGGGAGCACCGCATCAGAGTAGTCGCCACCCGGGTGCCGCCATGTCCACTCGTCGCACGGCCACTCGTCGCACGGCCCCTCGTCGCACCCGCCACCCGTCATCTCGCCGCCGACCCCACCGGCGGCGCGGTCGTACTGCCGCCGGGGGTCGATTGGTTAAGCTACGGACTCGTGAGATCAGTCGAGACCCCGCCGGACCGCCCCGGTACCGGACCAGCCCTACCGGCCGCGGCACCGGCGGATCCCGCCCGGATCGTCGTGCACCGGGCCAGGGCGGGCGACGTCAGGCGGATCAAGGAACTGGTGGATTTCTACGCCGGTGCCATCCTGTTGGAGAAGACCCTGGCGAACCTGTTCGAGGACGTCACCGAGTTCTGGGTGGCGGAGACGGACGGGACGGTGATGGCCTGCGGCGCCCTGCACGTGCTCTGGGAAGACCTGGGCGAGATCCGCACGGTGGCCACCGATCCGGGTTCCAGAGCACGGGGCATCGGGCGCGCGGTGTGCGAGGCGATCATCCAGGAGGCCCGCCGGATGGGCCTGACGCGGCTGTTCGTGCTGACCTTCGAGACGTCGTTCTTCTCCGGCCTCGGGTTCGAACCCGTCGAGGAACTCGATCTGACCCCTGAGTCCTTCGCCGAGCTGCGCAAGTCCTACGACGCAGGGGTGGCGGAGTTCCTGGATCTCCCCCACGTCAAGCCGAACACGTTGGGCAACACCAGGATGCTGAAACACCTCTAGGTCGGGGTTCGTTTGCTGTTGATCTTCGCCAGCGCCTCCGCCAGCAGGGCCTCCCCGTCGGCGTCGCTGCGCCGTTCCTTCACGTAGGCCAGGTGCGATTTGTAGGGTTCGTTCCGGGGAGCCGCCGGCGGCGCCTGCTGGTCGAGACCGGCCGGGAGACCACAGCTCGGGCAGTCCCAGGTGGTGGGGAGCTCCGCATCGATCGCGAACGACAGTCTGGTGGCATGGCCGTTGGCGCAGAAGAATTCCAGGCGATGACGGGCGACCGTGTCCCCCCGGTGCGACTCGCCTATCGGACCGGCGCCCACCCTGGACCCACGGATCGGATTTCCTGCCATTTCCGCCTCTTTCGTCAGTGCGGACAGATCTGCGACTTGCTCGTGGTCAGGCGCCGACCTTGATCAGCAGCCCGACGCCGACGATCGAGACGATCCAGATCGCGGTGACGAACAGCGTCAGGCGATCGAGGTTCTTCTCGACAACGGAGGAACCGGAGAGCGAGCTCTGCATGCTGCCACCGAACAGGGAGGACAGGCCGCCACCCTTGCCGCGGTGCAGCAGGATGAGCGCCATCAGCGCCAGGCTGGTGATGATCAGAAGGATGTCCAGAAACGTTCTCATGGCTGCCTAGCGTGCTCGATGAATCCGGATGGTGGACGACGATGGTGGATGCCGATGGTGGATGACGCGGTGCTCGGTGCCGGATGAGTCTAACCCGATGATCCCGGTCACGGCTTCGCGACGACCTGCGTCCGCACCGAATCCGTAGCGCCCGTGGGCGGCGGTCAGCTGATGATGCCGACCGAGTTCGCAGCCAGCAGGGCGAACTCGGTGCCGTCCAACGAGGCCCCACCGACGAGGGCTCCGTCGACGTCCGGCTGGGCGACGATGTCAGCGACGTTGCCCGATTTCACCGATCCGCCGTAGAGCACACGGACGCCGCCCGCGATCTCCGGCGAGTACATCTGGGCCAGGGCGACGCGCAGTGCGCCGCAGACCTCCTGCGCATCGGCCGGCGTGGCCACCCGTCCGGTGCCGATGGCCCAGATGGGTTCGTAGGCCAGGACCAGGTCGGCGGTCTGCTCGGGGGTGACGGAGGCCAGCGCAGCCTGCAGTTGGGCGACGGCGTGGGCGACCTGGTGACCGGCTTCCCGGACCTCGAGACCCTCTCCGACGCACAGGATGGGGACCATCCCGTTGCGATACGCGGCCTCGACCTTGGCGGCCACCAGTTCGTCGGAATCACCCGACAGCTCGCGCCGCTCCGAGTGGCCGACCAGGACGTAGGTGCACCCGAGCTTGGCCAGCATGGTGCCAGAGACATCACCGGTGTGAGCCCCCGAGTCGTGGGGTGAGAGATCCTGCGCACCGTAGACCAGCTGGAGCTTGTCGCCGTCGATCAGGGTCTGAACAGAACGGAGGTCGGTGAAGGGCGGGAAGACCGCCACCTCCACCCGGGCGTAGTACTTCTCCGGAAGGGTGAAGGCGATCTTCTGCACCAAGGCGATGGCCTCGAGGTGGTTGAGGTTCATCTTCCAGTTGCCGGCGATCAGCAGCTTGCGGCCGGCCGGCTTCGCGTGGGCTTTCGTCATAGGAGTCAGGCCTCCAGGACCGCGAGACCGGGCAGGGTCGCGCCCTCCAGGTACTCCAGGGATGCGCCTCCCCCGGTGGAGATGTGGGTGAATCCGGCTTCGTCGACACCGAGGGTGCGAACCGCTGCGGCGGAGTCACCCCCACCGACCACGGAGAAGGACGAACCGCCCGCGATCGCCTCGGCCACGGCTTTGGTGCCGGCGGCGAACGCCTCCATCTCGAAGACTCCGACCGGCCCGTTCCAGAACACCGTCGCCGCAGTGGCGATCACGGAAGCGAAGGCCTGCCGGGTGGCCGGGCCGATGTCCAGGCCCTGCCAGCCGGCCGGGATGGCCGTGGCCGCCACGATGTCGGTCTTCGCGTCGGGTGCGAAGTCGTCGGCGACCACGAGATCCGTCGGCAGCACGATCTTGTCGCCGAACTTCTCCAACAACCCGGCGCAGACCGGGATCTGATCGGCCTGCAGGAGTGACTTGCCGACCTCGTGACCCTGCGCGGCAAGGAAGGTGTAGGCCATGCCGCCGCCGATCAGCAGCGAGTCGACCTGCGGCAGCAACGCCGTGATGACGCCGAGTTTGTCGGACACCTTCGAACCGCCCAGTACGACCACGTACGGCCGCTCGGGGTCGACGGTGAGCTTGTGCAGGACCGCGGTCTCCGCGGAGACCAGGTATCCGGCGTAGCGCGGCAGCAACCGGGCCACGTCGTAGACCGAGGCCTGCTTGCGATGCACCACACCGAAACCGTCCGAGACGAAGGCGGCGTCACCGCCCACCAGATGCACGAGGGCCTTGGCCAGCTCGACCCGCTCCGGTTCGACCTTGGAGGTCTCCCTCGGGTCGAATCGCACGTTCTCCAGCAACGCCACAGAGCCGGCGGGCAGACCCGCCACCGTGGCGGCGGCCGATTCTCCGACCAGATCCGAGGCGAACGCCACCGGCGCGCCGAGGAGCTCGGCCAGGCGCGCCGCGACCGGCCGCAGCGAGTAGCGATCCTCCGGCACACCCTTCGGACGTCCGAGGTGAGCCGTCACGACCACCTTGGCCCCTCCCGCGGCCAGCGCCTGCAGGGTCGGCAACGACGCGCGGATGCGGCCGTCGTCGGTGATCGCGGTGCCGTCGAGAGGAACGTTCAGGTCCGAACGGACGAGCACGGTCCGGCCGGAGACGCCGATGGCGAGCAGGTCGTCGAGGGTTTGCACGGCGGGAGGGCTCCTCTGCTGGTGTGGCTGCTGGTGTGGCTGCTGGCGTGGCGCGGCTGGGGCAGGGTCCGGCATGGATCAACTTCTCAGGCGTGGACGAAAGTGACGACTTGCGTCACTTCCGTCCCAAAAAGGTGAAGTTGATCCATGCCGGGGCGATACGCGGTCGATCAGGTCAGAGCTTGGAGGCGACCAGCGCGGTGAAGTCCGCCAGGCGGTTCGAGTAGCCCCACTCGTTGTCGTACCAGCCGATGATCTTGGCCATGTTGCCGTCGAGCACCAGCGTCAGGGGCGAGTCGAAGGTCACCGAGACCGGTGCACCGACGATGTCGGACGACACGATCGGATCGGTCGAGTAGGCGATGTACGGCGCCAGCGGGCCCGAGGTGGAGGCGGCCTTGAATGCGTCGTTGATGTCGTCGACGGTCACGCTCTTGGACAGCTCGACCGTCAGGTCGGTGACGGATCCGTCCATCACCGGGACGCGCAGCGCGTAGCCGTGCAGCTTGCCCTTGAGCTCCGGGAGCACCAGAGCGGTGGCCTTGGCGGCCCCGGTCGAGGTCGGGATGATGTTCTGCGCCGCGGCGCGGGCCCGACGGAGATCCGAATGCGGGAAGTCCAGGATGACCTGATCGTTGGTGTAGGCGTGGATCGTGGTCATCAGACCCTTGACGATGCCGAAGTTGTCGTTCAGCACCTTTGCCATCGGCGCGACGCAGTTGGTGGTGCAGGACGCGTTCGACAGGATCGTCTGGCTGCCGTCGTACTGGGAGTCGTTGACGCCCATGACGACCGTCAGGTCCTCACCGGTGGCCGGAGCCGAGATGATGACCTTCTTGGCGCCGCCCGCGAGGTGCTTGGACGCACCTTCGGCCTTGGTGAAGTGACCGGTCGACTCGATGACGACGTCGACGCCCAGATCGCCCCATGGCAGAGCGCCGGGGTCGCGGTCGGACAGCACCTTGATGTCCTTGCCGCCGACGGTGATGACGCCTTCGCCGGCCGTGACCTCGTGCTGGAGCTTGCCGAGGATGGTGTCGTACTTGAGGAGGTGGGCAAGCGTCTTGGTGTCCGTCAAGTCATTGACGGCGACGATCTCGACATCGTGGTCAAGCGAGTCGAGCGCCCGCCAGAAGTTGCGGCCGATTCGGCCAAATCCGTTCACTCCGACGCGCACAGTCACGTGTGTCAGCCCTTCTTCGTGTTTTCCCGGCCGTGTCCCGCTGACCCGCACCGGATCGATCAAGTGACACCGCCCACAGCGCCGGGGGCGACGGCGCTACTCTATCGGGCGACCGGGGTATGAAAGAAACCGCCCCCGAAACACGGACGAAACATGCTGAGGCGCAACCCGTCCGGGGCTCGCCCCATCGCCTTGGATCCCACGTGCGTGACGATCCGTCCGCTGCGTCCATAGCTTCCTACGCAGCGGGAAGATTTCTACGCAGCGGGGGCATGCGGGTTCCGGTCCACTCCGGGACGCGTCCGCACGCCGGTCAGCTGTCGAGCATGTCGGGGGTGACGGCCGACTCCGTGTCGGGGATGCCGTCGTCCTGCGCTCGCTTGTCGGCCATGGTCAACAACCGGCGGATCCGGCCGGCGATCGCGTCCTTGGTCATCGGTGGATCGGCCAGCTGACCCAGCTCCTCCAGCGACGCCTGCCCGTGGGCGATGCGCAGTCTGCCGGCCTCGGAAAGGTGGGCGGGAGCTTCCGGCCCCAGGATCGTCAGTGCCCGCTCGACCCTCGCCTTCGCGGCCACGGCGGCCCGGGCCGACCGGCGGAGGTTCGCGTCGTCGAAGTTGGCCAGCCGGTTGGCCGTGGCGCGCACCTCGCGCCGCATCCGCCGTTCCTCCCAGGCCAGCACCGAGGTGTGGGCGCCGAGCCTGGTCAACAGGGCGGCGATGGCGTCGCCGTCGCGGACGACCACCCGGTCGGCGCCGCGGACTTCCCTTGCCTTGGAGGAGATTCCCATCCGGCGAGCCGCACCGACCAGCGCATAGGCGGCCTCGGGGCCGGGACACGTGACCTCCAGCGAGGCACTGCGGCCGGGTTCGGTGAGAGACCCGTGCGCCAGGAAGGCACCCCTCCAGGCCGCCTCGGCGTCGGCCAGCGAACCGGCCACGATCTGGGCGGGCAGCCCGCGGACGGGTCGACCACGCTGGTCGAGCAGTCCGGTCTGCCTGGCCAGCTGGTCTCCCCCGGCGACCACCCGCAGGACGAACCGGGTGTTCTTGCGTATCCCGGAGGCGGACAGCACCTGCACCTCGGCTGTGTGGCCGTAGAGCTCTCCGATGTCCCGACGCAACCGCCTGGCCACCGATCCGGTGTCCAGTTCCGCCTCGACGATCACCCGGCCTGCGACGATGTGGAGACCACCTGCGAATCGCAGAACGGTGGAAACCTCGGCCTTCCGGGCGGAAACCTTGGCCACCGTCACCCGGCTGAGCTCGTCCTTCACCGCGGCAGTCATCGCCATGCGGCGCCACTCCCCATCCGTCGTCGAGCCGTGATCAATTGCTGGCTGTCGTGCTGTCCGGCTGATCCGGTGGGTCAGGCTCCGGGTTCGAACCTGGGGACCCTGTTGGTTTGGTGTCTGTTCCGGACTTCTGCTGCATCGCCCTGGCGAGCACCGGCACGAGAGCCCGGGCCAGCGCCGCCGGATCGTGACGAGGGGTGCCCGGGTAGGCGATCCCTGCCAGATCCAACCGGGCCCCGATCCGACCCGCCGCCGCCGACAGCCGCCCGGGGAGGGCAACGGCTGCCTTGTCGGCGAGAACGGTGTCGATCCGGAATTCCGGCGCGTGTGCAGAGAGTACGTCCAGGTGCTGCTCCGGCGAGAATCCCTCCGTCTCACCTGGTTGTGGGGCGAGATTCAACACCACCAGCCGGTGCGCCCGGCATCGGGTCAGCGCTGCCGCGATATCCGGGAGCATCAGGTGCGGGAGGACGCTGGTGAACCACGAACCCGGCCCGAGGATCACCAGGTCGGCTGCATCGATGGCGGCCACCGCCTCCGGGCAACCGGGCGCATCGCGGGGCTCCAGGGCAACGCTCCTGACCCGGCCGGGGGTCGCCGCCACGGCCACCTGCCCACGAATCCGGCGGACCGCCGCCTGGTCGTCCTCCAGGCCCTCCACCTCGGCGACGATGTCGAGCGGGTCGCACGACATCGGCAGCACCCGACCGCGGGCCCCGAGTACGGCGCCCATCGCATCGAGCGCCGCGACCGTGCTGCCCAGCACCTGGGTCAGACCGACGAGCACGATGTTGCCGACGGGATGACCGGTCAGTGCGCCCTCTCCGGTGAACCGGTGCTGGAACGTGGTCGCCCAGAGCTGGCCCTGCCGACCGGGCGCGGCGAGCGCGGCCAGCGCCATCCGCAGGTCACCGGGCGGAACCGTACCGGGGACCTCGCGTCGCAATCGGCCGGAGGAGCCGCCGTCGTCGGCCACGGTGACGACCGCCGTCAGGTCCGCCTCGAGATGGACGAGGGCGGACAGCATGGCGTGCAGGCCGTGTCCGCCGCCCAACGCGACGATGCCGGGTCGGTCGCTCATTCGCGACCCAGATCCCGATGGACGACCTGCACCGACAGGTTGTCGGCGGCCAGCCGCCGGCCCAGTTCCTCCGACACCGCCACCGAGCGGTGCTTGCCCCCCGTACAGCCGACGGCCAGGGTCAGGTAACGCTTTCCCTCGCGTTGATAGCCGCCGCTGATCAGCTGGAACAGGTCGACGTACCGTTCCAGGAACTCGCCGGCGCTCTCCTGCGACAGCACGTACTCCGATACCGGCGCATCGCGACCGGTCAGGTCGCGCAACTCCGGGATCCAGAACGGGTTCGGCAGGAACCGCATGTCGATCACCAGGTCGGCGTCCAGCGGGAGTCCGTACTTGTAGCCGAAGCTGAGCACCGTCAGCGAGGCGGTACGGAGCCCGACGGTGAACCCTCGCTCCACCTGCTCCCGCAACTGGTGCACCGACAGGTCCGAGGTGTCGATGATGACGTCCGCCTCGTCCCGCAACGCACCGAGCAGGGCGCGTTCGGTCCGGATGCCGTCGGCCAGCCGTCCGCCGCCCTGCAGTGGGTGCTCCCGCCGGTTCGCCTCGAAGCGCCGGATCAGCGACGCGTCGGTCGCCTCAAGGAACAGCACCCGCGGGCGGTAGCCGGCCGCGTCGAGGTCCTTGATCACGGAGGCAAGATCCTCGGTGAACGCCCGGGACCTGACGTCCAGGACGACGGCGATCCTGGTCAGACCACCCCGGGCACGGGAGCCCAGATCGACCATCGTGGCGATGAGTTCGGGTGGCAGGTTGTCCACCACGAACCAGCCGAGGTCCTCCAGGCACTTGGCCGCGGTGGACCGGCCGGCGCCGGACAGACCCGAGACGATGGCGACCTCGATACCGGTCCGACCGGTGCCGGTGTCGTCGTCGGCGCCGCCCCCCGCCCCGACCACCGGCCCGCTGAGTCCGCTCCCGCTCTGTCCACTCCCGCGCTGTTCGCTCACGTCGTGACCCGTCATGTCGATCCCCCCGGTGTCGTGCCCGTCAGGTACACCCTTCCGGAATCGTCGACCGCGTCGTCGGCCGGGTCCCGCACCGGCCCGGTCCTGACGGCGACGGGCCGGTCCTGCGTTGCGGCGCCGACCTCCTCCGGACCGGTGGTCGTCGGTGCCGGTGGGTCCTCCGGGTGCAGGGCAGAACGGACGGACCTCGCCGTCATCAGGCCGATCCCGCTGACCGCGGCGATCTGTTCGACGTCGGCCTGGCGCAGCGCGGTCAGGGAGCCGAAGTGCTTGATCAGCGCAGTCCGCCTGGTCTGGCCGAGACCGGCGACGCCGTCCAGGGCCGACTGCGTCATCGACTTCGAACGCTTGGCCCGGTGATAGGTGATCGCGAACCGGTGCGCCTCGTCGCGGAGTCGCTGCAGCAGGTACAGGGCCTCGCTGGTGCGGGGGAAGATCACCGGGTCGTCCTCCCCCGGTACCCACACCTCCTCGAGACGCTTGGCCAGGCCGCAGACCGTCACATCGGTGATCTGCAGGTCCGCGAGCACGGCGGCCGCGGCGTTGACCTGCGGAGCACCGCCGTCCACCACGAGGAGCTGGGGCGGGTAGGCGAAGCGACGCACGCGGCCGGTGTCCGGGTCGATCGCGGTCGGCCGTCCCGGTTCGGGCGGTGCGGCCGCGGCCGCGCGCCCTGCGGCCCCGGAGTTCGGCGTCTCGGCGGCGTCGAACTCGGTGTCCAGATCGGTGATCCGGCCGTTGACGCCATGCGTGAAACGACGGCGCACCACTTCGGCGATGGACGCGACGTCGTCCCCCGGCTTCTCCCGGATGGCAAACCTGCGGTAGTCGCTGCGTTTGGGCAGACCGTCCTCGAACACGACCAGTGACGCCACCACGTTGGTCCCCTGCACGTGGGAGATGTCGATGCATTCGATGCGCAGGGGCGCCGCGTCCATCCCCAGGGTCTCGGCCACCTCGATCAGCGCCGCCGATCGTGCGGTCAGGTCGCTGGCCCGCTTGAGCCGGTGCTGCGCGAGGGCTTCCGCCGCATTGCGCTTGACGGTGAGTGCAAGGTCCTTCTTGTCGCCGCGCTGCGGTACCCGTAGCGACACACCGGCGCCGCGCAGGTCGGCCAGCCACTGCACCATCTCCTCGGCCTCCGCGGGGACGGCCGGGACGAGGATCTCCTTGGGCACCGCGGTCGCGCCGTCGTCGGCGGCCCTGCCGCCGTAGAACTGCAGCAGGAAGTTCTCGACCAGCCGACCGGTCCCCTTGTCACTTCCGTTGGCGCCGTCGCTCGCCGTCTCCGCGTCCACGTCGACGATCCAGCCACGCTGGCCGCGGACCCGCCCACCCCGGACGTGGAACACCTGGACGGAGGCCAGCAGGTCGTCGGCGGCGATGCCGATGACGTCGGCGTCGGTCCCGTCACCGAGCACGACGGCCTGCTTCTCCACCGCGCGGCGCAGCGCCCCGAGGTCGTCGCGCAGCCTCGCGGCCTTCTCGAAGTCCAGCGCTTCGGCGGCGGCGGCCATCTGACGTTCCATCCGGCGGATCATCGGATCGGCCTTGCCGGCCATGAACTCGCAGAAGTCGTCGACGATCTCACGGTGTTCCTCGGCGGACACCTGACCGGTGCAGGGGGCCGAGCACTTCCCGATGTAGCCCAGCAGGCAGGGGCGTCCGATCTGGGTGGAACGCTTGAAGACCCCGGTCGAGCAGGTGCGGGCCGGAAAGACCCTCAACAGCAGATCGAGCGTCTCCCTGATCGCCCAGGCGTGCGCGTACGGGCCGAAGTAGCGGACGCCCTTGCGGTGCGGCCCCCGCATCACCTGCAACCGGGGATATTCCTCGCCCAGGGTGACGGCCAGTTCGGGGTAGGACTTGTCATCGCGGTACCGCACGTTGAAGCGGGGGTCGAACTCCTTGATCCAGTTGTATTCCAGCTGGAGGGCCTCGACCTCGGTCGACACCACCGTCCACTCGACCGACCCGGCGGTGGTGACCATCTGGGCGGTCCGGGGATGCAGCCCGGCCAGGTCGG
The DNA here is from genome assembly GCF_014303395.1 of Nakamurella sp. PAMC28650. GTDB lineage: Bacteria > Actinomycetota > Actinomycetes > Mycobacteriales > Nakamurellaceae > Nakamurella. The sequence continues at coordinate 3,718,835 of NZ_CP060298.1, forward strand.
CGAAGTAGGAGTTCAGCCGGGACCGAAGACTTTTGGCCTTGCCGACGTAGATGACACGGCCGGAGGTGTCCCTGAACTTGTAGACGCCCGGCGACTCCGGGATGGTGCCGGCTGCGGGTCGGTAGGTAGCTGGATCTGGCACAGCGCCGAGGGTAATCGAGCCGACCGACAGGGCGCGGCCGCGCAACCGGACCGGTCGACGGACCAAGTGCGGCGGCACCGATTCGCGGGGCGGCACCCGACCGTCCGGCCCGGTCGTCCGCAGCACGTTTCGGACGCCGGTCGATTGGTCACCCTCTTCTGATGTAAGCCGTCCGGCAGTGCAGCTGATGGTTAGTGTGTTGACCTGCCGCGTACGCATCGACTCGTCGGTGCTCCAGTCAAGGAGTGCAATGGAGATCTGGCCCGGAACCGCCTACCCCCTGGGTGCCACCTTCGACGGAATGGGAACCAACTTCGCGGTCTTCAGCGAGGTGGCGGAGAAGGTCGAGCTCTGCCTGATCGAGGACGACGGCACCGAGACCAGGATCCGGATGCCCGAGGTGGACGCCTACGTCTGGCACTGCTATCTGCCGGAGGTCCAGCCGGGTCAGAGCTACGGCTACCGGGTGCACGGTCCGTACGATCCGGCCAAGGGCTTCCGCTGCAACCCGAACAAGCTGCTCCTGGACCCCTACGCGAAGTCGGTCACCGGCCAGGTCGACAGTGATCCGTCCGTCTTCTCCTACGATCTCGGTTTCCCCGACTCGAAGAACGACGACGATTCTGCTGCGCACACCATGCGCGCCGTCGTCATCAACCCGTTCTTCGACTGGACCGGGGACCGGATCCTGCGCATTCCCTACAACGAGAGCGTCATCTACGAGGCCCATGTCAAAGGTCTCACCCAACGGCATCCGGAAATTCCGGAGAATCAGCGGGGCACCTACGCCGGGCTCGCCCATCCGGCGATCATCGATCACCTCACCAGGGTCGGCGCGACGGCGATCGAACTGATGCCGGTCCACCAGTTCGTCCAGGACAGCACGTTGATCGACAAGGGGCTGTCCAACTACTGGGGCTACAACTCGATCGGATTCTTCGCACCGCACAATGCCTATTCAGCTTTCGGTGACCGTGGGCAGCAGGTGCAGGAATTCAAGGCAATGGTCAAGGCGATGCACGGAGCCGGGATCGAGGTCATCCTCGACGTCGTATACAACCACACGGCCGAGGGCAATCACTTCGGTCCGACGATTTCGTTCCGGGGAATCGACAATGCTGCCTACTACCGGCTGGTCGACGACAACGAGCAGTACTACATGGACTACACCGGCACCGGGAACTCCTTCAACGTCAGGCATCCGCACTCCCTGCAGCTCATCATGGACTCACTGCGCTACTGGGTCACCGAAATGCACGTGGACGGATTCCGATTCGATCTCGCCGCCACCCTGGCCCGGGAATTCTACGACGTCGACCGGTTGTCCACCTTCTTCGAACTCGTCCAGCAGGACCCGATCGTCTCGCAGGTGAAATTGATCGCCGAGCCGTGGGACCTCGGGCCTGGCGGATATCAGGTGGGCAATTTCCCACCCCAGTGGACGGAGTGGAACGGAAAATACCGTGACACCGTCCGGGATTTCTGGCGTGGCGAGCCGGCCACTCTCGGGGAGTTCGCCTCGCGGCTCACCGGTTCGGCCGATCTGTACGAGACGTCTGGCCGTCGGCCGGTGGCCTCGATCAACTTCGTCATCGCACACGACGGCTTCACGCTCGACGACCTGGTCTCCTACAACGAGAAGCACAACCAGGCCAACGGCGAGGACAACAACGACGGCGAGTCGCACAACCGGTCGTGGAACTGCGGTGAGGAGGGACCGTCGGAGAACCCGAAGGTGTTGGAACTGCGGAACCGCCAGCGACGCAATTTCCTTGCCACACTCCTGCTCTCCCAGGGCGTTCCGATGATCGCTCACGGCGACGAACTCGGCCGGACGCAGCAGGGCAACAACAACGTCTACTGCCAGGACTCCGAGCTCGCCTGGGTCGACTGGGAGAAGGCCGACCTCTCTCTGATCGAGTTCACCGCGGCGCTGTCCCGGCTGCGCAAGCAGCACCCGACCTTCCGCCGCCGCCGGTTCTTCGACGGCCGCCCGGTCACCCGGGGCGAGGGCGAGCCCCTGCCCGACATCGTGTGGATCAACCCGAGTGGCTCCGGGATGACCCCGGAGGACTGGGATTCCGGATTCGGCCGTTCCATCGGGGTGTTCCTGAACGGCAACGGCATCCGCGGGATGGACCGCCGCGGTGGCCGGGTCGTCGACGACTCGTTCCTGATGTTGTTCAACGCACACGACGAGACCCTGGACTTCACCGTGCCCACCGAGGAGTACGCCCCGGCCTGGACCTGCGTCGTGGACACCGCCGGCATGCCCGCCTCCGCCGAGGTGACCAGGGCCGGTGAGGTCATTCCGGTGCCGGGCAAGGGTTTGGTGGTCCTCCAGGCCCTCGACGCCAGCGCTCTGCCGCCCGTCCTGGTGGCCCCGGCGGCCGCAGTTCCGGCGGTCCCGCCGGTGCCGGTGCCGACCGCGGCGGCCCTGGAGAACGCGCCGGTCGAATTGACGGTCGTGCATCCGGAGGCGCAGGCCGTTCCACCGGAGGCCACGGACGAGACCCCGGCGCCGCCGCCGGCCCCCCCCGCAGCGGAGGCCCAGCCGGAATTGGCAGCGACACCCAAGCCTGCACCCAAGCCGAGACGTCGCCGGGCTCCCGCACCCAGACGTCCCAGCACCAAACCCGCACCACGGCGCGCCGCCGACGGAGAATCGGAGAATCCATGATCACCCCCAGGGTGCCGAAGTCGACCTATCGACTGCAGATCACCCCGACCAGCGATCTGCACCGGGCGGCAACGCTCGTTCCCTATCTGGTTCGCCTCGGCGTCGACTGGGCCTACCTGTCACCGATTCTCGAGTCCGAGCCGGGCTCGGACCACGGTTACGACGTCGTCGATCACGGCCGGACGGACACCGCGCGTGGCGGCCGCGCCGGCCTGGCGGAGTTCGCCGACGCCGCGCACGGGGCGGGCCTCGGGGTACTGGCCGACATCGTGCCCAACCATGTCGGCGTCGCCACGCCGAAGCATTCGCTCTGGTGGTGGGACGTGCTGTCCAACGGCCGTGACTCGGAATTCGCCGGCGCCTTCGACATCGACTGGGACTTCGGCCATGGTCGCGTCAGGGTACCGATTCTCGGTGACGGAGACACCGAACTCGATGCGCTGCAGGTGGTCGGCGACGAGCTGCACTACTACGACCACCACTTCCCGTTGGCCACCGGCACCGGTGCCGGGACGCCCAGGCAGGTGCACGACCGGCAGCACTACGAACTGGTCAACTACCGGAGGGCCGATGCGGAGCTGAACTACCGGCGTTTCTTCGCCGTCAGCACCCTGGCCGGGATCCGGGTGGAACTTCCGGCGGTCTTCGCCGCCTCCCATGCGGAGATCAAGGCGTGGTTCGACCACGGCTGGGTGGATGGCCTGCGCGTCGACCATCCCGACGGATTGGCGGACCCGGCCGGGTACCTGCGGGATCTGCGGGCTCTGCTCGGTGAGAGATATGTTCTCGTGGAGAAGATCCTGGAGGGTGACGAGCGGTTGCCTGCGGACTGGGAATGCCATGGCACCACCGGGTATGACGCTCTGGCGGTCCTGGACCGGCTGTTCGTCGACCCGTCCGCAGAGGCGGTCCTAGACGATCTGGACGCGGACCTTCGGGGCGGTTCGTTCGTCGACTGGGAACGGATGACCGGCGGCACCAAAAGGGCCGTCGCCGACGGAATCCTGCGGGCGGAGGTCCTGCGGCTCGCGCGGCTGGTACCGCACATCGCCGGCGCCGACGACGCGATCGCCGAACTGCTCTCCAGCTTCGCCGTCTATCGGACATACCTCCCGGACGGATACGGAGACCTCGAGGCCGCGCTGGCGACCGCCACCGCCCGGCGACCCCGGTTGGCCCACGTCATCGCCGAGGTCGGGGAAGCGCTGCGAGATCGGCAGCACGAGTTCTCCCGGCGGTTCCAGCAGACGTCCGGCATGGTGATGGCCAAGGGCGTCGAGGATTGCGCGTTCTACCGCTGGTCACGGCTCACCAGCCTGACCGAGGTCGGGGCCGAGCCGACCGAATTCGCCCTCTCCCCCACCCGGTTCCACGAGATCCAGGCCCTCCGCGCGGCGTCCACGCCGCACACCATGACGACGCTCTCGACCCACGACACCAAGCGGGGCGAGGACGTCAGGGCCAGGATCGCCGCCATCGCCGAGATCCCGGAGGAATGGGCCGAGGCCGTCCACCAGTGGAACCGGTACGCGCCGCTGTCAGACGGACCGCTGGCCAACCTGCTGTGGCAGGCCATCGTCGGCGCCTGGCCGTCCGATCGCGAGCGGCTGCATGCTTACGCCGAGAAGGCTTCTCGCGAGGCTGGGAACTCCACCCGCTGGATCGACCCCGCGACCGACTTCGAGGCGTCGATGCACGCCCTGGTGGATGCGGCGTTCGACGATCGACGACTCCACGATTCGATCACCGCCACCGTGCAGCGACTCACTGCCGCCGGTTGGTCGAACTCGCTCTCGGCCAAGCTGTTGCAGATCCTCGGACCGGGGGTGCCGGACGTCTACCAGGGCACCGAGCTCTGGGAGAACTCGCTGGTCGACCCGGACAACCGGCGTCGTGTCGATCATTCGATCGCCGACGCGTTGCTGCAGCGACTGGACGCCGGATGGCGTCCGGTCGTGGACGGCACGGGCGCGGTGAAGCTTCTGGTCACCTCGCGGGCGCTGCGATTGCGCCGGGACCGACCGGAGTTGCTCGCCGGCTATGCGCCTCTGATCGCGACGGGAGTCGCGGCCGACCATCTGGTCGCGTTCGACCGTGGCGGTGCCATCGCCGTCGGCACCCGACTCCCGGTCGGGTTGGCCGCCGGAGGTGGATGGCACGACACGTGGCTGACCCTCCCGCCCGGCTCCTGGCGTGATGGCCTGGACACCGGGTCCACCACGACGATCTCGGGTGGAGTGCGAGTCGCCGATCTGCTGACCGACTATCCGGTGGCACTACTGGTCCGGGAGGACTGACATGAGCAGGGAATTCCAAGTGTGGGCGCCGCAGTCCAAGTCGGTGGTAGTGGTGGTGGGAACCTCCGGGACGGACGCCGTCGAGATCGCGATGGACCCGGGCGAGCACGGCTGGTGGCACGCCACGGTCCGTACCGACGGCCCCGTCCGGTACGGATTCCGCCTCGACGGCTCCGACCAGGTGCTGCCGGATCCGCGCTCGCTTCGTCAACCCGATGGGGTGCACGAGCTCTCGGCCATCTTCGACCACACCGAACACCGGTGGCAGGATGCCGGCTGGACGGGCCGGCCGTTGTCCGGCGGCCTGATCTACGAGATGCACATCGGGACCTTCACCCCGGAGGGCACGCTCGATGCGGCGATCGGCAAGCTCGACCACCTCGTGGCCATCGGAGTCGAGTTCGTCGAGCTGTTGCCGGTCAACGGGTTCAACGGCATCCACAACTGGGGCTACGACGGCGTCCTCTGGTACACCGTCCACGAGCCCTACGGCGGGCCGGCTGCGTACCAGCGGTTCGTCGACGCATGTCACCAGCGCGGACTTGCCGTCATCCAGGACGTCGTCTACAACCACCTCGGCCCCAGCGGCAACTACCTCCCGGAATTCGGTCCCTACCTGCACGACGCACACGCCAACACCTGGGGATCGTCGGTCAATCTCGACGGACCGGACTCGGACACCGTGCGTCGCTTCATCATCGACAACGCACTGATGTGGCTGCGTGACTACCACGTGGACGGTTTGCGACTCGACGCCGTCCACGCCCTGATGGATCACCGGGCCGAACATCTCCTGTCGGAGCTCTCGGCCGAGGTCGACGTGCTGTCGGCCCACGTCCGGCGGCCGCTGACCCTGATCGCCGAGTCCGACCTGAACGATCCCCGGATGATCACCGGCCGGGAATCGGGCGGCTACGGCATGACGGCGCAGTGGAGCGATGATTTCCACCACGTCGTGCACGTCGCGCTGACCGGTGAAACGGCCGGCTACTACGCCGATTTCGGCTCCATCGGGGCGATCGCGAAGGTACTCACCTCGGCGTTCTTCCACAACGGGACGTACTCGAGTTTCCGGGGACGCAATCACGGCCGCGCAGTCGACCTGCGACTCACCCCTGGGTCCCGGTTCGTGGTGTTCACGCAGGACCACGACCAGATCGGCAACCGTGCCATCGGCGACCGGCTGACGGCGCAGCTCGACCAGGCGGGTCTGTCTCTCGCGGCCGTGCTGCTGTTCACCAGCCCGTTCACCCCGATGCTGTTCATGGGTGAGGAATGGGCGGCGTCCACCCCCTGGCAGTTCTTCACGTCGCACCCGGAACCGGATCTGGGCAAGGCCACCGCCGAAGGCCGCATCGCCGAGTTCGCGAAGATGGGCTGGGATCCCGACCTGGTCCCTGACCCGCAGCAGGAGAGCACCTTTCTGAACTCCAAGCTCGACTGGGCCGAGACCACCGAGGGTGAGCATGCAGCGGTTCTCGACCTCTACCGCCGGCTCGCCGAGCTTCGCCGGGAACGCCCCGAGCTCACCGACCCGCGGCTGGATCACGTGCGCACCCTGCATGACGACGACGAGCGTTGGCTGACGATCGTCCGCGGTGGCGTCCGGGTACTGATCAACTTCGACGCGGAACCACACCTGCTGCCTCTTCCCGGCGGGCGCGGGCCGGTACTGCTGGAGACCTCCGCCGGCTCCGTGCTGGACGGTGAACAGGCGCAGGTACCCGGCCGGACCGCCGTCGTGATCGGAGACGCCGCCCACTGATCCACAGCGCAGCCACAGCTGGTCACAGGTGGCGCTCAGCGGATCCAACGGTCCGGGCCAGACATCGCGCCTAGCTTCAGGGAGCCGGATGCCCGCCTGGGCAGGGAGAAGCCGGTCGCTGAGCACGAAGGTGACGAATGGCTGCGATGTGGCTGAGAGTGCGAACCCGACCGTGGGTCACCGCCGTCCTGGTGGTCGTCCTGGTGGGTGGTGGTGGCGGAGCCTGGTGGTACTTCCACCGCAGCAGCACCAGCACGCCGGCGGCTGCCACCTCGGTGACCAGGACGGTGGCCGCGAGCGTCAGCACCATCCAGTCGACCGTCTCGGCGTCCGGAACGGTGACACCGGCCGTGCAGGATGCGGTTTCGTTCGGCGCATCGGGCCGGGTGACGGCGGTCAGGGTCGTTGCGGGCCAGACGGTGAGGAAGGGCCAGGTGCTGGCCACCATCGACACGGTCAGCCTGAAGGCGGCGCTCGCCTCGGCCAATGCGGCGCTGGCCTCGGCGAGGGCGAAAGTGACTGCGGCGCAGGCGACCGTCACCTCGGCGACCACCTCGGTCACCACCGCACAGACGGCACTGACCACCGCCCAGACCGCGCTGACCACCGCCCGGACCGCCGTCACCACCGCGGCCGGCGATGGCAGCAGTACCGAGGAGGCGACCGCGGCCACCGGCCTGACCGCAGCGACGAACGGCCTGACCACGGCGAAGAACGGGGTGGCCACCGCCAAGGCCGATCTGCTGGCCGATCAGGCGCAGGTCACCGCGGACCAGGGACAGGTCAGCACCGCCGAGGCGGGCGTCACCACCGCGAGAGCCGCACTGTCCGCAGCGACCCTCGTCTCCCCGATCGCCGGGTTGGTGGCCACCGTCGGTGTCGCGGTCGGGGATTCGGTGTCCGGAACCACGTCGGCGTCGAGCTCCTCCGGCTCGAGCTCCGGCTCGAGCTCCGGCTCGAGCTCGACCGGCGGGTCGTCCGGCGGCACCGGTGCCGGCGGTAACGCAGCCGGAGGTTCGGGTTCGTCCGGTTCCTCCAGCACCTCGACGGCGGGCACCACGCCGTTCCTGATCGTCTCGACCACCGGCTGGAACGCCGACGTCACCGTCGACGACGGCTCGATCGACCTGATCAAACCGGGCATCCAGGCCCAGCTCACCGTGGGTAGCTCGACGACCCCGGTCTTCGGGACCGTCGCCTCGGTCGGTTTGATCTCGACCAGCTCCGGCAGTACGGCCAGCTACCCGGTGGTGGTCTCGATCACCGGTAGTCCGACCGGTCTGCACGACGGCACGGCGGCGACCGTCAGCCTGATCTACAAGCAGCTCACCAACGTGCTGACGATTCCGACCGCCGCGATCCACACGACGGCCACCGGAAAGGTGGTCTACCAGAACGTCAACGGCAAGCAGGTGTCCACTACCATCACCACCGGCGCGGTCGGCAACGGCGTGACCCAGGTGCTCACCGGACTGGCCGAGGGCGACGAGGTGCTGGAGACCATCACCACCGTCGCCAGGACCGGAACCGGAACCGGCGCCGGTGGCACGGGTCGGACCGGAACGGGCGGATACGGCGGCTTCGGGGGCGGCACCGGAACGGGCGGCGGCTTCACCGGCGGCGCAGGCGGCGGCTTCACGGGCGGGGGTGGCGGCGGCGGCGGCGGCGGCGGCGGTGGCGGCGGCGCCGGCGGTGGTGGCGGCGGCGCCGGCGCCGGTGGTTTCGCCGGAAACGGTGGCTGAGATGAGCCGCCGGCAAACCTCATCGACTGATCGGGTCGCGGCAGCCGATCCGCAGACCTGGGGCTCACCCCGCAATTCCGGCCTGGACATACTGGCTCCCGATCCGTCGGAGCCCGCCGGGTCGGCACCTCCGACCGATGCACTGCTGCGGATGCATGCCGCTCCCACTTCCGCCCCGCGCGGTGTCGGCGTCGGCGATCCGACTGACTCAGTGCCGGTGATCGACCTGCACGGCGTGGCCAAGATCTACGCGACCGGAGCGCTATCGGTGCGTGCACTGGACGGCGTCACCCTGCGGATCGACGAGGGCGAGTACGTCGCCATCATGGGTCCCTCCGGCTCCGGCAAGTCGACCCTGATGCACATCATCGGCTGTCTCGACGTGCTGTCCGAGGGCGCCTATCACCTGGCCGGCGAAGACGTCAGCGAACTGGACGAGGTCGATCTGGCGCAGATCCGCAATCGGCGGATCGGCTTCGTCTTCCAGCAGTTCCACTTGTTGCCGTCGCTGACGGCGTGGAAGAACGTCGAGTTGCCGATGATCTACGCGGGCCTGTCGAAGGGCGCGCGCAGGGCCAAGGCGATCGAGGCCCTGCGGCGGGTCGGGCTCGACGATCGGGTCGACCACAAGCCCGGCGAGCTCTCCGGCGGGCAGCAGCAACGAGTGGCGGTCGCGCGGGCCCTGGTGGGCGACCCGGCTCTGATCCTGGCCGACGAACCGACCGGCAACCTGGACTCGACGGCCACCGAGGACGCGCTGGGTCTGTTCGACGAGCTGCACGATCAGGGTCGCACCATCGTCCTGATCACCCACGAGCTCGAGGTCGCCGAGCGGGCCAGACGAATCGTCCGGGTCCGCGACGGAAGGATCACCTCCGACTCCGCCCACCCGGACGTCGGTCGGGACCTGGTTCCGGTCGGAGCCCGCCCGGGTGCGCACCAAGCCGGTGCTGGAACGTGAATCTCCTCGAAACCCTGCGTACCGGTTGGGCTTCCATCGTTTCCCACCGTCTGCGATCCGGCCTGACCATGCTGGGCATCCTGATCGGCATCGCCGCGGTGATCCTCACCGCGGGGCTCGGCCTGGGAAGTCAGCAGCAGGTCGGCGCGCAGATCAGCGCCCTCGGCAGCAATCTGCTGATCGTCTCGCCGGGCAGCACCACCTCCACCGCGGGGATCCGCGGCGGCTTCGGGTCGGCGTCCACCCTGACCACCGCCGACGCCGCAGCCCTGGCCTCGAAGGTGGCGGCTCCGGACATCGGCGCCGTGGCCGGGGTCAAGACTACCTCGTTGTCCCTGACCAACGGCTCGACCAACTGGACCACTTCGGTGGTGGGGACCAGCGAGTCCTGGCTCACGGTCCGGTCGCGCACCCTTGCCGGCGGACGGTTCATCACCGCGGCCGACAACGCCGATCAGGCCCCCGTCGCGGTCATCGGATCCTCCACCGCCACCCAGCTGTACGGCAGCACCGATGCCGTCGGCCAGACCTTCACCGCGAACGGCATCGAGTTCACCGTCGTCGGCGTGCTGGCCACGGCCGGCTCTGACTCGACCACGAATCTGGACGACCAGGCGATCGTGCCAATCTCCACCGAGGCCAACCGGCTGGTCGGCGGGACCAGCAAGAACAGTGTGTCGACCATCTACATCCAGGCGGCCTCGGCGGGGCAGCTGTCCGCGGCCGACCAGGAGGCCACCTCGCTACTGCTGCAGCTGCACAACATCAGTGCGTCCAGCTCGGCCGACTTCACCATCAGCAGCCAGGAGGCGTTGCTGAGCACCGCCACTTCGGTGAGCAAGACCCTGACCGTCCTGCTCACCGGGATCGCGGCGCTCTCGCTCCTGGTGGGCGGTATCGGCGTCATGAACATCATGCTGGTGTCGGTGAGCGAGCGCACGCGGGAGATCGGCCTCCGCAAGGCGCTCGGCGCCCCACCCGGGGCGATCCGACGGCAGTTCCTCGTCGAGGCCACCATCCTCGGTCTGGCCGGTGGGCTGCTCGGCGCCGCGCTGGGCATCGCCGGGGCGAAAGTGCTCCCGCACTTCATCTCCACGGTGTTGGTGGTCTCCCCGTTGGCCGTCGGCGGGTCCATCGCGATCGCGGTCGCCATCGGCGTGATCTTCGGTGTCTACCCCGCGGCGCGCGCGGCCAGGCTCGCCCCGATCGATGCGCTGCGCAGCGAGTAGACCGTGAACTCACGCATCGACCGAACCCCCGGTAGATCTCCCGGCCCATCCTCACCTCCCCACTCCTGCGCCACTCCCCGGCTCACCGGGCCGGCCGTCACCGAATCGAAGGACCCCGTCATGACGAACACCTCCACCCGGACCAGTGCTCCCCGCCCGCCCCGCACCTGGTCCAGGTCGCTCGTGCTGGGAGCTGCCGCCCTCGCGCTGGCCGGAACCCTGGTGGCCTGCAGCAGCTCCTCCGGGGACGCAAGCCCGGCACCGTCCACCCAGGCCGCTGCCCCGAACGGAGCAGCAGGCGGGGCCACGGGCGGTGGGACCTCCGGCGGAGGCGGCGGCGCGGCCGGCGGAATCCGGCCGGCGGCCTATGGATCGATCGCCGCGCTGTCCGCGGGAACCATGCAGGTCCAGAGCACGACCGCCCAGACAACGGTCAGGTACACCTCGTCCACGACCTTCACCGAGACCTCGAAGAAGACCCTCGGCGACGTCAAGGTGGGATCCTGCGTGACCGCTGCCGCCACCCCGGCGAGCGCCACCGCGCCGGCCGCCGGGGCGGCCCAGACGACCCCCAGCTCCCGCCCGGCCGTCACCGCGTTGACGGCAGCCACCGTGCTCATCTCGCTGCCGGTCGCGGGGGTGTGCAACGCAGGGTTCGGGGGCGGGTTCTCCGGCGGTACCGGCACCAGGCCGGGCGGACAGGCCGGAGCGAACGGCGGCAGAGCCGGGGGCGGCGGGGCGGCCAACGGAGGTGCCGTCCCCTCAGGAGCACCGGGAGTCGGCGGGGCCGGAACGGGCCGCGGCAACTTCGCGGGCATCGGTGAGCGGGCCTCCGGCAAGGTGACCTCGGTCAGCGGATCGACGATCGTGGTCCAGCAGACCAATCGGACCACGAAAGCCACCAGCGAGGTGACGGTGACGGTCGACTCCAGCACCGCCTACACCGAGACGGCCGCGGCCAGATCCACCGCGCTGAAGATCGTTCTCTGCGCTGTCGCCGTGGGGAGCGCCGACAGCACCGGCGCGGTCGCGGCGAAGTCCATCGCCCTCAGTCCGGCCAGCGCTACCGGATGTACGAGCGGCTTCGGTGCCGGCGGCTTCGGCGGTCGTACCGGTCGGGGCTCGAACGGCGCGGCGGTGACCACCAGTGGCTGACCTGATCAGTCCCGCGGCTCGGGTGCGGAAGCGACGGAAGCAGCGCCGTCGGACCGTCGTCGCCCTGGTGGCCATTGCTGCGGTGGCCGCCATCGGCGGCGGTATCGCCTTCGCCAACACCGGGGGCAAGGGTTCCTCGTACCGCACCGCGACGGCCGGGGCCGGATCCGTCGACCAGATCACCACCTCCGCCGGAACCGTGGCCTACGTGCAGAAGGCCACCGCGTCGTTCCCGGTGGCAGGCACCGTGTCTGCCGTCGGGGTCAAGGTCGGCCAGACGGTCACCGCCGGGCAGCAGATCGCCGCTTTGGATACCACCGACCTCGAATCCGCGGTGGCGGGCGTCAACCAGACCCTGGCCACCGACCAGCAGACGTTGGCCTCCGATCTGCAGAGCCAGGCCGTGACGACCACGACAGCAGCGACCACCACACCAGCGACCACCACAGCCGCGCCGACCAGCAGCGCGGTGGCGTCCGGCGGTTCCGGTTCGTCGGGTTCGGGCGGCTCTGGCTCGGGCGGCTCTGGCTCGGGCAGTTCCGGTTCCGGCAGCTCGGGTGCGCCGACGGGTTCCGGAGCTGCGGCCGTGACGGGCTCCCGCACTGCGTCCGGTGCTCCTACCACCGCGGCTTCTGCCACTCCGACGGCCTCGAGCAGGACGGGCACGACAGGCACGGGGGGGACCGGCGCCGGCGGTTCCGGTCTGGCCGCCGAGCAGAACAAAGTGGTGAGCCTGCAGTCCTGCGTCGATTCACTGCTCGACGGCTCGCCGATTGGGTCCCCTGGACGTGGCACAACCCCTTCGAAGGGACCCAAATCGGCGCAGGTCGACAGCGCGGCCTGCGAACCCTACTGGGCCGGCCAGACCGGTAACCGGGACAAGAGCTCGGAAAGGGCGCTGATCGCCGCGGAAACGGCCACAGGGCAGGCGAATCCGTCGGCCTGCACCCAGCTGAGCACGATGACGTTGCCGACGGTCACCACCACGGTGGCGGCTGCGACGACGGTGACCGTGGCGGGCACGACGGTGACCGAGACAGCCACGGTCGGCGGTTCGACGACCGACACCACCCCGTCGAGCGGTACCACATCGACCAGCACCACGTCGAGCAGCACCACGTCGAGCAGCACCACGTCGAGCAGCACCACGTCGAGCAGCACCACGTCGAGCAGCACCCCGGCGACCAGTACCACGTCGAGCAGCACCCCGTCGAGCAGCACCCCGTCGAGCAGCACCCCGTCGAGCAGCACCCCGGGCGCCTCGACCACGGTGAGCGGACCCCCGGTCAGGGCGAGCAATGGAACGGGGGCGGTCTATGTGGTGATCACACCGTCGGTCCGGGCGGCGCTGGACGACGTGGTGTCCGGACATGGAAACGCCATCGTGGCCGCGAACGCCGCGTCGGTGGCGATCGCCGAGGCCACCGCCGACTACCGGACGAGACCCGGTGGTCCGCCCTCTTCTGGTTCAGCAACGTCATCTGGTTCAGCACCGTCGTCGGCACCGTCGTCGGCGCCCTCGTCAACGCGCTCTTCCTCGTCGGGCCAGGGCACGGCGCCCAGTGATCTCCTGAGTCGGTGCGACGCTCTGATCAGCGCCGTACTGACGAGCCAAACCCAGGTCCAGGCAGCACAACTGGCCCTGCAGAGTGCTCAGAGTGCCCTGCAGAAGACCTTGAGCGCGCAGGCCGGCAGCATTTCCGGATCCGGTGGTTCGGGTACCACCGGCGGTCGCACCGGCACCGGGGTCAGAACCGGCAACGCGGGTAGCACCGGCACCAGTGGCAACACCGGTACGCGCACGACGACCGGCAGCAAGGGCAGCGCCGGCACCGGGGCCACGACCGGCGGAACCGCCAGGTCGGCTACCTCGGGCAGCGGCAGCAAGACCGGAACGGGAAGCTCCGGCACCCAGTCCACCGCCGCATCCACCGGATCCTCGGGCACCCCCCGATCGGCCGGCACCGGCAGCACCGGCAGCACCGGCAGCACCGGCAGCACCGGCACCGGCACCGGCACCGGGTCCGGCAACACCAGTGCGAACGGCGGTACCGGCGCGAGCGGGGGCGGTCCCGGCGGTAGCAACGTCACCCCGAGAATCGCCACGGCCGCCGACATCGCAGCGGACCAGGCCCAGATCGATCTGGATCAGGCCAACATCGCGGTGGCCAGGCAGAGTCTGACGGGAGCCGTCCTGACCAGCCCGATCACCGGAGTCGTCGCCGCCGTCGCCATCAGCCGGGGCGATGCGGTGAAAGCCGATTCGACGAGCAGCATCATCACCATCCTCGGGCCGGGCCAGTACGAGGTCACCACCACGGTCGGCCTCTCGCTGATCGACCAGCTGAAGGTCGGAGACAAGGCGGTCGTGATGGTCAACGGCATCACCACCCCGCTGACCGGCACGGTCACGATGATCGGTGTGCTGAGCAGTTCCGCCAGTGCGGGCAGCACCACCTACCCGGTCACGGTCCTGCTGGACAAGAACCCCCAGACGCTCTACCAGGGGTCCGGGGCCTCGGTGGCCATCACCCTGAGCAAGGTCAGCAACGTGCTGACGGTGCCGACCTCAGCGGTGCATACGAGCGGCGCCCAACACACGGTGACGGTGCTGGACGCCGGGCAGACCAGGACCGTCGTCGTCCAGGAGGGGGCGGTGGGCACCGATCTGACCCAGATCACCTCTGGTCTGACCGCCGGTCAGGTCGTCGTGATCGCCGATCTCGACCAGGCCATCGCAACGACCACCAGCGCCACCAGCCGGGCCGGACTGGCCGGGCTCGGCGGCAACGCCAACACCGGCGCCGGCGGCTTCGGCGGAGCAGGGGGCGGTGGTGGAGCCCGGCGCGCCGGCGGCTGATCAGTCGGACAGGGCCCTGGAGGCCAGCAGGGCCGAGTGGATCTCGCCCAGGCGGGCGACGTCGACCCCGACCAGCGTGTCTGCGAACAGCAGACCGGGAGCGGCGGGCACCGGCATCTCCGACGCGACGACGAGAACGCCGATGCCCGCGGTGGCGGCCGAGCGCGAGCCGGTCGGGGAATCCTCGACGACCAGACAGGAGTCGGCGGAAAGGCCCAACAGGTCGAGGGCCTGCAGGTACGGCGCCGGATCCGGCTTGTTGGCGGACACCTCGTCGCCGCACACGACGACGTCGAAGGTGTTGTGCCCCAGCGTGTCCAGCGCGATCTCGACCAGATCCCGGTAGGTGGCGGTAACGAGCGCGGTGCGGAGACCGGCCGCCCGGACGGACTCCAGCAGCTCGCGTGCGCCGTCCTTGAAAGGCAGCCCGTGGCGGAAGATCTCCACCGTGCGGTCGGTGAGCATCTTCGCCGTCGTGGCCGGAGCGACGTCGACGCCGAGCTCGCGATGCAGCAGATCGATGGTGGCCCACATGTCCTGGCCGACCATCTTCTCCCTGGTCGGCAGGCTCAGCCGCCCGCCGTACTCGTCGGCGACCTGGTCGAGCGCGATGGTCCAGAGTCGTTCGGAATCGGTCAGCGTGCCGTCCATGTCGAACAGCACCGCCTGCATCCGGGCGGTGGTCGTCACGGACAGATCCTCGATCTCGACGTCGACGGAACGGGATTCGATGGGAACTCCTCGGTTGATCCGGTGCGGTGCGGGGGTCGGCGACCTCTCCAGCGTAACGGGGCCCATGGCGACCCGGAGCGGGTGCGAGAGGTGCCCCGCGCCGCCCACCCCGGCACCGGATCCGCTCGACGTAGGGTGAGCGGCGTGAGTGAAGCTTCAGATGATGCCCGAACCGGGGCGCTGCGAACCCCGGTGATGATCGCCGCCTTCGAGGGATGGAACGACGCGGGGGACGCTGCGACGTCCGCAGTCGAGCAACTCGGTCTGGCCTGGGATGCCTCTCCCCTGGCGGAACTGGACCCGGAGGGTTTCTACGACTTCCAGGTCAGTCGTCCGACCGTGCGGCTGATCGAGGGAGTCACCAGGACGATCGACTGGCCGACGACGAGTTTGTCCGTATGTCGCCTCCCCGCCTCCCCGCACGACGTCATCCTGGTGCACGGGATCGAGCCGAACTTCCGGTGGAAGGCTTTCTGCCAGGAGCTTCTCGACATCGCGTTGGCCTACGAGGTGAGCACCGTCATCACCCTCGGGGCGCTGCTGGCCGACGTTCCCCACACCCGGCCGGTCCAGGTGACCGGGTCGGCCCACGACGAGCCGACGGCCGAGCGCCTCGGCCTCACCAACTCCCGGTACGAGGGGCCGACGGGCATCTCCGGGGTCTTCCAGAACGCCTGCGTCCAGGTGGGGATCCCTTCCCTGTCGTTCTGGGCGTCGGTCCCCCACTACGTCTCGCAGGCACCGTCCCCCAAGGCCACCCTGGCGCTGCTGCACCGGGTGGAGGAGATCCTCGACATCGAGGTGCCCCTCGGTGGTCTGCCCGAGCAGGCGGACGAATGGGAGATCGAGGTCACCCAGATCGCCGCCGAGGACGAGGAGATCTCCGAGTACATCAAGGCCCTGGAGGAGCGCGACGAGGAGGACGAGCCGCTCAAGCCCGCCTCCGGCGAGTCCATCGCGGCCGAGTTCGAGCGCTACCTGCGGCGGCGTGGGCCCAAGCCCGGCGACTCTCGGCGCTAGTTCCGGAACCGGAAGGCGGTTCCGGGCGTTCCGTAGAGGCAGGCCGGACGCAGCCGACCGGCGGCCACCCGGAGCATCGGTGCCACCCACAGAGAGGCTCTGCCATGTCGAGTTCCTTCGGCACCAACCCGCTGGCGTCCAACCCGTTGGGCGGCGCGCGGCGGTTGAACCGCGCCTACAGCAGCGGCCACCTGCTGGTGCTGGGCGGGATCGACGTCGTGGCCGGTCTCATCGCGCTGGCCTGGCCGGGTGTCACCGTCCTGGTCCTGGCCCTGATCTTCGGCCTGATGCTCCTGATGGCCGGTCTGGTGGCCATCGGTATCGGCTCGGTCGTGCGTCGTGCCGGGGGTAGCCCGGCGGCCACCTGGGTGGTCGGCGGGGTCGCCGTCCTGGCCGGGCTGATCTGCATCTTCCATCCCGGAGCGGGAGTCTGGGCGATCGTGCTCGGTTGCTCGTTGTGGTTCCTGCTGACCGGTGTGGGCGACCTGCTGGTCGCGGCGGCCTCGCCGGCCCATCGGGTGTGGTTCGGCATCCTCGGCGTCGTGTCGATCGTTGCGGCGGTGGTGCTGCTGGTGCACCCTGGGGTGGCCATCGTCACCGTCGCGCTGGTGGCCGGTATCGCGTTCCTGGTCCGCGGTGCCGGTGAGCTAGCGCTCGGCTGGCGGCTGCGCAGTATCACCAGATGATCATCGCCCGTTCGGGTGGTTCGCCCCCCATCAGGTGGGCGGCTCGCCTCGTCTGCTCACCAGGAGTGGACAACTCGGTCACGGTCTGATGACTTTGAGTGGCGCGTTGGACACAGCGCGCGAATTTGAGACAGGATGGGTCTATGATTTCGCCACAATCCGCACAGACGGGTGCTGCGCTGCGGGTTGTCGGTCCCTCCTTCGTGGAAGGTTCGGCCGAGGAGATGACGCCTGAATCGTTGCTCCAACGGGTCAGTGGCGGAGATCAGCCCGCCTTCGCCGCCCTGTACGAGCGCTTCTCCCCCCGGGTCTTCGGATTGGCGAACCGGATCCTGCGCGATCCCAGCCAGGCCGAGGAGGTCGCCCAGGAGATCTTCCTGGAGATCTGGCAGCGTGCTTCACGATTCGACCGCACGCGCGGTACCGCCACCTCGTGGATCATGACGATCACCCACGGGCGCTCGGTCGATCGGGTCCGGCATTCGCAGGCGTCGCGGGCCCGCGACCTGAAGTCGACGGTCGAGAACTTCGACCGCGAGGTCGATACGGTGGCCGAGTCGGTGGTCCAGCACTCCGATGCGTCCGAGGTACGTGGATGCCTGGAGACCCTGACCCCCCTGCAACGGGAGTCGATCACCCTGGCCTACTTCGGCGGGCACACCCAGCGGGAGGTCGGCGAGATGCTCGGCACCGCCCTCCCGACCATCAAGACGCGGATGCGTGACGGCCTGATCCGGCTGCGGGACTGCATGGGCGTCCCGGCCTGACGATCGTCCGGGTTCGCTCGCGCGGTGCGCCTCAGTGCAGGTCGATGCCCAGCCTCAGTGCAGGTCGATGCCCAGCGTCAGTGCAGATTGACGCCCAGTAGGGCGTCCACCCCGGTGGCCACGAGGCCGCCGTCCAGGGACTCGTCGGCGGCCCAGCGATCCAGCAGGGCCAGCGCGTGCGGCGTGTCCAGATCGTCCGCGAGCGCGGCCCGCAGACTGGCCAGGACCTCCTCCGCCGGCGCTCCGGTACGCGCGGCGGCCGTCCGCCACGCGGCCAGGCGCACGACGGCCGTCTCGAGCAGTGCGGAGTCCCAGAAGCGGTCCTCGCGGTAGTGCCCGGCGAACAGGGCCAACCGGACGGCCATCGGGTCGACGCCGTCCTGTCGGAGCTTGGAGACGAACACCAGGTTTCCTCTGGATTTCGACATCTTCTCGCCGTCCAGGCCGATCATCCCGGCGTGCGTGTAGTGCTGCGCGAATCGGTCCGCTCCGGCCAGCACCTCCGCGTGGGCGGCCGAACACTCGTGGTGCGGGAAGATCAGGTCGCTGCCGCCGCCCTGCACGTCGATCGGGCGACCGGTGCTGAACACGCCCAGTCGGTTGCCGGCGATGGCGGCGCACTCGATGTGCCACCCGGCCCGGCCCGCCCCGAGCGGCGAGGGCCAGGAGGGCTCACCCGGACGGGCCATCCGCCACAGCACCGGATCGAGGTGGTGCTTCTTGCCGGAGCGGTCCGGGTCGCCTCCGCGTTCGGCGAACAACCTGTCCATGGTCGACTCGTCGTAGCGTGACTCGTAGCCGAAACGTCCGGAGGACTCGACGTCGAAGTACACGTCGGGGAACTCGTCGTCGGCCAACCGATAGGCCGCCCCGCTCTCCAACAACTCCTCCACGGCGGCGGAGACCTCGGACATGGCCTCGACCGCGCCGATGTAGTCCCGCGGGGGCAGCACCCGCAGGGCCGTCATGTCCTGACGGAACAGTTCGATCTGTTCCTCCGCGAGGTGCGACCAGTGGACGCCGTCGCGCTCGGCCCGCTCCAGCAGCGGGTCGTCGATGTCGGTGATGTTCTGCACGTAGTGCACCCGGTGGCCGAGGTCCAGCCAGTAGCGCTGCACCAGGTCGAAAGCGAGGTAGGTGGCGGCGTGACCGAGGTGGGTCGAGTCGTACGGGGTGATCCCGCAGACGTAGATGTTGGCCTCCGCACCCGGATCGGTCGGCCGGACGGTACCGGTCGAGGAGTCGAACAGACTCAGTCCGGGCCCGGTCGCAGCCGAGATCGCAGAGAGGGAGGGAACTGACGGAGAGGCCCAGGCACGCACCGGTCGAGTTTATCCAAGCACGGGGGTGTCCCCGGACCGCCCGGGCAGCACGTGCCGGTTCGCCTGCACGACGCGGCGCTGCCATCTGGCCAGCTGCGTCCCCCGGACCCGTTGCGGTGGTGAGGATTCGGCGAACATCAGGTTACCGCGGTCCCGGTGGTGCGGCAGGTTCATCGCGTGCCCCAGTTCGTGCGCGAGCACCGTCTCGTCGTAGCTGTGCCGGTCGCCCTCGTCGAACAGTGCCGCCTGCGTGATCACCCAGTCCGCCGAGATCCCGAGCGAACACCCGGTGGTGTGGCCGGCGATCCGGCGGACCACCACCACGGTGATCGGGGATCCCACGAGTGCGGCGGCCGGACCCGCGGACGGGTCGCCCAGGTGACGACGGTAGAACTCGGTGCGACCCAGCAGATCGTCCACCACGAGCCCGCGGTTGGCCCGCGGGTCGAGGGCCGCCGCCGGCGGGGGCTCGGTGACGGTACGGATGCCCACGACCCGCACCCGGACACCGGCCTCGGCGCGCAGCACCCGGTCGGCCGTCGCCAGGGCGGGCTGCACGCGCTCGGGCGTGCTCAGCGGTCGCCCGGCCTCGTCGGACAGGATCAACACCTGCACCCGGAGAATGCCGAGGTTCCGTTCGCGACCACTCAACGTGTCGAAGGCAGCCTCGCCGGCCCGGGCCGCCGCACTGGCCAGGTCGACCGTCATCCCGGCCGCTGTCCTGCCCAAGGTCCGTCCGAACCCGGTGAGTGGCACCATGAACCGCGTCATCGGCCGGTCACGGCTACAGCGGCGGCCACGGGATGGGCGTCCGTCCCCGTGGGGGCATCGGATAGATCGGGTACATCTCCAGGTAGTCGATCCGCTTGGCCAGTTCGTCGACCTCGCTGACGGTCAGGTACCCGTGCATGTCCTCGCGGAGGTCCCCGGTCATGCCCTTGGCCAGCCGGTGCAGGCCCTCCCGAACATCTTCCGGCAGCGGCGTCCCGGCCCAGCCCCACAGGATCGTGCGCAGTTTGTCGTCCGTGTGGAAGCACAGTCCGTGATCGACGCCCAGCACCCGACCGTCCTCGGAACGCAGGATGTGCGAGCCCTTGCGGTCGGCGTTGTTGACCACCACGTCGAATCCGGCCAGCAGTTGGAGTTTGGCGTCGTCGGCGTGGACCACCGCGACGTCGTCGCCACGGACGTCGACGGCGCGGAGCACCGGCAGCCATCCACCCGGGATGTCGTCCTCGGGGACCAGGTCGACCAGCTCGTCGGTGTCCCCCGGCTGCTCGATCCAGCACTGCACCATGCCCGACCCGTACGGACCGGCCCTCATGATCGTCAGCGGCACGCAGTCCCAGCGCGCGTACTCCGCGATGCGGCGGGCCGCCACCTCCCGATGGGCGAGCGTGCCGTCCGGGAAGTCCCACAGCGGCCGTTCTCCACGGATCGGCTTGTAGACGCACTCCATCGACAGCCCGTCGACGGAGGCAATGGCCCGCAGGGTCAGGTTCGAGGCGTCGGTGAGCCGGCCGGTGATCTCCAACGCTCCCTCCGTGAGCACGTGCCGGAGCTCGGCGTCGCGCGAGTCGGAACCGTGGGCCCCGTCGACGACGGGCTCGAACCCGGAAGCGTTGTCCCCGTGATGATCTGATGCGCGCTCAGGCGTCCGGTCAGCCGATGGCACCGCGGTGGTAGCCGTTCAGCCGCGGGCAGATGTGCCCTTCCGGATCGAGGGGGTTGGCGCACAACGGGCACGGCGGGCGTCCGGCGGACACCACGAGTTCGGCGCGGCGTGCGAAGTCCCGGGCCTCGGCCAGCGTGAGGAACACCCTGAGCGCGTCCGGACCGTCCTCACGATCCTCCAGGACGATGTCCTCGCCGACCTCCTCCTCGCTGAGGGCCAGCAGCTCGACGATCACCTGCGATTCCTCGCCGTCCCACGCCAGCCCCATGGTGCCGACCCGGAACTCGGCGTCGACCGGAGTCGTCAGGGCGAAGTCCTGCCCGGATCCGGATCCCGTCTGGGGCACCGAGACGTCGAACTGCTGGGCGACCTGCGTGATCAGGGAACCGAGCCGGTCGGCCAGCACCGCGACCTGCTGCTTCTCGCAGGCCACCGACAGGATGCGGCGACCGTCGGCGACCTGGACGAAGAATTCGCGTTCGCCGGGTTGCCCGATCGTTCCGGCGAGGAACCGGTCGGGTGAGCGGAAGACGTGGACCTGTCGTGTCATGGCATCCCCGAGCTTATGCCAACTGCCCGCGGGCAGGCTCGCGTCTGATTGGTCACCGCGCCCGCCGGCGGGCTCCGGACCAGCGGGGGTGGCTCATCCGGTGACGCCCCCCGGGACGGCATCGGAGCTGGTGTCGGGCCCGGCCTGGTGACGGCCGCCGGTGCCCGGCCCGGCCGCGACGGCGTCCGGGGCGGCGGCCGGTGCCGTTTCGGGTTTCGGCGCAGGGCGTAACGACCCGAGTTCGCCGGAATCGTTGACCCGTTCGACGAACGGTCGGAGAGGGGTGTAGCGGACGACCGACAACGAAGCGGGTGCGACGACGATCCGCTGGAAACCGTCCAGGTGCAGGCCCAGTGCGTCGGCCAGCACCGCCTTGATGACATCGCCGTGCGAGCACACCAGGATGACGGCGTCCGGCCCGAGCTCTGCACTCAGTTCGCGGATGGCGCCGACGGCCCGGACGCTGACCTCCGCCAGCCCTTCGCCACCGGGGAAAACCGCCGCGGACGGGTGCGACTGCACGGTCTGCCACAGCTTCTCGCCGCCGAGGTCCTTCAGTTCCCGGCCGGTCCATTCGCCGTAGTCGACCTCCGCGAGCCTCGGCTCGATCCGCACCGGGAGACCGGTGGCCGCCGCCAGCGGTGCGACCGTCTGCCGGCACCGTTCCATCGGCGAGCTGACCAGCGCGTCGATGGTGATGCCGTCGAGGCGTGCCGCCACCGCCTCGGCCTGTTCCAGGCCCTTGTCGTTGAGGAACACGTCCGGTGACCGACCGGCGAGGATGCCGGCCACGTTGGCCGTCGACTGACCATGACGAAGAAGAATGACCACACTCACCGGAGACCTCCTGCTGCCAACGTGATGATCAGCGCGACGCCGACCACCCATCGGTACCAGACGAAGGTGGTGATCTTGTGTCCGGAGACGAACTTGAGGAGCCATGCGACCGAGAAGTAGGCCACCACGAACGCCACCAGGGTGGCCACCAGGGTCGGTGCGAGGCCGACGTGCACCGGGTGCGGATGGTCGGCGGTCGGCACCTGGGTCTTGAGGGCCGACGGCAGTTCGAAGGCACCGGCCCCGATCAGCGCCGGAATGCCGAGCAGGAACGACAGCCGGGTGGCGGCCACCCGGTCGAGGCCGCGGATCAGGCCGATCGAGATGGTCGCGCCCGATCGGGAGACACCGGGGATCAGCGCCAGGCACTGGCCGAAACCGATCAGCAGGACATCGACCAGATTCAGGTCCTTCTCGGCACGGTTCTGCCGGGCGACGGCCTCGGCGTAGAGCATCACCACTCCCCACAGGATCAGCGCGAAGGCGACGATCCACAGGCTCCGCAGCTGGTTGGAGATGACGTGTCGCAGCGCGAAGCCGACGAGGGCGATGGGCAGCGACCCGATGATCACCAGCCAGGCCATCCGGTAGTCCGGGTTGCGGCGCCGGGCCTTGTCGAACAGTCCGCGTACCCAGGCGACCAGGAGCCGGGAGATGTCCGACCAGAAGTAGATGATGACGGCGACGATCGCGCCCACCTGGATGACGGCGGTGAACGCGGTGACGCCCGGATCGGTGATGTCGTAGCCGAGCATCCGGCTGACGATCGTCAGATGGCCGGTGGAGGACACTGGCAAGAATTCCGTCAGACCCTCGACGATGCCCAGGATGATGGCGGCGATCAAGGTCACGCGAGCACCCCGGCCGAGGTCGCCGCGGCGTGGATCGTGCGGAGCGCATGCACCCTTGACTCCTGGTCGGGAGCGGCCGGCGAGAGATTCACGGTGGTCACGCCGGTGGCGGCCAGTGCCGCGAGACGCTCGACGATCCGGTCCGGGCTGCCGATCAGGCTGGTCCGGTCGATGAACTCGAACGGGACGGCTGCCGCGGCGCCCTGGTAGTCGCGCGCCAGGAACTTCTCCTGCACCTGGTCGGCCTCGGCCTCGTAGCCCATGGCGGTGGCGATGCCGTGGTAGAAGTTGACCTTCTTGGATCCCATGCCACCGATGTACAGGGCCGCCCCGGGGCGCACCAGCAGGGCGGCCCGCTCCGGATCGTCGTCGATGGCGAGCGTGGTCTGGACCGAGATGTCGATGGCCGACGGGTCCCGGCCGGCCGCGGTGGCGGCCTCGTGGATGCGCTCGATCTGCCGCCCGCCGGTCTCCGGATCGAAGAAGATCGCCAGCCACCCGTCCGCGACCTCGCCGGTCAACGTCAGGTTCTTGGGCCCGACGGCCGCCAGGTAGAGCGGAATGCGGGGTCGTACCGGCTCGAAGGCCAGGACCAGGGACTTTCCCGGTCCGTCCGGCAGCGGGAGGGTGAAGTGGTCGCCACCGGCGGTCACCTTCCGGCGGGACAGCGCCTGCCGGACGATCTGGACGTACTCCCGGGTGCGGCCGACCGGGTCCTTGAAAGGCACGCCGTGCCAGCCCTCCGAGACCTGTGGGCCGGACACCCCGAGACCGAGCCGGAACCGGCCACCGGACAGGGCGTCCAGGGTGGCAGCCGTCATCGCCGTCATGGCCGGCGTGCGCCCCGGGATCTGCAGGACGGCGGAGCCGACGCCGATCCGCTCGGTGGTGGCGGCGATCGCGCCGAGCACGGTGGCGGCGTCCGATCCGTAGGCTTCGGCCACCCAGACCACGTCGTAGCCGATCTGGTCCGCCACCGCAGCGAGTTCCAGGTTGGCGTGCAGTTGCGCCGCCGAGGTGACGTAGCCGAGATTCAGTCCGAGTCGCATGGGCCAAGACGGTACCGGGCGGGGGTGACCGGTGAGGTCCGCCCGTGCCGACGGCCGGGTCCGCTGCGGTGTCGTGGGCCGGGATCACCCGCCCGCTGCCGCTAAGTTTGCAGCCATGGATTCTCGGCGGGTCGGTCGCAGCGGGCTGGAGGTGTCCCGGCTGGGCCTGGGCACCATGACGTGGGGCCGGGACACCGACGCCGACGACGCCGCCGCGCAGCTCGAGGCCTTCGTCGCCGCCGGCGGCACGCTGGTCGACACCTCAAACGTCTACGGCGACGGTGACGCGGAGTCGATCATCGGCACGCTGGTGCCGGACGTGATCCCCCGCTCCGACGTGGTGCTGGCCACCACCACCGTCGGGGTGGGCGGCGGTCGCGGGAAGCTGCTGGCCGCACTGGACGCCTCCCTGCGGCGGCTCGACACCGATCACGTCGACCTCTGGCAGGTGCACGGATTCGACCTGACGCTGCCGTTCGAGGAGACGTGCTCGGCCCTGCAGCGAGCGGTGGACTCCGGACGGGCCGCCTACATCGGGCTGTCCGGCCACGCCGGATGGCAGCTGGCCACGATGGCCACCTGGCTCCGCGGCGCCGGCTGCCCGGTGGTCTCCACCGAGGCCGAGTACTCCCTCGTCGAACGCGCGCCGGAGGAGTCCCTGCTGCCGGCCGCCGCCCTGCACGGCATCGGTCTGCTCGCCTGGGCCCCGCTCGGCCGCGGTGTGCTGACCGGCAAGTACCGGCACGGCACGCCCGCAGACTCGCGAGGCGCGTCGCCGCACTTCGCCCGGTACGTCGGCCGCCATCTCGGGCCGGACGCGGCGCGGATCGTCGAAGCCGTCGCGACGGCGGCCGAGGGTCTGGGCACCTCACCGCTGGCCGTCGCCTGCGCCTGGGTGCGCGACCGCCGGGGAGTCGCCAGCGCGATCGTCGGAGCCAGGGACAACGCCCAGTTGCTGGGGTCGCTGGCCGCCATCGAGATCACCCTGCCGGCCGAGATCCGTTCGGCGCTGGAAGATGTCAGCTCTGTGGACACCAGCGGCGATTCCGAGTAGCGGTGTCTGATCCCTCTCCGCGTCCGGTGCCCGGTGCCGGCCTCGACGTCTTCGCCGAATTCGCCGCGTCCGGCCTGTGGCCGGGTGTCGGCCAGGCGGTCGCGCAGTCGTTCGCCGGCGCCGGCATCACCTCCGCCTCCAAGGTGACGGTCGCCGCGCTGACGAGGATCGACAAGATGACGCCCAAGCGGGCCGACCGGATCTACACCTCGTGGATCGGCGCCGGGCAGGCCTATGCGGTCGCGCAGTTGCTGGTGCCGCAGGAGATCCCGGTCCGCTGGGCCGGGCGGCTGATGGAGGCACTGGGCGACAACGCGGCGGACCAGCTCGCCGAGGACCCCTGGCGACTGCTCGCGCTGCCCGACGCCACCGTGGCGCAGGCCGACCGCATCGCCCTGGCGCTCGATCCGGACGTGCAGCGGGGGGATCCGCGGCGGGGTCGCTCCCTGGTCGACTGGACGCTGGCCCGCTTCTCCCGTCAAGGCCATACCGCCGCGTCCGTCCAGCAGGTGGCAGATGCGCTGCGCCCCTTCGGCGTCGATGCCGCCGCCGCGATCCGGGCCGCCGTCGACGCCGACCTGGTGGCCACCGTCGTCGGTCCCGCGCACCCCGCCGCGCTTATCAACATCGACGGCGCTCACGAAGTCGTCGACTCTTGTCCCACCAGTCCCATTACGTCCAAGTTGATCAGCGCGGAGCCGTGGGTGGCCCGCAAGGTGCTGGCCCAGGCCGAGGACAGCATCGCCGAACACCTGCAGCGCCTGATGACGACGTCCCATTCCCTCGCCGGCGAGCGCGCCGTCAAGAACGTGGTCAAAGAACTGGACACGGTCCAGGCCGGTGCGGTGACACATGCTGCGACTCATGGGGTCTCGATCCTGACCGGAGGTCCCGGCACCGGCAAGAGCCGGACGATCGCCGCAGTCGTCGCCCTCTGCCACCGGGTGAGCGTCGACATCGCGCTGGCCGCACCGACAGGCCGGGCCGCCAAACGGCTGGAGGAACTTGCCGGCTCCCCCGCCTCCACCATCCACCGGCTGCTGGGTGCGCGCCGCGCGAACGGTGCGGTGGCAGCCGGTTTCGACCACGACGAGAGCAATCCGATCGAAGCCCAGCTGGTCGTCGTCGACGAGGCGTCGATGCTGGACGTCGAACTGGCCGCCGCCCTGCTCTCGGCGCTGAAGGACAAGACCCACCTCGTGATCGTGGGTGATCCCGCGCAGTTGCCGTCCATCGGGCCCGGCCGGGTGCTGGGAGACCTGATCGACAGCGGCGTCATCCCGGTCACCGAACTCAAGACCCTCTACCGGCAGACCGAAGGTGGCGCCATCGCCCGTCTGGCCACGGCGGTCCGTGAGGGCGAACTGGTGCCTGTCTCCGATCCGGATCACGAGGTGGTCATCGTTCCGGCCCGTGGCTCCGAGGACGGCGCCCGCCGGGTGGTGCAATTGGTCACCGATTCGATCCCGCGTGTGTTCGGGACGACACCGGACCAACTGCAGGTGGTGACGCCGGTGCACAAGGGCCCGGCCGGCACCCAGGCGCTGAACAAGGCGCTGAAGGCGGTGCTCAATCCGGGCCGAGGTGCCGTCCGCGGCTTCGACACCGGCGACCGGGTGGTGGCCACCGCCAATCATCTCGATGCCGAGCCGACCGGCTACGCCAACGGCGAGGTCGGCACTGTCGTCTCCACCGGCGACAATTCGATCCGGGTCGCCTTCACCACCGGAGAGTCCGACATCTCCGGGAAGTCGCTCGGCGACCTCCTGCACGGGTGGGCCATCACCGTCCACCGCGCGCAGGGATCGGAGTGGGAGGCGGTCGTCGCCGTGATGCCGCCGGAGGCCGGCTCGATGTTGTCCCGTCCTCTCATCTACACAGCGCTGACCAGGGCCAGGCGGCACCTGTCGATCATCCACGCCGCCGGTCCGATGCTGGCGCGGGCCGTCAGGTCCATCGGGGCCGAACCGCGCCGTACCCGTCTCGAGTCACTCCTCCGTGCTGGACCCGGCGATGCCGCGGCCGACGACCCAGGGGACGAACCGGAGGACTTGGCGGGCCTGGTCTGACGATCGCGGACGGGTGTGACTTTGCCGGCCTGCTGCGACGTCTACTCCCCGGCTGGCCAGAACAGGCTCGCTGGTAGCACCCCCGCGTACTCGTCTCACCGGCCGCCGACTCGTCTGATGCTTGAGCGTCATACCGGCGCGTACGCAGTCAGACGAGAGGGCCCCCTGACGAGACGGCGCGCGGACCCGGCGCCAGGTGTGGCACCCCCACCCGCCGGGCATGCCGGGGATAATGAGCTGCAAGACGGGCCGGCGTCAGGGCAGCCCACCGAACATGGAGGTGATCGGCCATCGAATCGGCCCCCTATCCACGACGTACGCCACGCTGGGCCAGCTATCCCACGTCCGAGGAGGCGAACGCCGACTTCGAATACCAGGGTCTGCGGATCGACCCGAACACCAGCCGTTCGGCCGCCGCGACGATGCTCTCCCTCCGCGCCGAATTCGCCGGGTGGGAGCTCGACCGTGTGCTCCGGTTCGAGGACGGCAGCCGCCGGGTGTGGATGCGGCGCAAGCGATCCGCCGGGCTACTCCCCGATCTGACCCCCTGAGCACGGTGCGGGGCCGATCTACTCGACGTCCTGTCCAAGCCGGACACGCTTCCCGACCCGAGATCCCTTCGCCGTCACGGAGTGAAGGATGCGCCGGCCCGCAGACGCCTCCCCCTTGACAGGAAACCAAATGGTTTCCTATTCTGACGTCGTGGAACCGGTCTTCAGAGCGATTGCCGACCCGACGCGACGAGAACTCCTCGACGAGCTGTTCCGCGACGACGGCCAGACTCTGGGCGCATTGGCGGGCCGGTTCGCCATGACCCGGGTGGCAGTGGCCAAGCACCTGCATCTGCTGGAGGTCGCCGGCCTGGTCACCACCCGGCGGCGGGGGCGGGAGAAGTTGCACTACCTCAACCCGGTGCCGATCCGACTTGTCCACGACCGCTGGGTGAGCAAGTACACCGAGGGCTGGGCCGCCGGCCTGGCCGACCTCAAACGCGACCTGGAGGTCAGCGTGGAGAAGGTATTCGAGATCTACATCCGCACCACCCCCGAACGTCTCTGGCATGCGATCACCGATTCGGAGGTGCGGAGCCGGTACCAGTTCGGCGCGCGCGTCGAATCCGACTGGACGTCCGGGTCGGCCTACCGGGTGCAGCACGGCGCCGCGCCGGGCGTTCTGATCGAGGGTGAGAACCTCGAGGTCGACCCACCACACCGGCTGGTGCAGACCTACCACGCGGTGTGGGACGACGACATCGCCGCCGAAGGCACCAGCCGGGTGACGTGGGAGATCGAACCGGTAGGCGACTCCTGCCGGCTCACCGTCACCCACGACCAGCTCGGCGAGACCGCCGACCCGCATCTGTACGGCGGCTGGCCGATGATCCTCTCCGGCGTCAAGACCTGGCTCGAGACGGGTCAGGAACTCACCACTCCCGGCTCCCTCATGTTCGGGGGCCCGGCATGAGCCGCCTCGACCGATCGTCGATCGCGACCCCACGAAGGACGACCAGATGACCGCCGCCCCGAGGTTGATCACCGGCGTCCGTACCGTCAGCATTCCGGTCGACGACCAGGAGGCTGCGCTGCGGTTCTACGTCGACGCGCTCGGCTTCACCGTCCGGCGTGACAATCCCACCCCGAACGGCGGGCGCTGGATCGAACTTGCCCCTGGCGGCGACGAGGTCGTCGTAACGCTGGAGCCGGCAGCGCCGGGCGTCACCCGTGGAGCCATCGGCATCCGTTTCACCACCGACGATGCCGAGAAGGCACAGGCCGCGCTCGCGGCGACCGGGGTCGATACCGACGAAATCCTCCGCTGGCCGGGCGTACCCGCCATGTTCGGTTTCCGCGATCCGGACGGCAACGCCTTCTCCATCTCCGAAACCGGATAGCCGGCACCGCTCGCCGATCCGCGTCGGAATGGGTCTCCGACTCGGAAGGCACCATGCCGTGGTCTGGACCGCGACGACAGCGCCGGTCGGCCACGTCGTCGCCGGTTCCTGGTGTCAGCAGGTCCGCAGCAGGCGGTCCAGGACCCGGGTGCCGAATTTCAGCGACTCCACGGGAACGCGCTCGTCGACGCCGTGGAACAGGGCGGCGAAGTCCAGTTCGGGCGGCAGCCGCAACGGCGAGAAACCGTAGCCGGCAATGCCCAACCGCGCGAACGCCTTGTTGTCGGTGCCCCCGGACAGCATGTACGGAACCGCAACCGCCCCAACGTCTTCCGAGATCAGTGCGGCTTTCATCGCCTCCACCAGCGGGCCCGAGAACGGAACCTCCAGGGGCGGCTGCCAGGTCCAGGTGATTTCGATGCCGTCGCCCACGATCTCGGCGATCTGTTCCTGGAAGTGGTCCTCGGATCCGGGCAGCACCCGACAGTCGACGGTCGCCTCGGCCGTGGAGGGAATGACGTTGGCCTTGTAGCCGGCCTTGAGCATCGTCGGCGTGGCCGTGTTGCGCAGCGTTGCATTGACGATCCGCGACACCGGGCCGATCTTCGCGATCGAGCCGGCCAGGTCGTCGTCCGGGAACTCCATCCCGGTCAGCTCGGTCATCTTCTCCAGAAAGCTCCGCACGGTCGCCGTCATCGTCAGTGGGAATTGGTGACTCCCCAGCCGGGAGACCGCATTGGCGATCCGGGTGACGGCATTGTCGTCGTTCATCATCGAGCCGTGACCGGCCCGCCCGGTGGCCTTGAGATGAGCCCAGGCGACGCCCTTCTCGGCCGCCGCGACCAGGTAGGCCCGTCGGGCGTCGTCCAGTGTGATGGAGAAGCCACCGACCTCGGAAATGGCTTCGGTGGCGTCGGCGAAGAGTTCTGGGTAGAAATCAACGAGCCATTGCGCGCCCCAGCTGCCGCCGGCCTCCTCGTCGGACACGAAGGCGAAGATGATGTCGCGCGGCGGCACGTATCCGTTCGACTTGAACTCCCGCGCAACGGCGAGTGTCATCGCGACCATGTCCTTCATGTCGACGGCGCCACGTCCCCAGACGTAGCCGTCCTGGACGGCACCGGAGAACGGATCGACGGTCCACTCGGAGGCGTCCGCCGGGACGACGTCGACGTGGCCGTGGATCAGCAGCGACCCGCGCGTCCGATCCGCCCCCTCGAGACGGCAGATCACATTTCCGCGACCGGGTGCGGACTCGATGTAGGTGGTCTCGTAGCCGACCTCCCTCAGCTTGTGCTCGATGTAGCGAGCGGCTTGCGCCTCGCCGTCACCGATGGTGTCCGGGTCGCCGGTGTTCACCGACTCGAACCGGATCAGCTCGCTGCAGAACTGGACCACCTCGTCCTCGGCTCTGGTGCGCAGAACGGCCGGGCTCTCGGGTGACTCGATGTCAGGCATGCTGCTTTCCTACCATCGTCGGTGGACGGCCGTGTCGCCCGCGTCGGAGATGGCCGTTCCGGTGCACGGCGGCCGGACTCCAAAAGGTCACTGACCTGCAGGTTCTTCGGAACCGGGCCCGATCCAGTAATGTAAGCGACTGCACTGCGCAGCATCGCGCAGGGTAACCCGGTCCGGGTGGCGGAATGGCAGACGCGCTAGCTTGAGGTGCTAGTGCCCGCAAGGGCGTGGGGGTTCAAGTCCCCTCTCGGACACCAGCTTGACCTCTCGGGATACCGACGACCGGGACGGGAAACGTCCAGTCCTGCTCCACACGCCGGAGGCGCTGCTGGACGGCAGGGCTGGCCGTGCATCCGTGAACTTCATCATCGGGCTGCCGTTGTCGCAGACAGGGCGTCGGTCACCCTGGTTCAGCGTGTTGATCGTGGCCTTGGCCATTTTCTCTGCCGGTGGCGCATGTCCGCCGCACTGACTCGGTGATCTGCCACGGCGGCAGACCCCGGAGGTGCGCCCGACGGTGGTCCCGGCCAGCGGCGCGTCGGGGAATCGAACCGTCTCGAGTGACGCAACGACAGGATGCGCGCGGCAGGTTCCATGGCCGGCCGTGGGTAGAAACTCACGGCCCTCGAACAGGTATGAGGTGTCAGCCCCCTGGAACGGGTCGACTACCGACAATTTCAGGCGGAAATCCGACAAAAGCTGTCGATTGGATCGGTCTCCGTTCGTCTCCTCTCTGAGGAAGCCTCTCCTGGCTCCCCAACCTTTGGAGGTCGCGATGTCCCACCCGATCGTGCATGCCGAGATCCGATCCGCCGACCCCGACTCGACCCGAGCGTTCTTCGGTGAGCTGTTCGGATGGACCTACCCGCCCGGCGCGTTCGCCGGATACACCTACGTCGAAAGCGGCACACCGAACGCCCTGGCCGCTGGGATCGGTCCCCTGCAGGGCGGCAACCCGATGGTCACCTTCTTCGTCGGGGTCCAGGATCTCGACGCTGCGATCGCCGATGCTCTACGGCTCGGGGGCAGCCTCGTCCAGGAAGCTACCCGGGTCCCAGGCGTGGCGTTTGCTCTGATCGCCGACCCTGCGGGCCACGTGGTCGGGCTTTCCCAACAGCCGTAGATCGCTCCAACACCGTGGCCCCGAAGGGGCGTTGCCCGGAGCGCAAGGCGCAGCCAGGCACCCAGGCCGCGTCGGTACGGTCGGTGGAGGCGTGCACGGTCGCCTCCACCGACCGGTGGTAGACAGGGGTCATCATTTCAACTCGTGGACCAACCGCTGCAGGGTCTGCTTCCCGGGGGGTGGCTGACATCTGAACCGGCGGATCGGTACCTCGGCCCGCGCGGCAGCCCTTCGTTGCTCAATCGGGACCAACTGTCGCGGCGGCACCGATCCAGGTCGCACCAGGCATTGTCCGTCGCGTCCGTCGGTATCCCTGACGCGCTGTTCTATCTGCGGTCTGCAATCAACGGTCAACAGCCGATACCTGCCCGTCGAATTTCGCGTTCGGCGGCCCGTCCTCAACTTGGCCGGCCGGCGGTGAGGAAAATGGGCGCATGCAGGGTCGACGGTCGCCCCCGTCGGTCCGATTCCCGTTGCGGCAGACTGCGCCCGACCTCGGTCCTGCTCACCAAGGATCAGGGGTGGGACATCAAGGCCTTGATCAGAGTCGCCACGCCGCTGGAATCTGCGGCCTGCAGGCTGGAATTGTCGATGGCGGGTACACAGCCCGGCATGACCCTGACCCCGACCGACGGGCCCTGTCGGTAGTGGAAGACCAAGCGATAGAAGGGGTTGTCCGGAACTTTCGTGCCGGGCGGGGTCGGTGGGAATGCGCAGGACGAAGTCGATGCCCGGGTCGGAGGTTGATCCAGAGCGTTCACCAGACCGGTGAATCCGGTGGTCCGGTCGACGTGCGAACTGCTGCTGCCGATGTCGAGGCAGATTCTGACGCTGACGGCCCCGGCAGGCACCATCTGCACCTGCTGACCGAATCTTGCCTGGCCGGAACAGGATCCGCCGTCGGGCTTCGTCGGGGGCACCCAACGGCCGGCCCTCATCGCGGCGAGGAATCTCGCGCCGGTGGTCCAGGAAGAGATGATCGAACCGGCCGTCCCGATGCAGGCATTCGGATCGTCAGCCGCACCGAGCCATGAGGTGCGACCATCGGCGAAGCCCACCGCCACCAGGAAGTTCGTCTGCGTGCCGCCCACCGCCGAGCAGGAATGCTGCTCACCCGGCACTTCGGGCGGCAACCAGCGAAGCTCCTCGGCCATGGCGGCCAGATCGCCCCCCAGGTTCATCCGGCGGAGAAGCGGCAGGCCCGCGTCGGGATCCATGTTGGTCCCGACGTAGACGCACATCAGCGCCGACCGAACCGTTCCGTCCGGCAGCATCCGATGGGCCGTGATGGTGGACGGTGGCTTCGGGATCCCGTTGCTCGTCAACGACAGCTTTGCCGGGCAACGAGGCGTGGCAGGGGCGTTGGAGGACGTCAGGGGTCGTGGCGCGACTCCACCGGTCGTGGCCGGGGCTGATCCGCGCACTCCGCCGGATCCGGTGGAGATCACCGCGCCGCCGGAGGCCGTCGCGATCGGTGCCGTCCCCGAGGGGGCAGGACCCGGCCCGGCGGCCGGGGCTGCGCAGGCGACGAACAAGACGAACACGACAGCCAGCAGTCCTGCGGACGACACCGCACCACGAATCTTCCCCATCGCGACTTTCCCTTTCCTGGGTGTTTCTCCCCGTCCCAGACGCACGGTCCCCGGCTCAGGGTTGCACGAACCATCCGGGTGGCGTGTCCGAGGCGCGCGGACCCGACGAGGCACGATCCGGGAATCGACGCAGGGCCCCGGCAGAGGCAGACGTCACCGGACGCCGAGCCGCTGCCGAGAGCATCGAACGCATCGGACGCCGGTCGGCAACCGGTCCGGGCAAGCAGCGTCAGAGCGCCGATACGCCGTTCGGAGTGCCGAGTCCGGTCGGGCCGTCATAGCCCCTCAGCGCGTTGCAGAGGTAGTCCCCGCCACAGTCCTGGAGGTTGGAGTTGTTGCCGCCGACGACGTCCCGCAATTTGCTGCGGTGGGTGTAGAGGTACTGGGCGGTCGACAGGGAACCCGCATTGCCGGCCAGTGCGATCATGCCGGACAGGAGCGGTGCAGCCAGGCTGGTGCCACCGACGACGATCCAACCCGGGGCAAGGCCGAACTGGTCCAGTCCGTAGGTGTCGTAGACGGCCAGACCCGTGTCGGGGTCGGCCAGGGCCGAGACGTCGGCGATCGTGCGCATCAGGCAGTTCGGATCCTTCTGCCAGGCCGGTTTGGCGATCCAGGCCGAACAGCCGCTGCCCGCGCCGCTCCAGGCGGACTGCTTCCATCCCGTCGGCGTCCTGACCACCGTGGTCCCACCCACCGCAGTCGTATTGCCCAACGAAGCCGGGAACGCTGCGTCGGTGAAGCCCGTATCGCCGGAGGAAACCACCATCGCGACACCGGCATGTCTGTAGTACTTCTCGCCCAACGCGAGCACACCGTTGAATTCCGGCCCACCGTAGGAGTTGGACACGATCTTCGCGCCGAGTCCGACGGCCTTGTTGACCGCGGCACCGATGTCGTCGAACGACGAGCTGTCGGCTTCGACGAGCAGGATCTTGCACTTCGGGCACGTCGAGGAGACCGCCTGCAGGTCGAGGTCGATCTCGAGCCCCCAACCGGCGTCGGCCGTCGGCGGGGTCTTCCCCCCGCGCTGGTTCACCTTGCGGAAGCAGCCGTTGGCAGTCGTACACCCCGGCAGCTTGTAGACCGACCGAAACGTGGCGAGATCCTTTTCCGCATTGGGGTTGTCGTACGCGTCGACGATGGCGACGGTCTGCTCGCCCCCCTTGCTGAGGTCAAGGGAGTAGATGCCGGTGATCTCGGCCGGCCCGTACCCCGTCGTCGGGGGTGCGACGGTGTGAGGGGCCACGCGGGTTGCTCTGGCCGCCAGACCCGCGGCGTTCGACGGGGTGCCGGCCCGCAGCGCGGCAGACATGGACCGGAAGGTGGCCAGGCAGGTCACCCCTCCGGCCGACGCCGGGGCGCAGGCCCTGGTCGGGGCCGGCACGACATCCATGCCGGGCCCCGCTGCCCGAGCAGCTTGCACGGGAAGCAGCATGGCCCCACCGAGCACCAGGGACGTCATCGCGACACCCATTGCTCGCCAACGGTATTGCATTGTTCTGCGCATAGAGGACTCTTCTCCGTGACGGGCGGGCGGGGCGGTGGATTCCAGGACGGGGCGGTGGGTTTCAGGACGCGGCGACGGCGAAGGCCGCGGTAGCGGTCTGCACGATGACGCCCCCGGTTGAATCGGTAGCGGTGACGCGCAGGTCGAAGGAGGTCTGCGCGTCCACGGACGTGGTCCGGAGCGTGGCGCGATAGGAACCATTGCCGAGCGCGGTCGACGGCAGCGTGGTCCACAGCCCGCCGGGCCGGCGTAGTTGCACCGATCCGGAGGTGATCGCCGATGCCGGTGCGCCCTGGATGTGCGACACCGTCAGGTTGATCGACGAGGTGCCCACTGGGACGGCGCCGGTGAGGCTGGTCGGGAGCGTCACCGCGGTCTGCAGCAGCGGAAGCACCGTGCAGTCGACGCCGAGCGAGCAGGTCCATGTGGCCGGAAGCGCGCCACCCTGACCGGCGGCCGATCGGAAGGTGATGTCGGTGGTCGTCTTCAGCGACTGCAGCGCCAGGGACGGCCCGCGGTCGACCTCGCCCAGGACGCGGTAGGTCGCCGACGTGCCGGGCACCTTCACCGACGCGAACCCGGTGTTGGCGGCGTCGGAGATCAACGACCCGTTGCGATAGATCCGCAGCCTGGCCACCGGGGTGCCGTCGATGCTGCTGAAGGTTTCCCGGACGTGCCCGGGTGTGCTGTCGGTGGCCAGGGCCAACACGATCTGCATCTGGTTCGCGGTCCGGCATGTCGGGCAGTCGAAACCGAAAGACGCTGCATTGCCATTGGTCTCGAACGGGACATTCGGTAGTGCAGGGCCACGGCCCCAGTCGGCCGCATCAGTGGTGCCGGCCGGAGCCAGGCGCGGACCGTCGTCGATGGCACCTGCGAACGGATTGGTGAACGGGTCCGGCGAACCGAACATCGTGGTGAACCAGACGGCCCCTGGTGCGGCGTTGACGTAGCTGATGAGGTTGGACGGCAGGGGAACCGCCGTCGACCAGCCCCCGCTGAATGCTGAGTTAGGGAACATCGGGTACGTGATGATGCCACCCGCGCGGGGCGCGACGTCGACGTAGAAGCGGGATTTGAACGTCGCGACCTGAGGCGTGGTGATGCTGTAGTCCTGGTTCGCCGGAATTCCGGGGACGTCGGGGAAGTGCAGGAAATACGCATAGGGCGTACCGGAGAGCGGTGTGCCCGTGAGGTTCCATGACGCGCTGCTGGACAGCGTCCCGCTGGTCAGCGGCTTCGCCGGCGCAACGAGAATGGTGCCGGGGCCGAAAATGGTGTACCCGCCGGTGGTGCTGCCGGTGCCGGCGGCGTCCCGCCGGGTCAGGTCGAACTCCGCGCTCGACTGGACGGCGGATCGAGGCGTCCGGATGCTCAACGGGACGTTCGCCGTACGACCGTCGAGGGTCAGGACCTGATTCTGACCCGACACCAGGTAGTCGCTTTTCGTGACCACCCCGAAGCCGGTGATGTTGCCTGCGACGTCAAGGGTGCTGAACGCAGTGTCCAGTCCGTAGTGCCCGGTGGGCACGCTCAACCGGGCCTCGCCGTCGACGACCATCGCGAAGGAGAAGAACCTCGTGAAGTCGTCGGTGTTGAAGACGGTCGCGAATCCGGAGGCCAACGGCGCACCATGGTCGTCGAGCACCTTGATGATCAACGTCCGCATCGGGTAGTGCGGGCTGGCGACAGGCGGAGCGGACGTCTCGGCGCTGACTCTGGTGGCCCCGAAAAGGTTTGTCCGAGAGGGGAAGTGAGCCTTCGCGTCGGTGACGTACTGAGCGGCCAGGGCCGCACCGAACCGACGCGCCGAGGCGGGGGTGAGGTAGCCGGAAGCGGCACCGGCCGTTGTCGAGGTGATCGTGACACCGGGTACGGTCGGGGCGCTCGGCCCGGCGTAGGTGATGCGGATCGGAATTCGTGCGCCGGCCGGCGTGCTCACGTCGAACAGTGCCGGATCCAGGAATCGACCGAGGTAGGGCCGCGCGGCATTGGGGATGACGTAGGTGTGGGTCGGTGTCGAAATGGTCTGGAATGCCGCCCCGACGCCGTTGCGGGCTGCCGGCAGTCCCTGCAATGTCGTGCGGCCCCGGGAGTCACGCCGTACCCGGATGCTGTCCCCCGTGATCAGCGTGACGCCCCGGTCGGTCGGAGCGAGGGGGACGAGCGTCGACAAACCTGTGCCCGCAACGGACGTCGCCGCCCGGCCGACGCTACCCGATGCCTCCCCTGGAACCGTCCACCCGACGAGAACAGCAACCGCACACGCAAACGCCAGTACTCGACGCATCAACTACCCCCGGTTCGATGAAGGACCTCATCGTGTACCCGAACCTGTGAGTACGCCAGCAACTACACCCGTTCAGACCAGATTCGGCCTGATCGTCGGCGGCAAACGTGTTGTGGTGACTGAATTACCAGGCGGACCTTGGTGGAGGTAGTACGTCAGGAAGGGTCGGTCCGCTCGCCGGCAGCCGCCAGAGCCGTGGCGGGCCGGCCACGGGAGAAGAGCATGCCTTCGTCCTGCAAACGGCCCCGACGTATCAGCACCACGTCGCGCAGGTAGTTCTGGTACAGCCGCCACGGGGCCCGCCGTCCCTGTCGGGGCAACTGATCGAGGGCACGTTGGACGTAGCCGGCCTGGAAGTCCATGAACGGCTGGTCGGCCGGCTCGTCGGTCGGCGGTTGCGGGGTGGCCCGGTCGTAGCCGTGGCGGTCCAGATACTTGATCAGGCGGGTGACGTATCGACTGACCAGGTCGGCCTTGAGGGTCCAGGAGCTGTTGGTGTACCCGACGACGAGGTTGAAGTTGGGCACCCCGCACAACATCATGCCCTTGTAGGCGACGGTCCGGCCGAGGTCGATGGGCTTGCCGTCCAGGCTCAACTTCATCCCGCCGATCGGCAGCATCGTCAATCCGGTCGCGGTGATGACGATGTCGGCGGCCAACTCTCGGCCCGACCGCAGGCGGATGCCATGCGGGGTGAAGGTTTCGATCTGATCGGTCACCACGTCGGCGTGACCCGAGGAGAGCGCCTGGAACAGGTCGCCGTCCGGCACCAGACACAATCGCTGGTCCCACGGGTCGTACGGCGGGCTGAAATTGGCGTCGACGTCGTATCCGTTAGGGAGCGCCTGCTGCAGACCTTTTCGGATGAGCGCCTTCATCGCCGCCGGGCGGCGACGGGCAAACTGGTAGGACGCGACCCCGGCCAGGATGCTCTTCCATCGAAGGACGGAATGGGCAACGCGCGCAGGTACGACGCGTGGCAGCTTCTCGCCCAGCGGATCGACGGCCGGCTGGGACACGATGTAGCCGGGCGTGCGTTGCAGCATGGTGACGTGCTCGGCGAGCTGGGCCAGACTGGGGACGAGCGTGACGGCGGTGGCCCCGCTGCCCACGACCACCACCCGGCGTCCGCTCCAGTCCAGATCGGCCGGCCACTGCTGCGGGTGGACGAACGTTCCGCGGAAGTTCTGCTCACCCGGCAGTTCGGGTCGGTGACCGGCGGAATAGTCGTAGTACCCCGAGCACACCGACAACCAGTTGCAGGTGAACCTCACGGTCGCGCCGGTGTCGACCAGCTCCACGCTCACGGTCCACCGGGCGTCCTCGCCTTCCCAGTCCGCGGAGAGCACCCGATGACCGAAGCGCACCGACCGGTCCACCCCCAGCTCGCGAGCGGTGTCCTGCACGTACTGCCGGATCGAGGCACCGTCGGCGATCGAGCGCGAACCGGTCCAGGGACGGAACGAGTACCCGAGGGTGAACATCGACGAATCGGAGCGCACGCCCGGATATCGGAACAGGTCCCAGGTGCCGCCGATCACCTGGCGGGCCTCCAGGATCGCGAAGGTCTTCCCGGGGCACTCCTGCTTCAACAGACACGCAGCCCCGATGCCGGACAGGCCGGCGCCGACGATCAGGACGTCCACGTGGGTCGCATCGGGTATTTCGGAATCGGACGTGCGATCGATCATGGTCTGGCTCCCAACGAAAGTGATCCTTGCATCATGTGCCCGGCCGCCCGCGGAACGCGGGGTCGATCGGCGATGAACGACGACCGGGATGGCGCATCTACTCTCCGAACCCGGTGCCGACGGTCAGGTGTTCCCAGGCGTCCACCTCTGCACTCAAACCGTTGGCCACGGCACGGAAGCCGTCGAGCGAGTCCTGCCCGAGGAGCAGCATGAACGGTGAATCCGCGGCCTCCACAGCCGCGATCATCGCCTGCGCGGCCCTGACCGGATCACCGGGTTGGGTGCCGTGCACCCGGTCGTTCTCCTTGCGGCGCGGGCCGGCGGTCTCGGCATAGTCGGCGATGCTGCCGGGCGACTGCTGGAGGGAGCGGCCCGCGAAATCGGTCCGGAAGCCGCCGGGTTCCACCACCATCACCTTGATCCCGAGGGGCGTGACCTCCTTCAGCAGGGACGCCGACACCGCCTCCAGGGCCGCCTTGCTGGCGGCGTAGTAGCCGGATCCGGGCGGTGCGACCCTGGCGCCGATCGAGGAGATGTTGACGATCGCGCCCGCACGTCGGCCGCGCATCCCCGGCAGGACGGCCTTGGTCATGGAGATCGCACCGAACAGGTTGGTGTCGAACAGGTGTCGGACCTCGGAGTCGTCACCCTCCTCCACTGCGGCGCGGTACCCGTAGCCGGCGTTGTTCACCAGGACGTCCACCGATCCGAAACGCTCGTGCGCCGCTTCGACGGCGCGGGTGACCTGCGCCGGATCGGTGACGTCCAGCTCCACCGCGTACGCCGTATCCGGGTGGGACTCCTGCAGGTCCTCGACATTCGCGACGTCGCGGGCGGTGACCACCGCGTTGTCGCCGTGGTCGAGTACCGCTTCGGCCAGCGCGCGACCGAGCCCGGTCGAGCATCCGGTGATCAGCCAGGTAGACATGTGAGCCTCTCCTTCGGTGGATGTGGTGCCTGAGATGGATCCGTCGAAACTTGTGGGGCCGTCAGTTCGGGCACCTGGAGGTCCCACAGCGAGCTACCTGGCTGCTCAGCAGGGAGGCAGCCCGGCCGGGAGGCCGGGAGGCCGGGAGGCCGGGAGGCCGGGAGGCCGGGAGGCCGGGAGGCCGGGAGGCCGGGAGGCCGGGAGGCCGGGAGGCCGGGAGAGAATCCTAGACGGCTACGGGCAGGCGGCGCGGACCGCGCAGGATGGTGCCCGGACGCATGATGACCGGCCCGGCCGACCGGAGGTTCGGGAATCGGACGGCCAGTGCCCGGAACGCTGCGGTCAACTCCATCCTGGCCAGGGCCGCTCCCAGGCAGTAGTGGATCCCACCGGAGAAGGCCAGATGATCCGCAGCATTGCTCCGCGTGATGTCGAACCGGTCCGGATCGGCGAACACAGCTGGATCACGGTTCGCCGCCGCCAGCATGAGCAACACCCACTGGCCCCGTGGGACCGGCACCCCGGCCAGCTCCACCGGACCGGTTGCCGTCAGCAGGACCCGCGCCGTCTGCTGCACCGGCGGGTCGAACCGAAGCACTTCCTCGGCGACTGCGGACGCACGGGAAGGGTCTGCCACCAACAGCTCCCACTGCTCACGATCGGCCAGCAGTGCACGAACCCCGTTGCCGATCGCGTTCACGGTCGTCTCGAAACCGGCCAACAGCAGAAGGCCGACCAGGGACGACAATTCCGCAGTGGTGATCTGCTCACCCTGCTGGGCCAGCAAGGCGGACGTCAGATCGTCACCTGGTCGTTCGGCGGCCCGGACCAGCAGTGCAGCGAAGCTCGCCCGCATCTCCCGATCGGCCAGGAACAACTCGACCGCGTGCCGCAGCGAATGCACCCCGTCCAGGGCTGACGCGACCGTTGCGCCGACCCGGCGAAGTCGGTCGGGTTCGTCGGCGAGGCCGAGCATCTCGGTGATCACCGCGATCGGCAGCGGCGAGGCGAACGCCGACACCAGATCGAAACTGTCCCGACCGACGACCTGGTCCAGCAACCGGTCGATGGAGGCCTCGACGAGCTTCTCGTAGCCCGTCATCCGGCGAGGGGTGAAAGCCGGAGCCGCGAGCCGCCGGAGGCGTTGGTGATCAGGCGGATTGAGAGCCAGCAGGGACAGGTCCAGCATGTCCTCGCCGGGCCGCGGCGCAGACGGGTCGGTCACCCCGAAGGAGCGACTGCGCAGCACCTGCTGGCACACCTCGTAGCTGGTGGTGCTCAGATTGCCCAACCGGGTCGGGAGCACCGGCCCCTGCCGGCGCATCCGTTCGTAGATGGCGTGCGGATCGGCCTGCCCCATGGCCAGGTGAAGTTGGCTGAGCGGATCACCTCTCAGCAATCCATGGTAGAGATTCTGGGCCCGGTTCTGGTAGATGGCGACGGCGAAACGGCCGACTCCGGCCACCTGACGGGTTACCTGCTGCACACTCACGGCCATCTCTCGAGTATGCCCCTGACGCCCGGCGGGTCAGATCCGGTCGGCCACCCGGAGGATCGCCGCCGCGAACTGTGCCGCCGCCTCCAGCGGCGTGAAATGACCGACCCCGTCCACCTCCTCGAGCGTGACGTCACCGAAGAACTCCGGGAGCCGGTCGGACCACTCCCGTGGAAACAACGGGTCGTGCTCCGGCCACAGCACGTGCGTCGGCGTTCTGATGCGGTCACCCGGGTCGGGTGCCGATTCGGCGAGGGACACCGCCACGGCCCCGGCGCCGGCCCGGTACCAGGCGATGGACGCGGTGAACGCACCCGGCGGGCCGTAGACGGAGACGAGGTGGTCCAGGTCGCTCTCGGAGAGGGTGAACCCCGGCCCAGACCAGTGATCCCAGAAGTGCCGGAGGTAGGTGCGGACAGCTTCCGGGTGCCCGTCCATCAACTGCTGCGCCAGCGGAAGTCGATGCAGGGACTGGTACCAGAACTCGGCTTGCGTCCGGGCCGCCAGCACGCGGCCAGCGATCCCCGGCAGCGGAGGCGAGACCATCAGCGCCCCCACGAGTCCAGGGCTCCGCCGTGCGATGGCCTGCGCCACGCGGCTCCCGATGTCGTAACCGGCGACGACGGGGCGCTCGAGCCCGAGTTCGTCGATCAGGGCGACGATGCTGCGGGCCTGGGCCGCCGCGCTGTACTGCTCGGCCGGTTCGGCGCGGTGCTTGTCGGAAGCGCCGAAACCCCGGAGATCGGGCACCACCACGTCGAACCGGTCGGACAGCAGCGGTACGACGTGTCGGTAGTCGCGCCGGTCGCCCGGCCATCCGTGCAGCAGCAGCACCGCCCGCGATCCGCTGCCGTGCCGGTCGTAGGCCAGTTGGAACCCGTCGGTTCCCGAGGTGGTCAGCATCCGACGGACTCTAGCCTCGCGCTTTCACGCGGATAGCTGACGGGGCGTTTCGGAGTGAGGGAAAGGTGCCCCGACCTGCGATAATGAGGGTCTCTAAGGTCCACATCGTCAGCAAACTGGAGCACCTTTCTAGTGTCGAAGCGTACTGGTTTCTATCCGCCGTTGACAGTGGACACGGCCGGGAAGCGGGTGGTGTCCCACGCCGGTGCTGTGCTGCTGGTGGCCACCGCCGGGAAGGTCGGGTTGGACCGGGCTTTGTCTGCGGCGTTGGCGCCGTGGCGCAAGCAGTGGGCGGTGCTGGATCCGGGGAAGATCCTGCTGGACCTGGCGATCAGCGTCGCCATCGGCGGGGACTGCCTGGCCGACATCTCGGCGTTGCGGTCTGAGCCGGCGGTGTTTGGGCGGGTCGCCTCCGACCCGACCGTGTCCCGGCTGGTCGACGCGTTGGCCGCGACCCCGCAGGCCGCTTTGGCGGCGATCAACCAGGCCAGAGCAACTGTCAGACAGCGGGTGTGGAAGATGGCCGGGAAGGACGCCCCCGACTTCGAGATATCCCGGGACCGGCCGTTGATCATCGACCTGGACGCCACCTTGATCACCTCCCACTCGGAGAAGGAACTGGCGGCGCCGACCTACAAGAAGGGCTTCGGGTTCCACCCGCTCGGGTCGTGGGTGGACCACGGCCCCGACGGCACCGGTGAGCCACTGTCGATGATGCTGCGCCCCGGAAGGGCCGGATCCAACACCGCCGCCGACCACATCGCGGTCACCAAGGATGCGTTGCGGCAGTTGCCCTTCAACCGCCGCGGTGGCCGGATTGGGCGCAGGGTGCTGGTCCGCGCCGACAGTGGCGGCGGCACCCACGAATACCTGAAGTGGCTGGCCGGGCAGGGCCTGTCGTATTCGGTGGGGTTCGGGCTGACGCAGGACATCGTCGACAAGATCAACCTGATCCCCGACCAAGGGTGGACCCCGGCCTACGACGGCGATGGGAAGGTCCGCGACGGGGCGTGGGTCACCGAACTCACCGGCCTGCTGGACCTGTCCACGTGGCCGGCAGGGATGCGGGTGATCGTCCGGGCCGAACGTCCGCACCCCGGGGCGCAGCTGCGGTTCACCGACTCAGGCGGCAACCGGCTGACCGCGTTCGTCACCAACACTGTTGGTGGGCAGCTGGCGGACCTGGAGTTGCGGCACCGGCACCGGGCCCGCTGCGAGGACCGGATCCGCAACGCGAAAGACACCGGGCTGCGGAACCTGCCCTTGACTGCGTTTGCGCAAAATCAGATCTGGGTCGCCGTCGTCCAGCTCGCTACGGAGCTGACCGCGTGGCTGCAGATGCTGGCGCTGACCGGCACCGGCGCCCGCCGGTGGGAACCGAAACGGCTGCGGTTGCAGCTGTTCTCCGTGGCGGCGACCATCGCCCGGCGGAGCCGCCGGGTCTGGTTGCACCTGTCCGGTCACGCAACCCACCGGCACCTGTTCACCACCGCCCTGGACCGGCTGACCCAGCTGCCGGCGCCGACCTGACCTGCAACAACCCACCCGGCCAGCAAGAAGACAAACCCCCCGGAACGTGGAATCCGGCACCCACCCAGGTGACCCACCGGGGCTTCGACGAACCCGCAGACATGCCCGTCGGTGCGAAACACCAGATCTATCGCGCCGAGGAAAGGCCGGGCGTCTCACGAAAGATTGAGGCTAGGGCGTGTCCCGCGGATCTTGGAGGTCGGTTCCGACAGACTCTGATTTGTGCAGAATCGTCATGATTTGTCGGATGAGCAGTGGGCCCGGTTGGAGCCTTTGCTACCGGATCGGACCCCGATTCGGGGTGGTCGGTGGGTCGATCACCGCAGGGTCGTCGACGGGGTGCTGTGGCGGACCAGGTCCGGTTCGGCGTGGCGGGATCTCCCGGAGTGTTACGGCAATTGGAAGACGGTGTACAACCGGCATCGTTGCTGGTCAGGGGACGGTACCTGGCAGCGGGT
This sequence comes from Nakamurella sp. PAMC28650, assembly GCF_014303395.1. Taxonomy (GTDB): domain Bacteria; phylum Actinomycetota; class Actinomycetes; order Mycobacteriales; family Nakamurellaceae; genus Nakamurella. Next base: position 3,763,147 of record NZ_CP060298.1, read on the forward strand.
GCTGTCGATGCTGCGGGCGGACTGCGATCACGGCGATGTCGGTGAGTGGGCGTTGGGGGTGGATGCGACGGTGATCCGGGCGCATCACCACGCGGCAGGTGCCCGGCACGAACCGCCGAAGGACATCCCCGCCGCCGTCCTTGCCAGCGTCGTGTTGGAGGCTCCGATCAAGGCCCTCAAAGACACAGGGGGCACTATCGAACTACAAGAATTCTGCGGATCGGCCGCCGCCGGTCGTTGATCGGGAGGGTTTGGGGCGTAGCCGCGGCGGGGTGACGACGAAGATCCACATGGCGGCTGATTCGAAGTGTCGGCCGGTGGGGCGGGTCATCTCGGCTGGTCAGCGGCATGACGCGTTGGCGTTCACCGCGGTGCTGGCCGATATTCGGATCGTGCGCGGCCGTGATGGGCGGCCTAGGACCCGACCGGATCGGGTGTTGGCGGACAAGGCGTATTCCAGCGGCAGAATCCGTAAGTCGTTGCGGGGTAGGGGTATCAAGGCGACCATCCCGGAGCCGGTGAACCAGATCAACGGTCGCCTGTCCAAGGGTTCCCGTGGTGGTCGGCCACCCAAATTCGACAAGGAAATCTACAAGGACCGCAACACCGTGGAGCGGACGTTCAACCGGCTACGCGGCTACCGCGCGGTCGCCACCCGGTATGACAAACGGGAGTTCGTCTACCGAGGCACCGTCGACGTCGCCAGCATCGGAATCTGGCTCAGGCATCTAACGGAGAACGATCCACGGGACACGCCCTAGTCAGCTGCCGGAGCCGTCAGGCCTTCAGTCGCGCGCCGGCTCCCCGATGATCCTTTTCCGCCGGGCCGGTGACGGATCTCGTGATCATCGTCATCGCCTCCCACGCGCTGACCGGTGGTGACATGAAGAAGCCCTGGGCCTCGTCGCAGCCCAATCGACCCAGCGTGTCCCACTGATGGGCCACCTCGACACCCTCGGCGATCGTGACGAGGCGGAGGTCCTCCGCGAGACGAAGAATGGTCTCGACGAATGCAATTCCCTCTCCAGCGGGATCGTGCAGTGGATCGATGAACGATTTGTCGATCTTCAGGATGTCGACGGGGAACTGCCGCAGGTAGCTCAGGGAGGAATATCCGGTGCCGAAATCGTCCACCGCAATGCGGATCCCGAGCCCCCGCAGTCCCTGCAACGTCGTGATGGTGCGACCCGGATCGACCATGAGGACCGTCTCGGTGATCTCCAGGACCAGGGCAGAGCAGTCAAGGCCAACGCGCCCGGAGATGGCCCGGACATCGGCGAGGAACTTCGGGCTCTGCATCTGTCGACCGGAGACGTTGACCGACAGGCTGATCGATCGATCCCCGACGGTCGGCCAGGCCGCGGCCTCGGAGCAGGCCTTCTCCAGGATCCAGCGCCCCAACGGCACCATGAAGCCCGTTTCCTCGGCCAGCGTGATGAACCGGTCGGGCGCGATCACTCCGAGAACGGGGTGCCGCCAGCGCACCAGTGCCTCGAAGCCCACCAGACGCGAGTCCGACAACGAGAACTGCGGCTGGTACTCGAGAAAGAAATCACCGTTGCTCAACGAGCCGGGGAACGAGTTGATCAGGGTGCGACGGTCGGTGGCCCGATTCCGCAGCAATTGCTCGAACACCACTAGGGTGTCCTTCCCACTTGCCTTGGCCTCCCGGAGGGCGGCCTCGGCCTCCGTCAGCAGGCGGTCCGTGCTGGAATGGAGGGAGGAGACGGCCACTCCGACACTGACCGAGACCTCGATCTGTTGGCCGCTGACGGTCATCGGCAGACGGATCAGGGCGACGACGCGCTCGGCCAGGGCAGCGGCTCCGTCGCGCCCGTCGGCCGCCTCCAGCAGGATCGCGAATTCGTCGCCCCCGAGGCGGGCGACCGTGCCGCGGCCCTGCACCATCGTCGTCAGCCGGCGGCCCACCAGCACCAGCAGCTGATCGCCGAAGTCATGCCCGAAGGCGTCGTTGATCGCCGTGAAATCGTCCAGGCCGCACACGCAGAGGGCGACGGTGGTGGGCATCCGGCGGACGGCCAGCGAATGATCGATCCGGTCATGCAGCAGGACCCGGTTGGGCAGACCGGTGAGGCTGTCGTGCAGCGACCGGTACATCATCTCCGATTCCATCCGGCTCTCCTTGGACAGTGCCGCCCTCAGCGAGCCGGCGCTCTGCTCCAGCTCCAGCGTCTTGTTCCGCAACCGGCCGAACAACCAGAACATCCGGAGCATCACCAACGAGAACAGTGCGATCGACAGACCCGCGAGCAGCGGCACATCCCTGGAATTCCCGCGAAGGCCGGTGATCAACAGGATCACCGGGACGACGAGTCCGGCCGTGGTGACCGGCACCACCCACCTCAGGCCCAGTACCGGGTCGGATCGCCTGGCGGGCAGGGCATGCGCCATGCTCGGGTGAGCGGCTGCCGCACCGAGAACGACGTACTGGAGGAGGTAGGCCGCATCGGCGGGTCCTCCGACGGCGTAGGTGCCATCGAGGTTCATCAGGTCGTAGAGGAAGTCGCCGACCAGCATGGCCGCAACGGAAATGATCAACAGTTGGTCGGCCACCCGCCAGTTCGCAGCCGCCATCACCGTGCCGGTCAGCACGAACAGCACACCGAGGTCCATCAGGGGGTAGGCGGTCAGGACGGCCCGGCCGATCGGGTGGAGCCTTGGATCCTGGAGGTAGTCGTCGATCAGGAACCGCGAGCACACGGCGAATGCCCCGAGGCTGACCATTGCCGCGTCTGCGCAGCGTTCCCGGCCGCCGGCGGCGCCGCCGCGATGCCCGACCCGGAACACTCCCCAGAACAACACAGGATAGGCCGCCAGGTACAGCGCGTCCGCGAGCGAGGGGATGCCAGGACTGATGTGCCGCACCACGTCGTCGAAGTCCAGAACACCGTCACCCAGGACGAAGAGGGCACCGGCCACGGCGATCAGGGACCAGCCGAGAGAATCTGCGGGTCGATATCTGACGTTCGACACGACGATGCAGGCCACCGAGGCGACGCCGACCAGGAGGTAGATCGAATACTTCGCAGGATGCCCGGGCGCCAGATAGTAGGCGGTGATCAGCGCCGCGCCGACGACCAGCACGGCCCGGCAGGCTGCGGCCGGATCACCGTGCTCGGCCGGCGGAGATGGCCGGCGAGGGAAGGGTGAGCGCGTCATCCCACCGATCATGACCAGGACCTCACTTCGCCAGTAGTGGTCGGTACTGACCCAGGGCCCCGGCAAAGTCGGGTTGACAATTCTTGAGCTGCGGCGATGGGTTGCGACATGCCGGGAGGGGCGGTTTGCGGGTGGGCGTGGCCCACGGTGATGATCATGAAGGTTCTTGAGGCCACTCACTCACAGCCAAGGACCACGCCCGATGTCATCATCACCCAGGTATACCGTCGTTGACCAATTCGACGAAGATGAGTTCCCCGACATCCCCACGGCGCCGGCGGCGTTGCTCCGAGCCCTGCGATCGGTTCCCGACCCCCGCAGCGCGCGCGGCCGCCGGCACGGCTTGTCCACCATTTTGGCGGTGGCCGCGTGCGCGGTGATCGCCGGTGCCCGCTCCTTCGTCGCCATCGCCGAATGGGCCGCCGACACCGCACCAGCAGTATTGGCCAAACTTGGCGTATCCAGTGAGAGACCCTGCGAGTCGACGATCCGGCGAACCCTGAACAGGATCAACGCCGACGGTTTGGATGTCATCGTCGGGACCTGGGCCGCTGTGGTCGCCACCGCGTCGAAAACATTTCAAGTGATCGCAGTCGACGGCAAATCGGTCCGGGGATCCGCCGTGGCCGGCGGCCGGTGCCGACATCTGCTCTCAGCGCTCACTCACACCGCAGGCCTGGTCCTGGGGCAGTTGGACGTCGATGTCAAAACCAACGAGATCCCCATGTTCGCCGAGCTTTTAGACAACATCGAGTTGCTCGGTGCGTTGGTCACCGCCGATGCGATGCACTGCCAGAAAATCCATGCCAAGTATCTCGTGGAGCAACGCGGAGCGCATTACCTGCTCACCGTGAAAGGTAACCAACCGACGCTGCGGCGGCGACTGGCCCAACTCCCATGGAACGACGTCGACGTCACCGACACCCAGAAGGACCGCGGACACGGACGGATCGAGAAACGAACCCTCAAAGTCGTCACCATCGCCGCGGGAATTCTGTTTCCGCACGCCGCCCAGGCGATTCAGGTGAGCAGAAAAGTCCGGTCGATCCGATCCAAGAAGTGGCATACCGAGACCGTCTACGCGGTCACCGACCTGCACCCGACCCAGGCGTCCGCCGCGCAGCTGGGCACCTGGCTCCGAGGACACTGGTCGATTGAAAACCGTTTGCACTGGGTCCGGGACGTCACCTTCGGTGAAGACCTGTCCCAGGCCCGCACCGGCAACGGACCCCAGGTCATGGCCACACTACGAAACCTGGCCATCGGACTTCTTCGACTGGACGGAGCCCGCAACATCGCAGAAGCCGTCCGACATCACGCCCGAGACCCCCACCGACCACTCAAACTCGTGCTGACCAGCTAAAACAGCCCGACATGAGCGATCTGCGACTTTGCCGGGGCCCTGGGTACTGACCCCAGCTAAGCACCACATGATCACGCGTCCGGACTTCGACGACGAATATCGACCGACTAGCGGGCATTTCACTCTTCTGTACGGATTCAGCTGCGCTCGGTAGCCCGATCAGACCAGGATCGCGATGGGGACGCGCTCCGTGCTCGGCCGAAAGATGTGCCTGGGAAACGGTTGTCGACGCCACGATGACGAAGCGCGACGGTACGCCGTCAGGTCCGATGGCAGTACGGTGTCAGGTCTCATCGTCGACGAGACCACACCGGTCCTCCACGCAGGCCGGTGGTCCGGCGGTTCGGGCCCTGCGCATTGGATGGCCGGGGTGCTCGGGCCGGGCGTGCCGCGGACACAGCCGAACAATAGGTACCGTCCTCTAGCGGCCCGCGACCGATCAGCGGACCCCATACACGCCTGGAGAGGTGGAGCGCGTGCTCGGACTACCCGCGGCGATCACGGTGTGCCTGTTCGATCTCGACGGTGTCCTGACCGACACGGCCTCGGTGCACAGTGCTGCCTGGAAGCAGACCTTCGATGAATTCCTGGAGGCCCGAGACGGTTCCGGTTTCCGGCCTTTCACCCAGGACGACTACGAGGCCCACGTCGACGGCGAGCCGAGGGCCGATGGCGTGCGGGACTTCCTCGCCTCCCGCGGCATCCATCTCGCGGTCGGCCACCCGGACGACCCACCCGACGCGCAGACCGTCAACGGCGTCGGCAACCGGAAGAACGCACTGCTGATGAAGAAGATCCACACCGATGGCGTGCGGGTCTTCGACGGCTCGCGTCGCTACCTGGAGGCCGCCCGCGACGCTGGTCTGCGCCGGTTCGTGGTCTCCTCCAGTGCCAACACCTCCGATGTGCTGGGGGTGACCGGGCTGGACCGGCTCGTCGAGGGCCAGATCGATGGAAACACTGTGCGGGAGAAGAACATGAAGGGCAAGCCCGCACCGGATTCCTTCCTCGCCGGTGCCGCTCTGGCCGGCGTCGAACCGGCGGCCGCCGTGGTGTTCGAGGACGCGGTGGCCGGCGTCCAGGCCGGGCACGCGGGGCATTTCGGATATGTCGTCGGGGTCAACCGTCTCGGCGATCAGCACGCTGCGGACCTGCGGCAGCACGGCGCCACCATGGTCGTCGACGACCTCGCCCAACTGCTGGCGGGATCATGATCGATATCGACCGGTACCCGGTGGAGCCCTGGCAGTTGCGGGAGATCGGCGTCGACCGGGACATGCTCGGCCAGTCCGAATCCCTGTTCGCCCTCTCCAACGGGCACATCGGCATCCGGGGAAATCTCGACGAGGGTGACCCGGTCGAACTTCCCGGCACCTACCTGAATTCCTTCTACGAGTCGCGTCCGCTGCCCTACGCCGAGGCGGGCTACGGCTACCCGGAGTCCGGGCAGACCATCGTCAACGTGACCAATGGCAAGCTGATCCGGTTGTTGGTCGATGACGAGCCGTTCGATCTTCGCTACGGCGAGATCGTGCATCACGAAAGAACTCTGGATTTGCGCGCCGGCCTGTTGCATCGCTCCGTGGAATGGATCTCGCCCAGCGGGCGGACCATCCGCGTGCGCTCGAGCCGGATGGTGTCCCTGACGCAGCGGGCCATCGTGGCCATCCACTACGAGGTGGAGGCCGTGGAAGCAACCCGCGTGGTGATCCAGTCCGAATTGGTCGCCAACGAGGAGTTGCCCGGCCTGGCCGGAGATCCACGGGTGGCCGCCCTGCTGAACAAGCCCCTGGAGTTCGAGGAACATCGTGGGGTGAATCTGCGGGCGCTGCTGTCCCACCGCACCAGGGCCAGCAAGCTGAGGGTGGCGGCGGCGATGGACCACCTGATCGATGCTCCCGATGGGTTCGCCACCGAACTCGTTGTCGACCGCGACTGGGCCCGGGTCACCGTCGGGACGGCCCTGGAGCCGGGTCAGAAGATCACGCTGACCAAGTACGTCGCCTACGGCTGGTCCGGCGAACGGTCGCTTCCCGCCCTGCGGGACCAGGTCGAGGCGGCCCTGACGGCCGTCGTGCACACCGGCTGGGACGAGCTCGTCCGGGAGCAGCGCGGGGTCCTGGACGAATTCTGGCTCGGGGCGGACGTCGAGGTCGACGGTGATCCTGCCATCCAGCAGGCCGTCCGGTTCGCCCTGTTCCACGTGTACCAGGCGGCAGCCCGCGCGGAAGGGCGGGCGATCGCCGCCAAGGGTCTCACCGGACCGGGCTATGACGGACATGCCTTCTGGGACACCGAGAGTTTCGTTCTCCCGGTGCTGACGGCGACCGCTCCGAAAGCGGCTGCTGACGCGCTGCGGTGGCGGCTGTCCACCATCGACCTCGCCCTGGAGCGGGCAAGGACCCTGCGTCTGGAGGGCGCCGCATTTGCCTGGCGGACGATCCGCGGTGAGGAATGCTCCGGATACTGGCCGGCCGGGACGGCGGCCATGCACATCAACGCCGACATCGCCGCGGCGGCGATACGGCAGGTGCGATGGACCGGCGACACGAAGTTCGAGCGGGAGATCGCGCTGCCGCTGCTCATCCAGACTGCCCGGCTGTGGCTGTCCCTGGGGTACCACGGGCACGACGGCCGTTTCCACATCGACGGGGTGACCGGCCCCGACGAATACAGCGCCGACGTCGACGACAACACGTACACCAACCTGATGGCCAAGGCGAACCTGATGTGTGCAGCGGAGGTGGCCCTGCGTCATGCACGGGACGCGGACGCGCTCGGCGTGACGGACACCGAACGCGGGCAGTGGGAGGCGGCAGCGGAGGTGATGGCGGTCTCGTACGACCATCGACGCGGTATTCCGGCGCAGGACCGCAACTTCAACCAGCACGACGAGTTCCCGTTCCAGGTGGCCTTCGACAACGACCAGTACCCACTGCTGCTGCACGTCCCCTATTTCGGGCTCTACCGTCGTCAGGTGGTGAAGCAGGCCGATCTGGTGCTGGCCCTGCACTGGTGCGGCAACCATTTCAGTGCCGAGGAGAAGGCGCGTGCCTTCTCCTACTACGAGACGTTGACGGTGCGGGACTCGTCACTCTCGGCATGCACCCAGGCCATCGTGGCCGCGGAGGTCGGGCAATTGGGACTGGCTCACGACTACCTGCGCGAGGCCGCGCTGATGGATCTCCACAACCTGGAGAACAACACCCGCGACGGCCTGCACATCGCCTCGTTGGCCGGCGCCTGGTTGGCCTTGGTGGCCGGCTTCGGTGGCATGCGTGATCACGGAGGTCAGCTGTCGTTCAGTCCTCAGCTCCCCGACGGCATGACGAGGTTGGCCTTCTTCGTGCGCTGGCAGGACGTCCGTCTCCGGGTGGAGGTCCGTCCGGAGCAGGTGGAGTACTCCATCACCGACGGCCCGGACGGGCACGTGACGCTGCAGCACTACGGCGAATCGTTCACCGTGCACGTCGGCGCGGTGGTGACGCTGCCGGTGAAGCGGGTCGCGCCGTTGACCGGACCACCTCGTCAGCCGGTCGGCCGGGAGCCGCAGCGCATCGGCGACCACTCCCCCGGCAAGGCGGTTCCCGGGTCACTCTCGTAGTTGGCCCACGGCCCGATGCGGGGCTCGCTCGATCTGGATCTTGCTCGATCCGGGCCCCGCTCGATCCGGGCCCCGCTCGATCCGGGCACCGCCCGATCCGGGCCCCGCCCGATCCGGCCCGGGGTCGCCGGGCCGGAGCGACCGTCAGGCGTGGTCGCGATAGGTGTCGGCGGTGCCGACCACACCCCGGGGCCCGAACTCGTCGAGATAGGCCTGCAGAGCCGCGGACAGCCGGGTCGCGGCCTCCGGCCGGTCTGGTGCGCGGAGCCCGCCCAACACTTCGGCGAGTTCGGTGTGCAATCCGCCGAGGCCCCAGCTCGCGGCCAGGTCGGTGAGCTTGCCGACGGCACGGCTGGAGTTGAGATCCAGCAGCTTGTTCAGGTTCTCGACATCCGTGGCCGTCATTTCCGGCTCGTCACTCATGTGTCCATCCTCCATCGATCATGCGGATGCATCGGCCGGCCGGCGGGAGCCGGCGTCGGTGCACGGTGGGTGAATCCCACCCGCGGCAGAAAAGTTCCCCGCTGCGGGCGAGATGAACATCCCCGTCGTGACCGCCTGGATCAGACCAGGACACCTTGCTCGCCGGCGAACGTGATCAGGTCGTTGCGCTCGCTGTCGGACGTGGCGTGCGCGATCGCATGGTGGATGGACCTGCGGTAGGCGTCGCGACGCGCGCGCCCGCGCCGTACGACCGCCAGGAGCCGGAGGGTCATCGCGCGAGCAGGTTCATCGAACGCTGGCTGATGACGATCAGTTCGTCGCGCATGGCGGGCGATCCGACACTGGCGAGCAGTCGTTGCCACTCGCGGGCATTGCGGGCCTCGATACGGCGGTGCTTCATGGTGGTGAGAATGCGTGACATGGCGGTCAATCCTTCTGCGGTGACGTGCGGTGGTGCGCTTGCCCTCTTTGGAACACCTGCGCTGCTGCCGACCCGGGCCGGGAGGCCACGGATCTTTTCCTACTTCTCCAGGTTCGTTGATCAGCGGGGCCAGGATGGCGATTCGGGAGGCATTTGTCCGGTGATCATGCTCACTCACGCCTTATTCGTCAGGCAGATTGCTTATCTGAACCGCGATCATCCGGCGGGAGGGCACGGTTGACGTGGTCATTCGCCGCTGCCAGATAATCTGGCCGAACCATGAGCCTGATCGTGTTTTCGCCACACCTGGACGACGGGGTGCTGTCCGCCTCTGCGCAACTGGTGCGCGCCGGCGCCACCCTCCTCACCGTGTTCGGCGGTGTCCCGCCGGGCGACACCCCGAGGGGACGGTGGGATCGACTCACCGGGGCCGGCAGCTGCGCGCAGCGTCAGGTGGAGCGGCTCGCCGAGAACCATGTTGCTGCCGATATTCTCGGGTGCTCCGTGGAAACCTGGGACGAGTTGGAGGCCCAGTACCGTCGCCGGCCGATCGACGGTCCGGATCTGGTCCGGCGGATCCGTTCCGCGATCGGCGCCGTCGATGAGATCTGGGTACCGGTGGCGATCGGAAGCCACCCCCACCACGTCGCCGTGCGCGACCTGGTCCTAACCGCCACGGAGGATTCAGAACTTCGACGCAGGGTGCGATTCCACTCCGACCTGCCCTACTCCCTGCACCACGGATGGCCGACCTGGGTCGCCGGCACCCGGCCCGATCCGTATCTGGACGTCGACGGCTGGATGCGGGAGGAACTCGTGACGGCCGGGCTCGACCCGGAGGCACTCGTCGCCCGTGTCCATGTCCTGGATGCCGACCTGCGCCGCCTCAAGGAACGGGCATCCCTGGCCTACCGGTCGCAGATGCCCGCGCTCGGTCTGGACCCACGAGACCGGCGTCGGTGGGAGGCTTTTCTGGGCTACGAGGTGTCCTGGGTCGCAGCCTGATCCTGGACCTGCCCCACGGCTGCCACGACATCGAAGGAGGTTCCGCACCATCCGTGGTCCGAACTGGAGATGTCAGGATGTCGGCATGCCATTCGCTTCGCTCGATCGCAGGTGCGCGGGCGGGGCGAGCTGATGGAAGCCGTGCCCGCTCCAGCGCCTCGCGCGTCCTTCGTCCGGTTCTGGGTGGCTGCGACGGTCAGTTCCTTTGGTTCGGCCGTGACAGCAGTGGCAATGCCGGTGCTGGTGGTCCAGTTGCTCGGCGCGACACCACTGGAGGTCGGTGTGGTGAACGCTGCCCAGTTTGTGCCGTATGCGCTCCTCGGGCTATTTGCCGGCGCGTATACCGATCGGTGGCGGCGTAAACCCTTGTTGGTGTGGGCCGGTGTCGGACGGGCACTGTCGCTGGGCGCCATACCGATCTTGTGGGGAATGGGGTTGCTGCGAATCTGGATGCTGGTCATCGTCCTGTTGTCATTCGGCGCATTTTCCGTTTTCGGGTTCGCCGCGATGCAGTCGCTGCTTCCTCGCCTGGTGCCTCGGACGAGACTGGTGACGGCCAATGCGCGGCTCGACCAGACGGATGCCGCCGCGCAGACCCTCGGACCAGCGATCGGCGGCGGGCTGGTCGGGCTCCTGGGAGCACCGGTGGCGGTTGCCATCGACGCGATCAGCTACCTCCTGGACGCAGCGATGTGCGCGAGCATTCGGGTTGACGAACCCCGACCTGCTGCCCGGAACCGCAATCTTCGCGCCGAGATCCGTGAAGGTCTGCAGTGGACGTATCGTCATCGCACGTTGGGTCCATTGGCGGCGTCGACGCACATCTGGTTCCTGGCCAACGGTGCCGCGATGACAGTGCTCTCCCTCCTTGCGCTGCGATCCCTCGGGTTCACCGCCTTCACGTTCGGACTGCTGCTGGCGGTCTTCGGCATCGCCGGCCTGTTCGGGGCGTCGATCGCGCCGCGGGTCGGCGTCCGGCTCGGATCGGGACGTGTGGTCATCGTCGCGCGCCTGGCGTACCCGATCGTCTGGCTTCTCGTGGCCATCGCTCCCGCCACCGTTGTCGGTGAGGTCCTGCTGTTCGTTGCACTTTCTCTGCAGGGTATTGCGGCCGGCGTGGAGAACTCGAACGAGATGGGCTACTGGCAGGCACGCACACCTGACGAACTGCTCGGTCGGGTGAACGCCACCCGACGCGCGGCCAATCGAACGGCGGGCGCGCTCGGAGCGCTCCTTGCCGGCCTCTTCGTCGGCCTGATCGGTGATCAGGCAACGCTCGTCGGCGTGACCATCGTTTTCGCTCTCGCCGCGCTCATCGCGGCGCGATCACCGCTGAAGGAAAGGGCTCAACAATGATCGACCCGCGACCTCCGGGATTGGGACGCTCCGCACCAGGCCGAGGAATGCGCGTCAGGCGATGGTTGAAGGGTCGATGCCGCCGGATTGCACTGGCGCGCCGGTGAGGTCATCGATGAGGATGGGTCGATGAGCGATGCGATCAAACAGCGGGCTGGGCCGGCGGGAATAGTGGACACGCGGGACGACCGTGGACCATTTCGGAGCAAGCCCGAGCTCAAGGGCGAGGTCGTCCTCCTGCGTCCGTTCACCGAGAGTGACATTGCAGCGATGGGCGCTGTTCTCGCTGACCCTGACGTTCGGCGTCTCACCGGCTCGGTGCACACGACCGCCGCAGCCTCGAACGCATGCACAGAGCTCGACAAGCTCACGCTCGCCTGGTATCTCGGTCTTGCCGCTCGTCCCGAACGGCTTGATCTCGCGATCATCGACCTCGCCTCGGGACGCTGTGTCGGCGAGGTGGTACTGAACCATCTGGATGCCGGCAACGACTCCTGCAACTTCCGGATCCTCATCGGGCCGCAGGGCCGCAACCGCGGGCTCGGTTCCGAAGCGGTGCAACTGATCACCGATCACGCATTCCGCACCACCGCTCTGTGGCGCATCAGCCTCGAGGTCTACTCGTTCAACCCCAGAGCCCGGCGGGTCTACGAGCGGGCGGGGTTCCAGGCGGAGGGAGTGCTGCGAGGTGCGCTGCGCTTCGACGACGGCCGGGTCGACGCTGTCGTGATGTCGCTGCTACGCACCGACTGGGAGGGGAAGCTTCGGGACGCGTAGGGCCGGACCGGACCGTCCGAGGGCAGCGGCTCGATTCACCGCTGGGCCTGCGGCATGGATCAACTTCACTATTTTGGGACCGGAGTGACAGGAGTCGTCAATTTCGTCCATGCCTGCGAAGTTGATCCACGCCGGGGCGGGCAGCGGGCCACGCCGGGTCGGGCACGGAGCCACACCTGGCCCAGCCGGGGGCCGAGTACGCCGAGCGTCGATCCGTCGTGCCAGAGTGCACTGCGGCGACATCGATCCCGGTTGCGCGCGGTGGATCCGCAAACGGGTGTTGCTCAGTAGACTCGGAGTCCAAGGACGGCGGAGGGAGCGGGTCATCGAAGAGCCGACTCGCGCGCCCAGGTCCGATCCGCGGGACCTCTACGAGGTCATCACGACGATCCACGCGCAGCACGACCTGGCCGCCACCATGCAGGCGGTCGCCGACGCGGTCGTGCGGGCCGTCGGATTCGGGGTGGCCGTGGTGAGCGTCGTCCGGCCGGACGGCAGCTTCACCACCATCGCCGTCGCCGGCAGCGACCATGCACGGCACGAACTGCTCGGGCACAGTCGTCCTGCGTCCGTCTACGAGAACGAATTCGCCGTGGCCGACTGCTGGGGCGCGCTCCGCTTCGTCCCCCACGAGCGCGCGCCGGACGACCTGGCCATGGGATGGGTCCCCGACATCGCGATCTCCTCGGAGCGCAACGCCTGGCATCCGCTCGACGCGTTGTTCGCACCGCTGCGCTCCTCCGCAGGCGACCTCATCGGCGTCATCTCCGTCGACATGCCGGCGGACGGTCTCCGACCGGCCGAGGAGCAGCGCGGTCTGCTGGAGATGCTGGGGGTCGAGGCCGGCATCGCACTGGACAACGCGCTGCTCACCGAGCGGCTGCGTGCCGGCGAGGAGGTGTTTCGTCAGGCCTTCGACGGCACCGGGGGCGGGATGGCACTGATCGGCGTCGTCGGTGGTGAGGAAGGTGCCTTCACGCGGGTGAATCCGGCGTTCTGCCGCATCGTCGGGTACACCGCCGACCAGCTGCTGAAGATGACACCCGAGGTCCTCACCCATGCTGAGGACCGCGGGCTCGACCGGGATCTCGTCGCCGACCTGATCGCCGGCGAGTCCACCGTCTACCGGCGCGAGAAGCGCTATCTGCACCAGAACGGAACGACGGTGTGGGTCACCGTGACCGCTACCATCGCCCGCCGTGATGACGGATCCCCGTTGTGCGCGGTGAGCCAGATCGAGGACATCTCCGCCCGGCGGAGCCAGCTCGAACAACTCCATCACCAGGCCAGCCACGATCCGCTGACCAATCTCCCCCACCGAACGGTGATCTTCGAGCGGCTCGAGGAGTCGATCGACACCGCCCGCAGAACGGGCCGTCCGGGGGCGGTGCTGTTCCTGGATCTCAATGATTTCAAGCAGGTCAACGATCTGCACGGACACCCGATCGGTGACCAGGTGCTGATCATGCTGGCCGGCCGCATCCGTTCGTCGGTACGGGAGGCCGATCTGGTCGGGCGCCTGGGCGGGGACGAATTCGTGGTGATCGCAGATGATCTCGACGACGACGGGGGTCAGTTGCTGGCCGGCCGGATCGAGGCCGCAGTCTCCGCGCCCATCACCAACAAGGGTGTCGCCGTCACCGTGACGGTCAGCGTCGGGGTCACCGCCGTCGGCACCCAGGGCGGCGACGCGACGCAGATCATGCAGGACGCAGACCAGGCGATGTATCGCAGCAAGGTCCGCAGCCGCCGGCTGCCCGAGGGCGGTAGGCTCGCCCAGGGCTGAAGCGGTCCCGGCCGCTCGGTGGCCGAACGGCAGGTAAAGCCGAGGCAAAGAATCTGCTGGTTCTCGGGCATGATTGTTCGATGACCGATCAGCCCAGCAACGCCGTCGAGCACCGGACCGAAAGCGCGCCGCACAGCCGTCCACGCCACCTGGTCTGGGGTGATCGACTCCTGGAGGGTGCAGAAACCCTGATCTACCTCGGCATCGCCCTTTTCCTGACGGTGACGGCCGCATCGCTCGTGGTGGTCGCCGGTCGCGAGGTCGGATCGCTGTTCGGTGATGGCGCGACCAACGGCGACGCGGCCGTGAAGGTGCTGGACATCCTGCTGCTGATCTTCATCGTCGTCGAGTTGCTGTTCGCCGTCCGGACCACGGTCGTCCGACGTGAACTGCTTGCCGAGCCATTTCTGCTGGTGGGCATCATCGCGTCGATCAAGGAGATCGTCGTGCTGTCGGTCAAGGCAGCCGACGAGGTGGGCCGCGGTGGCCCGTTCGACGACTCGATCCGGGAGATCTCGGTCCTGGGCGGCCTGGTGCTCGTGTTGGGCCTGACTGCCTACCTGCTGCGGCGCAAGGAGCGGGAGCCTGACGAGGGCCGGGGCTGAATCCCTGTCGTCGCGGCACCGGCCGCCGGGCGACCGGATCAGACGATCAGCAGCAATCGCCCCCGGCGTCCAGGTAAACAGTGAGCAAATTGTTCATCTGTATTCCTGGATCTCGTCATCTTTTGCGCTACTAATGGTTCCCGGAGACCGCCACGCTCGTGACCGGACCCCTCGTCGGCCCACACCGTTACTTCGATTCGTACCGTCTTCCCCCTTGGGGCACAGCCCCTGGAGGGCACAGCCACTGGAGGGCACAGCCAGATGAGTCGTTCTCGAACCCGACCGTCCACCCTGAGGATCGGGCTGGTGACATCGCTGATCGCTGCGGCCGCTCTGGTGGGTCCCGTCGCCGCAGATGCCGTTCCGTCGGTCAGCCTGGTGATCGACGAGGTGTACGGCGGTGGCGGCAATTCCGGGTCCGAGTACACCAACGACTTCATCGAGCTGCAGAACCGGGGTACGGCCCCGGTCACCCTCGACGGCTTGTCGCTGCAGTACACCTCGGCGGCCGGTACGGCCACGTGGCAGGTCACCCCATTGACCGGTTCGGTGGCCCCCGGTGCCTACTTCGTGGTCGCCGAGGGCAAGGGCGTCGGCGGGACGACGCCGGTTCCGTCCCAGCTGACCGGCACCATCGCGATGAGTGCCACATCCGGGACGATCGCCCTCGTCGACAACACCACGGCGCTCGGTTGCCACGACTCGGCCGCCTGCGGGGCCGCGACCGTGGATCTTGTCGGATACGGGACCGCGGTGATCAACGAGAACGCCCCCGCCGTCGGCCTGGACAACTCGCACTCGGCCGGTCGGCTCTCTGCTGCTGATACCGACTCCAACGCAGAGGATTTCATCGCTCAGGAGCCGACACCCGGCCTTCCGACGCCGGTGGTCGCCCCGCCCCCGCCGGTCGAGCCGGGCGACACCAGGATCCACGACATCCAGGGCACGTCGTTCGTCTCGCCGCTCGACGGCCGGGTTGTCACCGGGGTCCCGGGCATCGTCACCGCGGTGCGTACCGCCGGCAGCAGCCGTGGCTACTTCGTCCAGGATCCCCGGCCCGACGCCGACCCGGCCACCAGCGAAGGTGTCTTCGTCTTCGCCAGTGTGCCGACGGTGACGGTCGGCGACGCGGTGTTGTTCTCCGGGAAGGTCCAGGACTACTACGCCGACGGCGCGCCGGCGAAGGCACGGACGCTGTCGGTCACCGAGATCACCAACTCCACCGTTTTCGTGGTCAGCCACGACAATGCGCTGCCCGCACCCGAGGTGATCACCCCGACCACCGTCCCGGAGCTGTACGCGCCGAGCCTCGGTGGCGGCAACATCGAGGCCAATCCCATCACCCCGGTTCGCTCGGCCCTGGATTTCTGGGAGTCCAGGGAGGGGATGCGCGTCGAGGTGGACGACGCACGGGTGGTCGGCCCGACCGATTCCTACGGCGAGCAGTACGTGACCACCAAACCGAGCCAGAAGACGAGCTACCGCGGCGGCACCCTGCTGGCCTCGGAGAACGCGACGCCGTCGGGCCGGCTGGAAATCGCGCCGGTGATCGCCAACCCCGGCGTCAGTGTGGGAGACGTCTACACCGGTGCCATCATCGGACCGGTCGACTACTCGCAGTTCGGCGGCTATCTCGTCGCGGCGACCCAGCTCGGCGCGGTGGCCCGTGGCAAAATCGCGCCCGTGGTGGCCACCACACCGGGCGCCCGTCAGCTGTCCATCGCCACCTACAACGTGGAGAACCTGGCCCCCACCGATGGGCAGAGCAAATTCGATGCGCTGGCCAAGGGCATCGTGCTCAACCTCCAGGCGCCGGACATCGTGGCGGTGGAAGAGGTCCAGGACAACAGCGGTGCGACCGACAACGCTGTCGTCGCAGCGGATGTGACGATCAAGAAGCTGACCGACGCCATCGTGGCAGCCGGCGGACCGCAGTACCACTCGCGCGAGATCGACCCGACGAACGACAAGGACGGCGGCCAGCCGGGCGGCAACATACGCAACGTGTTCCTGTTCGACCCCGCCAGGGTCAGTTTCGTCGACGCGGGTTCCTCGACGGCCGATCGGACGGTCACCGGGACCGCGGTGACCGGCTCGTTCCTGCGACCCGGCCTGACCCTGTCACCCGGCCGGATCGACCCGGGCAACACGGCCTGGACCTCCAGCCGCAAACCTCTGGTCGGCGAGTTCCGGTTCCGCGGCCTACCGGTGTTCGTCGTGGCCAACCACTTCAACTCCAAAGGCGGGGACGGCAACGCCGACGGCCGCTTCCAGTACCCGACGCGCAGCTCCGAGGTCCAGCGACAGCAGCAGGCCACCCTGGTCCACCAATTCGTGCAACAAATCCTGCGCCGCAATCCCCTGGCCCAGACCGTCGTGCTCGGGGACCTGAACGACTACCAGTTCAGCCCGGCTCTGCAGGTCCTGCGGACCGGAACCGCGGATGGCTCCGGCCGGCCGGTGCTGGTCGACCTGATTGCGACGCTGCCGGCCGATCAGCAGTACACGTACGTCTACCAGGGCATCTCGCAGATCCTGGATCACATCCTGGTGACGCCCGGGACCTACCTCACCGGCTCGGTCGACTACCAGGTGATCCACATCAACAGCGAATTCGCGAACCAGACGAGCGATCACGACCCGCAGGTGGTGCGGCTGTTCGGGTCCTATCGCTGAGGCGACCGGTTCAGCGCCTTCGACCGGCGACCCGTGCCGGCCGGTTCACCGGGCGAACGGCACCGGTCGGTCCCGCAGACCGAGCAGTGATCCGATCAGCTGACGCGACCCGTTCGTCTGCACCACGCAGCGGGCGAAGCCCGTCTCGTCCCCGGTGACGAGACCCGGGGCCTGGGTGCCGTCACTGGCCCGATGCACTGCCACCACCGCATCGATCAGCCGGCCGCCCGCCGTCGGGTCGGACATCTGCGTGTAGGAGCGGGCCAGCTCGCGGCATCGGGCCCGGAGGCCGGCCAGGGTGGTCGACGGGTGGTCGGTCAAGAGCATCGCCATGCTCTCCACCGGATGAGGCTGCCGGCAGTCAAGGGGTCGCTGGAGGAAGAAGTCCGTCAAACTGAGGCAGGTCGCCGCTTCCGCTACCCGGGCCGGGAGGAGATCCGCGCTGTCGCTCGTCGACAGGGCGCCGACGTAGGGGGTGGCCTTCCCGTCGGAACCTTCTGCCTGGGCGACGCAGACCACCCAGGACTGCCCCGTCCTGCGCTGGAGGCCGCTCGGACCACCGATCACGGTGGAGAAGGCGATCGCCGGGCTCCACGCTCCCGCCGGTCGCGCCCCATGGAGATAGCCGGCCAGAGCGGCGCTGCAGAGGTGTCGATTCGGGTCGTCGTAGCTGATCACGCCGTCGTCATCCGCCACTTCGACGGGCCCGGTGGACAGGCCGCCGGCGATCACCGCGACGACATCACCGAAACGACGCCCGGCGCAGGGCGCGGTGGTCAAGGTGCCGTACAGCGGTGCGCCGGTCTTGTCGACGGTCTCGGGCCCGGCGGGCCGCTGCAGCAGGCAGTCCCCGACCCGGGGCGGCCCGGGGATCGAGCCGATCACGGCTGTCCCGCCCACCGCCCGGCCGCCTATCGCGGGTGCGACGGCCACCGCGAACATCACGGCCGCGAGGATCACCAGCCCGCTCCAGCGCCGTTCCACCTGCCCGAAGGTACGCCGATGCGCCCTCAGGTCGGCCCCGGTCTGCGCCACCTGACATCGTGCGCCACCTGACATCGGCCGCCACCTGACATCGTGCGCCACCTGACATCGGCCGCCACCTAACATCGGCAGGGTGCGCCCCTTGACGAAGAGCCCGGCCGCGGGGCTGCCGACCGACCGCCTGCCGCAGGCGGTCACCGTGACCGCCCGGGGAGATCGCACCTTCCGGCCGGACATCCAGGGCCTGCGGGCGATCGCCGTCGTGCTGGTGGTGCTCTACCACGCGGGGGTGCCCGGTCTGGTCGGCGGCTACGTCGGGGTGGACGTCTTCTTCGTCATCTCCGGATTCCTGATCACCCGCCAGCTGGTCGCCGAACACCTGCGCAGCGGCCGGATCTCGCTGTCCGGCTTCTATGCCAGGCGGATCCGCCGGCTGCTGCCCTCGGCGCTGACGGTGATCGTGGCGACCGAGTTGGTGGCGCGCTTCTGGGGGCCGCCACTGCAGGCGCCTTCGGTGGCCCGGGACGGCATCTTCAGCACCTTCTACCTGATGAACTACCGGCTGGCCGCACTCGGTATCGACTACCAGAACGCCGGTGGGCCGGTGTCGCCACTGCAGCATTTCTGGTCGCTCGCCGTCGAGGAGCAGTTCTACATCTTCTGGCCGCTGGTCATCATCGTGCTCGGGATCCTGGTGCGCACGATGTTGATCCGCACCCTGGCGGTCGTGGCGGCCGGTGCGGTGGTGACCTCGTTCGTGCTGTCGATCCTGGTCACCGGGCACGACGCCGCACTGGCCTACTTCGCCCTGCAGACCCGGGCCTGGGAACTCGGGATCGGCGCGTTGATCACGCTGGCCACCCCCTGGCTGCTGCGCTTACCGGCCGTCCTGACGACCGTCTCCGGTTGGTCGGGTCTCGTCCTGATCGTGGCCGCAGCCCTGCTCTACACCGACGCCACCCCGTTTCCGGGCAGCGCTGCCGCACTCCCCGTCGTCGGCGCCGCACTGGTGATCGCCTCCGGTGTGACGCCCAGGACCGCAGCATCGGGCACGCGCACGGCCGAACTCCTGCTGGGCCGCTCCGGGATGGCGTTCCTCGGCCGGATGTCCTACGGCTGGTACCTCTGGCACTGGCCGATGATCGTCCTGGTGCCGGTGGTGATCGGGGCGGCCTTCGGTTGGCCGGCCAAGCTCGGAGTGTCGGTCCTGGCCCTGGGCCTCGCGGTCGTGATGCAGTCCGTCATCGAGAAGCCTGCTGCGCGCGGAAGATGGGGGCCGCGCCGCTGGCTCGTCGGCGGAGCACTGATGTCCGCGTCGGCAACGGTGGTGGCGGTGTTGGTCCTGGTGCTTCCGCAGGCCGGCCTGAACAACACCGGGCCGGCCTCGGCGTTGAGCCTGGAGGGCCTCGACACCGCACAGTTGAGCGCACTGCTCGACCGGGCGTACGTCTCCCCGGACATCCCCTCGAACCTCTCGCCGACCCTGTCCGCCGCAGTGGGCGATGTCCCGCCGACGACCGCGAACGGGTGTCACGCCGCCTTCCTGGAAGTCGCCCAACCGCCATGCGTGTTCGGTGATCCCGTCGGCCGGCGGACCGTGGTGCTGTTCGGCGACTCGCACGCCGAGCAGTGGTTCGGCGCGCTGGACGCGCTCGCCGCGGCGAAGGGTTGGAAGTTCGTCTCCTGGACGAAGGCGGCGTGCCCGCTGGCCGACGTCACCTTCCGCAGCGCGCAGCTGCAGCGTCCCTACACCGAGTGTCCGGCCTGGCGGACGGCCACCGAGCAGAAGATCGCCGACCTGCACCCGGACCTGGTCATCGCCAGCGGAGCCGACCCGCTCCCCGGTCCGTCCTACCCGAACGTCACCTGGTCCGGCCGGACCGTCAGCACGCTGTCCGTTCTGAAGAGGGCCGCAGCCCAGGTCGTGTACCTCGCGGACACCCCGCTGCCCGGTACCGACGTCCCCGTCTGCCTGGCCGCGCACCTGAGGTCGCCGCAGCAGTGCACCTTCACCCGCGAATCGCTGACCGCCGGCCTGACCGCACAGAACCAACAGCCGGGTCGCCACGCCGCCGTCCTCGCCGCAGCGCGTGGCCTGGGTGTCACGGTGATCGACCCGACCGACTGGTTCTGCTCGGCCGGCGGATGCCCGGTGATCGTCGAGAACACCCTGCTCTACCGCGACGCCACCCACATGACGCAGTCCTACAGCCGGATCCTGGCTCCGACGATGGGGCGCGCGCTGGCGGGTGTGGTGCCGTGGATGGGGACCTGAAGATCTCCCCCGATGCCCTAGGGTCAGCGATATGGCCACGGAAGACACAGTCCTCGTCATCGATTCCGACGGATCGGCGACGACGGTGGCCTGGCCGGCTCCGGAGGACGGACGTCAGGAGGCCCTGCACCGGGCGCTCGGATCGGCCCAGGCGAAGATGCTGCGCTGCGGCAAGGGCATCCTGGGGTTCTTCGACCAGGACGGGGAGAGGTCCGGTCGGGCACCGAACTCGTTCGCCACCAGGGCGTTCGCCGAACAGGGCATCGAGCTGGGCGATCCGATCTTCGGACCGGTCGTGTTCGCCCGGAACCCCAGCAAGGGCAGCATCGTCAAGGCTTTGACCGACGCCCAGGCGGCGAATCTGCTGGTGGTGACCGGTGCCCGACTCACCGGCTGAGGTCCACGACCCGTTGCGGGCCGCCCGTGCATCCGGGGTCGACCGATTGCTCCAGGAGTTCCGCGACGCACGGGATCGGTTCGTCGCATCCGATCCGGGCTGGGCGCGACTGCGCCAGGGGGTGCGGGCGATCGTGGCCGTCGGCAGCACCCTGCTGGTGGAGTTCGCCCTCGCGCAACTGCTCGGGGAACCGGCCCTGCTGGGCATGCTGCTGGGTGCGGTCGTCGCGATGTTGATGTCCACCGGTATCCGTGACGAACACCGCAGGGTGATCGCCCTGACGGCCGGTGCCGCTCCCTTCGCCGCCGCCGGCGGTGCCTCGCTCGGCGTCCTCACCGCCGAGCAGCACCTGCTCGGCCTGGTGACCTTCGTCCTGGTCTCCTTCGGTGCGGTCTGGATCCGCCGGTTCGGCCCCCGGTGGTTCACCCTGGGATTTTTGCTGTGGCAGGGATTCTTCTTCGCCCTCCTGCTGCACCCACCCGTCTCGTCCCTGCCCTTCCTGCTCATCGCCATCGCGGTGAGCGGCGTCTGGGTCGGCGGGCTGCTGCTCACCGTCCTGTTCGAGGATCCGCAGGGCAGGCTGCTCCGCATCGTCACCGCACTGCGGGCCAGGGCCCGGTCCGGGATCGCGGCTGCGGTCGGGGTTCTCGACGAGCCCCGCGATCCGCGGGCGATCCGGCAGCTGCGCCGACAGCTGATCCAGCTGTCCGAGATCGCCCTGCTGCTGGACGGTCGACTGGCCGACCGCCGCGCCCTGCCCGAAGGTGTCCCGCCGGCCCGGATGCGCCGGTGGACGGTCGACTTCGAGATCGGTATGGACGAAGTGGCCGGTGCCACGGTCGACATCGCGACCCGACTGACGGACGTTCCGCCGGCCACCGTCGCGGTGGTCCGGCAGGTGCTGACCGCGCTGGGCTGGGCCGACGCCGGCCGTGCGGTCAGCGCCGCAGAACAGATCGACCTGACGGACGAGAGCAACGTCCCGGCCGTCCGCCGGCTCGCCAGTGCCGCCCTGTTCCTGCTGGAGACGGTGCGCAGATGGGATTCCGGTGAGCTGCGCTCGCCGGCCCCGGCGGGGACCGACGGCCCAGCCGACATCCTCGACGAGGACGAGGGTTTCGAGCCGGTCGTCAATCTGATCGGCGGGAACCTCCCGGGCTCTGCCCTGCTCGCGCAGCAGACGATCGAGCGGGTCGACGCGGGTCGGTGGTCGCCGTCCCGGATGCGTCTGACGACGCGGCAGGCCATCCAGGCGGGCGTGGCGGCGGGACTGGCCATCGTGGCCGGCGAGGCGATCTCGACGCAGCGGTTCTACTGGGCGGTGATCGCTGCGTTCGTGGCGTTCGCCGGCACCGCGACCTCCGGCGAGACCCTGCAGAAGGGCGCGAGCCGCATCGTCGGGACCGTGCTGGGGCTGGTCGGCGCCGTCGGCCTTGCCGATCTCGTCAACGGTCACAAGGGGGTCGCCATCGCCGCCATCCTCGGCTGCGTCTTCCTGGCGTTCTTCCTGCAACAGCTCTCCTACGGACTGATGGTCTTCTTCATCACCGTGATGCTCGGGCAGCTGTACACGTTGCTGGGCAGCTACAGCGATGAACTGCTGCTGGTCAGGCTGGCCGAGACGGTGGCCGGCGCCGCGATCGGCATCCTGGTCTCTCTGCTGGTCCTGCCGACGCACAGCCGGGCGACCCTTCGGGTCGCCCGGCAGTCCTTCCTGGGAAGCCTCGGTGATCTGCTGGAGGCCTGCGCGGTGACTCTCGAGGGCCAGGTCCCGGAACGGGACCTGCTCACCCTCACGGTGTCGCTGGACGCCGGTGGCCGTCAGCTGGTCCGGACCCGTCGGGCACTGACCAAGGGCCGACTCTTCGGCGCCGACCGGGCGGGGCTGCGTCATCGGATCACCGTGCTCGGCTCGTGCGGCGCCTCGGCGCGGACGGTGGCGGCGTCCATCTCCGGCGCGCGTCCGGACGCCGGGCTCGCGCGGGCCAGTCGTGAACTGGCGGCCGAGGCACGCCGCCTGGGTGATCTGCCCCATCTCGGGCAGCCGGGGGAGTCGGGTCCGGGTGAGGTCACGGCCCTGCACCGGGTGCGGTCCCTGCTGGAGGAGGTACCGCCGGACAACCGTATCGCCCTGCACGCGCTGCGCCGGCTGAACGAGGCGCTGGCCCTGCTGGGCCCCCGTTCGGTCGTTGCGCCGTCGGTGTGATCCGTCAGGCCATCGCGCGGGACGACGAAACGCACCGCCGCTGCGTCGGGTCGTCGCCGAACGGCGGTGGACTCGGTATTCTCGACCGGACGGGTGAGCGGTCCTCGGCTCTGCCCCATGGTCGGTCAAGGAGCCTCGCGTGACGCAGAGCATCCCGACGACGCTGGCCGGAGGTGTGGAGGAGCCGGCGGGTGACTACACCTACGACGTGCCGGCCGACCGCTGGTGGTGGTCGGACGAGGTCTACCTGATGCACGGCTTCACGCCGGGCCAGGTCGTCCCGACCACGGCTCTCCTGCTGTCCCACAAACATCCCGACGATCGCGACCGGGCCGCCGCCGTACTGGCGGCGGCCATCGCGGGGTCGGGCCAGTACTGCTGCCGGCACCGGATCATCGATGCACGTCGCCGCGTCCACACCGTTGTCTCGCTGGGGCACGCAGTGGTCGACCAGGAGACCGGGAAGGTGATCCGGATCGTCGGCAATTTCGTCGACCTGACCCGGTCGGAATACATGAACGTGGCCGGCGCCGTGCAGCAGGCGCTGGACGGTGCGGCGGAGAGCCGGGCCGTGATCGAGCAGGCCAAGGGCGCCTTGATGATCACCCACGGCTTCTCGGCCGATGAAGCGTTCGTGCTGCTAAGACACACTTCTCAACAGAAGAACATCAAGATCCGGGAGCTCGCCACGATGTTGGTCGACTCCTTCAGCGGACGCGGGACCGGCGGACGCACCGCTGCCCAGATGATCGCTGCTTCGCTGGCCGAACCGCAGGGTCAGGTCGAGCCCTGAACCCGGGTGTCAGGCCACGGCCACGCAGACTCCCTGCTGGGAGATGGTCTCGCGAATACGGATGAGCCCGTCGCGCACCCTGGTCTTCAGCGTGGCCAGCGGAATACCAAGGGCCAGCGCGATCTCCGCGTAGGGCTGTTCGGTGAAGAAGGCCATGGTCACCGCTTCACGTTGTAGCGCAGTGACTTCCAGTAATCCCAGGTGCAGCATGGAGATGTCCAGCTGGGTCAGCACCGACTCCTCCACCGAGTCGAACTCACGGCGGAACCCATGGTCGAAGTGCCGCTGGTCCCGGGTCCGGGCCGCCTGGCAGTGCCGAATCCGGTCGATGGTCCGGGTCCGTGCGATCTGGGTGATCCACCCCATGGCGGCGCCTCTGGACGGGTCGAAACGGCCCGCCAACCGCCAGATCTCGAGCATGACCTCCTGGGCCACCTCCTCCGCCTGGTGGAAATCCCTGAGCAGCGCGAGGGCGATCCCTCTGATCGTCGGGAACTGCAGGTCGTAGAGCTCAGCAAAAGCCTTCTCGTCACCGTGGGCAACCAGAGAAACCAGGAGGTCGACGCGATCGAACATAGCATCTGGGGATTCGCCGAGGCTGGAGCGTGAGGTCTGACGCATGTCAAAGCCTGTCGGTAGATCCAAACAGCCCGTTTTTTTGAGCCAATTCGACTATAGCGCGGACGATCTCAGGTGTATCCACCCGATCGGATGCGATCTCGTCAGTCCATCGAGAAATCCGATTACTGTGCGTGACGCTGGATTCAGCCTCTCGGGTCCGATCTGGCCATCACCGTGCGTGATCGAGACCGGTCCGGGTTCGAGAGGCCGCCGGCCCCAGCGAAATCGAGGTTCCACGATCCAAGGCCGGGACGACCCTGCCGGCTGCTTGTTCAACCGTCAGGGTCTTGAGTTCGTGACCCACGTGGTCATCGCCAACCCCTTGTCCGGTGCCCTGGATGCCCGGATTCAAACAATCCCCGGCCCGGTCCTCAGGCTTCGCGGTGCCGGCCCACCTGGTCCACCGGGCCGGCTGCCGGCCGACCCGGACGTCTGTGCGTGCCGACACCGGGACATCTGTGATAGCAACACCTGTGCCGAACCGGACCTCCGCGCCGGCCACCAGTGAGGGACGCCTGTCCCGCCGAAGTCCGACCACCACCGAGAGGCCCCGCCCGTGCCGACCCTGCTGCACCTGGACTCGTCCGCCGATCTGACCGGGTCGGTGAGCCGCGAACTGACGGCCCGGTTCGCCGCCGCGTGGTCGGCCCTCGGACCCGCGCACGTGGTCGTGCGGCGGGATCTGCACTCCGATCCCCTTCCCCACCTGCCCACCAACGCGCTGCACTGGGCCCCCCGACTCCGTCGGCCGGGGCAGAGTGTGCCGCCCGAGGCAGAAGCGCTGCAGGACAGGCTGATCCAGGAGCTGATCCCCGCGGATGCAGTGGTGATCGGTGCCCCGATGTACAACTGGTCGATGCCCTCGACCCTCAAGGCCTGGGTGGACTACGTGCAGGTCGGGGGAACCACCTCTCCGTTCGACGAACCGACGCAGCCGCTGGCCGGCACGCCGGTCGTCATCGTCTCCAGCCGCGGCGGGCAGTACGGCCCGGGGTCGGGGAACGAGGGCACCGAGCACGGTGTGCCGGCGCTGCAGCAGGCCCTCGGGGGTGCCCTCGGCATGCAGGTGACGGTCGTCATCGCCGAATTGACCCTCGCGCCGACCGTCGAAGCGATGGCGCCGCTCCGCGACCGCGCCGACGCCAACCTGCAGCAGGCCCGGTCCAGCATCGACGAACTGGCGGCCCGGCTGGGCGCCGACGCCTGATCGCCGGTGGGCCCGGTGGGCCCGGTGGGCAAGGTCACCCTGATTCGATACCTCTGATTGCCCGCGGTGGAACGTCCGTCACACGCCCCGACTTGTACGGTCAGGCGTCGATATCTTCCACAGGGGGGTCAATGGTCACCGTCAAACGTTCCAGGTATCACCCGCAGGGATCGGTGAGTCGAGTCAGGCGCTGTCGCCAACTCGTGATCGGATTTGCCGTCGTGGCCCTGGTGTTCAAGGTGATGATGGCGTTCCAGACCTACGGCACGGGCGACATCGGGCACTGGAGGGATTTCTCGACCGGGGTTCGGCAGGCCGGCCCGATCGGTGTCTACGGGTTGTCCTGGCCCACCTCGTTCTACAACCACCCTCCCCTGATCGGCTACTTCCTGGAGATCGTCAACGGTCTGCAGCATCTGGGGATCAAGCTGCAGAGCACCATCCGCACGGCCTCGAGCCTGGCCGACGTGGTCACCGCGGTGGTGGTCTTCGAGCTGTTGCGCAGGCGCGGGTCACTGAAGATCGCCACCTGGTCGGGGGTGCTCGTCGGTGTCAGCCCGGTGTTGTTCACGGTGTCGGGGTTCCACGGCAACACCGACCCGATCTTCACCATGCTGACGTTGCTCAGCGTGTACCTGCTCGCCGACCGCGACCGACCGGTCATGGCCGGGGCGGCCATGGCGCTGGCCCTTGGCATCAAGATCGTGCCGGTCGTCGCCGTCCCCGCCCTGCTCATCTATGCGCTCAGCCGTGGGACACGGACCTTCTGGCAGTACGCGGCCGGCCTCGGTGTGGTGTTCGCGATCACCTGGGGACCTACTCTGGTGTTGCAGGGTGGAAACGTGTTCACCGACGTGATCGGTTACAAGGGAGTGGATCTGCGCCAGTGGGGTCTGGTGCAGATCGGCCACTGGCTCGGTGATCCCGCCTGGACGACGTTCCTGGCCGGACCCGGACGTTTCGTGGTCCTGCTGCTCTGCTGCGCGGTGCCCGCCTACTTCGTCTGGCGGCGGCCCAGCACGTTGGCCGCCGCGGTCGGCCTGGCCCTGGTCGGATTTCTCGTGCTCTCGCCTGCATTCGGCATCCAGTACACGGTGTGGCCGCTGGCCGGTGCCTACCTGATCCGGTTCGGCACGGCGACGGCCTACAACCTTGCCGCGGGCTGGATGACGATCGCGATCTACAACGCCTGGAACCGTGGCCTGCCCTGGAACATCGGACACTCGACGCGGTACACCTCCGGTCAGGTCGACGTCGGCATCATCGCCTGGGCCGCTCTGCTGGCCGTGGCCGTGCAGGGGATGGTGCTGCTGGTGTCGAAGACCCGCAGGTCGGCCCTGACCGACGCGGACGACTGGGTCAAGCCCGCCTGGCTCACCCGCCTCGGTCGGACCTCGGCACTGCGACCCGACGCGTGATCCGGCGTCCCGACGCTCGTTCCCCGCGCTCGGGCCGGGTCAGTGACCGTCCCGGTGCGGCAGGGTGAACTCCTCGAGATCGAGTTCGCGCTCCAGGATCCGCAGGCTGGAGTCGGTGAGACGGCCGGCATCGCGCCACCGCAGCAGTTCGTCGCGCTGGGCGTCGATGATGGCGCGGCGCGCGGTCAGCGCCGCTTCGTAGGTGGGCGAAACCGGAATCTCGCCGTTCTCGGCGCCCTCCAGGATGTCCGCCCTGCGCTGGTAGCGCTCCAGCCGGAGTTCCAGACCGGCACGCATGGCGCGCACGGCCTCGTCCGGGGTGTCCTGGTCCTCGGCGAGCTGCTCGAGCCTGGCCAGTCCGGCGTGGGCGGCAGCCGTGCGGACCTCGTTCCGCTCCAGGGCCTCGCCGGCGGCGTCGGCCCTGATCCCGGTGGCCCTGACGATCGGAGCGAACGTCAGGCCCTGCCCGATCAGGGTCACCAGGACGACGGCGTAGGCGCACAGCAGCAGCAGATCCCGGCCCGGGAAGGGTGCCCCGCCGTCGGTGACCAACGGCAGGCTGAAGATCGCGGCCAACGTGATGACCCCCCGGGTACCCGACCAGCTCATGATCAGCACCTCCCGGCCGCTCAGTGCGCCGTCGCCCGAGCGCTCGCCGCCGCCGAGTCGGGTGTGCAGACGGGGCGGCAGGAACTGGGTCACCACGAGCCAGATCGGACGGAGCAACAGGACCACCCCGAGCGTGACGCCCAACCCGGCCACGATGGTCGATGTCGGGTAGCCCTCGAGCCCGGTGAGCACCCTGGGGAGCTGTTGGCCGATCAGGATGAAGACGAAACCCTCCAGCAGGAAGTCGATCAGCCGCCAGACGGCAGTGGTCTGCAGCCGGCTGGCCCCGGAGGAGAAGCGGGGGGTGTCGTGCCCGATGACGAGTCCTGCGACGACCACGGCCAGTACACCGGAGACGTGGATCTCCTCGCCGAACAGGTAGGCGGCGAACGGGGTGATCAGCGAGAGACTGTTGACCAGCACGGGCTCGTTCACCCGTGACCGGACCAGCCGGACGAACAATGCCACCACCATCCCGACGGCCAGACCACCGACCGCGGCCAGCAGGAAGCGCAGCCCGAACATGCCGACCGAGAACCCGCCGGTGGTCGCCGCGACCACCGCGACGGTGAAGGTGGTCAGGGCGGTGGCGTCGTTCAGCAGACCCTCGCCCTCGATGAGCGTGATGAGCCTGGGGGGCAGGCCCGCGCGGCGGCCGATGGCCAGCGCCGCGACCGGATCCGGGGGCGCCACCGCCGCGCCGAGAGCAATGCCGGCGGCGAGGCTGATCGCCGGGAGGAACAGGTGGATCCCGACACCGACCAGCAGGGCGGTGGCCAGCACCAGCCCGACGGACAGGCTGATGACCGGTCGCAGATTCTTCCGGATGGCCAGCAGCGACGAGTTGAGCGCCGCGCTGTAGAGCAGCGGCGGAAGGACGAACGTCAGGATCACCTGGGGGTCGAGCTCGATGTTGGTCCCCGGGAGCAGCGCGTAGATCAGCCCGGCTGCGGTGAGCAGGGCGGCGGCCGGCAACCGGGTGCGTTCGGCGATCAGTTCCACCACCAGGACGACCGCGACGCCGGCCACCACGAAGATCAGGATGTGGGTCATCTACCCCTCCAGGGACGAGATCAGGTCGTGGGGCCGGGTGCGGGTCGGTACGTCGTGCTGCCGCTCGTATGACGTGCTGCGGGTCGGTACGTCGTGCTGCGGCTTGTATGACGTGCTGCGTGCCGTACGACGCCAGACCCGCTCGTCCGACGCTCGAGCGTCAGACGAGCGGGTCGTGAGTCATACCAGTCGCTCCGGAGTCGGACGCGTGCTACCAGCGGGCGTGCACCTGCGCCTTGATCTTCGATTCGTAGAGGGCGGAGATCCCGGCGAGCACCTCGTCGGACAGAGCCGGAACGCTTGCGGCACTTGCGTTCTTGATCGCCTGGTCGGTGTTGCGGGCACCAGGGATGGCGGTGGTGACGCCCGGTTGCTGCACGATCCAGCGCAGCGCCGCCTGTGCGGGGGTGACGCCCTCGGGCAACAGTGCGGCGAACTCCTGGGCCGCCGCAACGCCGGTTTCGTAGTCGACGCCGGAGAACGTCTCGCCCACGTCGAAGGCGGCACCGTTGCGGTTGTAGTTGCGGTGATCGCCAGGGGCGAACGTCGACGCGCTCGTGTAGCGCCCCGAGAGCAGACCGGACGCCAGCGGAACCCGCGCGATGATTCCGACCCCGGCCGCCGCCGCCGCCGGCAGCACCTTCTCGAGCGGCTTGAGCCGGAACGCGTTCAGGATGATCTGCACGCTCGCCGTTCCTGGATGGGCGATCGCCGCCAGTGCCTCGTCGCATGTCTCGACGCTGACGCCGTAGTGGGCGATCCGGTCTTCGGCGACCAGCGTGTCGAGTGCGTCGTAGACCTCGTCGGAGGAGAACACGGAACTCGGGGGGCAGTGCAGCTGGACGAGGTCCAGACGGTCGACCCCCAGGTTCTTGCGCGACCGGTCGTTCCAGGCGCGGAAGTTCTCCAGCACGTAGTTCTCCGGCAACTGCTCCATCCGGCGCCCCATCTTGGTGGCCACGAAGATCTGGTGCCCGCCGTGTTCCCGGAGGTACCGGCCGATGACCTGCTCGCTCCGTCCGTCGCCGTAGACGTCGGCGGTGTCGAAGAAGTCGACGCCGTGTTCGACGGCGGCGTCCAGGACGGCGAGGGCCTCGCTCTCGTCCACGTTGCCCCAGTCGGAGCCGAGCTGCCAGGTGCCGAGTCCGATGACGGAGATGTCGCGGCCGGTGCGGCCGAGTGTGCGCTGTTCCATGAACCCCACTCTAGTTCAGTGGCTGAACATTCACGCGCCGGACGAGATCGGTTACGGCGCCTGCGAACCCCGCTCCGACTCCTGTTCCAGCAGTAGATCGAGGTCGCGGAGGCGGGCGAGGCCGGCCAACGGTTGGGCCATCCGGTGGTTGCCGCGGAAGTCGTCCTGATGAGCGTGCAGGAACGCCCAGTAGCCGGCGGTGAACGGGCATGCCTTCTCCCCCACGCGGATCTTGGGGTTGAACTCGCAGGGGCGGCAGTAGTCGCTCATCCGGTCGATGTAGGCCCCACCGGAGGCGTAGGGCTTCGTCGCCATCACCCCGCCGTCGGCGTACTGCGACATGCCGACGACATTCGGCACCATGACCCAGTCGTAGCCGTCCACGAACGCCCGGTGGAACCAGTCGGTCACCTGCTGCGGCTGCCAGCCGCGCTGCATCGCGTAGTTGCCGAGCACCATCAGGCGCGGGATGTGGTGGGCCCAGCCGTGGTCCCGCACGTCCGCCAGCACCGAGCCCAGACACCGGGCCCGCACGTCGTCCGCGTCCAGTTCGGCGAACCAGGCCGGGATCGAAGCTGTTGCGTGCAGGGCATTCTGGTCGCGGTAGCTGGGCTTCTGCTGCCAGTAGAGGTGCCAGACGTAGTCCCGCCATCCGATGATCTGACGGATGAAGCCCTCGGCAGACGGAAGCGACGCCTGCCCCTTCCGGTGGGCAAGTTCCACCCGGCGGACGACGTCCACCGGGTCGAGCAGACCGAGGTTCAGCGGGGCGGACAGCAACGAGTGCGCCATCCAGGGGTCACCGGCCAGCATCGCGTCCTCGTGCGGACCGAAGGCGTCGAGACGTTCGGAGATGAAGTGCCGCAACACTTCGAGCGCCTCGCGCTCCGTGGCGGCGAACCGCCGTTGACCGTCCCGGCCGATGAAGCCGACGTCACCGTCGCGTTCCCATCGATCGAGGTCGTGACGCACCTGCTCGTCGATCTCGTCCTCTTCCGGCCACCACGGACCCGGCACCCCGAGGGTGCCCGACCGCGGCGGGGGTTCCCGGTTGTCCGCGTCGTAGTTCCACCTCCCACCCAGTGGGTCACCACCGTCCATCAGGACATCGAGCCGGATGCGGGCATCCCGGTAGAAGTCCTCCATCAGCAGCCGGCGGCGACCGCGGCCCTGCGCCCAGGTGGTGAATTCCTCCATCGAGCTCGCGAATCCCCTGGCCGGCAACACTTCCACCCCCGGAAGGCCCTGCACGAGCTTTAGTGCGGCGCGACTGGTCGGGTGGCAGACGGTCAACGGTCCGGCCGAACCCTTCACGGCTTCCCGATAGGTGTCGGCGCGCAGGTACTCGCACCGCTCGCCGAGTTCGGCAGCACGGTGCCGCATCGCCGACAGCACCAGATGCGCCTTCTGGCGGTGGAAACGCCGCCGTGCGAAGACGGCCCGCGACTCGACGATCAGTACCCGCTGGTCGTCATCATCGAGGAAGTGGGTGCCGAGCTGGTCTCCGAAGAGCCATCGGCGGGCCGCCTCGCCCACTACTTGGCTTTTTTGGGCGTCATCGCCTTGACGACCGGGCTGGCTGCGGTCGGGGCGGCGGCGGCCTTGATCTGTTTGGGCTTGCGGACCTCGCGGCCGCCCTTGTTCTTGCTGGACATCGTGTTCTCCTCGTCATGGGCACAGGGGGTGGGGCAGGGATGGTTCCCGGGGTGCCTCGGGCCACGGTGTCGGTTGCTGCCCGACACTACGCCGAGAAGGACGGCGACGGTCGGTACCTCGTCAGGCGCGGGCGCGGAACAGATCGACGACCCTGGTGACGTACTGGCGACTGGCCTTCACGCCGAAATAGCCGGTGCCGATGACGGTGTCGGCGTCGGCGATGATCCGGAACGCGAGCGACCACCCCCGCGATCGCCGCCGCAGCAATGCGGACACGGCATACGCTCCGAGAGCGCCGTTCTGATAGGCCATTGCGGTCTTGCCGTCCAGCACCGGAGCCAGGTCGTCGTCGCTGCCCAGGCGCGTGGCGACAGCCGTTGCGACGAGGTTGACCGCGTTCTGCGCGGCGATGGCCAGCAGCGCCGGCTTCGGCGCGATGTTCCCCCGCCACTCGTTGATGCCGATGGCCAGGATCCCGGCCTTGTCGAAGGCCGCATCGATCCCCGCGCCGAATTCGCTGCTCTGGTTCAGCATCCGGGCGACCTTGCCGTCCAGCAGGTCGAGCAACCGGCCGATCACCGTCTCGGTGATCCCCCGCCCGGTGTCGGCCCGTGCCGAGCCGTGCAGCACCAGCCCCAGCCCGACGGCGCTGATCGCATTGGGGATGGTGAGGACGTCGGACGCTTTGAAGGAGGCCACACCCGTAATCTTCGCAGGTGCCCGTGACGTCGCGCATCAGTCGGGGTCGGCCAGGAACTCTTCGATCGCAGTCTGGATGACCGCCTCCCGGCTGACGCCTCTGGCCTGCGCGATCCGGTCCAGCCCCTGCGCCCCTGGCCGGGACAACCGGATCTCGGTGAGGTCCTGCTCCTCGGGGAGGACGGGCACGGGCAGGTCGGCGCCCGCGATGCTCCCCTTCGAGGTGGCGATCCACGCCGCGAGGAACAGCACGACGGTGGCCGCCAGGTTGAAGAAGATCAGCAGCCCGATGATCGGGCCGAAGATCTTGGCGGTCGTCGACCGGAGCAGGAGTGGGAGCAGCAGGGTCAGCGCGAACTTGAGCACTTCGAACGCGATCGCGGCCGCAGCGGAGCCCCGGATCAGGGCCTTGCGCTTCGCCGGGTAGCCCTTCGGGGGCAGTACCCGGTAGACGCCGAGGAAGATCGCCATGTCGGCGAGGATGGCCAGGGCGATCGGCACGACGGTGAACACCGGCCCGAGCCAGCTGATCCGGTCGAGTCCGAGCCAGCCGAGCACGGCCTTCTGCGCCGAGGTACCCACCGCGGTCAGCGCAAGCGACAGCGCGATGCCGACCGTCAGGGCGGCGAGGTAGCGCAGGCTCTTCAGGTAGTACCGCCCCAGGCTCTCGGCCGCGATCTCCTGCTCGGTCCCGAAATCCGGGCGCCACATCGCCTGGATCGCGCTGCGCAGGTTGCCCATCCAGCTCACCCCCGAGTAGAGGGCGACCACCAGGCCGATGACGCCGACGGTGAACCTCGCGTTGATCGCCTGGTCGAGCAGACTGCTGACCGACGATTCCAGCGTCCCCGGCAGAAGGGACGTGATCCCGCTCTGCAGCGACTTCAGCAGTCCGGGTTGGGAGGTCAGCACGAACCCGGCGATCGAGAAGCTGACCATCAGGATCGGCACCACGGCCAGGAACGAGAAGTACGTGATCGCCGCGGCGAACTGCCATCCGAGCCGGTTGGCGAAGCGGTCGACCGCTCGGATGATGTGCTTGACGAACGGCTTGCCGATCAGCCACGTGAACCAGCCCTTGACTGCCGAGAACACCCTGCGCTCCCCTCTCCAGATCTTCCTGCGTCCTGTGGTGCCTGTACCCGGGTCGCGGCCGGGCACACGTCAGTGGAGCATGCGGGCCGGGCGGGAGCATCTCCTCATCGACCGGAATGAGATCCGCAGTTTTCTCCCCATGAATCGCGGATCTCATTCCGGTCGACGCCGAAACGGGCGGGGTCGACGCGGAAACCGGCGGGGTCGACGCGGAAACCGGGCAGCGTCATGGACGCGGGCGAACCAGTCAGGGGCCGAGGCGTCAGTCGTCGCCGGGACGGGAGCGGGAGGCCTTCACCTGTCCGCGGGCCTTCTTGCCGGCGATCCGCCGTTCGATCGATCCGCGGGTCGGCCGGCTGGGTCTGCGGTTCGCCGGAGGCGGGCCCAACGCCTGCTGGAGCAGGTGCAGCAGCCGGCGTCTGGCGGTCTCACGGTTGCGCAACTGGGCGCGATGTTCGGACACCGTGATGACGATCTCCCCGTTGACGAGTTGTCGGTCGAGACGGTCGAACAGCCTGGCGCGCAGGTGATCCGGCATCGTGGCCACCGATGGCGACCGCGATGGGTTCCAGCTCAGCTCGACGCGGCTGTCTGCCGTGTTGACCCCCTGACCGCCCGGCCCCGATGAACGCGAGAAGCGCCAGTGCAGCTCGTCCACCGCCAGGACCAGCGCGCCGCTGACGCGCAGAGGGACATCGATACGGTGGGCCCCGCCCGTTCCAGCACGGTTCGAAGCAGCGGTCGCAGCCGGATCGTCGCGGCGGGCAGGCATGGTCACCATGCTGTCACCCGTGGTGCGGGGGCAGCGGTCGATCGGTCGGTCCAGGACGCCGATCGCCCCGTCGCAACGTGGCCGCCCACTGGGTTCGAAGTGCAACAGTAGGTCGACCAGGGTGCGGCCCGGCCGCCCGTACAGTGCGATGGTGAACAAATCGAGCGCCCATGCCTGAGGGTCACACCCTGCACCGACTGGCCCGGCAACAACAGAAGTTGTTCAGCGGACACACCATCGCCGTGTCCAGCCCGCAGGGCCGGTTCGAGGCCGGCGCCGAGGCGCTCGACGGCCGTCAGCTGATCCGCGCGGAGGCCTACGGGAAGCACCTCCTGCAGCACTACCAGGATGCGCCGACACTGCACATCCACCTGGGGCTGTTCGGAAAGTTCACCACCGGCCACGGTGAGCCACCGGCGCCGCGGGGCGCCCTGCGGATGCGGATGGTCGCCGACTCCGGATGGACGGACCTCCGCGGCCCCACGGCGTGCGAACTGATGGATCCGCCTGCCATCGATGCGCTGCTGGGCCGGCTGGGTCCTGATCCGATCCGAACCGACAGCGATCCGGATCTGGCCTACCGCAAAATCTCTCGCAGCAGGGTGTCCATCGCCGCGCTGCTGATGGACCAGTCGGTACTGGCCGGTGTCGGCAACGTCTACCGCGCCGAGATCCTGTTCCGCCACGGCGTCAATCCGTACCGTCCGGGGAAATCCATCGACGCCGAGTTGTGGCAGGAGATGTGGGCAGATCTGGTGGTGCTGATGCGCGCCGGGGTCCGCAGTGGCCGGATCGAAACCCTTCGCTCCGAGGAGCGACCACGGGCGCGCGGTCGACTCGCCCGTTCCGAGGCCGGCTACGTCTACCGGCGCACCGGTCAGCCGTGCCGCATCTGCGGAACCCCGGTGGCCGCCGCGGAACTGGTCGGCCGCAACCTGTTCTGGTGCCCGTACTGCCAGGCGGACTGACGCCGCTGGACGTCACCGGACGTCATCCGTACTGGAAGGAAATTCCGTTCGGCAGAGGATGTTCTACTCCAGATCCCCTTCGGGTCGACGAGGAGATGCCCCGCGCCGGCAGCCCCCGGACCAGTCACCGCACTTCGGGTTCTGGTGACCCACAGCGTGGGGCTGTCGATCGCGGCCGAGGAGGACGGACGCAGCCTCGGGCACGTCATGTTCACGCCGAGCCTGCTCGATGCACCCGATCGGCTCCTGTCCGTCGGGTTTCTCGGTCCGGCGGCGGTACTGCCGGAGTTCCCTGGTCAGGCATGGACGCGGGTCAGGTGTTGGCGGCACGTTGCCGGGCGGCTGCGAACGGAACGCGGTCGAAGATGATCGTGATCTGGGTGATCATGCCGTCGACGACGGTGAGGCATTCGGCCCCCGGTGCGTGGGGCACCAGGACGGTGTCGGCGTCGTACATCAGCAACGCAGTCCGCTCGTCGCCGAAAGCAGCCAGCATTTCAACCCGGGTCACACTGCGGGTGAACGGCTCCATGAACCCGCGAAACGCTACGGAGCCGTCGAGTCGACCGACCGGGGTGTGGCAGATGATGTCGTCGGAGATCAGGGTCATGGAGCGGTCGAAGTCGTGTTCGGTCCACGCCTGGAAGTAGGCCAGGGCGACGCCCAGAGCCGTGCCGGTGTTGCCGTTCATGTGGTGTCCTCTCCTGCGGGTCGGTCCTCTGTTGAGACACCACGCCGTGATGAAACGGAACGGCGGTCGGAAAAGATCCAGGTTCGCGTCCGGAGCCTGCGACGCCACGGCCCCACC
Organism: Nakamurella sp. PAMC28650; assembly: GCF_014303395.1. Classification (GTDB taxonomy): domain Bacteria; phylum Actinomycetota; class Actinomycetes; order Mycobacteriales; family Nakamurellaceae; genus Nakamurella. The sequence continues at coordinate 3,799,120 of NZ_CP060298.1, forward strand.
TGCGACCATGCACCGGTGACCAATTCGCTGCTGGACCGTGCCCGAGCCGGCGACGGCCGGGCCTTCGGTGAGCTCACTGCCCCCCACGTCCGTGAGTTGCATCTGCACTGCTATCGCATGCTGGGCTCGGTCACCGAATCGGACGATCTGTTGCAGGAGACGCTGACCGCGGCCTGGCGTGGCCTGCACGATTTCCAGGGCCGTGCCTCGCTCCGGGCCTGGCTGTATCGCATCGCGACCAATCGCTGCCTCAACGCGATCCGTGACAGCAGTCGCCGGGTGCGCGCCGAACCGGTTCCGCCGTTTCGACCGCCTGAGCCCTCTCGCCGCGGGGATCTGGCGTGGCTGCAGCCCTACCCCGACGCCTGGCTCGGCCAGCTGCGCGACGTGACCCCCGGCCCGGCCGCGCGATGGGAAGGGCAGGAAACCATCGAGCTGGCCTTCATCGTTGCGCTGCAACGACTATCACCGCGGCAGGCTGCGGTTCTCGTCCTCGGCGATGTGCTCGGGTTCTCGCACGCCGAGGTGGCCGGGATGCTCGACAGCACCGCGACCGCGGTCAAGGGCGCTCTACAGCGTGCACATGCCTCGCTGTCGCGCCACCGTGACGGATTGCGCCACGAGCCCTCCGGAGGCCCAGGCTCGGCCACCGAACGCGACCTGGCCCGGCGCTTCGCCGCCTGCCTGGCCGACGGGAACGTCGACGGGGTCGTTGCGCTGCTGACCGAGACCGCTTGGCTGTCCATGCCTCCGGCGTCGCACGAATACCTGGGGCCGGTCGCGATCAGAGGCTTCCTGGACGCAAGTCGACGATGGCGCAGTCAGACGCCGTTGACGCTCGTGGAGACCAGGTCGAACGGCCAGCCTGCCTTCGGGTCCCATCTCGGGCACCCGGGCTCGGGCGCGGGACGACCTGCCGGGATCTTCGTGCTCACCATGCACCTGGATCGAATCAGCGGAATCACCCGATTCCTCGACCAGGACTCGGACCGATATTTCGGACGGTCCGGAGTCGGCGGGACGGCAGAAGGTCCGGACGCCTGAACGGGTCTCGGCGGCTTCTGCCGGCCTCGTGCCGGCACAGGGCCTGTCGGTCGGGGCCGCCGCGCGACGACTGGTGGCACCAGGGACATGGGTGTACTACTGATCGTTGTGGACCGAAGATGGGCCGGACTCCTGCTGCTGATCGTGGTCGGCCTGGCCGCGGTGGCCGTTCCCCACCTCGCGGGGCGACGCCTGGCTGGTTCGGCGGTGGCCGCCGTGGTCCCCTCTCCGCCCGCCGTGAGCGACTGCGTGACGTCGCTGTCCCCGACTCCGGTCATCGACCAGCAATCCACCGACGGCGCTCCGATCACCTACCCGGATGCGACATACGGCCCCTGCAGCGGCATCGTGCTCGGAGAGGTGATGTCGCTGGACGTCTCGGTCCATCCACCGCAGAGCACCACGGTCGCGGGCTATCTCCGGGTCGAGGCAGCCTGCGGACTCGACCAGGTCAACTACGTGGGGTCCATCGGTCCGTTCGACCCGGCCACCATCCTGACTCCCGGTATCGCCTGGCGGGCCTCCGCCTTCGTCGATTCCGTCCCGGTCGGCCCCGGCCCGCTGCAGCGGGCCGCGGGGCAGACCTGGACCGCCTGCGTCGGCGCCACCTCGACCCGGACCACCTACCGTGGGCGAATCCTGAATGCCCTGAGCAGCGGCACTCTGCCGCCCACCTATGCGGTCTGCTGGAAATCGTTGCGCGTCTCGACGGACCAACAGGTGGACGACCAGCTGACCTCCTGCGCGGCCCGGCATCCCATCGAGATCCTGGCCACCACCGAGATCATCGATCCGACCACCACGACGACGCAGGTCCTCAGGTCCTGCCTCGGACTGGCCGGCCGCGCCATGCGGACCTCCGATCCGACCCGGGGCGGCATCCTGCGCATCGCGGTGTACTCGATGGACGGGTATTCGGTGCGCCCGCTGACCTCCGCCGCCCTGTTGGCCGGCTCGGTGGGGTGCATCGCCTCGGTCGCGCCACCGCTGGGCCTGGTCGGGACACTCATCGGGCTCGGGGACAAACCGGCACCCGTCACCCGCTAGCCGGCGACCCACGCGGCACAATTTATCCAGGTCAGTCTGTCTCGGCCAATTCAGTCGGTCTCCGGCCCCTGGCAGCAGTGGCACTGCCGTCCTGGAGCGGACCAGGAGCGAAGGCGGCGGCACCGGCCGAAGCCTGATCCCGGCCGGTGCCCCCCGGTGGCGCGCTTCCCTCGGAGGGCCGGCTGTGCGAACACCTGGACCGGGTAGCTGCTTGAGTAAAGTTCAGAACGGGACGTCCACTGCTGCAACAGGATTGCGCAGTTCAGCGAGCGGGTGTGGGTCTGTGTTCACGGCCTGCTGCAACAGTCGGTAGAACAAAAGCCCGCGACTCTTCGAGGTGCGTCGGTTGAACCGGAATGTGTATTCGTCCAGGTAGTAGGCCAGGTGCTCCTGGGAGACCGCGTAATGCAGGGTGCCGGTCAGCCAGCGTTTGAGCAGCGAGGCGACCATGTGGACGCCGGGGAGGTTGATGTGGGCGGGCTCGGCGCTGTCGGTCCCGACGAACGCGACGTGCTCGTAGCCGGCCGCGGTCAGCTTCTTCAGGTAGTTGGCGCCATCGGTTCTGACCGTTGATCCTTTGGCGATGACGCGGTCGGCGAAGCCGAGCATGCTGACCGATCGGGCTGTCTCGGCCAGCTCGATGCGGACCCTGCCCAGCTTGCGGCCGGGGATCGATTCCACTGCGATCATCGCCGCGGTGTGGTCCTTCACGCCGCCTGCGCGGCCGCGAGGCTCGTTGCCGATGAACACTTCATCTAACTCCACCACACCGGAGAGCAACTCCCGCTCGGGGCGGACCATCGCCCAGCGTAGCTTCTGCAGCCATGCCCACGCTGTTTCGTAGGATCCGAAACCCAGCACCCGCTGCAGACCTTGCGCGGACATCCCGTTCTTCTGCGAGGTGATGAACCAGATCGCCGCGAACCACGTCGACAGCGGCGTCCGGAGCCGGTGGAAGATCGTGCCGGCGGTCACCGACGTCTGCCGGCCACACCTGGTGCACATCCATTTCGCCTTCGCCGTACGCCAACCGCCGGGCGCCCCGCACACCGGACACACAAACCCCTGGGGCCACCGCAGACGCTCCAGATACGCCAGACACGACGAGTCATCCGGGAACCACTCCAGCAACTCCTGAAAGGTCCGGGGGTAATCGACACCACCGACCGGGTAGGCACACACTGGCTCTGACATGGCCAAATACAACTTGACTCAAGCAGCTACCCAGTACATGTGTTCGTGTCCCAGAGTGCATCCATCCTGCACGCCGACCTCGACTCGTTCTTCGCCTCGGTCGAGCAGCGCGATCACCCCGAACTGCGCGGTCGACCGGTGATCGTCGGCGGTGGCGTGGTGCTGGCCGCCAGCTACGAGGCGAAGGCGTTCGGGGTGCATTCGGCGATGAGCGGCCCGTGCCTGCCCGCAGGCCGTCGTCGTCGAGCCCCGCTTCGCGGCGTACTCGGCGGCCAGCAAGGATGTCTTCGCCGTCTTCGAGCAGACCACTCCGTTGGTCGAGGGAATCTCCATCGACGAGGCGTTCCTGGATGTCGGAGGACTGCGGCGGGTCTCGGGGACGCCGGTCGACATCGCGGTGCGGTTGCGGGAACGGGTCCGGCACGAGGTCGGGTTGAACATCACCGTCGGGATCGCGCGGACCAAGTTCCTGGCCAAGGTGGCCAGTGGCGTCGCCAAACCCGATGGGCTGCTGGAGGTCCCGCCGGATGGTGAGCTTGCCTTCCTCCATCCTCTCGCGGTGGAGCGACTGTGGGGGGTGGGAAAGGTGACCTCCGCCAAACTGCGGGCGCTCGGTGTCAACACCGTGGGTCAGGTGGCCGTGCTCGACGAATCGACCTTGATTTCCATGCTGGGCCGGGGATCTGGGCGACACCTCCATGCGCTGGCGCACAACCGCGACCCTCGGCAGGTGCAGGTGGGCAAACGGCGCGGGTCCATGGGGGCGCAGCGTGCGCTGGGACGGAAGCCAAGGAGCGCCGAGGATCTCGACGCCGTCCTGATCGGGCTCGTCGATCGGGTCAGCCGCCGCATGCGCGACGGTGACCGACGGGGTCGAACGGTGGTCCTGCGACTGCGGTTCGGTGACTTCACCCGGGCCACCCGCTCCCACACGCTGTCCTGCCCGACGGCGCTGACCTCGGAACTGCTGGTCGCCGTGCGGGACCTGATGGCTGCCGCGGCGCCACTGGTCCGTGACCGCGGCCTGACCCTGATCGGCATCTCCGTCGGTAATTTCGAGGGCCGGGAGGTCGCCGTGCAACTCGAGTTGCCGTTCGACGGCATCGCCGTCACCGCATTGGACTCGGCCCTGGATCAGGTCCGTCATCGCTTCGGCCCGAGCGCGCTGACCCGCGGTGTCCTGCTCGGTCGGGATCCGGGGCTCTCGATGCCGACGCTGCCAGATTCCTGACGGGCCGGCGGATCGGCTCGCCGACGAACGGGCGCGGTGGCGTCGAAGTAGGTTGGGGCATGGCAACTCGTGGCAGCTCCCCCGCCGTGGAACTGACAGCAGGCGATCGTGACGTCCGGATCTCCAATCCCGATCGGGTCTACTTTCCCGAGACCGGTGCGACCAAGCTGGATCTCGCGAAGTACTACCTCGGGGTCGGAGAAGGCATCGTGAACGCGCTGCGGGAGCGGCCGTGCATGATGCATCGATTCCCGGACGGGCTCTCGGGTGAGAAGGTGCACCAGAAGAGGGTTCCGCACGGTGCGCCGCCCTGGCTCGAGACGGTCAGGGTCGATTTTCCGTCCGGCCGGCATGCCGACGAGCTGTGCGTGACGCGGTTGGCCGACGTCATCTGGTCGGTGCAGATGTCATGCGTGGAGTTCCATCCCTGGAACAGTCGTCGCGCCGACACCGAGCACCCGGACGAATGGCGGATCGACCTGGACCCGATGCCGGACTGCGGGTTCGAGACGGTCCGGCGGGTCGCACACGTCACCCACGATCTGCTCGAGGAGATCGGCGCCGTCGGCTGGCCGAAGACGTCCGGCGGGCACGGCATGCACGTCTACGTGCGGATCGAACCCCGTTGGGGCTTCACCGATCTGCGGCGCGCCGCGCTGGCCTTCGCCCGGGAGATCGAGCGCCGGGTACCCGACGAGGTGACCACCACCTGGTGGCGCAAGGATCGCGACCCACGGAAACTGTTCGTCGACTACAACCAGAACGCGCGCGACCACACCATCGCCAGCGCCTACTCGGTGCGCGGCGTCCCCCGCGGCACCGTCTCCACCCCGATCACCTGGGCGGAGGTCGACGACGTCGAACCCCGGGAGTGCACGATCGCCACCGTTCCGGCCCGCTATGCCCAGATGGGTGACCTGCACGCCGGTATCGACCAGGCCGTCTTCTCCATCGACCCGTTGATCGAGTGGGCCGAACGCGACGAGCGCAACGGCGCGGAGGACGTGCCAACGGACTGACCGGTTCCGGGGGCCGCACCGCCGCAGGAGATCGGAACCTCAGCTGACGGCGGGGCCCGGCGGGTTGCCCGCCTGACGCAGGACCCGCGCCACGTCGTCCAGCGCGAGCCACAGCGGGCGGGCGCTGGCCGCATCCCCCGGGGTGAACTGCACCGTGATCATCACCGCCTCGTCGGTCCACCGAAGTGCGGTGCAGGGCCACATCTCGTAACCGCCCGCGTCATCCAGGACCAGCCTGGCGATGGCAGGCACCCGGCCCTGCGGCTTGGTCGGCACCACCTTCGGATCTACCTCGTTCAGATACCGGTGCATCGCCATCTCCATGCCGGCAGTGTATCGAACATATGTACTGCCGGGGTCTGCCCGGTCGGGTGATCGTCGTACACCGCGGTGATCGTCGTACACCGCACGGATCAACTACGGCGGCGCGGTTGAACTCGCCCCGATGGGGATCAGAGGGGACACGAGCCGTCGGGTTGAGCGGCGCCGGTCCGGAATTCGGACTACGAGCCGGCCGGCGGGGGCGCCGACGGCGTTCCGCACGCGGCGCAGAACCTGGCGCCCGGTGCCAGTTCGACCCCGCAGTTGGTGCAGTGCGCGACCGCGGGCACGAGTCCGGTACCGCAGTTCTGGCAGAATTTCGCCCCGACCGGGTTGCCGGTGTGGCAGGCGGAGCAGGTCACCCCGGGCGGCGCACCGAGCGGTTGCGAAGGGGGTGCGGGCGGCGATCCGGCCGGTGGCGGGCCGGCGTAGCCGCCTCCGATGCCGCCGGCAAAACCTTGCGGCGGCGGCGCAGCCGGAGGGTAGGGCTGACCGCCCTGCTGGCCCATCCCCAGGCCGAGGCCGAGGAACGCGCCGCCCACCCCGGCGCCGCCCTGAGCCATCCCCTGCCCGGCGCCGAGGGCCATCTCGCCGGCGGCGTACTGGTTGAAGCTCCCGGCCAGACGCGAGTAGCTGGTGTCCTTGGCCAGGGTCTTGAGCTGCTTCTGGTCCTCCTCGGCGAGGTTGATGTCGAAGTTGCCCATCCTGGTGATCGCGACGCCGTACGTCTCCAGCTGTCGGTTCGCGTTCTCGATGACCTTCTGCTCGATCTCGGGCGTGTACGCCGACAGCCCGAGGATCGGCCAGCTGTTCCGGACGATCTGGGTGGTGATGTCGGTGCGCAGCACCTTGAGCATCTGATCGCTGACCCAGTTGCTGACCTTGCCGTTGTCGGTCACGTCCAGGGTGCCCAGCAGGTTCATGATCAACATGACCGGATCGGTGACGCGCATCGCGTAGTCGCCGAAGACCCGCAACGTGACGATCAGGCCGGTCTGCGGATCCTGGACGTCGTCGATCCGGCCGCCGAAGGTGAACCCGGTGAATTCCCGGTTAGCGACGAAGTACAACTCGGCACGGTAGGCCCGCCCTGCGGTCGCCGCATCGATGATGATGCCCAGTCCGGGTATCTCGTCCGCATCGATCTGATGACGACCGGGTCCCATCGTCGCAGCGATCTTTCCGGTGTTGACGAAGATGGCCAACTCGTCGGCATTGACGATCGCGCGGGTGTACCGCCGGATGCTCTGGTCGGGCCACTTGTAGACGAGCTGACCCTTCTTGTCGTCGGGCACCGCGATGAATTCGCGTCCGAGTAGGGCCATTTCCGCCTCCGGGCTCAGGTTGGGCAGTACGCCTGCTGAAAATGTAGACCTTCGATGCCGAAGTTCGCAGTACACCGGGTATGTCCGCCTGCTAACTTTCCAGAGCGCCCCTGATCCGTCGCCGCCATGGACGCAGCTCTGACCGGAGGAGGACTGATGGACCGGATCGAATGTCAGTGGTGTCACAGCCAGGACGCCGGTGAGTCGACCTCGTGTTCCACCTGCGGAGCGCCGTTGGATGTCCGCAACCGGGTCAGCGAGTCGGGTTGGCGTGAAGCCCCGAGGCTCCGCGACATGACCGAGATCCGGTTCTCCAACAGTTCGTGTCAGGTCGAGGGTGAATTGGTGCCGGTCGCCGAGTTGAACCTGACCGCAGGCGATTCGGTCTTCTTCGAGCACCACGTGATGCTGTGGAAGGACGAGGCCACCCCGCTGTCGCAGATGAACATCGGGGGTGGCCTCAAACGCAGCCTGGCCGGAATGCCGTTCACCATCTCGGTGGCGCACGGGCCGGGCCGGGTGGCCTTCTCTCGTGACGCCCCGGGAGAAATGGTGGTCCTGCCGCTCCATCCCGGTATGGAGATCGACGTTCGAGAGCATGCTTTTCTGGTGGCCTCGGCCAGCGTCACCTATTCGTTCGTGCGCATCAAGGGCCTGGCCAACATCCTGCATGGCGGGGGCGGCATGTACATGGACCGCTTCGTGACATCCGGTGCGCCCGGACTGCTGGTGCTGCACGGCTACGGCGCCGTACTGGAGCGTTCGCTGGCCGCCGGCGAGAAGATCCTGGTCGAACCGGGCGGATTTCTGTACAAGGACTCCACGGTGGTCCTGAACACCGTGCAGCTCCCGTTCCGGACCGGCATGTTCGGGAAGAACATGAGCATGGCCGAGATGGTCGGGCCGGGCCGGGTGGGCATCCAGTCGATGTACGTCCACCACCACTCGGAGTGAGATTCGATGACCACCCCGCCGGCACCTGACTCGACCTACACCTGCCGCTACTGCCGGCAGCCCAGCGACGTGCTCGTCCACTCGTGTCCACGGTGCGGTGCACCGACCGATGTGCGCGCCGTCATCAGCCGGTCGGGATGGGTGCGGCAGCCACCGATCAAGGACATGGCCCGCATCCAGTTCGGCCAGTCGCAGGTGCAGATCGAGGGACGTCAGGTACCGGTCGCGGACTTCAAGCTGGCGGGTCCGGAATGGATCTACTTCGGGCACCACACCCTTCTCTGGTGCGACCCGTCGGTGCGACTGCAGCAGATGAGCCTGAAGGGCGGTTGGAAACGCATGATGGCGGGGCTGCCGATCCTGATGGCGCAGGCCTCCGGACCCGGCCAGATCGGCCTGGCCGACAGCCACACCGGCGAGATGGTGGCCCTGCCGCTGCAGGCCGGGCAGTCGATCGTCGTGCGGGAGCATCGTTTCCTCTGCGCCACAGGCAGTGTCGCCTACGACTGGCAGGCGTCCTCGATCTGGTACGTGACCGGCACCGGTGACGACCAGGAGACCCACTACCCGTTGGGCGTCTACGAGGACCGTTTCGTGGCCAAGGACGGACCTGGCCTGATCCTGCTGCATTCGCCCGGGAACACGTTCATCCGTGATCTCGGCCCCGGCGAGACCATTCTGATGAAGCCCACCGCGATGCTCTACCGCGATGTCACCGTGACGGCGCACCTGCACGTGGAGTATCCGAACAGCAGCTTCACGACGCGCGCGATGGGCGGACTCCTCGGAATGGCCGGAGGTGCCGTCGGCGAACTCTCCGGCGGAATGTTCGCGAGGAGGATCGCGAACGCGACGTCATCGGCGTGGAGCAATCGCAACGTGTGGCTGCGTCTGGTCGGCCCCGGACGGGTCGCCATGCAGTCGGTGTTCGAGCGCGAGGAAGCCAGCAACTACATCCAGCGGAGCAGCCCGGCCACCGAACAGCGCTGGTGAACGGGTCACCGTGATGCGCTGGCCGGCACCCCGGGCCCGACCTGTCCCAGGAGCGAGCCGGAGCGAGCCGGTGGGTACCGGCCCCCGGTGTTGATGACCGCCGCGTCCGGACCGCCGCGGTCACGGTGCAGAATGGTGTAGTCGTTGCCTTCCCTAACGACTTCACTGCCGCCTGAAAGGTGAATGCGCGCCGCATGACCGACCTGGACCGCACCACGGGCACAGCGCCGCTCACCCTGCGGTCGATCACCCCGTCGGTGTTCCTGCCGGCGATGATCTACGAGATCGGCAACGGCGCCACCGCTCCGGTGATCGCCCTGACCGCCCTGCAACTCGGCGCCTCGCCTTCGACGGCGGGGTTCATGCTGGCGTTGCTCGGAGTCGGTCAGGTGCTCGGGGACATCCCGGCCTCGGCGCTCGCCGATCGGATCGGCGACCGTCACGCGATGATGCTGGCTGCCGGGCTGGCCACGATCGGACTCGCCGGTTGCTTCCTGGCCCCCGATCTGGCCGTCCTGGGGATCTCGCTGCTGCTGATCGGGATGGCCAACGCCACCTTCTATCTCGCTCGGCAGTCCTACCTCACCGAAGTGGTCCCCACCGCCATGCGCGCCCGCGCCATGTCCACCCTCGGCGGGTCGCACCGGATCGGGCTCTTCATCGGTCCGTTCGTCGGCGCGGCGGCCATCGGTCTGACGGAGTTGCGCAGCGCCTACGTGGTCGCCATGGTCACCGCAGTGGCCGCCGGTGTGCTGCTGCTGGTGGTTCCCGACGTCCAGCTCCCGCCCGGCCAGGTGACGACCGCCCGCGGCGGAGTGACCTCCCGCGAGATGCTCGCCGGCCACCGGCGGTTGTTCGCCACCCTGGGGGTGGCCATCCTGGCGGTCGGAGCCGTCCGGGCCGCACGACAGACGGTCCTGCCCCTGTGGGCCGAACATCTGGGCATCAGCGCAGCCGGGACGAGTCTGATCTTCGGGATCGCCAGCGCGGTCGACATGGCGCTGTTCTACCCGTCCGGCAAGGTGATGGACCGCTACGGACGGCTGGCCATCGCCCTCCCCTCCATGACGATCCTCGGGGCCGCGATGATGACGCTGCCACTGACCTCCGGCGCGCTGTCGCTGACCATCGTGGCCATGGTGATGAGCTTCGGGAACGGCATCGGCTCCGGCATCATGATGACGCTCGGCGCCGACGCGGCACCGGCGGTGGGCCGCATCAAATTTCTCGGGATCTGGCGCGTGTTCAGTGATTCCGGCAATGCCGCCGGCCCGGTGGTGATGTCGTTGGTCGCCTCGGTCACCACGCTGGCCGTCGGAATCGTGAGCATCGGCTCGGCCGGGCTGCTGGCCGCGACCGCGCTGGCCATCTGGGTGCCGCGTTACTCGCTGTTCGCGACCGCCAGATCCATCGCGGCCGAGCGCGTGCGTGACGGGCCGGACGGCTCCGCCTGAGACGCAGACGACTGTCCGCCGAGCGGTTTCACAGCAAGCATTGCGCCATCACTTTGCTCGCCCACATCTGCAACCACTACTTCTGGGATGAAGACCGCCGAATCCACCGGGCGGCGCAGCCAAGGAGGCAGTCGTGTTCGGACTCAAGTCACTGGCCCTGGGTTCCGCGACAGCGTTGCTGATCGCGATGGGGGCTCCGGCTGCGCACGCCGCCACCGGCGTCGCCTACGCCGCTGCTGCGACCACGACCGCCTCCGCGCACAGCACCGACTGGTCCGGCTGGGATGTCACCGGAAGCACCTACACCTCGGTGTCGGCGGCGTGGACGGTGCCGACCGTCACGTGCGCCGCCGGGGAGACGAGCTATTCGGCGGACTGGGTCGGCCTGGACGGGGACGGCAGCAATTCCGTCGAGCAGACCGGGACCTCCTCCGACTGCTCTTCCGGAACGCCGACCTACTCCGCGTGGTACGAGTTCTACCCGGCCGTGGCGGTCTCCCTGACCAACACCGTCAAGGCCGGCGACAAGATCTCGGCCTCCGTGGTCGCGGTGAAGGGGACGGACAGATTCACGCTGGTGGTGACCGACAGCACGCAGCGGTGGACGAAGAGCGAGACCGGCGATTCGCCGTCCGGCACCGGGGCCTCGGCCGAGATCATCGCCGAGGCGCCGTCCGGCTCGGAACGGTCGGACAGCGTGCTGCCGTTGGCCGACTTCAAGACGGTGACCTTCTCCGACGTACTGGTCAACGGCAGCAAACTGGGTGCGGCCACCGGGGCCGGGAAGATTGCCATGGTCGACAACTACGAGAACCCGATGGCCACCGTCTCGGAACTGACCGGATCCGACAGGTTCACCGTGACCTGGGTGTCCAGCGGCAACTCGATCGGCACGCAGCAGTCCAGTTCGGGCCAGGGTGCGGCCGGGAGCTCCGGCGGGTTCGGATGGCCGGGCACGCAATCCGGCGTCGGCAGCTCCGGCTGGGGTGACCTGGGCGGCTGGACCGACACGATCGGCGAGGGCTACGGCGGTGGATACGGTGGCGGTGGATACGGTGGCGGATCCTCGGGTGCCGGCGGATCCGCGGACGGCAGCGGGGTCGGCCAGACCTACTGGCAGTCCTGAACCGCCCCTCGCGACCCACCTCCACCGCCTCGCCCGGCGACGTACTCTGCGAGTAGTGGCCAGGAAGGGCGAACGATGACGGACAGCGGTGCGATCGGTGCGGTGGGCACCATCAGCATTCCGACACGGGGAGAGCGTGGACCGGGGGAAGTGGTCCTGACGCTCGGTGGTGTCCGGGAGTGCTACATCGCCGACAGCGACGCCCCGATCGAGCGGGGCCAGTCGGTACTGGTGGTGGACGTCGCCCCCCATCGTCACGTGACTGTGGTGCCGTGGGCTGGATTCCCGGTCCCGGGGGCACCCGTTCCGCAGTGACGTGCGGGCGCTCGGCGACGAAAACCCGCGCGGTGCCCACCGCCCGTCCTATGCTGACCGTCGAGGTCATCCGCACGAGGAAGAAGGCATCACATGTTCGGCTATCGGGTTCCTGATCCTGATGAGGCGCTGCTGATCTCCGGCGGGCGCTCCAGCAGTGGCGCGCCGTTCCGCGTCGTCATCGGGCACGGAGCGTTCGTACCGCCGATCTTCCGGAGGGCCAACCTGCTGTCCCTGGCGATGACGGAGTCCGAGGTCCAGGAGACCTGCGTGACCAAACAGGGCATCGCGCTGAACGTCAAGGCCGTGATCGCCTTCAAGGTCGGCGGGGATGTGGAGTCCATCGTTGCTGCCGGGCAGCGGTTCCTGTCCGACCAGGACCAGATGTCCATCCTGACGGGCCGCATCTTCGCCGGCCACCTGCGGTCGATCATCGGGTCGATGACGGTCGAGGAGATCGTCACCGAGCGGCAGAAGCTGGCCACCGAGGTGCTGGATGGCTCCAAGGAGGAGATGGCCAAGATCGGTCTGACCGTCGACGCCCTGCAGATCCAGTCGATCGACGACGGACGGCTCGGCTACATCGCTGCGATGTCGGCGCCGCACAACGCCGCGATCCAGCAGGCCGCGGCCATCGCGCAGTCCAACGCCAATCAGATGGCCGCCCAGGCCGAGCAGGATTCGCTGCGCAAGCAGGCCGAGTACCAGCGGCAGACGACGATCGTGCAGGCCCAGTACAAGGCCGAGGTCGACAAGGCGCAGGCCTCGGCCGCGCAGGCCGGTCCGTTGTCCCAGGCACAGGCCCAGCTCGAGGTGCTGCAGGCCCAGAAGGATGTCGCCGAGCGCAACGCCGAGCTGCGCGAGCAGCAGTTGGTCGCCGAGGTGGTCAAGCCCGCCCAGGCCGAGGCCGAGAAGACCAAGATCCTGGCCGCCGCCGAAGCCGAGAAGATCCAGATCCTGGCCGCTGCCGCCGCTTCCAACAACCGCGTGGCCCTGGACCGGATGCTGATCGAGCAACTCCCGGAGATCGTCAAGTCGGCCGCCCAGGGGCTCAACGGTGCCAATGTGACGGTGCTGAATGGCGCCGACGGACTCGGCGACATCGCTGCGTCCCTCGTCGGTCAGGGCTCGGCGATCTTCGAGGCGGTCCGCAAGGGCTTCCAGGGCGGGGCTCCGAACACTGGCAGCACCAACGGGTCTGCCCCCAAACCCGTCAAGATCACCCCCGAACTGATGACCTGAGTCCCGCGCATACCGAACTGCCCTGCGCATACCGAACTGCCCCCGTCGCGCCACTTTCAGCCGATTTCGGGCAGTTCGGTATGCGCGGGGCACCGTCAGCCGCGGATCAGTCGGCCGCCGACCCAGACCGACACCACGTCGGCGGGGGTGGCGAGAGCGAAAACCCTGGCCAGCGCGTCGGTTGGATCGGCGGCATTGGCCAGGTTGACCGCGAGCTGGGTCCCCGGGGCCGGCCGGATCAGGACGGCGTCGAAGGACTTGCCCACGCCGAAGTCGCCGAGCTGGTGGTCCAACCCGAGAGCCCGTGCCCCCGCACGGGTGGCCAGGTAGAGAAGGTGGACGGGACTCAGCGGCCGGCCCTGCACGCCGAGCAGCTGTTGGACGAAGTAGGCCTGCAGGGCCTCCTTGATCAGGAACAATCCTGTCCCGGCCCCGACGTCCGACCCAAGCGCGACGCCGACCCCGTGCTCCAGATGACGACGCAGCGGGAACAGGCCGCTGCCGAGGGCGGCATTGCTGGTCGGGCAGTGCGACACCCAGGCGCCGGTGTCCCCCATCAACGCCAGCTCGGCGTCCCCGGCGTGGACGTTGTGGGCGAAGACGCTGCGCGACGTCACCAGCCCATGACGGTGGTAGGTGTCGAGGTAGTCGCGGCTCCCGGCGAACAACGCGGCGACACTCCGGACCTCGGCGAGGTTCTCGTTGAGGTGCGAGGTGAACCAGAGGTCCTCGCCCAGCAGTTCGCCGCAGACCTCGAGCATGGCGTCCGTCGTCGAGAGGGCGAACCGCGGCGTGACGGCGTAGCGGATCCGGCCCCGGCCGTGCCACCTCCGGATCAGCTCGCGACTCCGGGTCAGCGCCTGGTCCGGCGTGCAGAGCAGGTCAGGTCGCAGGATCCGGTCGCTGACGACCAGACCGGAGGTGATGTTCAGCCCGACCTGTTCGGCCTGCTCGAAGAACACGTCCATCGCCGCAGCGAAATGGGCACCGAACACCAACGCGGTGGTGGTGCCCGACGACACCAGGTTGGCCAGGAAATCGGTGGCGACCGCCGCGGCGTACCCGCGGTCGGCGAGCCGGCTCTCCTCCGGCAGCGCACACCTCTCCAGCCAGTCCAGCAGCGGCATCCCGAGACCACCGATGGCACGGATCTGCGGCAGGTGGACGTGGGTGTCGACGAAGCCGGGCAGCAGGATCCCGCCGTCGAGGTCGACCACCGACTCCTCCGGGTGCAAGCCGGACAATGTAGCGAAAGACCCACGCGCCGTGATGATTCCGTCGGACACCAGCACGGCGCCGTCCTGGTCGGACACCATCGCGTCGGCGGATTCGCCGGCGAACGGATCGCCGGGCGTGTCGATCACGGTGGCGCGGTACAGGGTCATACCGCAGAGCAAACCAAACCCACATGTCACGCCGGTAACGGCATCCTGCTCCGCGTCGACCCACCCCGGGGAGTCCAAGATCACAGCCACCGACAGGTGAACATCGCCCGACGGGCGGGCCATCCGCCGGATCGAAACGATTTAATACAGACGTCCCACCCACCCTCGAGTACCCCGCTTGGACCCCTGTGAACGACGTTCTGGCCAGCTCCACGCACCCCGGCGATCTCACCGCCGCCGCCACCGGTCACCCTCGACGGAGCACGACCCACCCCCGACCGAGCGCGACCAGGCTGGCCGTGTTGCTCGGTGCGTTGACCGCGATCGGTCCCCTCACCATCGACATGTACCTGCCTGCGCTTCCCACCATCGCCCGCCACTTCGTCGCTTCGGACTCCGCGGCGCAGGCCACGCTGACGGGTTCCCTGCTCGGCCTGGCGTTCGGGCAGTTGCTGGTCGGACCGCTGGCGGATTCGTTCGGTCGTCGTGCGCCGTTGATCGCAGGCATGCTCCTGCACGTCCTGGCGTCCGTGTTCTGTGCGCTGGTTCCGAACATCGAGTTGCTCACCGTGGCCCGGACGCTGCAGGGTGTGGGCGCATCGGCCGGCGCCGTGGTCGCACTGGCCATCATTCGCGATCGGTACACGGGAATGGCTGCGGCCAAACTCATGTCGCGTCTGATGCTGGTGACCGGGGTGGCGCCCGTGCTGGCCCCGACCGTCGGCAGCTTCATGCTGCGGGTGACGTCGTGGAACGGCCTGTTCGTGGTGCTGGCCGTGGCTGGCGGGGTGCTGGCATCGCTGTCGGCCTTCGTCGTCCCGGAGACCCATCCGCCGCACCGGCGTCAACGGGCCGGCATCGGCCACACGTTCCGCACCTACGGCTCGCTGATCCTCGAGCGCCAGTTCATCGGCCTGTGCCTGACCGCCGGCCTGGCCATGACGGTGATCCTCGGGTACGTCAGCGGATCGTCCTTCGTGCTGCAGCAGCAGTACGGCCTCTCGTCCGCGGTGTTCGGCCTGGTCTTCGCCGCGAACTCCATCGGCCTGATCTCCGCGAGCCAGCTGAACCCGTTGCTGCTGCGCAGGTTCAGCGCCGCGCAGATCCTGATCGGATCGCTGGTGGCGTGCGCGGTGTCGGCGGCGGTGATGGTGGTGCTCACGGCCAGCGGCACGATGGGCATCTGGGGACTGCTGATCCCGCTGTTCTTCACCATCGCGACCGCCGGGCTCGCGCTGCCGAACGTCCCGGCCCTTGCGCTGGCGCGGCATGGCGCCAGGGCCGGTACGGCGGCCGCCCTACTCGGGGCCTGTCAGTTCGGCATCGGGGCGATGCTGTCCCCGCTGGTCGGAATCGGCGGGACGGTGACCGCGGCCGGCATGGCCGTGGTCGTCTTCGCCGCGGCCCTGCTGGGCAGCCTGGTCCTCATCGTGTTCGCCCGGCCCCTGACGATCGAGGTCGCCGACGACCCGGGCGTCATGGTGATGCACTGACGGCGCATCGCTTTGATCCGCGCAGATCTCAGCTCGTCCGGTGGACTTTGTGCTGCGCCGCCTGGGCTCTGGGCCGCAGCACGAGCAGGTCGACGTTGACATGGGCCGGCCTGGTCACCGCCCAGCAGACCGTGTCGGCGACGTCGTCAGCCGTCAGCGGCTCCTCGACACCCTGGTAGACCGCGGCCGCCTTCGACGTGTCGCCGCGCATCCGGTTGACGGCGAACTCGTCGGTACGGACCATGCCCGGCGCGATCTCGATCACCCGGACCGGCTGGTCGAACAGTTCCAGGCGCAGGGTCGCGGCGATCGCGTGGGTGCCGTGCTTGGTAGCGACGTACCCGCCACCGCCTTCGTAGGCGACGAAGCCTGCCGTCGAGGACATGACGACGATCGTTCCGGCGCCGCCGGCGATCAGCTTCGGCAGGAGGGCCTGCGTCACCTGCAGCGTGCCCATCACGTTGACCTCGAACATGGCGCGCCAGTCTGCCGGATCGGCCGTGGCGACCGGGTCGGCCCCGAAAGCGCCGCCGGCGTTGTTGAACAACACGTCGACCCGGTCGAGCGTCGCCGCGAACTTCTGCACCGCCTCGCGGTCGGTCACGTCCAGTTGATAGGCGGCGCCGCCGATCTCGTCGGCAAGTGCGGTGAGTCGGTCGAGCCGGCGGGCGGCGAGGACCACCCGGTACCCGGCGGCGGCCAGTTGCCGTGCGGTCGCCGCTCCGATGCCACTGCTGGCGCCGGTGACGACTGCGACCTTGCGGTCGTCGGGTGGTGCGGACGTGCTGGTGTCGAGCTGCATGCCGGGGTCTCCTTCGCGGGTTCCCCGCAAGCGTTGCACATCGGGACCGTCCGATCTGCTACCGGATGCCGGCCCAGACCGAGCGCTCGGCCGGCCTGGGATCGCTGACCAGGGCGTTGGTCTCGTCGAATCGCATGACGTTCCGCTCCGCGCCGTAGGGGGGCCAACCCGGCCGGCCCTCCCGGATGAAGGACACCCAGGCAGCGTGCATCGAGTCGGCCAGCGCCTGGGGAGGGTGGTTCCCCGTCATCGGGCGTCCCTGCGGATCGGCCAGGTTGTCGAACGTGAAGCCGATCTCGAGTGCGTGGCAGGCGCCCAGGGCACCGTCGAACTGCGGGCTGCGCCAGGCGAACTCGTAGCTGTGGGTGTCGAGCCCCAGCGCCGACCTGGCCTCCGCGAGCCGGACTGCCGGCAGCCGGAAGAACCAGTCGGTGTAGATCGCCGTCATGAGCTCACCCGGGGTGGCATCCGGTCGGTCCGACCGGTAGGTGTCGATCAGGGTCGCGGCGTCTGCGCCGAGGGCGGGCAGCATCGAGCGCAGGAGGTTCTCGTCGACCATCGCGGCGAATCCGTTGGGCACCAGGAAGAGCGCGTGCTCGTCGAGGTTCGACCCGACGAGCACCTCGATGTCGGCGGAGGCTCCCCCGACGATCGCGTCGATCGGCCGCTGCGGCACGATGTCGCCGTCCACGATCGGCTCGAACGCCATCAGGTTGACGGTGATCTCGGCCCACCGGGCCGGGTCGGGTGCGGTGAGGATCGACTCGGAGACCGCCGCCTGTGCGGCGACGAGGTCGGCGACCGGGACCGAACCCAGGCCGGACGCGGTCGGCTCCACGCCGAGTCGGTGCGCCACGTCTGCGATGACCCGTTCGGCGGTGGCCGGCGTGAGTGTGTGGTGCCCGGCCCCGCTCTGCAGGATCGCCCGCCGGAACAATCCCTCGGCCAGGGGCATGGACAGCAACGTGCCGATGCTCATCGCGCCCGCTGACTCGCCGGCGATCGTGACACGAGCGGGATCGCCGCCGAACTGTGCGATGTTGTCGCGGACCCAGGTGAGGGCGGCCACCTGGTCGAGCAGGCCGCGGTTGGGCACCGCATCGGTGACGGCTCCGAATCCGTCCACCCCGAGCCGGTAGTTGATGCTGACGCACGCCACACCATCCCGGGCGAAGGCGGTGCCGTCGTAGATCGGGACGGCCCCGCTGCCGTTGACGAACGCACCGCCGTGGATCCACACGAGCACCGGCAGGTCGGCTGCATCCTGCGGCGTCCACACGTTGAGATTGAGGCAGCCCTGGCCGGCGACCTGCGGATCCGGCAGGAGCGCGTCGATCGGGGGGGCGTAGCCGGGCTTGGGTGCGGTGGCCCCGAATTCGGTGGCCTCCCGGATGCCGCTCCAGGCCCGCGCCGGTGCAGGTGCCGCGAACCTCCGTTCGCCGAACGGCTCGTCCGCGTAGGGAATGCCGAGGAACGAGCGCACGCCGTCCTTCTCGTGCCCGCGCAGCTGTCCCTGTGCGACGGTGACCATCGGATCCATCGTTTCTCCTCTGTGCACGGTGCCTGCTCCACGGCCCTGTGGAACGAGTTCACCCACCGGAAATACCCGATTCACACTAGGGCCTGCTCCTGACGAGCAGCGACCGGCCCCGCGGTCGGCATTTGTCCGGTCCTGGCGCAAACGAGTCCGTTTGACGGGGGCACGGACATCAATGGATGCCCCTCCGCCCCGGCAATTCGGTCAGAACGCCCCTCGCGCGCTGCGTTTCGGTCCGATAGCGGGCAGACCCCGAATGGGATCCGATCCCGAACATGACGGGGACAACAAATCGTCGTTACTTCTGCCGCAGGTCGGTTTTGTCGGTCCGGCACCCCATCACGCCTTCGCAGAGCCCTGCCGGGAGAAATGGTCAAGAAATGGTAAACACTCCGAAGGAATGATCTTCCATGGGCTGCAACCTTTCTCGTCGCCAAGGTCGAAGACGGCAGTAGGGGGTTCGGTGCCACTCGTGCACGGGGGGCCGGACCTCGTGCCGGACCCGGCGACACGTCGCCGGTGAAACACCCTGGTGCCTTGACGATGGTCGCGCGGACCTGCAATATTTCGCATCACACGGCATTCCCGCGATACTCCCGGTACACCGGCAGCACACCGTTGTGCAGCGACACGTTCATCGGCACGTCCATCAGCACGTTCGTCATCAGGAGGATGCGTGACCTCGACAATCAATGCGGGCCCACAGGGCGAGATGAAGCTCGACGGCGAGGGGATGGACCGGAAGGTCGGGTTCTTCGGACTGCTGTGGGCCTCGGAAGGATCGATCATCGGCTCCGGTTGGCTGTTCGGAGCCCTGACCGCGGTCGGCATCGCCGGCCCCTCTGCCCTCATCGCCTGGGTGATCGGCACCATCATCATCCTCATCCTCGCCCTGGTGCACGCGGAACTCGGTGGTCTGTTCCCGGTGAGCGGCGGCACCAGCCGGTTCCCGCACTACGCCTTCGGCAGCCTGGCCGGCGCGACCTTCGGATGGTTCACCTACATCCAGGCCGCCGCGGTGGCGCCGATCGAAGTGCTGGCCGCCATCCAGTACATGTCCAGCTACCAGTGGGCCAAGAATCTCAACCTGTACTCGGAGGGGAAGCTCTCCGGGCTGGGCATCGTGTTCGCCGTCGTCTTCATGCTGTTCTTCGTCATCATCAACCTGATCGGCGTCGCCTTCCTGGCCAAGGTCAACAACGCCCTGACCACCTGGAAGGTGCTGTTGCCGGTGGCCACCATCGTGGTGCTGGTGATCGGCCACTTCCACGGCAGCAACTTCAGCGCCGGTGGTGGATTCTTCGTCCAGGGCGCGGCCTTCAAGTCCGTCATCCTGGCGGTGCCCGGGGCGATCATCTTCTCGCTGTTGGGCTTCGAACAGGCCGTGCAGCTCGGGGGTGAGAGCAAGAACCCCAAGAAGGACCTCCCGCGGGCCGTCATCCTGTCGATCATCATCGGTGCCGCCGTCTACATCGGCGTGCAGATCGCCTTCATCGGGGCACTGGACCCGGCTCTGCTGGCGAACGGCCGGACCTGGGCCGACCTCGTCGATCCGACGACGAAGAACCCCGCTCTGATCGCCCTGCAGGGGGCGCCGTTCTACGAGGTGGCAACGTTGGCGGGCGTCGTCTGGCTGGCGGCTCTCCTACGACTGGACGCCATCATCTCCCCGACCGGCACCGGTCTGATCTACCTGACCTCCTCCTCCCGGATCAGTTTCGGCCTGTCGAAGAACGGCTACATCCCCACCGCCTTCGAGAAGAACTCGCCCAAGAAGAAGATCCCGGTCTTCGGCATCCTGATCACCGCGGGGATCGGCCTGATCTTCCTGCTGCCGTTCCCGAGTTGGTCGACGCTGGTCGGAGTGGTCACCAGCGCCTCGGTGCTGATGTACGCGGGCGCGCCGCTGGCCCTGGGCGCGCTGAGGCTGCAGAAGCCCGACCTACCCCGCGCCTACCGGCTGCCGATGGGCCACATCATGTCGCCGATCGCTTTCGTCCTGGCCAATTTCATCATCATGTGGTCGGGCTGGGGTACCTACACGACCCTGATGCTGGTGCTGCTCATCGGCTACGCGCTGATGGCCGTCTCGGCCGCGTTCAAGATGAACCCGAACCAGACGCCGTTGGACTGGGCGGCCGGGGTCTGGCTCTTCCCGTACCTCATCGGCATGGGCGTGATCATCTACTTCACCCAGTACGGATCCGGCGGGATCGTCGGCGGAGTCGGCTTCTTCAGCACGTTCTGGACCGGCGGCGACGGGAAGCTCGCACTGGGCCCGGACCTGCTGGTGATGGCGGCGTTCAGTCTGGTCATCTACTTCGTCGCGATGGCCAAACGCCTCTCGCCCGCCCGCGTCGACCAGAACGTGCGCGACGTCTACCCGCCTCCGCTCGGCGACCACTGAGGATCCTGCCGCGGAGCCGGCCCGGGGATCTGCAGATCGTTGCAGGTCCCCGGGTCGTTCTGCGCCCGGGGACCCCGACTGTCGGGGCAGTCGTCCACACTGGACGGACCATGAGCGACAAATACCTGACGAAGATCGCGGCGCTGCTGCGCAAGGCCGAGACGACCGACAACGACCACGAGGCCGACGCCTACCTCCAGGCGGCGCAACGGCTGGCCACGCTTTCCTCCGTCGATCTCGCGGTGGCGAGGGCGCATTCCACGGCCCAGGAGAAGCGCGCTGTGCCGACCCAGCGCACCATCACCATCGGCGAGCAGGGCAGGCGGGGTCTGCGCACCTTCGTCCAGCTGTTCCTGGAGATCGGCCGGGCCAACAACCTGACCTGCGACATCGCCAGGAATTCCACCAGGGTGTTCGCCTACGGCTTCGACACCGACATCGACGCGGTGGAGGCGCTCTACTCGTCGTTGGTCATCCAGATGGTCAGGGCCTCTGACGAGTACATCAAATCCAAGCGGTACACCCAGGAGAAGGTCGGTCGCTGGGTGCAGGTGGAGGGGGCGCGTCCGGGATGGCGCGGACCGGCGCAGGAATGGCAGGAGCGTCCGGTGCACGCCACCACGGCGAGGGTCAATTTCCAGCAGGCCTTCGCGGCGCGCATCGGGGCGCGCCTCAAGGAGGCGACCACCCAGGCCAGGGCGCAGGCAGTCCAGGCCGACACCGCGGGTGCCACCGGCGTCGAGATCGTGCTCCGCGCCAAGGAGGTCGAACTCCAGGACCACTACCGGGCCAACACGACGGCCCGCGGATCCTGGCGGGGTACCTCGGCCAACTCCGGCTACTCGGAACTGGCCAGCCGGGCCGGCGACCGGGCCGGCCGCACCGCCCGCCTCGGCGGTGAGAAGGCGATCGGCGGCGCCAGAGGGGCCATCAGCGGGTGAGCACCGCCGATCTGCAGCGCGCCAAGGTGTACGAGGCCGAGGCCCTGGTCCGGCGGATCTTCGACCGGTCGGCGGATTTTCCGATCGTCGAGGTGGCGGGGTCGAGCATCACGCTCCCGCCGGAGCGCAAGTTCGCCACGCTGGAATCCGTGCAGGCCTACGTCGATCAGGTGCTGGCGCTGAACTGGGTCGGCGAGCGCTGGAGCCGGGCGTCCCTGCCGGTCGCCGTGCGATCGAGGGCCGGTCAGGGCGGCGCCCACTACGAGCGCATCCCCCCCGTGATCGCGGTCCCCCTGCACCGTGGCGGTACCGCCTGGGCGCTGCGTGAACTCGTGGTGCTGCACGAGATCTCCCACCATCTGGCGGAGCAGGACGAAGTGCACCACGGACGGCAGTTCACCGGCCGGATGGTCGATCTGGTCGATGGCATCGTCGGCGCCGAGGCTGCGTTCCTGCTGCGCGTCACGCTGCTCGACGTCGGCGCCGGGGTGGGCTGAGCAATCCCCCGGACGTCCTGCACAGTGACGGCTATCGCGCGCGCAGGACGTCACGGGTGGGGGAAGTTACGGGCGGGGGACGAGCTGCTCGGGCGTCGCCACGGTGATCGGCTGGGCAAGGAATTTCACCAGGACCGTGTAGAGGATGGCGGCGAGCACCAGGCCGACCTCGAAGGTGAGGTCGCCGACGCCGGGATGTGCTGTCGGGATCAGCCCGGTGTACAGGGTCTGGTTGGAGAACAGCCAGATCGACAGCACCGCGCTGACCAGCATGGCGATGGGTCCGGCCCAGTTCTGGTAGGACCGGTCGGCATAGACCAGCTCGTCCATCCGCCATCTGCGCAGGATCCGGTCCATGAACACGACGCCGAGCCAGGGTCCGATCCAGTACGAGATGACCAGCAGGAAGTTCTCGTAGCTGTTGATGTGATCGAGCCCGACGACGGCCACGACGAATCCGATGACGCCCATCACCACCGCCACGATGGCTCGCAGCGACGGCGTCCTGATCTCGATTCCCATGGCGCTGAACGACAGCGCGCTGGAGTAGACGTTGAGCGCGTTGGCGGCGATGGCGCCCAGCGCGATGCCCAGCAGGGTCAGTTTGCCGAGCCAGGTGGGAAGCACGCTGGTGAACGCGCCCGGGTCGGGGAACGCAGGTGCCGCAGAACCCAGTGCCGAGTAGGCGGCGGCACCGAAGACCTCCAGGAGCACGCAGGAGACCAGCACCCCGAGTCCGGACCAGAGCCCGGCCGCCCGGCCGGTGCCGACCGGCAGGTACCGGGTGTAGTCGGACGCGTACGGGTTCCAACCGGCCGCGTAGCCGAACGTCGCGCCCAGCAGTACCCACCAGGCGCCGGGGAAACCCGTGCCCGGGGTGCTGACGTGGGCCTTCGTCAGGATGACGATCCCGCCGATGACGAAGATCGCCGTCAGGACCGGAGCCGCGAACCGTTCGAACAACTGGATCAGGTTGTGTCCGAAGTAGGCCAGCACCAGCATCAGCGCCACCACGATGACCAGGCTGAGGTACTTGTTCATGCCCGTCAGCGACGCGAGGGCGAGGCCGCCGCTGACGCTGTTCACCGCGAACCAACCGACGCCGGCCACGAGCCAGTTCAGGCCCGCCGGTAGCACGTTCCCCAGGAACCCGAACGCCCGACGCGAGATCACCATCTGACAGAACCCGGTGTCCGGTCCCCAGCTGGACAGGACTGCATGGCTCACCGCTCCGAGAACGTTGCCCACCACGATGGCCGAGACCGTCTGCCAGAAGCTCAGGCCGAAGGTGATCCCCAGGATGCCGACGGCGATCGTCGCGAACTCCATGTTCGGCGACGTCCAGGTCCAGAGCATCTGCAGTGGGTGGCCGTGCCGCTCGGACAGTGGGATGACCTCGGCCCCGCCGGGCTCGACGGCGTTCACCTTCGCGCCGTAGTGCCGATCGGTGGCCGTTTCCGCGAGAGATGCTGACATGACGGGAATCATCCGGCCGGGTCACCGCCGGGACAAGGATCTCCGTGTCAAGGTCGTGTTTCCGGTAGATGACAGAGCACGAACCGGGTACTTGCCGGCCACGACGGTTGGCCCCACAGTGGTGCGATGGGCACATCTGATCCACCCATGTCCGGTCCGGTGCGATCCGGTCCGGTCCGGTTGCCGGCCGCGGCCCGGCACACCCAGCCGTGGGTCAACGGGCAGGGGGTGACCACCCCGGTCACCGCTGGAGCTGCCGTCGGGTCGGGTGCGGAGCCGCGATGGTGGGTCAACATCGCCCACATCCCCGGCGATTGCGACTTCTCCGAGCTGGTCGGGATCGATCGTCGGCTCCTGTTGCTCGACGACGTGCCGTTGACGCTCGATCTGGACGGACCCCGGCCCGTCGCGCACCTGGAGGTGATCGAGTTCGCCGGCGAGATGGCTCCGCGATGTTCGGCGGCCGGCCCGGTACGGGCTCTCAACCTGATGCTGCGTCGGGGCCGGGCCGTCGGAACCCTCGTACTGGTCACCGTCGACGGGATGGCGGAGCTCCCGGTGCCCAACGGCGGAACACTGGTGGTGGTCAAGCTCGACGGCGACCCGCGCTGGCCGGGCGCGGTGGACCTGCAGCCGGATGATGCCGTCCGTCAGGACGCTTCGGCAGGGGCCGGCCCCAAAACCCTCCAACTCGGCGGCGCCGGCCGGGTGGCCGTCATATCGGTCGTACGAGCCGATCCCGCGAGTGTGCGCTCAGCAGGCGAATTCGACGGCTGAGCGCACACTCACCGGCCGGACGAGGCCGCGCGGCCCAGAAACTTGCTGAGCACCCGATGGAAGCGGTCCGGCTCGTCCAGGTGCGGGAAGTGCCCGGCCCTGGCGAAGATCTCGATGGTGCTGTGGGGTAGGAGTTCCTTCACGGCCTCGGCATGCGCGGCCGGGATCAAGCGGTCGCGGCCACCCCAGATCACCAGGATCGGACGATCGGCGAGTTGCTTCAGTCGCGGTAGTGCGCTGATGGTCTGGCCCTTCAGACCGATCATCGAACGGGTGGTGGCCAGGAAGGCGCTCCGCTTGAGGGCATCGGAGAAGGTGGCCATCCCGGCCCAGGCGGCCGTCGTGCTGGCGCTCACCCAGGGCAGACCGATCCACTGCATCACGCTCAGTGCGGTGTTGCCGCAGTAGCGTGCCCAGTCCGACCCGATCAGCGGCAGGACCCACTCGCTGCCGGGCAGCGTGGCCGCCCGCAGCGCGGGGCTCAGCTCGGACCCGAGTCCGCCGCTGCTGACCAGGACCAGTGCGCTCACCCGCTCCGGGAACAGGTAGGCCAGTTCCATCGCGATGCCGCCGCCGAGGGAATGCCCGACGACGACGACCCGGCGCAGACCCAGCTCGTCGAGCAGATCGCGCAGAGCGGCGGCGTGCCCACCGAGCGAGTAGTCGTTCGGCAGGGCGGGGTGCTTCGGGTCCGACCCGACCGAGGCGCCGTGCCCGAACAGGTCGGGGGCGATGACGCGGTGCTGCCCGGCGAGGGCGGCGATCTCGACGTTCCAGGTCCCGCGATCACTGATCAGTCCGTGGATCATCAGCACGGGTGGGCCGGTTCCTGCGTCGGTGAAGGCAAGGCCCGCGGAGGAGTGCAGATCCAGTGCGATGGCGGTCATGGCGAGCTCCAGGGTCCTCTGCGTGCCTGTCCCCGCGGTTGTTACCGGCCGCTAACCCGACTGTACCCGGCAGAGGGGGCGACGACGGGGTCCCAGTGAGCGGCCGGCCGGCGCATTGGGCAAGGATGGACAGACACCACATCCGTGACTGCGGGGAAGCGAAGCGAAATGACAGACAGCACCACGGCACTCGACATCACGACCACCCCGGCCTGGGTGGCGCTGGCCGCGCACCAGCCGGTGGTCGAGCCACTCCACCTGCGGGAGATCTTCGCGGACGATCCCGAGCGCGGTCGGGAACTGACGGTGCAGGCCGCCGACCTCTACATCGACTACTCCAAGCATCGCGCGACCAGGGAAACGCTGCGTCTGCTCGTCGATCTGGCCCGGGCTGCGGAAGTCGAGGCGCGCCGCGACGCGATGTTGCGCGGTGACCACATCAACACCAGCGAGGATCGCGCCGTGCTGCACACCGCCCTGCGTCTTCCGGCGGACGCGGAACTGACCGTGGACGGGCAGGACGTGGTGACCGACGTACACGACGTGTTGGACCGGATGGGCGATTTCACCGACCGACTCCGGTCCGGCGAGTGGGTCGGCGCGACCGGCAAGAAGATCCAGACCGTGGTCAACATCGGCATCGGCGGATCCGATCTCGGCCCGGTGATGATCTACCAGGCCCTGCGTGCCTACGCCGACGCGGGCATCAGCTGCCGTTTCGTCTCCAACGTCGACCCGTCCGATCTGGTCGCGAAGACCGCCGGGCTGGCTCCGGAGACCACCCTGTTCATCATTGCTTCGAAGACCTTCTCCACCCTCGAGACGCTGACCAACGCCACTGCGGCCCGCCGCTGGCTGCTGGCCGGGCTCGGGCTCGACGGTGACGAGGGCACCGCGGCCGTCGCCAAGCACTTCGTCGCAGTCTCGACCAATGCCGAGCGCGTCTCGAAATTCGGCATCGACACGGCCAACATGTTCGGATTCTGGGACTGGGTGGGTGGCCGGTACTCGGTCGACTCCGCGATCGGCCTGTCCGTCATGTGCGCGGTCGGCCGGGAGAACTTCGCCGAGCTGCTGGCCGGTTTCCACGCGATGGACACGCATTTCGTCACTGCGCCGCTGTCGGAGAACGCGCCGGTCCTGATGGGGCTGCTCGGCGTCTGGTATTCGAACTTCTTCGGCGCCGAGTCACGTGCCGTTCTGCCCTACTGCAACGACCTGAACCGATTCGCGGCCTACCTGCAGCAGCTGACGATGGAGAGCAACGGCAAGTCGGTGCGCGCGGACGGCACGCCGGTCAGCACCTCCACCGGCGAGATCTACTGGGGCGAGCCGGGAACCAATGGTCAGCACGCCTTCTACCAGCTGCTGCACCAGGGCACGCGGCTGGTACCGGCCGACTTCATCGGCGTGGCCGAACCTCTCGACGACCTCCCGACGCTGGACGGTACCGGCAGCATGCACGACCTGTTGATGAGCAACTACTTCGCCCAGACGTCGGTGCTGGCCTTCGGCAAGACCGCGGAGGAGATTGCCGCCGAGGGCACTCCGGAAGACGTCGTGCCCCACAAGGTGATGCCCGGGAACCGGCCGTCCACCAGTATTCTCGCCTACCGGTTGACCCCATCGGTGGTGGGTCAACTGGTCGCACTCTACGAGCACGCCGTGTTCGTCGAAGGTGTCATCTGGGGCATCGATTCTTTCGACCAGTGGGGGGTGGAGCTCGGCAAGACCCAGGCCGTCGAGTTGCTGCCTGTCCTGATCGACGGTGCAGCCCCTGCAGCGCAGCATGATTCGTCCACCGATGCGCTGGTGCGCCGGTACCGCAGCCAGCGCGGCCGGGCGATCTGATCGACCCCGGCGGCATGACCGACCCAGCCGGGCCGACCCACCCACCGGGGCCGAGCGACCCATCCGGGCCGCACTCGGGCCACGTGGTCCTGGCCGACGTCGAAGGGGCGTCGTACGGCTCCCTCCGACGGCGGCCGACGTCCCGCGCCGAGCGGTATCAGCTGGGTCGCGCGCTGCGCACCAGGGTTCCGCGGGTGCTGCTCGGCGACTGGGTGCCGCCGGCGGGTCGACCCGATCCGGTGGCGCAGATCATCGAGTCGCACCAGGGGCGGCTCGACTGGCTGATCCCCCTGCGGGTCGGGCGGATGGTGGCCTCGCCCTACGGCTTCCTGCGCGGGACGGCGATCGTGATGGCGCAGGACGTCGCCCACCTCCCCGCCACCGGGATCACGCCGGTCATCTGCGGCGATGCGCACTTCGGGAACTTCGGTTTCTACGCGTCGCCCGAGCGGGATCTCGTGCTGGACCTCAATGATTTCGACGAGGCGCACCCCGGCGGTTGGGAATGGGACCTGCGTCGACTGGTGGCGAGCATCTGGGTCGCGGGCCGGCAGAACAGCCACAGCGAGCAGACCTGCGAGGCGGCGGCGATCGCCTGCGTGGCCGCCTACCGCGGTGAGGTGCGCCTGCTGGCCGAGCAGCCGCTGCTGTCCCGGTCCTACCAGCGACTGGACGTGGACCAGCTCATCGCGAACACCGCCCATCCGTCCCTCAAGGCCGAGATCGACCGGGCCGCTAGGAGAGCTCGATCCCGCACGAGTGACCGGGCCCTCCCCCGGTTCACCGAGGAGCACGAGGGTCGGCGACGGATCGTCGAGGAACCTCCGCTGATCACCCGCGTGAGCGTGGCCGAGTACGACATGGTCGGTGTGGCGCTGGACGAGTACCTGACCACGCTGGCCCCCCACTGGCGGCGGGCGCTGGGCGGGTACACGCTGGTCGACATCGCCCACAAGGTCGTCGGTGTCGGCAGCGTCGGACTGCGGGCGTACGTGGCGCTGCTGGAGGGCAGCAGTCCGGACGACGTCGTGTTCCTGCAGCTCAAGCAGGCGAGGCGGTCGGTGTTGGCCCAGTACGTGCACGGCGGCTCGGCGTGGCACGCGCATCAGGGCCAGCGGGTCGTGGAGTACCAGCAGGCCCTGCAGACGGTGAGCGATCCCCTGCTCGGCTGGACGACCGTCAACGGCCGGCAGTACTACGTGCGGCAGTTCCGCAACATGAAGGGGACGATCGCCCTGGACGCGATCGACTCCCAGGCGCTGGCCGACTACGCGGGCATCGTCGGGCAGCTGCTGGCCAAGGGACACGCCAGAACCAGTGGCGCATCTATGATCTCGGGCTACGCGGGGTCCTCGGACAAGCTCGACGTCGCGCTTGCCCGCTTCGCCCGCCGGTATGCCGACCAGACCGAGGCCGACCACCAGGAGCTGGTGCGCGCGGTGGCCCGAGGTGTGTTGCCGGTCGAGTACGGGCTGTAGAGGTGACGCGGATCGGACACGTCAGCTGCCGGTAGGTCCGAAACGCTCGACCCGGATCGCGTCGGACGCCACTCCGGCCGCGATCAGCAGATCGCTAGCGGTATCCGCGAAACCCGTTGAACCGCAGACGAAAGCCATCTGATCGGGGGTGACGATCCGGTCCAGATCTGTGTGCCCCAGGCGCCCGTTCGGACGATCGACCGCGGGATCCGCCACTCGGGTCAGAGCAACGGTGGCACCGGCGGCGAGTAGTTCGTGCGCGTAGGGCAATTCGGCCAGTGAACGCGCGGACACCGCCATCTCGAGCAGTTCCGACCGTCCGTTGTCGCGAGCGTGCCGGAGCATCGCGACCAACGGCACCACCCCGGAGCCACCACCGACCAGGACCGCGCGACGGTCCGCCCGCCAGACGAACCAGCCACCGATGGGCCCGCGGACCTCCAGCCGGTCGCCGACCGCCACCACGTCGGCGAGGAAACCCGACACCTCGCCGTCCGCCAGCCGTTCGACGTAGAACTCGACGGTGGAGGTGGCCGGCGCGGAAGCGATCGAGTACGACCGTTGGGCGGTGTAGCCGTCCTCGGCGCGCAACCTGATCACGTAGTGCTGCCCGGGAAGGTGGTCGATCCGATCCGGTACGTCCAGCACCAGCTTCACGGCGTTCGGATGGGGATGCACCACCTCCCGCACCGTGGCCATCCGCCAGGCGCCGGCCGGGACTGCGGGATCAGTTGCGCTGCCAGGGATCTCGATCACTGCTCAGTCACCCTGGTAACGCTGTTCCTTCCACGGGTCACCGCGGTCGTGGTAGCCGTTGCGCTCCCAGAAACCCTGTTCGTCGTGATCCATCAGGGTGATCCGGCTGACCCACTTCGCGCTCTTCCAGAAGTACAGGTGCGGCACCAGAAATCTCATCGGGCCGCCGTGCTCGACCGGGAGCGGATGCCCTTCGTGGTCCCAGACCACCCAGGCCTTCCCGTCGGAGATGTCGGCCAACGGCAGGTTGGTGGTGTAGCCGGTGGTGGACCGGATCATCACGTGCGTCGCAGAGGGCAGCGGCCGGGCCGACGCCAGCAGGATGTCCGCGCTGATCCCGGCGAAACTGGTGTCGAACTTGGACCAGGTGGTCACGCAGTGGATGTCACCGCTGAAGGTGGAGCCGGGCAGCTGGTGCAATTCCTTCCACGTCCAGCTGACCTGTTGCTCGACGAGTCCGTCGACGGTGACGCTCAGCTTCTCCGGGTCGAGTCTGGGTGTCGCCTCTGCCGTGAGTACCGGGAAGTCCTTTCCGGTGTCGTACTGCCCCGGAGGCAGCCGATCGTTGTGGGGCCGACGTGGACGACCGCTGAATCCTCGCGTCATCCGATCAGTCTGCCCGATCAGTCGGGCCTGTTCACGGGCAGGGCCGCCGGTGGCCGCCGGTCCGACCTGAGGAACGACGGCGCCCACCAGTTCGCCCGTCCGAGGAGCGCCATCAGCGCAGGCAGGATCATGATCCGGACGACGACGGCATCCAGGAGGACAGCGGCTCCCAGACCTACGCCCAGTTCCTTGAACTCGACCATGTGCAGGCCCGCGAAGATGGCGAACACCCCGATCATCACGGCCGCCGCACTGCTGATCACCGGTGCCGAGCGGCCGATGCCCTCGCTGACCGCCTGTCTGGTCGGCAGGCCGCGGTCACTTGCCTCCTTGATGCGCGAGATCACCAGCACGTGGTAGTCCATCGACAGGCCGAAGAGGATGACGAACAGGAACACCGGGATCCAGGCGATCACGCCGCCCGAGAGATGGAAGCCGAGAAGCTCAGCACCCCAGCTGCTCTGGAAGACCAGGGCCAGCACCCCGAAGGCCGCCCCGGCCGACAGCAGGTTGCACGCGATGGCGACGAGGCCGACGACGACGGACCTGAAGACGACCGTCATCAGCAGAAAGGTCATCAGCAGGACGAAGCCGACCACCCAAGGCGCCCCCGAGGTCAACTCGTCCACGTAGTCGGCGTTCCGGGCGATGGATCCCCCGACCGCGACCTGGACAACGGAGACACCCTGCAGCGCTGCGGGAATGGTCGAACCGCGCAGCTCGGCCAAGATCGCCCTGGCCTCCGGGCTGTCGGCGGTGAACGGCACCGGGATGGACAGCACGCTGGTCTGGCCGGTGGTCAGCCGGACGGGTCGGGCCGCCGGCGAGGCCTGCCCACCGGTCGAGGCCGGCCCACCGGTCGGGGCCGGCCCACCGGTCGAGGACGGCCCTGACACCGGAGCTTCGATGGACGACTCGAGACGCCTGACGACCGAGTCCACCTCGGCCCGCCCGCCGTGCAGGACGACCTCCAGCTGGCTGCGCTCGTCAGGAAAGGCAGAGGTGAGGCGTTCGTGGGCGGCGACGCTGGGCAGCGTCTGCGGAAGGTCGGCCTCCGTCCCGCTCTTCAGGTGCAGATGGGTGGCCGGCCAGGCCAGCACCAGCATCCCGCCGACCGCGATCAACAACGTGATCGCCGGGAATTTCAGTGCCGGGCGGAGCAGCTTCGGCCAGACGCGACCGGGTCGTCCCGACATGGTCAGCCGCGACAGGATCGGAATCCGGGGCCGGTCCACCCGTGCACCGAGCAGGCCCAGTACCGCCGGCAGGACGGTCAAGGATCCGAGGACGGCCAGGGCGACCACCAGCACCGCGCCCACGGCCATCGAGGCGAAGTTCACGTCGCCCAGCAGGAACAGACCGGCCATGGCGACCATCAATGCGCAGCCGGACGTGACCACCGCATGTCCGGCCGTCGCGGCGGCCACCAACAGGGCCTGCTCGCCGGTGCGGCCCCGAAGTCGTTCCTCCCGTTCACGTTTGAGGTAGAACAGCGAGTAGTCCACCCCGACGGCCATCCCGATCAGCAGGATCAGCTCGGCTCCGCTGCCGCCGTCGGGCAGTACGTGCGAGGTCACGGTGTAGAGGCCGACGGCCGCCAGCACCGAACTGGCCCCGAGCAGCACGGGAACGCCGGCGGCCAGCAGGGCACCGAACGCGAGCAGGAGGATGAGCAGCGTGATCGGCAGGCTCAGCAGTAGAGCCGATCCGAAGTCCCGGGCCAGCTGTGCGTCGACGTCGGAGCCGATGGTCAGTGATCCGGTCACCGCGATCTGCAGTTCCGGATACGTCGACCCCAGTTCAGATATTCTGTCCAGCAGCGGTTTTGGGTCGTCGGCCCTGTTGCTGAGCGTCAGTGGGAGGAGCATCGTCGAGCCATCGCTCGATAGCAGGCCGGGTGCGACCGACGCCACCATCGGGAGTTGCCCGAGTGCTCGGGCCAGGGCGGGGCCGGTGTTGCCGACCACGGCCCGGTCGAGCGCGGCGCCGTTCTTCGCGGTGATGACGACGGATTCGCTGCCCTGGGCGTCCAGTCCGGCCGCGGTGATCATCGCCGCGGCCCGGCCCGCCTCCCCGGGCGTGAGCTGGGTGTCGGTGGCCTTGTGCATGCCGGCGAGGT
This sequence comes from Nakamurella sp. PAMC28650, assembly GCF_014303395.1. Taxonomy (GTDB): domain Bacteria; phylum Actinomycetota; class Actinomycetes; order Mycobacteriales; family Nakamurellaceae; genus Nakamurella. The sequence goes on from NZ_CP060298.1 coordinate 3,831,397, forward strand.
TTCCGCCGATCATGGACACCAGGACGAGCACGGTCCAGGCAAGGATGGCGATCCCCGGATGACGGATGCTCCAACCGGCCAGGCCGGTCACGATGGATTTCTTGGACGCCGCAGGCACGGTCGGTTCCGCGTGACGTCGGATCGAGGTGGTCATGGCGATCAGCTTTTCGAGCCTGCTCCCTCGGCGGCAGCGGCCCAGGACGTCGACGGCCGGGGGCTGGACCGTCGGAACATCGAGGGGCTGGGCCCCCTGTCGGGGAGACGCCGATACGTCAGAATCGACCCATGACCGCACCCGCTGCACCGAAGGGCCGCCTTACCGCGATCGCCTACCTGGGTGCCGCCTGGTCGATCACCGTGCAGGGTCTGCTGTCCATCCTGCTGCTTCCGCTGCTGATCGTCTCGTTGGCCCTGGTCGTCATCTGGGTCGGCCTGCCGATGCTGGCCTGGACGCTCTCGCTGCTGAGGGGCCTGTCGATGTGGCAGCGCCACCTGATGAAGCGGATCCTCGGCGTGAAGGTTCCCCGTCCGTATCGAAAGGCCAACGGCCACAGCCTGTTGGAGATGCTGCACATCAGGCTCAGCGACCCGGCGACCTACCGGGACATGTTGTGGCTGCTGGTGTCGACCAGCTTCGGGTTCGCCCTGGGGATCGTCTCGATGGTCTTCTACCTGGTCCTGCCGCTCGGAGTCCTGGCCACCCCGGCGATCATCAGGACCTACCTGACGATCGGATCGCTCGTGCTGCGACGATCCGACACCCAGGTGCTGGAGCAACGCATCGGTGAACTGTCCACCTCCCGCGCCGAGACCGTCGACACCCAGGCGGCCGAGATCCGGCGCATCGAAAGGGATCTGCACGACGGCGCCCAGGCCAGCCTGGTCGCGTTGAGCATGAACCTGGGGTTGGCCGAGCAGATGATGGAGAAGAATCCGCAGCTGACCAGGGAACTGATCGCCGAGAGCCGGCAGTCCGCCTCGGTGGCGTTGACCGACCTGCGCGGCCTGGTGCGGGGTATCCATCCCCCGGTGCTGGCCGACCGTGGTCTGGTCGGCGGTCTCCAGGCCCTCGCCCTGGCCGCACCGATGGAGATCGAGGTCGATGCGGTGATGGTGGGCCGGCCCCCGGCACCGGTGGAATCGGCCGTCTACTTCGCGGTGGCCGAGGCTCTCACGAACGCGGCCAAGCACTCCAGCGCCAGGACCGGCTGGATCTGGCTGCGCCACACGTCCGGACGTCTGACCGTGTCGGTCGGCGACACCGGAATCGGCGGGGCCGTCTCCCGGGCGGGCGGCGGATTGCACGGATTGGAGCGGCGACTGGCAGCATTCGACGGGACCGTCACCGTGGCCAGCCCGATCGGCGGGCCGACCATCGTCTCCATGGAGCTGCCGTGCGTGTTGTCATCGGAGAAGATCTAGCACTCCTCCGCGATGGTCTGGTCCGGCTGTTCCAGGCGCATGATTTCGACGTCGTGGAGGCGGTGGACAACGGGCCGGGCCTGCTGCGCGCCCTCGTCGAGCACCGGCCGGATGTTGCGATCGTCGACGTCCGGCTGCCACCGACGTTCACGGACGAAGGTCTGCGCGCGGCGATCGAGGCGCGTCGTCAGGTCCCTGGGCTTCCGGTACTGGTGCTCAGTCAATACGTCGAGCACCTCTACGCCCGCGAGCTATTGGCCGGGGGGCAGGGCGGAATCGGCTACCTGCTGAAGGACCGCATCTCCGATCTCGAACAGTTCGTCGAGGCGGTGCGCCGCGTGGCGGGCGGAGGGACCGCGATGGATCCGGAGGTGATCTCCCGATTGCTGGCCCGGCCGCGGGCGGCGGTTCCACTGGCTGGCCTGACGCCGCGGGAGACCGAGGTCCTCGGGTTGATGGCCGAGGGCCGCTCCAATGCAGCGATCGCCGGCCGGATGTTCATCACCGAGAAGGCCGTCGGGAAGTACACGGCTGCGATCTTCGGCAAGTTGGACCTGCCGGTCAGCGAGGACGACAACCGCCGGGTGCTGGCCGTCATCAAGTTCCTGGACCAGTGACCGAAGATCCGGGTGGGCCGGCCATCGTTCCACCGTCAGTGTTGTGTCGGTCCGCTCGACGTGGCCGCTTCTGGGCGGGACGGCTTTTCCTGGTGAGAAGGACAACTCCCGGGCTGTTCCTGCACCTGACGCTGCGTCTCGGTGAAGGGCCGACTGGACGATGGTCGGCGGCCCGGGAATCGGATGGCTGTCCACTACTTGCCCGACCGCCGTTCCCGGGAGGAACGGACCACGGTCCGACGTGTTGGAATGGCGGCCTAGCGGCCAGCCACCTCACGAGTCCTGTACGTCATCAACGTGGGACCACCTCCTTCCGGTTCACTTCCGAAAATAACCCCGCGGGGACGGTGGCCGCAACAGGTTTTCCCAGATTTTTCGTCGGCCGCCCCTGTCGGTCGGCATCTCCCTGCATGGATCCCTGCATGGATCAAAGTGCCGGGTTTGGGACGGGAGTGACAGAAGTCGTCACTTTCGCCCATGCCTGAGAAGTTGATCCACGCCAGGGCCCTGCTCAGTCCTCCTGGGCCCCATCGAGGTCGCGGTCCGGGTCGATGACGTGCACCGCAGCCTCCTCGGCGGTTGCGCCGGCCCCGTCGATGCCGATGTCGCCGGCCCAGAGGTCCTTGTCGGTGTCGTCGTAGGCACCTTCATCCCCGTCGACGAGGCGTCCGGCCCTGGCATCGCCGACCTCGCCGCCGTATTCGGAGAACAGGTTGGCGGGCGCCCCGGCGCCGACGTCCGGCTCCTCGGCGGCGAGCAGTTCGTCCAGGCTGAGTCCCTGCTCCTCCTCGCTCTGCGTCGGCACGTTGACGGACGGTTCCCGGTCGGGCGGTGAGTAGCCCTCGTCCAGTCCGTCCACCACGCCGCGGTCGAGCAGGGTGTCTGCGCTGTCGAGCTGAACGGAGACATCGTCCGCAGCATCGTTCTCGCGTCCGGTTGGATCGTCGTCGGCCATCGGAATGGTCACTTCCCTCTCGAGTTCACTGCACCCGGAATTCGGTCGCCTGGCTTCCCGGCGTTGGTTTCCGTGTGCTCGTCACGCCCGTGCGGGCGAACCTCCAGCGTAGTCCGCACGGCACCGGTGGACGGTCGCAGGTCAGTCGCTCTGCAGCACCGACAGGATGTTGCCGGCCGGGTCGGTGAACCACGCGATGTCGGGTCCGCGGCCGACCGAAAGCCCTCGCAGGACGCCCTTGTCATCCTGATGCATGCCGTCGTAGCGCGTCATCGAGATACCCCTGACGGCGAGTTCGTCGACCACGGCGTCGATGTCGTCCACCGGGAAGTTCAGGATCGTGCAGGTCGCCGGTACGTGGTCGGCGCGAGGGTAGATCAGGATCTCCCGGTTCCCCGGAATGTGCAGCCGCAGCATGCCGTTGGCCCCGGAGACGGCGAGGCCAAGGGTCTGGCCGTAGAAGTGCTGGGCCGCAACGATGTCGTCGACCGAGAATCCGCTGAATGCAGGCGATTGCGCAAGCACTGGTGCTCCTTCGATCGCTGGGCCTGGGTCACCGACCCCAGCGCCGAGCAGGAGGGCGCGCTCAGTTCCCGGGGCAGTCGGCCGCGATGGCCTCGACGCCGGTCTCGATCTCGGCGCAACCGTCGGCCTGCAACCGGGCGCCGATCTTTTCGGCGATCTCCGCGAAGGACTCGAGCTGGGCCGGTGTCAGCAGGTCGATGAAGTACGAGCGCACGGCGTCGACGTGGCCGGGAGCGGCCTGCTCGATGGCGGTCCGGCCCGCCGGGGTCAGGGTGATGAAGGCGCCGCGACCGTCAGTAGGGCAGTCCTCGCGGCCGACCAGCCGGCGGGTCTCCATCCGCCGGATGTGGTGCGACAGCCGGCTCTTCTCCCAGCCGATCGCCACCACCATGTCGCGTGCCCGGAGCTTCTCGCCCTCGGACTCGGACAGCTGGACCAGCACCGCGTAGTCGGCGGTCGAGAGGTTCGAGTCGCGGGAGAGCTGCCGGTTCAGCGCGGCCGCCAGCGGCATGTTCAGATGCTGGAGTGCACGCCAGGCCCTCGATTCCTCGGGGGTCAACCATCTTGTCTCGGACACCCCGCCAGCCTACGTGACTAGTTGACGCATCACCATGGTCTGGAGAATGCTCGGCTGTGACGCTGCTCGCCCGCAGGTCCGGACATGCCGCTACCCCCGGACGAAGGACTCCTCACCAGCGGACGCACCAGGTGGCTGCTCGGCAGGAGCTAGTTGATCTCGCCCTCGCCGCGGTGCTCGAACACCGGGACGTCGCCGACGATCGGGTTCGTGCGACGTGACGGCGCCAGGTACTTGGTGAACAGGTTGACGAAGGTGGCCAACCGGTTCCGGTTGCCCAGCAGGAGCCAGATGTGCAGCAGCATCCAGGTCAACCAGGCCAGCGTCCCGGTGTACTTCACCGACCTGCCGCCGAGCTTGATGTCGACGACCGCGGCCCGGCGGCCGATGGTGGCCATCGTGCCCTTGTCGCGATATTTGAACGCATGCAACGAACGTCCGGTGATCAGCGCCGAGATGCCCTTGCCGATGTGCAGGCCCTGCTGCTGCGCCGGCGTACCCAACTGCGGCAGCGGATCGGGGGTGATCGCCAGGTCGCCGGCCGCGAAGATGTTCTTCACGCCGATGACGCGGAGCTCGGCGTCGACGGTGATGCGCCCGCCCCGGCCCTGCGGCAGACCCCAACCGGCCACGGCCTTGGGGATGGTGACCCCGGTGGCCCAGACGATGACGCCGGCCTTGAGGAACTCGCCGTTGCCGAACAGCACCCCGTCGGGACGGACCTCGGACACCGACGTGCCCAGCTTGAGCTCGACACCACGTTCACGCAGCGCCCGGGCGGCGAACTCCTGCAGCTTGACGTCGAACGGGGCGAGCACCTTGTTCGTCATCTCGACGAGCACGATGTGGGTACGACGGGGATCCAGTTCCGGGTAGACGGAGGCCATCGCGTCGTTGCGCAGTTCGGCCAGGGCGCCGGCCATCTCGACACCCGTCGGACCCGCGCCGACGACGACCATGGACAGGTCCCCGCCGGTGGCCGAGGCGGCTGCGTGCTCGAGATTGGTGAAGATGCTGTCGCGGAGCTTCAGAGCCTGGGCGCGGGTGTAGATCGCCATCGTGTTCTCCTCGGCACCCTTGGTGCCGAAGTAGTTCGTGGTGGCGCCGGTGCTGAGCACCAGGTAGTCGTAGGCCATCTCGCCGCCGTCGGCGAAGGTGACCTTCTGCCCCTCGTTGTCGATCCCGACGACCTCGCCCTGACGGAAGCTGACGTTCCGCTGGGACATCCGCGCCGCCCGGAGGAAGAACGTGACGTCGCCGGGATTCAGGCCGGCGGTGGCCACCTGGTAGAGCAGGGGCTGGAACGCGTTGTAGGTGTGGCGATCGACCAGCGTGATGTCGACATCGGCCTTGCGCAGACCCTTGAGCGTCATGAGGCCGGCCATGCCGCCACCGACGATGACGACGTGCGGGCGCCGACGGGCCGTCACGATCCGAACTGGTGCGCTGCTGTCAGTCATCTTGCCGATCCTCCTGGTGGTTGATTCGCGCCACCCGGACGTCGGTGTGAAGCCGATGCCGACGGACGGAACGCGAAGGACTCTGTGGTGGCCGGCGTCGTCGAGGGCCCACGTCTCCTGCCAACCCTGACAAAGGGACGGCCGATAAATTCTGGCACAGGTTCCGGGTAGCGGATCTCACGGGCGCTATGCAGGGCAGCCCGGTGATCAGCGGCGGCCCACCCGGGTGGGGACGCGTTGCTGGTCCTGCCTGGACGGGAAGCTGGTGAGACCGAAACCCGCCAGCAGCAGCATGTCGACGGTGACCGCCACCGATTGCCACAGCGACCAGGAGTGTTGCGCGTCCAGTCCCGGCGTCGCCACCCCTGCGGCGGACACCAGCACCATGACCAGGCACAGCGAGCTCAGCCCGACCAGGACCCAGGACATCGTGCGCCATCTCGGGCCCGCGTTGGACATGGCCAGCGCCATCCCGATCGGCAGGGCGATCAACCCGACGATCGAGGCGATCATGTGCACCCTGGCGTGCAGGGACTGCTGGAGCCCGTTGGCGTCGGTGCGCACCACGCCCATCACCACCAGCCCGATGCTGCCGGCCACGAGCCAGTTGCCGACCCGGTGGTGGTCGACGGAACCGCCGGCCTGCAGCATCAGCACGGCGAGCGAGACCATCGTCACCCAGACGGTGAAGACCCAACCGCGCGGTCCGAGACCGTACTGCGAGATCGAGACGTTCGGCGGGAAGAAGTCGTGGTTGATCCACTGCACGAGGACGCAGAGCACCAGGCTCAGCCCGGCCCCGATGCGCCCGATCACCAACAGCAGTGGCCGGCCGGGCGACCGCGGACGACTCATCGACGTGCTCCGGCCGAGGGCGCGAGTTCGAGATAGCTCGGCCAGTGTCCGGCGTCGGTCTGCACGGTCTGCGCCGACAACAGACCGCGGACCAGGGCGCGGGTCACCACGTCTGCTGCGGCGCAGAGGATGTGGTGGAAGGCCAGTTCGTCGGACGCCGGTCCGGTGGCCGTCGACACGGCGAAGAGGGTGTCGCCGTCGAACTGGGTGTGCACCGGGTTCAGGGCGCGCGCCAGCCCGTCGTGCGCGGTGGCGGCCATCTTCGAGCACTGCACCTTGGTGAGGGTGGCGTCCGTGGCCACGATGCCGATCGAGGTGTTGCCGATCGTCGGGGTCGGCAACCGCGGGCCGCTGGCGTTGACCACACGCAGCAGGGCGTCACGCTCGGCCCTGGTCGGTGTACCCAGCCCGGGATGATCCTGATCCAGCAGGTTCCTGGCGCCCAGCAGTTCCCCGTTGCGGGGATCGATCGGAGAGCCCACGGCATTGGCCACCACCAGGGCCGCCACCACCGACCCGTCGGGCAGCACGCAGGAGGCGGTACCGGTGCCGCCCTTGAGGCCGGCCGTCACGGCTCCGGTGCCCGCACCGACCGCTCCCTGCCCCGGACGGCCGTCACCGGCGATGGCCGCCGCGACGGCGAGGCGGCCGAACTCGGCGTCCGGACGCGCGGAGAAGCTGCCGCCGCGGCCGAGGTCGAAGAGCACCGCGGCGGGCACGATCGGCACCACGTCTCCGGGGGCACCCACCGGGAACCCGATGCCGGAGGCTCCGAGCGCGTCGGCGACCCCGCCGGCCGCCGACAGACCGTAGGCACTGCCTCCGGTCAGGACGATCGCGTGGATTCGCTGCATGGAAGCGGTGGGGTGCAACAGATCCGTCTCCCTGGTACCCGGCGCACCACCCCGGACGTCGACCCCGGCGACCATCCCGGCCGAGGGAGCCAGCAGCACGGTCGTGCCGCTCAGAAAGCCCCGATCCCGCCGGTCGTGCTGACCGACCCGCAGTCCGGCGATGTCCGCCAGGGAGTTCGACCGTCCGGCCGGGTACTGCATCAGCCGGCCGATTCGCCGGCATCCGCCGGCAGTGCCGGGGCCGGCCGCACCGGGGACGTGGCTGGAGGGGCAGCGGCGGTGTCGGTCCCGACGCCGAGGAAGGACTGGGCCGCAGCGATGAAAACCCTGGTGCAGGTGAGGATGTCCTGCACCTCGACGAATTCGTCTCGGGTGTGCGCGATCCACTTCCCACCCGGGCCGTAGACGACGGTCTGCAACCCGGCGTCGCGGGTGAGGATCGTGCCGTCGGTGGTCCCGGGGACGCCCCCGAGCACGGCGGGGGTTCCGGTGACGGCGCTGTGCGCGGCCACCAGCGCGGCCACGACCGGCGCGTCCTCCGGGGTGTCGACCGGCGGCCGGTCGTCGATCACCGTGACCGCCGCACTCAGGCCGGCGTCCTGCGCGATCTGCTCGGCGAGCCGGGTGATCAGGTGCAGTAGGCCCGCGTGGCCGACACCGGGAATCGTCCGGACGTCCAGGAACACGGAGGCCGACGCCGGGATCACGTTGAGCTGGCCCGGATCCCCCGCGGCCAGCACCGTCGGCGTCAGGTAGAACTCACCGAGATGCCGGTGGATCCCGACGGAGTCCGCGACCTGCCGTTCCAGCTCGGACAGACCCATCAGCAGGGAACCCATGGCCGGCAGCGGATTTCGTCCCTGGTGCGGCATAGCGCCGTGGGCCATGACGCCCTGCAGGTCCACCCGTAGGCGGATGGCTCCCTTGGCCACCGCACAGATCTCGCCACCCTCCGGCTCGCAGACGATGACGCCGTCGATCCCGGAGGCGGCCAGTGGTGAGGCGGCGAAGTGCTTGGCGCCGAGCATCATTCCTTCCTCGTCGGCGAGCACGCCGACGATGATGCGACCGTCGAAGCCGGCCAGTTCCACCGCCCGTGCGGCGTGGATCATGGCGGCCACCCCGGATTTCATGTCGGCCGACCCACGCCCCAGCAGACGTCCGTCCACCACATCGCCGGAAAATGGTGGGAACGACCAGCTCTCGACGTCGCCGGGGGTGACCACGTCGACGTGCCCCTCGAACATCAGCGTCCGGGCGGGATGCCGACCGTGCACGATGCCGACGACGTTGGGCCGCCCGGTCGCGACCTCCTCGATCGTCACCTCCCAGCCGTAGTCGCGCATGGTGGCCGCGATCAGTGCACAGGCCGGTGTCTCCACCTCGTCGATGCCCGCGATCACCACGGTGGGCAGCCGGACCAGCGCCTGCGTCAACGCGATGACGGCAGCTCCGTCGAACAGATCGGTCATGACTCTGATCTTGCCCTACCGGCATCGGGGCTCGGTCCGGGAAGTCGGCCCGGCGAGTCGGTGCGGGAAGTCGGTCCGGGAAGTCGGTCCGAGAAAAACGGTCAGCGTCGGGGTTCGCCCTGTTCGGGCGTCCACTGCGCGGGCGGTGGGTACCCCTGGTACCCCGGCGGGGGCGCAGCCGGCTGACCGGCGGCCGACTGACCGGCGGCAGACTGACCGGGCGGCAGGTGGTGCGCACCGGTGGCCGGCGGCAGCGTCCGGGGCGGTTCCACCGCGGGCGGGGCCGGCGCCCGGTAGGGCGGTGCGGCGAGAGCGCGTGCGGCCGCCGCACGGGCGGCGTCGGCATCGGCGCGTGCGCCGGCGGCGCGGATCGCGTCCTGGTCCGCGACGGTGGTCTGGGCCTCGCGTTCGGCCTGCCGGACGGCCTCGGCCACCTCGGCCGAGGAGGTGCCCTCGAACCAGTCCTTCACGTCGTCGTCGATGTCACCGGGACGGGAGGCCGGCACATCCGTGGGCTCGTCCTTCGGAGGTTCGTACCGGAACACCCCGTCGTCGCCCTTGGCGCCGAGCATCCTGGCGAAGCCCTCGAGCGACTTGCCGAAGTCGCTCGGGATCATCCAGACCTTGTTGGCATCGCCCTGCGCCATCTGGGGCAGGGTCTGCAGGTACTGGTAGGCCAGCAGTTCCGGAGTCGGCTTGCCCGCCTTGACCGCCGCGAAGACCTTCTCGATGGCCTTGGCCTGACCCTGGGCCTGCAGGTACCGGGCGGCCCGCTCGCCCTGCGCCCGCAGGATGGCGGACTGGCGGTCGCCCTCGGCGGCCAGGATCGACGCCTGCTTCGCGCCCTCGGCGGTGAGCACGGCGGCCTGCTTCTGGCCCTCGGCGGTCTTGATGGACGACTCGCGCTGTCCCTCGGCGGTGAGGATCATCGCCCGCTTGTCCCGGTCGGCGCGCATCTGCTTCTCCATCGAGTCCTGGATCGACAGCGGCGGGTCGATGGCCTTCAGCTCGACCCTGGCGACCCGGATCCCCCACTTGCCGGTGGCCTCGTCCAGCACCCCGCGCAGCTGCCCGTTGATCGCGTCACGGCTCGTCAGCGTCTGCTCCAGGTTCATCCCGCCGACGACGTTCCGCAGCGTGGTGGTGGTCAGCTGCTCGACGGCGACGATGTAGTTGGCGATCTCGTACACGGCGGCGCGCGGGTCGGTGACCTGGAAGTACACGACGGTATCGATGGAGACGGTGAGGTTGTCCTCGGTGATCACCGGCTGCGGCGGGAACGACACCACCTGCTCGCGGAGGTCGATGCGAGCCCTGATCCGGTCGAGGAACGGTGCGAGCCAGACCAGACCCGCGTTGTTGGTCTTGTGGAATCGGCCGAGGCGCTCCACCACGGCCGCCTGCGCCTGTGGGATGACCTTGACCGATCGGATGACGACGAGGACGGCCAGGAGGGCGACGATCAGCGCACCGATCAGAACTGGATCCATGACGGCTCCTTCACTTGGTGGCGGGCTTCCGTCCCATCATGGACCCCAGATCACCACGGCGGTGGCCCCCCGCACCTCCACGACCGTCACCGGTGTACCGGGCGTCAGCGGCCGATGGCCTTCCACACCCAGGGCCGACCACACCTCGCCGCCGATCTTCACCTGGCCGCCGGAGGCGTCGACCGTGGAGATGACGGTGGCCTTCGAGCCGATCACGGCGTCGATGCCGGTACGGATCTGGGACGGGCCGTGGAACCGGCGCAGCAGGGGCGGACGGGCCCCGATCACCAGGCCCACCGAGGTGAGCGCAAAGATGATCAGCTGCAGCCAGAGCAGGTGCGGCGCGATCCAGGCGGTCCCGGCGCCGAGCAACGCGCCCGCCCCCAGCATCAGCAGGACGAACTCGCCGCCCATCAACTCGGCCAGCGACAGCAGCAGTGCCCCGCTCAACCACACCCATTCCGGCATGGGGCCAGTCTGCCACCCCAGAGGTCGGTGTTCCCGGGTCCGGGAGGTCTGCCGGCGTTCGTCAGGCGCCGGCAGCGGCGTCGTCGGGGGCGGTCACGAAGTCGATGAGCTGCTCGACCGCGGTGATCAGCGGGGTGGCCAGGTCGCGGTAGCCCGCGACCGCGCCGTTCACCCTCCCCCACATCACCGTTGTGTCCGAGATGCCCAGCGCCGCACATACTCCGGTTTTCCAGTCGACGCCACGGGGCACCGTCGGCCACGCCCTGATGCCGACTGATTCCGGCCGCACCGCCTCCCAGATGTCGATGTAGGGATGGCCGGTGATCAGCACGTGGGGGGAGGTGACGGTCGACGCGATCCTGGTCTCCTTGGAACCGGGCACCAGGTGATCGGCCAGCACTCCGAGCCGCCGCGCCGGTGACGGACCGAACTCCGCGACGGCTCCCGGCAGGTTGTCCAGGCCGTCGATCGGCTCGACGACGATGCCCTCGACCCTCAGGTCGTGACCCCAGACGCGTTCGACCAGCGCGGCGTCGTGGATGCCCTCCACCCAGATCCGCGCTGCCCTGGCCGTCCGGGCCCGCAGGCCGGCCACCGCCCTGGACCCGGAGGCCGACCGGGCCGGCGCGGCCGGAGCGGCGACCGGGCGGGTCAACGTCACGGGCTGCCCGTCGATCAGGAAGCGGGCGGGTTCCAGCGGGAACATCCGGCGTCGGCCCCTGCGGTCCTCCAGGGTGACGGTCGTCGACGTGCAGGCGACGACGGCCCCGCAGAAGCCGGAAACGGGGTCCTCGGCGACCACGTCGGGCGTGGCCGGGACCTCCGGAACGATCTTGCGCGGTGCCGGGCGTGACAGGACGTCCCGGCCGTAGGGATCCTGCGGATCGACCGGCCGGACGGCAGCACCGGCCGCCGTCCGGTACCTGGTGCGGACGCTGTCGTCGTATCCCTTGGCCACGACGGCAGACGGTACGGCAGAACGCCCGGGACTTCGGGGAGGGCGAACCCCGGCGGGTCGTCGACGCCGCGACCGCGTCCGCGACGTCAGGCGATCGACCGTCCCCAGCGGGCTCCTGACGTACCGTGGCACGCATGTCGTCAGTTCATGCCGCCACCACCCTCGCTCTCTGGGCGGCTGCCCGTGCCGGCGGACGGAGCACCGACGACGTGCTCGCCGCCGTCGACGCGGCCGGGCATCGGGTCGGGGTCAGGGCCGCCACCGCCGAGGTCGCGGAGGCGACCGGTCTTCCAGGTCCCGGATCACCGACGGCCGGCTCGATGTCCCTGCTGCCGTTGATGCTCGGCGGCGGCGTACCGGACCTGCTGCTGCCCACGGCCGGCGATCTGCGCGGGCTGCCCCGTGGGGGCGACATCACCGTGCCTGCACTGGATGCCGGCGCCGTGGTGGTGTTCCCCGACCTTGAGATCGGAGTGGTGCCCGCCGACGGCCAGTGGCGGGTGCACAGCTGCCGGGGAAGCCACCCGGCACTGTCGCTGAGCGAGGCCAACGCCGAGATCGACGGCGCGATGGCCGACGCCACCCACTCGTTGGTGGCTCTGGACATCGCCCGTGGATCCGATCAGGTGCGCGAACACGTGCGGCGCCGCATGCTGGCCGAGGCGGTCGACTTCCCCCACGGCACCCCGACGGCGGCGTCGGCGCTGCTGGCCAAGGTGATCTCCCTCGAGGCACTGCTCGCAGTGGCTTCCTCCCACGAGACAGCCGCGGTGACCAGCCGCGAACTCGCCGTCGTCGACGACGCCCTCCGCCCGCTGAACAGTGCCGTCCGGGCGGGGCGGCGCGCGGCGGTCGCCCTGGCCGCCAGGGTGCTCGTCACCGAATCGGTCAGCCGAAGTCGGGGCTGACCGACCTCGGCCTGGCCCGGCGCACCCCGTGCCGCCGGGACAACCCGTGCGGCGGGCTACCGGCTACTGTGCGGCGGACTCGCCCTCGGCGAAGCCCAGAGCGTGGAAACCGCCGTCGACCATGACCATCGAGCCCGTGGTGGCCGGGAACCAGTCGGACAGCAGGGCGCAGGCGGCCTTGGCCACCGGCGTCGGGTCGGAGGTGTCCCAGCCGAGCGGGGCGCGGCCCGTCCAGGCGTCCTCCAGACCGGAGAACCCCGGGATCGATTTCGCGGCCATCGTCCGGATCGGGCCGGCCGAGACGAGGTTGACCCTGATCCCTCGCGGCCCGAGATCGCGTGCCAGGTAACGGGACACCGACTCCAGAGCGGCCTTGGCGACACCCATCCAGTTGTAGGCGGGCCAGGCCTGCCGGGCGTCGAAGTCCAGGCCGACGATGGAGCCGCCGCTGGACATCATCGGCAACGCCGCCACGGCCAGAGCCTTCAGCGAGAAGGCGGAGGTGTGCACGGTCGTCGCGACGTCCTGCCAGGCGGTGGCCAGGAAGTCGCCACCCAGGGCCCCGGCGGGCGCGAACCCGATCGAGTGCAGCACGCCGTCGATCGACGGGAGGAACTCGCCGACCCGGGTGGCGAGCGAATCCAGGTGCCCCTGATCGGTGACGTCCAGTTCGACGACCGGCGCATCCTCGGGCAGGCGCTTTGCGATGCGCTCCACCAGGGACAACCGGCCGTAACCGGTGAGCACCACCTTCGCGCCCTGCTCCTGCGCCATCCGGGCGGTGTGGAATGCCATCGACGCCTCGGTGATGACCCCGCTGATCAGCAGGTTCTTACCGGTCAGGATTCCGGTCATGTGGTGGGTCCTCGCGTATCTGTCTGGTGGGTCGGGAGAGTTGGAGCGAACCTGGAGTCAGTGCCCCATTCCGAGACCGCCGTCCACCGGGATCACGGCCCCGGTCACGTAAGCAGCTTGCTCGGATGCGAGAAAGGTTACCAGGCCTGCGATCTCGTCTGCAGTACCGTATCGGCGCAGGGGCACCTGGGCGAGGATCTCGGTCCTGCGCGCCTCGGGCAGTTCCCTGGTCATGTCGGTGTCGACGAATCCCGGCGCGACCACGTTCGCGGTGATGTTCCGGGAGCCGAGCTCCCGGGCGACCGAACGCGCCAGTCCGACGAGGCCCGCCTTGGAGGCCGAGTAGTTGACCTGGCCGACGCCTCCGGACAGGCCTGCCACCGAGGAGATGAAGATCATCCGGCCCCAGCGCTTCCTGAGCATGCCGGAGGCGGCCCGCTTCGCCATCCGGTAGGCACCGGTGAGATTCGCATCGACCACCCTGGTGAAGGAATCCTCGCTCATCCGCAGGAGCAACGTGTCGTCGGTGATCCCGGCGTTGGACACCAGGATCTCGACCGGTCCCTGGGTCGCTTCCACCTGTGCGAACGCCGCGTCCACGGCGGCGCCGTCGGTGACGTCGCAGACCACCGACCCCAGACCGGCGGGGGCTTCGCCGCTGCGCACGGTGACCGTCACCCGGTGGCCGGCCGCAGCCAGGTTCCGGGCGATGGCCAGTCCTATCCCCCGGTTCCCGCCGGTCACCAGTACTGATCGCGAAACGAACTCCGGTGCTTCGCCAACCGGGTCAGCCGATGTCACTGCACTACCTCCAGGAAGAAACCCGCCGACCATCGACGCACGCCGCGGCGCAGCACTGCGCCGCGCCAGCTGACCCTATCGGGCGAAGCGGCCGCACACCGCCGCCGACGAGCGGGGCGATCAGGGAATGCGGCCACCGATGACGAGCGCGCCCGCCGCCCCGAGGATCACCAGGATGGTGCCCGCGATCAGCCAGGGCCTTGACACGTCCTGTTGCTTGAGCTCGTACCCGATCTGTTCCCCGAGCTGGGAGTAGACCGATTTGAGCTCGGAACCTGTTGCGGCAGTGTGGTAATCGCCGCCGGAGATGCGCGCGATGTCCTGCATCGACGACGTGTCCAGCGGCACCGGGATGACCGAACCCTGGAAGTTGATGGTGCCGTGATCGGTACCGAAGGCGATCATCGAGATCGGAATCTTGGCCGTCGCCGCCTGAGTGGCCGCGTCGTTGACGCTGCGGCCCACGGTCTGCTTGCCGTCGGTCATCATCACGATCCGGGCGGGAGCCGGCCCGTCGGCCCCGCTGATGGTCTTGGAGAAGACGTCGATCGTCTGCAGACAGGAGATGATCGCGTCCCCCGTGGCGGTCCGCTCGTCCAGCTTGAGGGCGGCGATCGCTGCGATCACCGAGGTCCGCTCTGTGGTCGGCGAGACCAGCACCGTGGAGATGCCGGCGAAGGAGACCAACCCGAGGTTCACCCCGGGCGTCAGCTCCTTGACGAAGGTGGTTGCGGCCTCCTTCGCGGCGTCGAGTCGGTCGGGCGAGACGTCGGTGGACTCCATCGAGAGCGACACGTCGATGGCCAGCATCACGGTGGCCCGGTTGCGCGGGACCTTGGCATCGGCGGTGGGCCCGGCGAGCGCGACCGTCAGGAGCAACAGGGCGACCAGGATCACCCCGGTGGGCAGGTGCCGGGTGCGCCCGGGCCGCTTGGGGGCGACCTTTTCCAGGAGCTCCAGATTCGCGAACCGCAGTGTGTGCCGGCGGGCCCGGCGCTGCGCCAGGACGTATCCGACGAGCAGAGCGAGCACCGCGACTCCCGCGGCGAACCAGACCGGATGGGCGAAGGTCACCGCGCGCCCCCCGACAGGAGCGGGGGCCGGGCGAGCTGGGCGGTCTGGACGACGGCCGAACCGTTCGCGGTCGACGGTCCGCCGGCCCAGCCCCGTTTGCGGCTCAGGACGAAGCGGAGCACGTCGGCGATCCAGTCGCCGTCGGTCCGGAGCGTCAGCTGGGCGGCGCCACAGCGGCGCAGCACGGTGGCGACGGCCCGGCGATGATCGGCCGACGCCTGTGCGAAGTCGGCCCGAAGTCTGGGCGTGGTCGAGACCTCCTTTGTCCGGCCGGTCTCCGGGTCGACCAGGGTGACAAGGCCGACCGCCGGAAGTTCCAGGTCGCGGGGATCCAGCACCTCGATGGCCAGCAGGTCGTGACGACCGGACAGGGCACGCAGGGATCGTTCCCAATCGATGTCGCCGAGGAAATCGGAGATCACCACGGCCAACCCGCGGCGTCGTGGGGGTCGGCGGAGCTGTTCGAGCGCGGCCGCCAGGTCACCGCGCCGGCCGACGGTCGATCGGGGGGTGGAGGCCAGCGCCCGCAGCAGGTGCTGCAGGCTGGCCCGTCCGCCACGTGCCGGATACCTCGACGTCCCGCTGCCGGAGGAGACAACGGCGCCCAGCCGGTTACCGCCGCCGCCGGTCAGGTGGCCGACCGCGGCGGCCGCGGCCACCACCAGGTCCCGCTTCTCGCAACCGGCGGTGCCGAAGTCCAGCGAGGCCGAGAGGTCGGCGACCAGCCAGGTCTCCAGCTCGCGGTCGGCGACCGTCTGCCGGATGTGCGCCTCGGTCGTCCGGGCCGTGACGGACCAGTCCATCCGCCGGACGTCGTCGCCGGCGTAGTAGGGCCTCGCGTCGCCGGGCTCGGTTCCCGGACCCGGGACCAGGCCGAGGTGGTTGCCCTGCAGCAGTCCGTCGAGCCGGCGCCGCACGGTGAGTTCCAGGGAGGTCAGCGCAGCGTCCAGCCTGGCCGGGTCCGCCGTCGAGGGGGGTGCGCCAGATCTGCGGTCGGCTCCCGCCGGCATCAGGCGACGCCGGTGTGCGTGTAGGGGCTGACCTGGGGCAGCGGGATCACCTGGAGAATTTTCGTCAGGATGGTGTCCACCGGGATGCCGTCGGCCAGGGCGTCGTAGGACAGCACCAGCCGGTGCCGCAGCACGTCGGGTGCCACGTCGACGACGTCCTGGGGGACCACGAAGTCGCGGCCGCGCACGAGCGCAAGGGCACGGGCGGCAGCGACGATGCCGAGCGAGGCGCGGGGGGACGCCCCGTACGAAAGCCAGGACGCCACGTCGGTGAGCCCGTGCTCGGCGGGAGTCCTGGTGGCGTAGACCAGACGCACCACGTAGTCGACCAGGGCGTGATGCACGAACACATTGGCCGCGACCTGCTGCAGCCTGGCCAGTTCCGCGATCGGCAGCACCTGCTGGGCCACCGGCGGGGTGACACCCATCCGGTAGACGATCTCGCGCTCCTCGTCAGGTTCCGGATACCCCACCAGCAGCTTGAACAGGAACCTGTCGCGTTGGGCTTCCGGCAGGGGGTAGACGCCCTCGTTCTCGATCGGGTTCTGGGTGGCCATCACCAGGAACGGGTCCGGCATCGGGTACGTCTTCCCGCCGATCGAGACGTGGCGCTCTGCCATCACCTCGAGCAGTGCTGACTGGACCTTGGCCGGCGCCCGGTTGATCTCGTCGGTCAGGACGAAGTTCGCCACCACCGGGCCCAGTTCGGTGTCGAACTCCTCCCGACCGGCCCGGTAGATCCGGGTGCCGAGCAGATCCGAGGGCACCAGGTCAGGGGTGAACTGGATACGGGAGAAGGTCCCACCGACCACTCTGGCGAAGGTCTCGACCGCCAGCGTCTTGGCCACCCCTGGCACGCCCTCGATCAGGATGTGGCCCTTGGCCAGCAGGCCGACGAGCATCCGTTCGACGAGACGATCCTGCCCGACGATGACCTTCTTGACCTCGAACACCGTGCGCTCGAGCAGCACCGCGTCGCGCGACGGTGGCTGCCGGTCCGCGAACTGCGACTGCGGCTGAGGCAGCGGCTGGGCGAACGGCGGCTGCGGCTGGCCGGACGTGAACGGCGGCTGCGACTGGGCGAACGGCCGCGGCGGCGGACCGAACGGAACGGACTGGGGGGCCTGGCCGGCCTGGGTGGGAGTCGGCGGCTGGGTCGGGGCCTGCTGCGGGCTCCCCTGCCGGTCCGACTCCAACCTCGTCGGGTCGAATTCCGAATCGCCTGCTGCCTGCGCCGTCACCGGCTGCTCCTCACGTCTTGCCCCACTCGGCATACCCATGTCACCACTCAATCATGACCCGTCCTCGGCGGGCCGGGATTCAGGCGCGGTGAGCTTCCAGCGGATCAGATCTTCCGGACGGTCCACGTCTGCGCCGACACCCACGTCCACCGGCACCGTTGCGCCGATCAGCGGAGCCAGCAGATCCGAGAGGCGGGCATCGTGCCAGGACGGGCGGAGGGCCACCGAGCCCAGCAGCGCCGACCATCGCCAGACCCCGGCCAGGTACTGACGGCGCCCGTCGGGATCGCACAGGACGGCGCCGTCGAGCCCTTCGCGGACGACCGCGTCTGCGAGGGCCCTGACCGCTGCACGGTCGATGCCCGGTAGATCCGAGGCCAGTGCCACCACCAGGTCCCGGGTGCCCGGACCGCTGACGTCCTCGCGGTCGGCCGGCGCACGATGTTCGGCCAGCGCGCGGAGACCGGCCACCAGAGCGGCCGCCGGGCCGCCGCCCGGTGGATTCTCGAGCGCCTGCAGAGTGCCCGGCGGAAGTTCACGGTCGGGCCCGACGACCACCGTCAGTGCCGGCGCGACGGCGGCCAGCGCGATGTCCACCAACCGGCGTCCGTGCAGCAGGAGCCCGGGCTTGTCGACCAGGCCCAGCCGACGGCCGGAGCCGCCGGCCAGGATGACCGCGAACGCCGGTCCGTCAGGTGCCGGGACGGGTCGCACCGATGTAGCCGTTGCCGAAGTCGACGGGACTGATCTCGACGTAGGCACCCGAGTAGGGGGCCTGCACCATCTGACCGCCTCCGGCGTACATGGTCACGTGATGGATGGTGCTGGGATCGTTGGTGTCGTTCGCGTAGAACAGCAAATCACCGGGCAACAGGTCGGACGTGGCGATGTGCTGGCCGAGGGCGTACTGGTAGACGGTGTAGTGCGGCAACGACACGCCCTGCTGGGCCCACGCGTACAGGGTGAGACCCGAGCAGTCGAAACCCGTGATGTTGCAGTCGTTCTCGGCACCGTTCGAGGCGCAGATGCCCAGCGTCGGGCCACTGCTGGTGCCGCCGCCCCAGGAATAGGGGGTTCCGACCCACTGCTCGGCGGCCGCCACTGCAGCCTGTCCGGCGGCCGCCGACCATCCACCCGAGGCCGGCTGCGGGGTGGTGGAGGTACCGGAACCGGAGCTGGATCCGGAACTGGATCC
Organism: Nakamurella sp. PAMC28650; assembly: GCF_014303395.1. Taxonomy (GTDB): domain Bacteria; phylum Actinomycetota; class Actinomycetes; order Mycobacteriales; family Nakamurellaceae; genus Nakamurella. The sequence goes on from NZ_CP060298.1 coordinate 3,850,134, forward strand.
CCCTCCGGAATTGTCCACCGGTGGCGACGGGTTGTTCAAGATCTCGCAGGCGAGCCCGTTCCGGTTCGTGTCGAGCGCGAGCCGGTACCCGGGTGAGCCCCTCTTGATCGGCGCGACGCCTGCCGCGACGGCGTCCGCGCAGGTGGCGTAGTACACGCCCGCGTTGACCGGAACCCTGTTCCTGGCCGCGCTCGCAGCCGCAGCAGCATCGGCTGCGGCCCGCGCGGACCGTGCCGCGGTTGCGGCTCTGAGCTGTGCCTGCTCGTCGTCACTTCGCTGCTTGGCCAGTCGCGCTGCCGCGTCGGCGGCGGCCTGTTGGGCTGCCGCCCTGGCCGCAGCGGCCTTCGCGGCCGCCGCAGCAGCGGCCTGCAGTCGGGCTCGCTCCGCCGCCACGGCTCTGGCTTCGGCTGCCGCCTCTGCCGCAGCCTTGGCCGCGGCCGCCTTCTCGGCCGCCAACTTCGCGGCCGCCGCTGCCTTCGCCCGTGCGATCGCCGCCAGGCGCAGACGTTCCTCCTCGGCCTTCTTGGCCGCGAGCCACTGGTTGTACTGCGCACGCTGGTTCTGCAGGTCGGCGACCTTGCTCAGGGCGAGCTGGTAGGCGTCCTCCTGGCTGCTCAGCTGGGCATTCAGCTGGACCAACCGGGCCTTGCCGGCCGTGAACGCGTCATCGGCCGTCTGCTTGGCGGTTTCGGCAGTCTTCTCGGCCTGCACCGCGGCGGCCTGCTTGGCGTCGGCATTGTCGCGCGCCACCCGGGCATCGGAGTCCAGGTTCGCCTTGTTGCTCAGCGACGTCTGCAGCTTGGCGATGACATCCAGCTGGGACTTGGAGATCTCGGTGAGCAGTTGCTGCCGGACGAGGAGATCGCCGGCGCTCGAGGAGTCCATCAGGGCCGTGACGGATCCGAGCACCGATCCCTGACGGAACGATGCGGCGGCGAATCGGGCCGCCTTGGTCTGGGCATCGGTGATCGCCCCACCGGCCGCGCCGGCGGTGGTGGCCGCGGTGCGCGCCTGCCCTGCCGCAGCGGCCGCGTCGGCCTGCGCAAGTTGCAGATCGATGCGCGACTTGAGGACCAGTTCCCCCTTGAGCTCCAGATCGTTGTTGAGCTGGCTGATCTGGCCCTGGGTCGCACTGACGAGTCCGGAGAGGCGGCCCACCTCGGCCGCGGACGACGTCGCCGTCGACTGCGAGTCCTGGATCTGCCGGTCGGACGGATTCGGCGGGGGCGGCGGGATGGCGCCCGCCTGCAGGCCGACTCCGACGAACAGGCTCAACGAGAGCACAGCACAGATGCCGGTCGAGATGACCGATCGGGTGCGGCCGGCCAGCGCCACGACAACTCCTCCCCCGCGGAGACCCCGCGGTTGGATAGACGGATCCTTGCAAAGCCTGCAAACCTCATGCGTATCTTCTGTCAATACGACACGCCACGTAGCACCATGCCACTTTGTCCCCCCGATACGCCAGTAGTCACTGCAAACCCAATCGTCCCAAAACGGACATGCTGGACATAGTTCATCCGTCTGGGTCCGGGACGACCTAGTTGTGACGCAGCGTGATCAGCAGCAAGGTTCTCGTTCTGCTCCACCGACCGACGCCCATCGGTCACACTGTGGGGGTGCATCTCGCAGACTCGGCCGGCGTTCGCCACGCCGGTGCCCCCACCGGACGTTCGTCAGGGCGGGTGCGTGCGGCGGGAGCCGTCCTGGTCTTCACCGGCCCGGTCGTGGTGGTGTGCGGGACCTTCGCTCCGTGGCTGACCTCCGGCGGAGTGGACCGGGACAGCTACGCCATCGCCGGAGTCGTCGATCGGCTGTCGCTGGCGGGTGACGGATTCGGATCGACCGCCCTGTCCTGGTGGCCGTTGATCGGGCCGATCGCGATGCTCCCACTGATCACCGGGATGCTCCGCTGGTGGCGGACCTCGGCGTGGATCGCGATCGCCTTCGGCCTGCTGATCGGAATCGTCGGCGGTGCGGTGCTGGCGGTGGCCGGCGGTCACGTGGCAGCGGGTGTCCAGCTGGCCCCTGCGGGACCGACGATCACCGTGGTCGGCGCCGTCATCGCGCTCCTCGGCGGTGCGGTGATCCTGCTGGCAGGTGTCCGGGCGATAGGCCCGGCCCGCGCGCCGGTGATGGTGGTGGTGGCGGTCGATGATGCCGCCGCAGGACCGACGAAACCGTTTGCCGGCCTTTCCCGTCAGAGGGCTCGACAACTGCCTGACGGATCGCAGTGAAGTTCGAGAATCGCAGTGAAAGGGGACCAAGTCCACGATGAGCGAGAACTACGGACCGCAGAATCCGTACGGGCAGACGCCCGGCGAGCAGAATCCGTACGGGCAGACGCCTGGCGGGCAGCCGGGTGGGCCGCAGCCGCAGCCCGGCCAGGCGCAACCGCCGTCGTACGGGCAGCCGGCGCCGTACGGGCAGCCGGCGTACGGCCAGCAGCCACCGACCTACGCGCAGCCGAACTACGGCCAGCAGCCACCGACCTACGGGCAGCCGGTCTACGGGCAGCCGGCCTATTCGCCGCAGGGTGCGGTCGACCCGCAGCACGGGTACGCCCCGCCGTCACCGGCCACGCCCCCGGCCGGATCCGGCAGCGGCCGGAAGAGCCGCACCGCCATGATCATCACGGTCGCCGCGGTCGTGCTCGCATTGGTGGCCGGCGGTGGCTTCTACTACTTCGCGCACGCGGACACGCAGTCCGCCGGTGGACAGGCCAGCCCGCAGGAGGCGGCCAACGCGATGCTGTTGTCGCTGAGCCAGAAGGATCCGATCGGTGTCGCCGACCAGCTCGACCCGGCCGAGGCTTCGTTGTTCGCCGATCTCAACGGCGAGTTCCTCACGCAGCTCAAGAGGCTGGACATCCTGCAGCCCAGTGCCACCGCCACGTCGATCACCGGGTCGACCATCACCGTGACCGGACTGACCTACGGCAGTGCGCCCGATCAGATCAACGACCACATCACGGTCGTGAAGCTGACCGGCGGCACCGTCACGGTGACCACCGACCCGGCCAAGCTGCCGGTCACCGACAAGATCAAAGCCGTCGCCGGGACCGCCCTGGCCCGGCCGGCCAAGACCCAGACCTACCAGATCGCCGACGAGGTCAAGAAGCTCGGTCATCCGATTCGCATCGCCACGGTCGACCGCAACGGCAAGTGGTACCCGAGCCTGTTCTACACGGCGGCGGACTACTGGGCCCAGCAGTCCAAGGTCGGCAACCCGACGGCCGCAGACTTCATCGCCCCGGCCGGCGGGACCAGCCCGGAGGATGCGATGAACCAGCTGCTCGCCGCGGCCACCGGTGGTGACTACGACAAGCTCATCGCGCTGCTGCCGCCACAGGAGATGGGCGTCATGCACGACTACGGCAAGCTCATCACGAGCAGGATCCCGAAATCCGGAACCGCCGCTCTGGGGTCGGTCAAGTTCTCCGGCGCCACCTGGAACGTCTCGGACGTCGCCGGTGGCAAGCTGGTCTCGCTCAAGACGTTGACCATCACCACCGGGTCGCAGTCCATCGCCGTCACCCGTGATGTGGCCGCCGGCTCGCTGTCGGTGGCAGTGTCCGGGCAGCCCCCGATCGTCCTGAGCAAGGACACCATCGGCAAGTTCATCGCCACTGCGATGGGCGGCTCCTCCAGTGCGGTGCTGACGCCCCAGGTGATCACCATCATCGGCAACGAGTTCCAGCAGCTGATGGGTGTCGGCGTCGTGATGACGCAGGACGGCAGCCAGTGGTACGCGAGCCCGGTCCGCTCCTACGCGGAGCTGTTCGTCACCCTGATGAAGGGCCTGCAGCCCAGCGATATCGACTACTTCCTCTCGCTCGCCAAGAAGTAGGGCCGCACCACCAGGTCCCAGTGCATTCGCGAAGGGCCCGGACGGAGCATCGCGCTCCGTCCGGGCCCTTCGTCGTTCCACGGCTTGCGATGGTCGTACCTGCACGCCGGACCCCCTCGCTCCAGCGCCGGGAGCAGCCGCCACGAAGTAGGTTTGCCGCTCTAGCAGGACAAGCGTACTGTTTGAATCACGCGGTCGAAGACGCCCAGGCACAGAGTTCTCCGGAGTGCTTCGTAGGGTGGCTTCTGCGCCGCTGATCCAGCATCGCCGACCCTCGTCCACCCCGCTTCCCGCACGGCTACCGCCGCCGCGGACGCACTCTGCGCAGCGGGCAGGGCGACGCCACCGAAGAAGGAGCAACCGCGTGTCTTCCAGCCAGGACAGCTTCGCTGCCAAGCAGACCTTGACCGTCACCTCCGGCGCTGCCGAACGCAGCTACGAGATCTACCGGATCAAGGACGTGGACGGTCTCGAGAACGCCGCCAAGCTCCCCTACTCGCTCAAGGTGCTGCTGGAGAACCTGGTGCGCACCGAGGACGGCGCGAACATCACCGCCGACCACATCCGCGCGCTGGCCAACTGGGATCCGAGCTCCGAACCCGACACCGAGATCCAGTTCACCCCGGCCCGGGTGATCATGCAGGACTTCACCGGTGTGCCCTGCATCGTGGACCTGGCCACCATGCGCGAGGCGATGGCCGACCTCGGCGGCGACCCGGACAAGATCAACCCACTGGCGCCGGCCGAGATGGTGATCGACCATTCCGTCATCGCCGACGTGTTCGGTCGCGCGGACGCCTTCGAGCGGAACGTGGAGCTGGAGTACGAGCGCAACAAGGAGCGCTACCAGTTCCTGCGCTGGGGCCAGACCGCGTTCGACGAGTTCAAGGTCGTGCCGCCGGGGACCGGCATCGTCCACCAGGTCAACATCGAGCACCTGGCCCGGGTCGTCATGGTGCGGGGCGGGATCGCCTACCCCGACACCCTGGTCGGCACCGACTCCCACACCACCATGGTCAACGGTCTGGGCGTGCTCGGCTGGGGTGTCGGCGGCATCGAGGCCGAGGCGGCCATGCTCGGGCAGCCCGTGTCCATGCTCATCCCCCGCGTCGTCGGCTTCAAGCTGACCGGCACCCTGCCGGACGGCACCACGGCCACCGACCTGGTCCTGACCATCACCGAGATGCTCCGCAAGCACGGCGTGGTCGGCAAGTTCGTCGAGTTCTACGGAGAGGGCGTCGCCGCCGTCCCGCTGGCCAACCGCGCCACCATCGGCAACATGAGCCCGGAGTTCGGCTCGACCGCCGCCATGTTCCCGATCGACGACGAGACGATCAGGTACATGCGGCTGACCGGCCGTCCCGAGGAGCAGCTGGCCCTGGTCGAGGCCTACGCGAAGGCCCAGGGGCTGTGGCACGACGCCGCGGCCGAGCCGGTGTTCTCCGAGTACCTGTCGCTCGACCTCGGTTCGATCGTCCCCTCGATCGCCGGTCCGAAGCGTCCCCAGGACCGCGTCATCCTCTCCGAGTCGGTCCCGATGTTCCGGAAAGCGTTGCAGGCCTACGTCTCTCATGACGACGCCGACAACGGGGTCGAGGACGGCAAGGACTCGTTCCCGGCGTCGGACTCCCCGTCGCACACCGCCCCGAAGCGAGCGTCCAAGCCCACCAGGGTGACGATGGACGGCCAGGAGTTCGAACTGGACCACGGCCACGTCGCGGTCGCGGCCATCACCTCCTGCACCAACACCTCGAACCCGCAGGTGATGATCGGCGCTGCGCTGCTGGCCAAGAAAGCCGTGGAGAAGGGCCTGGAGCGCAAGCCGTGGGTCAAGACCACGCTCTCCCCCGGTTCCAAGGTCGTCATGGACTACTACGACCGCGCCGGCCTGCTCCCCTACATGGAGAAGCTCGGCTTCAACCTGACCGGTTTCGGCTGCATGACGTGCATCGGCAACTCCGGCCCGCTGCAGGACGAGATCTCCGCCGCCATCAACCAAGCCGACCTCGCGGTCGTCTCGGTGCTGTCGGGCAACCGCAACTTCGAGGGCCGGATCAACCCGGACATCAAGATGAACTACCTGGCCTCCCCGCCGCTGGTGGTGGCCTATGCGATCGCCGGCTCGATGGACATCGACATCACCCGGGATTCCCTGGGTACGGATCAGAACGGGCACGACGTCTTCTTGAAGGACATCTGGCCGTCTCCGCAGGAGGTCGAGGAGACCATCGCGATGGCGATCAACCAGGAGATGTTCACCCGCGACTACGCCGACGTGTTCGCCGGTGACGAGCGATGGAAGGGCCTGCAGACCCCCACCGGCAAGACCTTCGAGTGGGACCCGGACTCCACCTACGTCCGCAAGCCCACCTACTTCGAGGGCATGTCACCGGAGCCGTCCCCGGTCGTCGACATCTCCGGCGCGCGGGTGCTCGCCAAGCTCGGTGATTCGGTGACCACCGACCACATCTCGCCGGCCGGCAACATCAAGGCGGGTACCCCGGCCGCCCAGTACCTGACGGAGCACGGCGTCGCCCGTCCGGACTTCAACTCCTACGGCTCGCGCCGCGGCAACCACGAGGTGATGATCCGCGGCACCTTCGCCAACATCCGCCTGCGCAACCAGCTCCTGACGGACGTCGAGGGTGGCTACACCCGGAACTTCCTGGCCGGCGGCGAGCAGTCGTTCATCTACGACGCGTCGGCCGCCTACCAGGCCGCCGGAATCCCGCTGGTGATCCTCGCCGGCGCCGAATACGGGTCCGGGTCCTCCCGCGACTGGGCGGCCAAGGGCACCGCCCTGCTGGGTGTCAAGGCCGTCATCGCGGTGTCCTACGAACGCATCCATCGCTCGAACCTGATCGGGATGGGCGTCATCCCCCTGCAGTTTCCGGCCGGGGACACCGCAGAGACGCTCGGTCTGTCCGGGACGGAGACGTTCGCGATCTCCGGCATCACCGCACTGAACGACGGCGCGACGCCGAAGACAGTCAAGGTCACCGCGACCGGCACGGACGGAAAGGTGACCGAGTTCGACGCCAAGGTCCGCATCGACACCCCCGGTGAGGCCGACTACTACCGCAACGGCGGGATCATGCAGTACGTGCTGCGGAACCTGCTGGCCGACTCCAAGTAGGTCGGCGGCAGATGCCCCGGGTCAGCCCGGATCACCTGGAGGCCCGTCGCCAGCAGATCCTCGACGGCGCCCGTGCCGCCTTCGCGCGGCACGGGTACGAGGGCGCGACCGTGCGGGTGCTCGAGGAGGAGATCGGGCTGAGCCGGGGCGCGATCTTCCACCACTTCGCCGACAAGGATGCCGTGTTCATGGCCCTGGCCGGTCAGGACGCCGCCGCGATGGCGGCCACCGTCGCCCGCGAGGGTCTGGTGCAGGTGATGCGGGACATGATCGGCGCGCCCGACACCGGCTGGCTCGGCACCCAGTTGGAGATCTCCCGGCGATCGCGGACCGACACCCGCTTCCGGGAGGCGTGGGCCGCGCAGTCCGCGCAGGTCAGGGTGGCGACGCGGGCCCGCCTCAACAGGCAGCGGGAAGCCGGGATCCTCCGGACCGACGTCGAGGTCGAGGTCCTGGCCTGCTACCTGGAACTCGTCCTCGAGGGTCTGGTGACGCACCTCGCGGAGGACCTGCCCGGCGACGCCATGTCCCCGGTGCTGGACGTGGTGGAGATGTCCGTCCGGCGCTGACCCCTCGCCCCGCCTCTGCTGACGTCCTGCACAACGCTGGCAATAGCCATCACTGTGCAGGACGTCCGGTAGATGCCAGCTCGCGGAGCCGGTTCAGCTGCTCGCTCTGTTCGGCCAGGAGTTGCTCCCCGGGGCTCAGGACGACGGCGGATCCGATCAACCTCGTGACAGCCCTGGCCGCTTCGACCGGTGCCTCCAGGATGGCGTCCACCAGGTCCGACAGGGCGACGTCCAGGTCGTCGTTCGCCACGCGCAGGAGAGCAAGACCGGTGCGTACCGCCTCGTAGGCATCGATCCGGCGACCGGTGACGCAGATCTCGAGGGCGCGCTGGTAGCCGACCGCCCTGACCAACGGGCCGGTGCCACCGAGGTCGGGAACCAGACCCAGCCCGACCTCGGCCATGCAGAACTGCGCGTCGTCGGCCGCGATGACCAGATCGCAGGCCAACGCGAGCTGGAACCCGGCCCCCACCGCGTGTCCGGCGACCGCGGCGATCGAGATGAAGGACGGGTCGGAGAGCCAGGTGAATCCGCGCTGGAAGCCCGCGATCATGTTGTGGGCGACCGCGTCCGGGGCGGAGGCGATCTGCGTCAGGACCGAGTTGCCGTCCAGCGCGAACATGCTGCGGTCCAGACCGGCCGAGAAGGATTCACCCGCACCTCGCAGGACCACCACCCTGGTCGCGGCCGGCAGCCGCGAACCGATGTGCGCCAACGCTTCCCAGGTCTCCGGGAGTTGCGCATTGCGGATGTCGGGACGATTGAGGGTGATGGTCAGCACCGGCTCCGAGTAGTCGGCCAGCAGCCGCCCGCGGGCGAGTACTGCTTCGTCGAACGAGGGGCCGGGTGCCGTGGTGTGCGTCGAGGTGGTCACGCGGTCATTCGTACCACCGGTGGACGCGGTTCACTTCTTCTTGAGCCGGGTCGCACCGCCGCGGCCACGCAGCGGGACATCGGCATCGACGAGCAACCGATGGACGAAGCCGTAGGACCTGCCGGTACCGTCGGCCAGCGCCCGGATGCTCAGTCCCTTCTCGTACTTCTTCCGCAGATCCGCCGTCAGCTTGTCGCGAGCGGAGCCGGTGATCCTGGCGCCCTTGCGTATGGCGGTGGCCCTGCTGGGTTCGTGCTTCATCGGAGTTGACGGCGACTCTGCGATCACGTCCGCACCTTCTTGTCTGCTCGGGTCGGCCCCGGGCGGGTACGCCGCGCAACCGGATCCCGACCCGCGGCGTCGCAAGGGGTGATGACCCATGATCGAACAGAACCACCGGGCCCGCCACCGCTGGCGGTACATCCGACCACCATTGCAGAGCCGGACCACCGTAGGGCGCGCCCCGTCAGGCGAGCTCGACCAGGTCCAGGTAGTCGGCCGACCAGTGGTCTTCGCTGCCGTCCGGCAGCAGGATCACCCGCTCGGGGTGCAGCGCGGCGACGGCACCGGGGTCGTGGGTGACCAGGACGACGGCACCGGCGTACCGCCGGAGGGCGTCCAGGACCTGCTCGCGGCTGGCCGGGTCGAGGTTGTTGGTCGGTTCGTCCAGCAGCAGTACGTTCGCCGCGGAAGAGACCAACCCGGCCAGTGCCAGCCGCGTCTTCTCGCCGCCGGACAGGGTGCCGGCCCGCTGCTCGAGCTGTTCACCGGTGAACAGGAACGTGCCGAGCAGGTTGCGCAGTTCCTGCGCGCCGGCGTCTGGAGCGGCGCTGCGGATGTTCTCCCAGACGGTCCGGTCCGGATCCAGGGTCTCGTGCTCCTGGGCGTAGTAGCCCAGCTTCAGACCGTGGCCCGGCTCCACCGCACCCGTATCGGGCTTCTCGCGGCCGCCGAGCAGCTTGAGCAGTGTCGTCTTGCCGGCGCCGTTGAAACCGAGCACCACGACGCGGCTACCGCGGTCGATGGCAAGGTCGACGCCGGTGAAGATCTCCAGGGAGCCGTAGGACTTGGACAGGTTCTTCGCCGTCAGCGGCGTCTTCCCGCAGGGGGCCGGCTCCGGGAAACGGATCTTGGCGACCCGGTCGGACACACGCACCTCGTCGAGGTTGGCGATCAGGGCCTCGGCCCGGCGGACCATCTGGTGCGCGGCGGCGGCCTTGGTGGCCTTGGCGCCCAGCTTCGCGGCCTGCGTGATGAGGACCGCAGCCTTCTTCTCGGCATTGGCGCGTTCCCGTCGGCGGCGCTGCTCGTCGGTCGACCTCGCCTCCAGGTACCTGCTCCAGGTCATGTTGTAGATGTCCAGTTCGCCGCGCACCGCATCCAGGAACCAGACCTTGTTCACGACGGCGGCGAGCAGCTCGACGTCGTGCGAGATGATCACCAACCCACCGGAGAAGCTCTTCAGGAAATCCCGCAGCCAGGTGATCGAGTCGGCGTCGAGGTGGTTGGTCGGTTCGTCCAGCAGCAGCATCGTGCCGTCACCGGCGTCCGCCGCAGCGAAGAGGATCCGCGCGAGCTCGACCCGGCGGCGCTGGCCACCGGAAAGGGTCCGCATCGGCTGTTCGAGGATGCGATCCGGCAGCCCGAGGTTGGAGGTGATCCTGGCCGCCTCCGATTCGGCGGCGTAGCCACCGAGGGTGGAGAAGCGCTCCTCGATCCGGCCGTAGCGCTCGACGGCGTCGTCGCGCTCCCCGCCCGTCAGCTCGGCCATCTGGATGTGGACCTTCTCCAGCTGGGCGACCATCACGTCCAGGCCGCGCGCCGACAGCACCCGGTCGCGGGCCGTCATGTCCAGGTCGCCCTCGCGGGGATCCTGCGGGAGATAGCCGACGGGGCCGCTGATCGAGATGTTGCCGCCGTAGGGAGCGCTCTCCCCGGCCAGCACGCGGAGACTGGTGGTCTTGCCTGCACCGTTCCGGCCGACCAGACCGACCCGGTCGCCGTGCTGGAGGCGGACGGTGGTGTCGGCGAGCAGGATCCGGGTCCCAGCCCGCAGTTCAAGGCCGGTTGCGGTGATCACGTGTTCCGATTCTACCGGGGTAATGTCCGATCCCCCGCCAACACGGCGTCGGACCAGGTGAGTCTGCCCACCTCGCACGGTCGGCCGGCCCCGCCCTGGTCCACCCGCCCCTACCGTCCCGGCAGGGGCGGCTACCTGCCGAAGCCGGCCTTGCGGAGTGCGTCGGCCAGTGAGCCGGCTGCGGGCGCGGGTTCCTGGGTCCGGGCCGCTTCCGGACGCCGGGCGGGTGGCCGGGCGTCGCGGTTGCCCTGCGTCCGCGCACCCCGCTGCTGCTCCGGACGACCGCCGCCGCCACCGCCACCGCCGCGCGGCACCCGCGCCGCGCCCGGTTCGTCGTCGAGTCGCAGCGTCAGGGAGATGCGTTGACGGGCCGGGTCCACCTCCATCACCTTCACCTTGACGACCTGGCCCGACCTGACCACCTCGCGCGGGTCGCTGACGAACTTGTTCGACATGGCGGAGACGTGGACCAATCCGTCCTGGTGCACGCCGACGTCGACGAAGGCGCCGAAGGCCGCGACGTTCGTGACCACCCCCTCCAGCACCATGCCCACCCGCAGGTCGGACATCTTCTCCACCCCGTCGGCGAACGTGGCCGTGGTGAACGCCGGGCGCGGATCCCGACCCGGCTTCTCCAGCTCGGCCAGGATGTCCGTCACGGTGGGGATGCCGAAGGTGTCGTCGACGAGTTCCGCCGGAACCAGGCTCCGCAGCAGTGTCGTGTTGCCGATCAGGTCATCCAACCCCGTCCCCGTCGAACCGAGGATGCGACGCACGACCGGATAGGCCTCCGGGTGGACGCTGGAACGGTCGAGGGGGTCGGCTCCGGCGGCGATCCGCAGGAAGCCGGCGCACTGCTCGTAGGCCTTCGGGCCCAACCGCGGGACGTTCTTCAACGCGCCACGAGAGGCGAAGGGGCCGTTGCTGTTTCGATGGTTGACGATGTTCTCGGCCAGCGTGGTGGTGATGCCGGAGACCCTGGCCAGCAGCGGCACCGATGCGGTGTTGACGTCGACGCCGACCGCGTTCACGCAGTCCTCCACCACGGCATCGAGCGACCTGGCCAGCATCGACTCGGCCAGATCGTGCTGGTACTGGCCGACTCCGATCGACTTCGGATCGATCTTCACGAGTTCCGCCAGCGGATCCTGCAGGCGTCTCGCGATCGACACCGCACCCCGGATCGAGACGTCGAGGTCCGGCAGTTCCGCCGAGGCGTAGGCGCTGGCCGAATAGACGGATGCGCCCGCCTCGGACACGACGATCTTGGTGAGTCCCGGTACCCGGCCGATCAGCTCGCCGGCCAGCTTGTCGGTCTCCCGCGAGGCGGTGCCGTTGCCGATCGACACCAGCTCCACGTGATGGGTGACGACGAGCTGGTGGAGACTGGCGAGCGCTGCGTCCCAACGGTTGTGCGGCTGGTGGGGGTAGATGGTGTCGATCGCGACGACCTTGCCGGTGCCGTCGACCACGGCCACCTTCACGCCCGTCCGGAAACCCGGATCGAGGCCAAGGGTCGGCCGGCTGCCGGCCGGCGCAGCCAGCAACAGGTCGCGCAGGTTCGAGGCGAACACCCCGGCCGCGGCCTGCTCGGCGGCGTGGCGCAGCCGCATCCTGACGTCGATGCCCAACGACACCGACAGCCTCGTCCGCCAAGCCCACCGGACCGTCTCACGGAGCCACCGGTCGCCCGGACGACCGTGATCGGCGATACCGAAGCGAGCCGCGATCCGCCGCTCGTAGTCGGTCGGCGCCGTGTCCAGCGGGTCGGGATCCTGCGAGTCGCAGCTGACCGAGACGTTCAGGATCTCGTCCTTCTCACCCCGGAACATGGCGAGGACCCGGTGCGAGGGGATGCTGGTGAGCTTCTCCGCAAAATCGAAGTAGTCGGAGAACTTCGAGCCGTCGTCCTCCTTGCCCTTCTGCACGGACGACACCAGGCGACCACGGGTCCAGAGCAGCTCACGCAGGCCGCCGACGAGATCGGCGTCCTCGCCGAACCTCTCGACCAGGATCGAACGGGCACCCGCCAGTGCCTCTGCAATGTCCGCGACGCCCCGCTCCGGCGCGACGAAGGGTCGGGCTGCCTGCTCGGGGGCCTGGTCCACGTGCTCGAGCAGCAGCAGCGCCAGGGGCTCCAGTCCGGCTTCGCGGGCGATCTGCGCCTTCGTCCGTCGCTTGGTCCGGTACGGCAGGTAGATGTCCTCGAGTCTGGCCTTGGCATCAGCCGTGGCCAGGCTCGTCTCGAGCGCGACGGTGAGCTTGCCCTGGCTGCGGATGGACTCGATGATCGCGGTGCGCCGGTCGTCCAGCTCCCGCAGATAGGTGAGGCGCTCCTCCAGATCACGCAACTGGGCGTCGTCCAGCGTGCCGGTCGCCTCCTTGCGGTAGCGGGCGATGAACGGGACGGTGGCACCGCCGTCGAGCATGGCGATCGCCGCATCGACCTGCCACTGCGCGACGTTCAGTTCGGCGGCGATACGGCTGCTGACCGAAGGGATCGGGGTGGTCGGAACTTCCGGTGTGCTGCTGACCTCTGGGGCGGACACGATCCTGCCTTCGTTTGCACCGACGCTGCGTTGTCGACGTTCGGATCAGCATTCTGCCCTGTCCACCGTCCGCCATCGCACCGCCGCCGGTGGACGGTCGGCGACTGCCATCCGCCCTCCGCCATCCGCCGTGCGCCGGCCCTCGGCTCAGCGCGTCGAGCGCACGGCACCGGAGGTACTGGTGTGCGCCAGCACCGCATTCATCGCCTGCGGGAACTGTGGACCGACGTCATAGGTCGAGCCGGTCTGGCTGCCGAGATTCCAGAAGCCGATGCCGGCCGCGCCGAAAGTGCTTGCGAGCGCGAAGGTCTTGTCGAATCCTTCGGCCCTGGCCTGGTCGCCGTCCTGGGCGTCGAACCCGAATTCCTCGATGATCCACGGCTTGCGCTGCGACCGGCTGAAGTCGGCGACGGCCGGCACCGTGATGCAACGGTCGCCCGGACCGTAGACGTGCACGGCGTCGACGTCGTTACCGGGGAGCGCGAAGATCGCCTTCCACGGAATGCCCGAATTCCAGTCGAGCTGGAAGAGGCCGCCGGCGGTGCGCAGTTGGCCTGGCGCGAGGTGGTGCCAGTAGGTCAGCACCTTGGAGTAGAATTGCACGAGCGTCGCGGCGGTCAACCCATAGGTGTTCTCGCCGCTGTTGATGGCGTCCACCTCGCCTGCGAAGCTCACCATGCCGATGGTCGGATCGTCGCGGTACCGCACGCCGGTGACGGTGTTCCGGCGATCGGCCACGCTCCGCAGGAACCGGCTCCAGTCGACGGTGTAGGGATTGAGGCCAGCGGTCTTCAGCAGGTTGCGATATGTCGAGAAGTCCAGGACAACCAATAGTCTCGCCGATCCGGCCGCAGCGATCAGGCGATCGACCCTGGCCCACCGCGCCGGGTCGTAGGGCCCGACCGCCGGGGCGGAATGGACGTCGAGATAGTCGGTGATGCGGATCGCGTCGAGGCCGATCGCCCTGGCTTCGGCAACCGTCTGCGATGGATTGTCCAGACCCTGGTAGACGGACGCCATGTACAGCTGCCACGGACGTCCGTCCCGGCACAGCGATCCCGAGCAGACCGTCAGACGCCCCTGGTTCGAGCGGGCATCGGCCGGTACCTGGTCACTCACGGCAACGATCGCGGCAAGCAGAATCGGCGTCAGGCACCTGGCGATCCAACGGGACCAGAACTGATTCATGAGGACCTTTCCCAGCGACTTCGAAGGTTCGGGTGCCAGAACGCCCACTCAGCCCCTGTTGACTACCCTCAGCACACGGTAGTCAACAGAAAGTAGCGATGTAAAGGTCTCGGATGGGCGGTCGGCATCTGTCACCCGCCACCACGCAGCGTCACGACGCCGGCGGCCCGGCTCAGAACCGCGTTGGCGCTCGGACCGGACACCCCCAGGCTGAACACCCGGTCCGGCGTGACTCCGACCAGAGGTCGGACCGGGATGGAGATGACGGACGAAGAACTCCCGGCGGGGAACGTCACCGTGGTCGGCGGCAGTGCCGTGTAGTCGGTCGGACTGACCGCCGAACCGTCTGCCGTGGCCACCCGCACCGTCACCGTCTCACCGGCCGCGACCGCAGCCGACAGGGACACCCGGAGCTGCGCGGTGGTGGCGGAGGCTGTCCGCTGCATCGTCAGATCCCCGACCCAGATCGATAGCGGGCCCAGCGGATCGATGATCCGGGTGACCCCGTCGCCGTCGGCCACCACACCTCCGGTCACCGACAGCACCCGCAGGTGGAAGTCGGCGACCGCAGTGCCGTGCACACCACGCCCGAGGACGGTCACCGGTATCGACTTGCGCGTCTGACCGGCGGCGAAGGTCACCGACGACACCGGCAACGACCGGTAGTCGACGCCGGCCCTGGCCGCGCCGTCGACCGTTTGGTAACGCACGGTCACCGGACCGGCGGACGCCGCCGAGAGCACCACCGCGAACGACGCGGTCGCCGCGCCGGTCGAGGGCCGCACCAGCACCGCGTCGCGCACCGACACATCGAGCGGCACCACGGGGGACCCGGCCCGACGAAGGGTCGCGGTCCCGGAGGTACGCCCGAGGGCGACGTTCGCCGAAGGGCTCGACAGCCGCAGGGTGAAAGTCCGGTTGGCAATCTTCGGAACGCCGGCGCTCACCGGAACGCCGATCACGACGGACGAGCTGCCGACCGGGAACGTCACCGTCCGCGGGGGCAACGCCGTGTAGTCGGTCGGGCTGACCGCCGAGCCGTTGGCCGTGGCCACCTTCACCGTCACGGTCTCGCCGGCCGCCACCGGGGCCGACAACGACAACCGGAACCGTGCGGTGGTCGCCGTGGCACCCTGCTGCACCACCACGTCCCCGACCCACAGGGACAACGGGCCCAACGGGTCGATGATCCGGGTGACCCCGTCACCGTCGGCCACCACACCACCGGTCACCGAGAGCACCCGCAGGTGGAAGTCGGCGACCGCAGTGCCGTGCACACCACGTCCGAGGACGGTGACCGGTATCGACTTCAGCGTCTGGCCCGGCGCGAAGGTCACCGAGGACACCGGCTGTGTCCGGTAGTCGACGCCGGCCTTGGCCGCGCCGTCCAGCGTTCGATAGGTCACGGTCACCGGTGCCGTCGGCGGCGCCGAGAGCACGACCGGGAAGGACGCCGTCGCCGTACCGGTCGAGGGCCGCACCACCACCACGTCGCGGACCGACACGTTGACCGGGATCGCGGCCGGTGGCGGTGGCGGAGGTGGCGGTGTCGCCGCGGCAGCCGTCGTGACGACGACATTGCCGACCAGGTGGCGATCGGTGATCTGGCCATCGCCACCGGTGAAACCGATCAGGGCCTTGGCCGGTAGTGCGACCGCGGCGTCCAGGACGGCAGTGCCGTCCACCGACACCGTCATACGACCGGACACCACCTGGACCTGCACGTGACGTACCGTGCCGCGGAGCGCGGGCACCGCCGTCGACGTTGCGTTCCACACCAGGTTGCCGGGCTGCCGGGGATCAGATCCCGACGTCACCCCGATGAAGTTGTTGGACGGGTCGGTGCCGTTCTGGAGCGTGTCCAGGGCCACCGCTGTGCCCGCGATGCCCGACCAGCCCAGCCCGCTCCCGCCCGCGCCGACCGAGGTCGGTGTGGCCACGGCGGCATCGGCGATGCCGAGGGTCAGACCGTCGGCACCGGTGCCGCCGTCGATCGTCGAGTCGAACGAGACATTCAGGTACGACGTGTCGACCGGCGTCGAGAAGAACGTCGAACCGCCGGAGTAGGGCGTCGTGGCATCCGTCAGCTGCATCCCGGCCGCCACCCGTGTCGCCGATCCGTTGACCGTCCATCCCGGGTCGGTCAACGCAGGCAGGGTCACCGACCCGACGCCGGTCCCGGACAGTGCCACCGTTCCGGCACCGGCGCTGGACGTGATCGTCCACTGGTCGGCGGCTGCGCCGAGGGCCGTCGGCGCGAACCGCACGGTCTCCGGAAGGGACTGTCCGGCCGCGATCACCGTCCCGACGGGCAGTACGGTCGTCGCCGACAGGCCTTTGCCGCCCACCGGCGGGTTCGAACCGGTGATCGTCAGCGGGGACCCGCCGCTGTTGGTGACGGTGAACGTCGACGTCGCGACCGAGCCCGCCGGCACCTTCGAGAATCCGATGGCCGCCGGGGAGACCACCAGGTTGGCCGGGGCCAGCACCGGGTCGACCCCGTGGACGGAGACGTTCGAGACGACGTGTCGGTCGCCGATCAGTCCGTTGCCGGCGGTGAACCCGAGCAGGGTGCCGACCGGGAGCGTCATCGGCGTCGTCAACACCTGCGTGCCGTCCACGAACACGCTCAGCTGCCCGAGTGCGGCCTTCAGCTCGACGTGCCGCTTCGTGCCGCGCAGCGGAGGTACGGACGTCGTGGTCGCCGCCCAGACGATGTTCTGGTTGCCCGTCTGAGCGGCGGAGGAGGCAATGCCGATGAAGTTGTCCGACGGGTCACTGCCGTTCTGGAAGGTGTCGAGGGCGATGGCCACGCCGGGAATCCCGATCCAGCCCAACCCGCTACCGGAGGTGCCGGTCGAGGTGGGCGTCGCCCCGGCCTTGGGATCGCCAAGGGTCAGCGTCAGGCCGTCGGCCCCGCCACCGCCGGGTGCGCCGCCGGCGTCGTCGATGGTGGCGTCGAAGGACACGTCGAGGTAGGACCCGCCGACCGCCGTGGGCCAGAACGCCGACGGCGCCGCGAACTGGTCGGTGGCGGCAGTCAGCTGGAGTTGGTTCCCCACAATCTGGGCAGGCTTGTTCAGCGTCCAGCCGCCCGTCGCAGGATCGGGCACCGTGCGTGGCCCGACCCCGGTTCCGGTGAAGGTCACCAGGTGTGGGCCGCTGGCATCGGTGCCGGTGATGGCCCAGACGTCGGAGGCCGCACCCGTTCCGGTCGGCGCGAACTGCACGGTTTCGCTCACCGTGGCGCCGGCCGCGATCGACGTGCCTTCCGGCAGCGTCGACGTGGCGGTGAAACCCTTGCCCGCCACCGGCGGTTTGGACCTGTTCAGGGTCAGCGGCGAGCCACCGGTGTTCGTCAGGGTGAAGGTCCGGCTCACTGCCGAACCGGTCGGCACGGTCCCGAGATCGACGTGGTCGGAGGAGATCACCAACTTGGCGGCCTGCGCGGAGGACCCGGACATCGGCACGTCCACCTCGCCGGCCGAGGTCTTCACGGCCAGCACGTCGGTGAACGTTCCGACGACGGTGGGAGCGAAGGTCGCGGTCACCGTGAAGCTCTGGCCGGCCGGTACCACGACTCCCACGGGGGGCAGCCCGGCGACCGTGAACGGAGCTACCGGCGACCGGTAGGACTGGACGGTCAGCGGCTGCGCCCCCGTGTTGGAGAAGGTTGCGCTCCCGGTTGCGTTGGCACCGACCGCGACCCCGCCGAAGCTGATGGCCTTCGGTGAGGCGCTGATCTGGGCGTTCGGCGATTGACCCGTGCCGTTCAGGGACAGGCTGACCGTACCGATGTCGGTCGTGACGGTGAGCGCGCCGCTGTCCGGACCGACGATCTTGGGGCTGAAGGTGACCGGCACGGTGATCTGCCGGCCGGTGCCGAGCGCGACCGGGAGGCCGGGGGACGGGACCCCGGCGCTGAAGTCCGTGTTGGACGTGGAGATCGCGGTGACCGTCAACGGCGCATTGGCGGTCAGCGTCGCCGTCCGCACGGCACTCTGCCCGACGGTGGTGGCCCCCCAGGAAACCGAGGCTCCCGACATCGCCACCTTCACCGGTGAACCGAACCCGATCACCCGGCCGTCCCGGGTGCCGACGTAGACGTGATTGTCGTCGACGGCCGGCGAGTTGAACTTGCTGGAGGTGCCGATCGGGAAACTCTGGACGAGTTGCATCGTGCCGTTCACCGGCACGGGCTGGTAAGCGCGCAGCTGGGCGCCGATCCCTGACCCGCTGGGTGCGTAGATGACCCAGACGAGCGCGCTGCCGGACGTGGTGGCGTCCGACGTGACGACCGGGGGGCTCGAGCTGAGACCGAAGGCATCGGTGGACGTACCGACCAGGCTGAGGGTGGGGAGTCCCGTGCCGTCCAGACCGTAGCGGTAGGCGTGCAGCGCCCCGGCCGTCCCGTAGTTGGTACTCCCGGCCGACGCCGTGGTCACGTACACGTAGCCGCCGTCACCGGGCCAGGCCGCAGGTTTGCCCCAGACCCCGCCGTCGGGTCCGATCCGGCCGAGCACGGCGTCGCCGCCGGACGGACCCTGGCCGCGGCCACCGAGGTTGTCCCGATCCAGCAGGTAGAGGTAACCCTGCTTGCCCACCTCGACCATCAGGTGGGGATGAGCCACGGTGCCGAACTGGGCCGGCAGCCCCATCGGGGCACCGGAGCCGAGGTCGGCATCCCAGGCGTTCAGACTCGTTGCGTCGTACGGCACGAAGTAGTCGGTCGTCTTCAGGGACCCGTCCGCCTGGACGGTCAGTCTGGCCACCGCCTGCCCGAGATTCTTGGCCGGAGTCCTGCCCGGTCCCGCCGCGGCGTCGAGGTTGCCGTTGCCGGTCGCGAGCAGGATCTGGCCGGGACCATCGGACACCAGGCCGCCACCGGACTGCCAGATCCCTGCGCCGCCATCGGCTTTGGACTCGGCGCTCCAGAGCGTGGTCAACTTGCCCGCGGTGGAGATCCCGACGACCCAGCCGTCGTAGGGGTAGGCGTCGCAGTGACCGCCGAAGGCCGCGTAGACGACCCCGTCCATCAGCAGGAGTCCCGGTCGCTGCAGTTCCGTGGTCGCGTTGAAGTTCTGTCCCGGTGCGTTGGACGCGGTGCCCTGGATCAGGACGGGAAAGTTGGGGCGCTCGGCGCCGGTCGTCACGTCCAGTGCGTGCGCGTACCAGAGCGCCGGGCCGCTGGTCCCGGCGGCATAGCTCTTCTTCAGCAGGTACATGGTGTTGCTGGATTCGTCGACGACCGGCGTGCCGGTGATCCCGATGCTCGGGGTCAGGTCCGCACAGCGGACGTCTGCCGGGTTCCACGGAACACCGAGGTTCCTGGTCCACCGCTGGGCACCGGTGGCCGGATCCAGCCCGTAGACGTTGTTGGTCTCGGTGGCCACCAGCAGGGTGTTGTTCGATACCAGCGGCTGGGCGTACACCTGGCCGTCGACCGCGGTGGAGAACTGCTGACCGAAGGTCCCCCCGGCCACCAGGGCCGGGGACAGGTTGGCTTGATCCGGGTACCACCCGCTGCGCAACAGGTCCTTGCCGACCGTGGTCACCGCGGCTGCGGTCGGCCCGGCGCCGGCCAGTTCGACCAGTGTCAAGGTCAGGCAGGTCACCGCCGTCGCGGCGAGCAGGCGAACCGCGCGGGACCTCGTACCGTGTCCGGCACCGAACATCACAAGCCACCAATCGAGATGTGTTCCAGGGAGAGAGGTACGCCGCCCTCAGGAAAGCCGGAACAGATTCCAGGTCACCCGCGGCCCTTTCCATTGCCGGTACAGGGTAGAGATCCCGCCACCATCGGACAGGATGGTGGGCCAGCGGGCCTGCAGCTGGTCGGACGGGGCCTCGGTCGGCACCAGGAGGAACTGAATCCGTCGGGCGGCCGGATTCTGCAGGGCGGCCGGGAAATCGAGATCGGAATTGATCACGTAGGTCTTCGGAGCCGTACTGTCCAGGATCACCGCGAAGGCGAACGCCGAATCCGTGAGCACCGCGCCCTGGGGCAGATGCATCGCGTCGATGTCGGAGCTCACCTGCCGTTCCGTCCCGAACGGGAAGAGCAGAGCATCGTCGGCCGGGCTCTTCGCCGGGTGCAGTACCGCGCTCAGCGGCCCCGCTTCCTCCCGGGCGAGGTTCAGTCCCGGATCGGTGAGCGTGACAGCCTGCACCGGAAACGCCACCGCCACCAGCACGCCGACGGCCACGACGGCGTACCACTTCGCCGGCCGTCGCGGTGCCACCGATCCCCCAGCCGTCCGCGGGCCGGTTCGCCGTCCGGTGTCGGCCGTTCCGGGCGTCCGGTGCGCGAGCAGGGAACCGGCCAGCAGCACCGTGAGTGGGATGACCGAGATCTGGAAACGAAGCCAGCCGAAGGACGACCCGGCCAGCAGTGCCGCCGCCGCGAAGGCCATCACCGAGCCGAAGAGGAACGGCGCGGCCAGCATTCCGATATCGCGGCGTCGCCAGGCCAGCACCAACGCCACGATCAGCAGCACGGCGCACCCCGGCGCCAGGACGAAGATCTGCCGCGACAGGTAGGCGCTCGTCGCGCCGAATCCGGTTCCCGTCGATTCTCGGATGAACCGGGAGGCGTTCGCCACCTGGGCGGCATTGCCATAGCTCGAGGAGAAGGTCGGGAACCATTGCCCCACCAGGATTCTGGCCGACGCCGCCCACAGCAGGACGGCGAACAGGGCGGGCCCGCCGACCAGCAGCACGTCGTTGACCGCGACGCGCCGCCGCTCCCCTCGGGTGCCGCGGGCAGAGAACCAGCTCACGGCAGCGACGAAGACCACCGCGGAAGCCGCGGCGCCCACGGCCTCGTATCGGGCGAGATAGGCCAGTCCGAGCGAGATACCGGCCATCACCAGCGATCCCGGCTGCCGGAAGTGGGTCCAAGACAGCAGGGCGGATACCGCCGCCGAGAGGAACAGGAGAAGCATCGGCTCGCTCTGACCGCTTCCGCCGTACAGCAGGATCATCGGCTGCAGACCGAAGAGCATCACCAGGACACGGCGCGGACCGGTCCGCAGGCCCAGCTTGCGCAGGCAGGTCGAGATGATGGACACCGTCCCGGCCATGCACAGTGACGACTGGATGGAGCCGGCGAGTCCCTGCGTCACCAGCGCGGGGAAGAGCGACTTCAGCGGCAGGATCGGCAACAGCGAGAGGGAGGGCAGCGGATTCCAGACGAATCCGAGCGCGGGCAGATGGGGATCGCGGCTGTAGAGGACGAAGTAGGCGTTCGCGACCCGACTGGTGGCGTCGGTGAAGACCACACCCCAGTGGGTCAACAGCGCCGCACAGACCAGGTACACCGCCGCGAAGACGGCGAACAGGACGAGCGACTCGCGGCGGAACCGACGTCGCGTCGGCATTTCGGCAGTCGGGTTCCGGGTCTCGGAGACGAAGCGGGGCAACGTCATCACCGATGGGTTGGCCATCAGCGCATCGCCTCCGCCGGAACGACGGCAGGAAGGTCTGCGCTGTCGTCCGAGGACAGTCCGTGAGCGGTCTTCTCCCAGTAGGACGGCGTGAAGACCAATTGATACCCGGCCTTGGCCGCGGCCGCAGCCATCATCAACCAGTAGCCGGGTACCAGCAGGGCGGCCAGCAGCAGACCGGGCCGATTCATCACCCGGGTGGTCAGCACGTTGGTGTAGATCACGGCGGCGTTGCCGATCACGAAGCACAGCAGCGCCAGGTAGTAGATGCTCGCCGGGAACAGGGCCGCCAACCAGTCCGGCCGCTGGACGAACCAGACCACCGCCAACGACCAGAAGATCGGGTTGAGCAGCGCCGTCAACGGGGTGCCGAGAATGAACAGGTGGAAGCCCAGTGAACCGCGCCATCCCAGTTCACGCCAGAGAACGACCGGCTCCCGCATGTGGACCAGCCACGTCTGGAAGTACCCCTTGTACCAACGGCTTCGCTGCTTGACCCAGTTGACGAAGTCGGAGTTGGCCTCCTCCTGGGTGACCGAATCCAGGACGGCGACCGAATAGCCGAGCCGGGAGAGCCGGACACCCAGATCCGCATCCTCGGTGACGTTGAAGGGATCCCACGCGCCGACGGCCTTCAGCAGGTCCGTCCGGAAGTGATTGCTGGTGCCGCCCAGCGGAATCGGGGCCTTCGACGACACCAGGCCCGGAAGCAGGAGTCGGAACCAGGCACCGTATTCGATCGAGAACCATTTGGTGATCATGTTCTGCTGGCCGTTAAAGTACCCCAGCCGCGCCTGGACGCAAGCGTACCCGGGACCCAGTCGGCGCAGCGCGACGACGGCCTTCCGGAGCTGCAGGGGATCAGGTCGATCCTCGGCGTCGTAGATGGTGACGAACTCACCGTCGGCAAGCTGCAGACCGTAGTTGCAGGCCTTCGGCTTCGTGCGGGGCTCGGCCTCCGGGACCAGCACGATGGACAACGGAAAACGGCTGAGGGCCTCCTGGGCGGCCGCGATCGTCTCGGCATCGTCGACTTCCAGCAACAGCTTGATGTCGAGCTTGTCGGCCGGGTATTCGATGGCGGCCATGGCCGCCATCACCCGCCCGATCACCTCGGGTTCCCGGTAGGCCGGAACCAGGATCGTGTAGATCGGAAGCTCGTCGTCGGTGAGGGCGCGCGCATCTTCGTCGCGGATCTGGATGAGGTCCTCACCGCCCAGCCCGCGCTTGATGAGCAACAGGCGGTACATGAGGCAGGCGGTGTAGAGCACGGTGATCATGACCACGATCCCCCTCAGCGTGATCGCGGGCTCGGCGAGCAGGGCCAGCGCGATCAGCACGACCGACACGATCAGGCCGATCCGCTGGCGCCGGGAAACAACCTGATGGGCCGACAGGTCAGGACCGGCGAGCCGCAGTCCGTTGACCGCATGGTTGAGCCGGTCGCCGTCCGCGGAATCGGGTGGACCCGGGTGGGTGCTCAAGGCGTCGACCCGATCGTCGAAGATCCGGCAGCCGTGTCGACGGGCGAGACCTGCTGCCGGATGGTGATGCTGCCGATCAGCAGCGCGACCACCGTGACCACCGCGGCCGCCCAGCGCCAGGGAGGACGAACAGGGGTCGTCGGACGAACGGACGCAGAGCCGGACGGCCGCAGAGCCTTGAAATTGCCTGGTACCGCTGAGATCACGCTCCTTGCGGTGACGGCCACCACGAGCGCAAGGAGCAGGACCTGCAGCCACGGGTGCACCTGCACGACCGGGAGCAGGCACAACGGCAGGCCGAGGGCCCACCTCATCCTGGCGGTGGTCCGGGTCCCGAGCAGGACGAATGAAGCGGCAGCACCGAAGAGGACCAACGCCAGCAGACCGGTGGTGCTCCAATGGCCCGCGGCCCAGTTCTGCCGCCACCCCAGTGCCAGCCACACCGCCGCGGCCAGGACGGGAATCGTCAGGATGATGTCCAGTTGGCGATCGTGGACGTCAGGCTCGTCCGGAGCCGGCACGCATTTCAGCACCACCAGCGCCGCGGTGCATCCGACGACGACGACGACGGACACCGCGGGCAACGCAGAGACGGCCTGCCCACCCAGCATCGCCCACCACACACGCACCACCCCCGGGCACACCGCCAACGCGAGGATGAACGGCACGAAGGCCATGGCGACGATCGTGGGCCGGCGGCCGGAACGGGGCCGCGATCTCGTCGGAACGGGTTCGGCCGCAACATCTCCGACGATCGGATTCCACCGGTACACCCATCCCGAGGTGGCGACGTACCGGAGCACGAAGACCACACCGAGAACCAGGACGTTGGCGAGGACCGGTGGCACCCTGAAGACCTCGACCAACAGGGTCAGCAACGCCAGCTGCACCGGCAGGAGCACCATGCTGACCAGCCAGAAGCGACCGAACGCACGCACTCCCGACCTGGCTCTGGACCCGGCGAACACCAGGCTCTCCAGCAGGAGGAAATTGGTGACGACGGCGACCTGGGTCGCGATGACCGACCCGAGGAGGTAGGGCAGGTGCGGGGGCCCGTCGGTCAGACCCCAGAGGGCGGCGGTATTGACGCCGACACCCAGCAGGCCCACGGCCAGGAATCCGACCATCTGGGCGAGCCTCGACGGTGACATGCCGACCCGGACCGAGACCAGCTGTCCGAGGAACCGGAAACCTTCCCGGAGGGACGCCTTGCTCTCGCCGGCAAACCTCGGCTGGAACGAGAACGGGACGGAGGCGACCTTCCGGATCCGCTGGGTGGCGAGCAGTTCGAGCAGGACCTTGAATCCGTTGGGCCGGAACCGATCGAGGTCGATCTTGTCGAGGCGTACGGCGAAGAACCCGCTCATCGGGTCGCTGACGTTCTTCAGGCGCACCGGGAACAAGCCACGGGAGATGAGGTTGGAGCTACGGGACACCCCCCTCCGGAGTCCCCCGCCCAGGCCTGAGGCAGTTCCGTGACCCTCGTACCGGGTGGCGTAGACAAGATCGGCATCGGAGGAACGCGCGGTTTCCAGCAGGACCGGCACCGTGGCCGGCGGATGCTGCAGATCACCGTCCAGCACCACGACCCACGGGGACGCTGCGCTCCGCAGGCCGGCGGCAACCGCTCCGCCGAGACCACCGGAACGATCGGACCCGACCCGGTGGATCACCCTGACGTTCCGTGGAAGGGACTCGGCGGCCGCGGCGATGACCAGAGGTGTGTCGTCGTCGCTATCGTCGACGAACAGGATGTGTGCGTCGATCTGGCCCAGAGCCTGATCCAGTTGGCGCAGAAGTTCGACGATGGAATCCGATTCGTTCCTCGTCGGAATGACGACGGTCACTTCGGGGGGTGCGGTGACAGGCAGGCATCCGGCGCTGGTGCGATCTTCTTGCACGTGCAAGTGAACCCTCCGTCGATCTAGGCGAGAGCTCGTCCTTGAGCGTCTGGTCCGGTGACTCGACCAGCGTGGGTGCGACGCAACAGCGACGGGTCCGGGAACGTTCCGGTGACCGTGACGCGGGTTCCCTGCGGATCCGCACATGCACCGGCTCCGATCGGCCCGGCGGTGCGAGGGTAGCAGTCCGGGTGACACGGAAAGTAGTCGAATTGGCAAATATCGGCGTCGCAGTGCGCGAATGGCTGTCGTGTTCACTCTCCCTTCACCGTGACGTCACCCGGCGTCACCTTCGGGCCCGCCGCCGTCGGGTCGCCCCGTGACGTGAGCGGCCGCACTCGTGGAAATGGCGGCGGAGTCAGCAACACGGTCCGAATCAGCCTTCACCCCAACCTTTCTCGGCCTTCTTCGAGTCGAATCGACGCCGAACGAGGAGGCGCCCGGGAAAGTCGAGTGATATCTGACACACGGTGACTGGTGATGCGGTCCCGAGTTTCGGCCTTTTGCAGTCCACGTTCGGATGACGGGTATTGATATCCACGCCGTCGACCGGCCAAGAAATTCACCGCCCTGGCGCAGGATATCGATGGTCGATTCGCCCTGCGGGGGTGATGGCGGATCCATTCGGACGCAGCACTGCCCACGTGGCGGCTCTCACGATCCCGGCCGGACCCCCGGGGGGATACTGGAGGGTGTGATTCTCTCCCGTGGTTGGTCTCTGTTCCTGGTTGCCGTCGGCGTCTTCAACTGGGCCATCTGGCCTCGGTTCTCCTTGGCGATCTGGGACGACGCCCGCGCCTGGACCGGGCGGGTCGGTCATTCGTCGCCCACCTCTTTCCTGCTCGTGCATGCCGTCCTGGTGATCACGGCGGTCGTCGTCGGGACGATCGTGGGAGTGCTCGGCGTCCGCGGGTTCCTGGTCGATCGCCGCGTCCGCACGGCCCGGTCGGTCGTGGCGGCACAGCCGGAGCCGTCCCGCCGCTGAGGCAGGACGTCCCGCCCGGCAACGGGCACGGCAACCGGCTCGAGGTCCAATCGGTGACTTCCAGGAGTCCGGCGTGGATCGACGTCGGACCGGCGTGGGTCAGTGCTCGGCCTGCTGTTCCTTGGTGCGGACCACGATTCGAACGACCAGGCTCCGCTCGGCGACGGCGTCCAGCACCGCGCGCCTGGGCTCGGGGATGTCTCCGAAGGTGCGGGACGGCAGGGCCAGCAAGGCCTGCAGGCCGGGCTCGGCCATCACCTTCCGCAGGGCCGATGCGTCACCGGCCAGCACCAGCCCGCCCATGCGGGGGGCGAACGGCAGCAGTACGCGCTCGGCTGTGTTGGCCGCGTCGGACAGCGAAGCGGTGAGTTGATTGCCCCGTCGACGCGCGTATCGCTGCTGGGACCAACCGCCTGCTGCGGTGCGGCCCTGCAGGTAGGCCCGATCCGTCGATGAACTCAGGACCACACCATCCTTGGCCGTGCCGACGGAATGCGCGCCGCCTCGCACCAGGATCAGCCCGACCAGTCCGATGCCGGCCAGGTGTGAGACCAGTGCCTCGACCGGCTCACGATCGCCGACCGACATCGGTCCGAAGGGCACCTCGATCCGGGCCAGAGTTCCGTCACCGCCGAAGATCTCGAGTCGATCCGGGAATGCTCTGAGATCCTCGACGCCGGTGTTGCGCCCGGCGAACCGATTGACCCAGCCGACGACGCGGTGGGCCGAGATCTCCACCTCGATCCCGCCGCCGGCAGCCGGCCGCGGTCGGCCGACCGCGCTCACCGCCGCACTCTCACAGCGCCGAACCGGCATCCCAGAGCCGGGCGGTGTGACCGGCCAGCGTGGCCGCCGAACTCGCTGCCCGGTCATCGGTCAGCGAGGCGACGTAGTCGATGATGCCGCGACCCCTCCCCCACCGGATCAGGTCGTCAGGCGAGCCGCCCTGTTCACCTGTGCTTGTGATCAGCAGACCCGGGTTGGACCTCGCCAGCTGGTGGTAGGACCCGGTGGCCAGTTCGACGAGGTCGATCAGCCGGCGCGGAGCGCGTCCGGCGTCGACCGGGTCGGCCAACCAGGAGTCCAGATCGGCGACCAGTTCAGCCATCACCTGCCCCTGGCCGCGTTGGAACATGGCCAGATCGGGACGGTCCAGAACAAATCGCTGATGGACGAATTTCAGGACGGCGACCTCGTGCCACGCCTGTCGGTCCAGCGAGATGTGACCGGCTCGAGGTGGCGGATCCTTGGACACGAGGACCGAATCCTGCAGATGCGAGATCCAACTCCGGGTGAATTCCCCGACCAGCCGTTCGGCCGCCAGCGACGAGTCGAACGGTACGGCCAGCAGGCCGTCGACCAGATCGGTGCCGACCCGTCCGACCGCGACAGCGAACGCCTCGTCGTCGACCATCCAGCCGTCCTTGGCATGCAGCCGGCGGCGGAGCAGTTCCAGCAAATTGCCGGGCAGCCGCTCGTTGGCCTTCAGCTCGGTGAGGGGCACCTTCTCGAGATCGGCGCGGTGCCGGTTCCAGGTGCGGAACTCCGCAGACACCGAGGCATGCTGCAGCACTCCGGCCCGGTGGAAGTCGTCGAGATCGTGGAGTGAGTAGGCGATGTCGTCCGCAATATCCATCACCGAGCATTCGACCGTCTGGCGCCAGGGCTTGATGAGCGGGTAGGCAGCCAGCACTTCCGTCATCTCGCCCGCGTCCAGGACGTAGGCCGAGAACTTCCCCGACCCGAGACCTTCCTCCCCGCGGCCGCCACCCTTCGGCGCGTGCTCGGCGGTGCTCGGATGCGGATCAGGCACCCCGAACCTGGCCCAGGGATACTTGAGCACGGCCGCGCGCACGGCTGTCGTCAGGTTCAACCCCTCGCCGCTGGTGCCGTGGACGTCGAGCTCGGTGACGATCCGGAACGTCTGGGCATTGCCCTCGAAACCATCCGCCAGGCCGAAACGGGAACGGGCGATCCGGTCCAGCACCCGCTCGCCGAGATGCCCGAACGGTGGGTGGCCCAGGTCGTGCGCGGTGGCCGCAGCCTGGATGACCACCGGATCGCACCCGCCGAGTTCGGCCAGCAGCTCGCGGTGCGAGCCGTGGTTCAACTTGACCGCGATGGCCCGCGCCACCGCCGCCACCTTGATCGAGTGGGTCAGCCGGTTCTGCACCGATTGGCCGGCCGCGCCCTGCGAGATCACCTGAGTGACCGCGGACAGCCGGGAGAAATACGGTGAGAAGCGGATCCGGTCGAGGTCCTCGCGGTAGGCGGCCATCGAATCGGACTCGGTCTGCCCGCCGCGTCGGGCGAGGCGGGGATCCGTCGTCGTTGTCGTCATCGTGCCGCCAACACGTCGGTCTTAGAGAAGTCGTTGCCCTTGAACAACAATGGCTGACGCTTGTCCATGGCCAGTGCGTAGGAGAAGCAGTCGCCGAAGTTCAGTCCCGCCGGATGACCTGTCCCTCGCCCGAACCGGCGATATGCCGTGCGTGCCAGCCGCACCTGGGCCCCGGTCACCGGTTCGATGGTGATGTGGGCCAATTCGATGAACCGATCCAACGTCGGGTCGAGTTCCGGACCGAGCACCAACGACGTCTCCAGGAGTGTTGCTGCCGACAGCCCATTTGTACGCGCCTGTTCGATCGCAGACTCGAACGGTCGGCCTTCGGGCTCCAACCTGACGACGGCGACGATCGCCGAAGCGTCGAGGATCATCGGGGTAGGCCGGTTTCCTCGTCGTACAGGTCGGCGAAGGGATCTGGTGCGAGGTGCTGCAGCAGCGGCGCGGCTTCCAGTGCCAGAGCATGAAGCGCGTCGGCGATACCACTGCGATCGTTTCCCATGTCATCCAATTGCCGCTCCAGGGCCGTTTCGATAACACTGGTCATCGATCTCCCCGTTCTCTCGGACAGCATCTTGGCCAGTTCGTAGACACGCTGGTTCTTGATGTTGAGCGTGGGCATCTGCCCCTCCTCATCCATCGCCGCTGATCCCGCTGCTATCTACCTGGGTAGAAACTCAGTCTACCGGGGTAGAACGGTTTCGGCTGCGTCATCCGCAGATCCCCGGCCTGACGGGGCGAGGTAGAGCACTGCGATCGAAACCAGCAGCAAAATCCCGCCGAAGACGGTGAGGAGCGAGAGCGGCTCGGACAGGAGGACGACCGCCAGGATCGTTGCAGTCAGTGGCTCGATCAGGGTGAGCACCGACGCCACGCTGCTCGGCGTCGATCGAAGGCCGGCGTAGAACAGCGCATAGGCCAGCACCGTCGTGGCCGCGCCGAGGTAGACCAGTTGGCCGACGGCCGGGCCGGTCACGGCGAAGCCCGCGCCCGATATCAGAGCCAGGGGCAACAGGGTGACCGCTCCGATGACGCTGCTCGTCGTGGTCATGACAAGAGGCGAGATCCCCTGCGCGGCCCGTCGACTGACGATCGTCGTCAGGGCGTAGCTCACACCGGAGCCGACGGCCGCCAGGATGCCGAGCCCCGGACGGGGTGCTGCGATGCTGGCCGCTCCGGAGGAGGAGATTGCGACCAGAGCCAGTCCCGCGACCGCGACCAGAACGACCAGCGTCGTTCGGACGCTGGGCAGCCTGCGGGCGGCCACCGCCTCGATAGCGGTGGTGACGCACGGGGCGATGCCGAGGCTCACCACTGTGGAGACGCCCACTCCGACTTCGGCGACCGAGATGAAGTAGAGCACCTGGTAGACGCCGAGACCGACGCCTGCGAGGACGAGCGACCAGGGGTGGGTGCGGAGACCCCGCCCTGCCTGCACGAGCTTCGGTCCGGACAGGATCAGCAGCAGGAGCGCTGCTGAAAGGAGACGATAGAAGCCGATGGCAATGGGCCCGAGGCCGGCCGACTCGTGCAACCGGCGGACCACCACTCCTGTGGTTCCCCACAGCACTGCGGCCGTGCTGATCTGCACGAGGCCCATCCGGTGGCCGATCACGGTGGTGGTGCGACGGCGGGTAGCGGAGAGAAGAACGAGAGGATTCAGCATGGGGTGGCTCCGAGGGCAGCGGCCGACGATGGGCATCTTCACCGGTGGAGCGCAGACGTCTACCAGGCTCGGCGCGCTCTCGAGGTGAGTGGCCGGCTACTGAACTGTCCTGGCTCCGGTCAGTGACTCGGAGGTGGTAGGACACCCGCAAACGGAGACATGGCCTTCAGCGTAGCGGGGCCGTCCATCCGCGCATACAAAATGGACCGGCGCCACCCGTGCGCGCATACAGGACCGCCCGGCGCAGACAGAAAGTCCCGTTCCGGCCGATTGCGAGGCGGGAACGGGACTTTCCACATGTGTTGGGAAGAACGGTATGCGCCGACGGGCGTGGACCCGGGCGTGGACCCGGGCGTTGACCCGGCGGGCTGGTCAGATGTTGAAGCCGAGGGCGCGGAGCTGCTCCCGACCGTCGTCGGTGATCTTCTCCGGGCCCCACGGCGGCAGCCAGACCCAGTTGATCTTGTAGTCGGCGACGAGCTCCTGGCCGGGGCCCATGATGGCCGCCGCGACCTGGTCCTCGATCATGTCGGTCAGCGGGCAGGCCGCGCTGGTGAGCGTCATGTCGATGGTGAGAGTCTTGGCCTCATCGACGGTGAGGTCGTAGATCAGGCCGAGGTCGACGATGTTGACACCCAGTTCGGGATCGACGACGTCGCGCAGCGCCTCCTCGATGTCCTCGATCAACGCGGCATCGACCGGAGCCGCCGTCACTGCCACCAGCGCATCGTCGAGAGCGGCCGCTCCCCGAGCGACACGGTCGTCTGACCCGTGGTCGTGCCCGGCGTGGTCGTGCCCGGCGTGGTCGTGCCCGGCATGGTCGTGGGTTTGAATCGACGCCTCGGTCATTCGGCCGCGCTCCTATCGGTGTGCAGAAACATCAGGCAACTGCTTGTACTGCTGCATCCTTGCGTCAACCGAATCCGATTCAAGGACTGCATCAGGCGACCGCTTGTACTGCTGCATCCTTGAATGCCATCCAGCCCAGCAGGGCGCACTTGACGCGCGCCGGGTATTTGGAGACGCCGGCGAAGGCGATGCCGTCTCCGAGGGTGTCCTCGTCGCCGGCGATCTTGCCACGACTGGTCACCATCGCGTTGAACTCGTCCAGCGTCGCCAGGGCGTCGGTCAGGGTGCGGCCGATCGCCAGGTCGGTCATCACCGAGGTGGCGGCCTGCGAGATCGAGCAGCCCATCGCATCGTAGGAGATGTCCTGGACGACCGCATCCGTGCCGCGGCCGGATAGTTTGACCCTCAGGGTGATCTCGTCGCCACAGGTCGGATTCACGTGATGCACCTGGGTGTCGAACGGGTCGCGGAGCCCGTGGTGATGCGGCGCCCGGTAGTGATCCAGGATGATCTCCTGGTAGAGCTGCTCCATCTGCATGACCCGTCCTCCTTACTTCGCCGAAGAATGCGCACCGAAGAAGCGCTGTGCTTCGCGGACGGCATCCACCAGCACCTCGACCTCGCCCGGTGTGTTGTAGATGGCGAACGAGGCCCGCACGGTCGCCGCCAGGCCATAGCGGCGGTGCAACGGCCAGGCGCAGTGGTGTCCAACACGTACCGCAACACCGGAATCGTCCAGAATCTGCCCGACGTCGTGCGCGTGGACGCCATCCACCACGAACGAGACAGCACCACCACGATCGACGAGGTCGGACGGACCGATGATCCGGATCCCCGGCAGGGCCGACAACTGCTGCAGCGCAAGGCCGGTGAGCTGTGCCTCGTGGTCGGCAACCGCCTTCATCCCGACCGTCTCGAGGTAGTCGACGGCAGCCCCGAGGCCGACCGCCTGCGAGGTCATCGGGACCCCCGCCTCGAATCGGGCCGGCGGCGCGGCAAAGGTCGAATGATCCATGAAGACCTGTTCGATCATCGATCCACCGGTGAGGAACGGCGGCATCTCCGCGAGCAACTCGTAGCGGCCGTACAACCCGCCCACGCCGGACGGGCCCAGCATCTTGTGGCCGGAGAACGTCAGGAAGTCCACCCCGAGCGACGAGACGTCGACGCTCGAATGCGGTACGGACTGACAGGCGTCGAGCACGGTGAGCGCTCCCACCTCTCGGGCGGCCTCGACCAGCACCTCGACCGGGTTGATGGTGCCGAGGACGTTGGACTGGTGCGTGAACGCGACCACCTTCGTCCGGCTGTTGATCAGGGTCTTGATCTGCGACAGGTCGAGGCGGAAGTCGTCCGTCAACCCGAACCAGCGCAGGGTGGCTCCTGTGCGGCGCGCCAGTTCCTGCCACGGGATGAGGTTGGCGTGATGCTCCATCTCGGTGACCAGGATCTCGTCGCCGGGACCCACCTCGAACCTGCCACCCTGTCCCCCACCGGCGCCCGCAGCGCCGGTCGAGGCGTTGCCCAGCGAATAGGCCACCAGGTTGATGGCCTCGGTGGCGTTCTTGGTGAAGATCAGTTCTTCGGGGCGTGACGCACCGATGAAGGCCGAGATCCGGTCGCGGGCACCCTCGTAGAAGTCAGTGGCCTCCTCGGCCAGGGCGTGCGCTCCGCGATGCACCGCCGAGTGGTGCCCGGTGATGTACTCCTGCTCGGCGTCGATGACGGTGATCGGGCGCTGCGACGTAGCCCCGGAATCCAGATACACCAACGGCTTTCCATCACGAACGGTGCGCGACAGGATCGGGAAGTCCGCACGGATCACCTCGACGTCGAAGGCCGGCGCTGCCGGTTCCGTCCGGTCCAGATCCGTCACCTCGTGGAGCGCGGTCACACCGAGCCTGCTCCCACTGCGCCTGCTCCGACTGCGCCTGCTCCGACCGTGCCTGCTCCGACCGTGCCTGCTCCAACCGTGCCGACTCCGATGCCCGCGAACCGGACGTACCCGTTGGCCTCCAGCTCGTCGGCCAGATCGGGTCCACCCGACTCGACGATCCGGCCGGCCACGAACACGTGCACGTGGTCGGGCTTGATGTAGCGCAGGATCCGCGTGTAGTGGGTGATCAGCAGAACGCCGACCGCCTCGCCACCTTCGGTCGACGACGCCTTGTAGCGGTTGACGCCTTCGGAGACGATCCGCAGTGCGTCTACGTCGAGCCCGGAATCGGTCTCGTCCAGGACGGCGATCTTCGGGCGGAGCAGCGACATCTGGAGGATCTCCTGACGCTTCTTCTCGCCGCCCGAGAAGCCCTCGTTGACGTTCCGGTCGGCGAAGGTCGGGTCGATCTCGAGGTCCGTCATCGCGGACTTGACCTCTTTGACCCACTTGCGGATCGGCGGGGCCTCACCACGAACGGCGGTGGCCGCGGTGCGCAGGAAGTTGGACGTCGAGACGCCCGGAATCTCCACGGGATACTGCATGGCCAGGAACAGACCGGCGCGGGCCCGTGCGTCCACCGTCATGGCCAGGACGTCCTCGCCATCGAGGGTGACCGTGCCGGAGGTGACCTGGTACTTGGGGTGACCGGCCAGCGAATAGGCCAACGTCGACTTGCCGGAACCGTTGGGGCCCATGATCGCGTGCGTCTCACCGGAGGTGACCGTCAGGTCGACGCCGCGCAGGATCTCCTGCGGCCCGTCTTCGGTCTGCACCGACACGTGCAGGTCACGGATCTCGAGTGTTGACATAGTTGACAAGCTCCATCTTTGCTGCGAAGGGAGGGGCCGTACCCGACCCGTGGACAAGGGGTCTGCTAGATGCCGATGACGGCGAGTTCGGTCTCGATCGTTGCGCTGGCCCGCTCGATCACGGATTCCACTCCGAGTTGGTGCAGCACCTCACCGAAGAACCCACGCACCACCAGGCGGCGGGCGATGGGCTCCGGGATGCCGCGGGAGAGCAGGTAGAACAGCTGCTCGTCATCGAACCGGCCGGTGGCGCTGGCATGGCCGGCTCCAACGATCTCGCCCGTCTCGATCTCCAGGTTCGGCACCGAATCGGCGCGGGCGCCTTCGGTCAGCAACAGGTTGCGGTTCATCTCGTAGGTGTCGGTGCCCTCGGCGGTGGCCCTGATCAACACATCGCCCACCCAGACCGTGTGCGCCGACTTCCCTTGCAGTGCACCCTTGTAGAGGACCCGGGACTTGCAGTGCGGGGCATTGTGATCCATGAACAGGCGATGCTCGAGATGCTGACCGGCATCGGCGAAGTAGACACCGAGCATCTCGGCGTCGCCGCCGGGACCGTCGTAGCTGACCGACCCGACCACTCGCACGAGATCCCCGCCGAAGGTCAGCGCAGCATGCTTCACCGTCGCATCCCGCCCCACCAGCACGTGGTGGTGCGAAAGGTGAACGGCATCGCCGGCCCAGTTCTGCTCGGAGACGTAGGTCAGCCTGGCGCCCTCCCCGACGACGATCTCGACGTTCTCGGAGACGGTCGCCGAACCCTCGTAGGCCACCACGACCTGGGCCTGGGCGTGATGACCGACGCGGACCACCAGATGAGCGGCAACGGCCTCGCCGATCGAGTTGCCGTGGAACGTGACGACCACCGGGGCTGCGGTGCTGACCTCCGGGGCGATGTCGATCAGGTAGACCGAGTCGGCGGCCTGGAACGTCCGCGCCGAGGCGTAGTCGATCGGCAGGTACTTCGAGATTCCCTTGACCGCAGCAGCTTCCGTGCCGGACAGGGTTCTGGCCGTGACGCCGTCCTGACCCTGCACGGTGATGGTGAAGTCGGAACCGGTGAAGGCTGCGTCGCTGTGCAGACCGCGCAGGCGACGTAGCGGGGTGAACCTCCACGCCTCTTCGCGGCCGGTGATCGGCCGGTGGTCGGCGAGGTCGAGGGATCCGACGCGGCCCGAGTGCGAGCCCACTCCGACATTCCTTCCTCCGACGACGGTCTCGGCAGCATGATCGCCACCGAGTACCGGGCGGTCCTGCACGACTGGGGTGGCCACGTTCAGCCCACCGACCCTTCCATCTGCAGTTCGATCAGGCGGTTCAGTTCCAGCGCGTACTCCATCGGGAGCTCGCGGGCGATCGGCTCGATGAAGCCACGGACGATCATCGCCATCGCCTCGTCCTCGGTCAGTCCGCGGCTCATCAGGTAGAACAGCTGCTCCTCGCTGACCTTGGACACCGTCGCCTCGTGCCCCATCGACACGTCGTCCTCGCGGACGTCGACGTACGGATAGGTGTCGCTGCGCGAGATGGTGTCGACCAGCAGCGCGTCGCACTTGACCGTCGACTTGCTGTGGTGCGAGCCGGGATTCACCCGGACCAGTCCGCGATAGGACGTGCGGCCACCGCCGCGGGACACGGACTTCGAGATGATGTTCGACGAGGTGTGCGGCGCCAGGTGCAGCATCTTGGCTCCGGTGTCCTGGTGCTGGCCCTCGCCGGCGAAGGCGATCGACAACACCTCGCCCTTGGCGTACTCCCCCGTCATCCAGACGGCCGGGTACTTCATGGTGACCTTGGAGCCGATGTTGCCGTCGACCCACTCCATGGTCGCTCCGGCCTCGGCCTTGGCCCGCTTCGTGACCAGGTTGTAGACGTTGTTCGACCAGTTCTGGATGGTCGTGTAACGGCAGCGGCCACCCTTCTTGACGATGATCTCGACGACGGCGGAGTGCAGCGAATCGGACTTGTAGATCGGCGCGGTGCAGCCCTCGACGTAGTGCACGTAGGCGTCCTCGTCGACGATGATCAGCGTCCGCTCGAACTGGCCCATGTTCTCGGTGTTGATGCGGAAGTAGGCCTGCAGCGGGATGTCGACGTGCACGCCCTTGGGGACGTACACGAACGAACCGCCGGACCAGACGGCGCTGTTGAGCGCGGAGAACTTGTTGTCGCCGGAGGGGATGACGCTGCCGAAGTACTCGCGGAACAGATCGGGGTACTGCTTCAGCGCGGAGTCGGTGTCCAGGAAGATCACGCCCTGGTCCTCGAGCTCCTTCTGGATGGAGTGGTAGACGACCTCGGACTCGTACTGGGCTGCGACACCCGAGACCAGGCGCTGCTTCTCGGCCTCCGGGATGCCCAGCTTCTCGTACGTGTTCTTGATGTCGTCGGGAAGGTCCTCCCAGGTCGCGGCCTGCTTCTCGCCCGAGCGAACGAAGTACTTGATGGTGTCGAAGTGGATGCCGGACAGATCGGCGCCCCAGGTCGGCATCGGCTGGCGTTCGAACAACTTCAGGGCCTTGACCCGGAAGTCGGTCATCCATTCCGGTTCGCTCTTCTTGTCCGAGATGTCGCGGACGACGTCCTCGTTGATCCCGCGCTTGGCGGCGGCACCGGCGACATCGGAGTCCGACCAGCCGAAAGCGTAGTGGCCGAGCGAGTCGATGGCTTGTTCCTGCGTGAGCTCGGGGCGCTCGGCGATGTCGAGAATGCGTTCCGGAGCAGTCGTCATGACGGTCCTTCCCTGTGGCGCTGGGTGTGGCTGAATGGTGTCGGCGGGGGTCCTGCGCGTTGGAGCTGCACTGCTGGATGGGACGGGTCGGGCTGGATGGGACGGGTGTCTCGGGGTGGGACGGTTCAGGCGGGTGCGGTCGCCGGCCGCAGGTGCGCGGCCGGGATGAAGGTGGTGCAGAACGAGTCGCCCCTGGCGATGGTGGCGAGCCTCTGGGCATAGGTACCCAACGCTTCGGTGATCACCGTCATTTCTTCCTCGCACAATTGCGGGAATCTGGCGGCGACGTGCGCGACCGGGCAGTGGTGCTGGCAGAGCTGCTCGCCGATGCCCACCTCCTGCACCGATGCCGCGAACCCGGCCGCGGTGAGTGCACCGGCCAGGATCTCGGCCTTGGCCGGCACATCGGGGGCGGCGGCGAGTTGTTCGCGAACCCCGTCGACCAGGCCTTCGGCGCGGCGACGGGCGAAGGCGGTGATCGCGTCCGGCCCGGCGGCATCGGCCAGGAACTCGAGCGCCTCGACGGCCAGCGAGTCGTAAGCGTGGGGCAGCCGGGTGCGTCCGATCTCCGTCAGCAGATAGGTGCGGGCCGGACGTCCACGTCCCCGGCGGCCGATGGTGCTGGCCTCCCGGCTGACGATCGCACCTTCGGCCAGCAACTGGTCCAGGTGACGGCGGATGGCCGCGGGCGAGAAACCGACCCGTTCGGCCAGGGCCGCTGCCGTCATCGGGCCACCGGACAGGAGCAGACGGACGACGGTCTCGCGGGTCCGTACCTCCGCGCTGCCCTCCGTCGACGGGGCGCCCGACCGGTCTGACGGTGCATCCGGCCGGTCTGCGGACGGCACGGGGCCATCGATCGCCACACCGGCAAATGTTTTCACAACACCAGTGTGACCTTTTTCCGCCCGAAGTTCAAAGAGGTGAGCAGGACAGCATAGATAGCCGACCCGGGCCAAGGCAAGCCTTACCTACATGAACCTACCCGGGTGGGCGTCGATCAGGCGCGCGTGGATCAGGCCTGCATGGATCAACATGGCCCATTTGGGACCAGAGGGACAGGAGTCGTCGAGATCATCCATGCCTGGGAAGTTGATCCACGCCGGACGGGGGGGCTCATAGACTGCCCCGATGACCACCGGCGGATCGACGAGCGTCGTCGGCTCGTTGCCGGGGGTGCTGGACGCCACTGAACGCCGGCAGCTGTCGCGGCTACGGCGTTGGGGGACGGCCGGAGCGCTGCTGATGATGGTGGGCTCCACGTCCTCCTACGGCGCCGCGACGCCGATCCCCAACCCGGTCGACGGACTGCGCATCCTGGGGCTGCTGTCACGCATCGGCCCGGCAGCGCTGGCCGTCTCGTACTCAGGCATCGGGCTGCTGGTCTTCTGCTGGTTCATGGTCGGCCGGCTGACCGCTCCGGGGCGGGTCCGTCGGCTCTCCAGGACCCAGCTGACCCACACGCTGGCCATGTGGATCGTGCCCTTCCTGGTGACGCCGCCGATCTTCTCCCGGGACGTCTACTCGTACCTGGCCGTCGGCGCCATGATGGTGCACGGGGACAACCCCTATCAGTTCGGCCCCTACACCGCGCTCGGTGACGGCAACGCCCTGGCGCATCAGGTAGACCTGCGGTGGCAGTACACCTCCTCGCCCTACGGACCGGCCTTCCTGCTGATGGCCAAGGGCGTCGTACTGGTCACCGGCAACCACGTCATCCTCGGCGTCCTGCTCCAGCGATACGTCGAACTGATCGGCATCGCCCTGATCGTCTGGGCGCTTCCCAGACTCGCCCGCCGCTGCGGCATCGACCCGGTCAGCGCGCTGTGGCTCGGTGCCCTCAACCCCCTGCTGCTGTTCCACCTCGTCGCCGGCGGTCACAACGAGGCCCTGATGATCGGCCTGATGCTGGCCGGACTCGAGGTCGGACTGTCCGCGATGTGCCCGACCGGCCGCTACCGGGGCGGGGACCTGGGCCGGGTGGTGGGCGGAACGGTCCTGATCACGATCGCCGCCGGCATCAAGGTCACCGCGGCAATGGGTCTGGCATTCCTGGCCATCGCGCTGGCCCGGCGGGCCGGCGGTCGCTGGCCGGATCTGTTCCGGTGGGCCGGGCTGTCGGCCGGGGTGGTCGTGGCGACCTTCGGTGTCCTGACGCTGGCCGCGGGGGCCGGGCTCGGCTGGATCCACGCGCTGTCGGCGCCCGGCAGCGTGCAGTCGTTCCTGTCGCTGTCGACCAGCCTGGGGTTCGGCGCCGGTCAGATCGGTCTCCTGCTCGGGCTGGGCGATCACACGGCCGGGGCCATCGACGTGATGCAACCGCTCGGCACCGGGGTGGGCGGCCTGCTCGCCGTGCTGGTCATGTGGCGTTGCTGGCAACGGCGGATCGAGCCCGTCCAGGGCCTCGGGCTGGCGCTGGGAGCCTTTGTCCTGCTGAGCCCCGTCATCCAGCCGTGGTACCTGCTGTGGGCGGCCCTCCCACTGGCCGCGTCGACGGGTCTGTCGCTGTACCGCCGTGCGGCCGTCTGGTTGACCACCCTCTTCTCGGTGATCATCATGCCGAACGGGTCCACGATTCCCGTCTTCACCATCGTCCAGGCCGTGGTGGTGGCCGCCGCGGTGGTCGGCGGAGTGCTGTTGCTGCTCAGACGGTCCGGGCTGCCGCAGCCCGATCCCGCACCCGGTGGGCTGCTGCACCCGGTCACGTCGCCCGCCCAGCGGGCCAGGGCCGTTTCCACGGCACCGGACACCTCGCGCCAGTGATTGCCATCCCACCGGCAGCCTTCGATACGACGCACGACGGCACGAATCCCTACCATCGGAAGACGTGACACCGACGCCCGCCGTCCCGAGCACGTCCGGGACCGAGAATTCCGCACGACGCGCCCCGGACGAGGCTCCTGCGGCAGCCATCGTCGTCGAGGGGCTGCACCGAAGTTTCGGGTCGGTCAACGCGGTCGACGGGTTGTCCTTCCAGCTCGCGCGCGGATCGTTGCTGGCCCTGCTCGGACCGAACGGCGCCGGCAAGACGACCACCGTCGAGATCTGCGAGGGCTTCACCAGGGCCGACGCCGGCCAGGTCCGGGTACTCGGCCTCGACCCGTGGCGGCAGGGGTCGGCCCTGCGTCCTCGCATCGGCGTCATGCTGCAGGCCGGTGGAGCCCATGCCTCGGCCAGGACCGGTGAGATGCTCCACCTGATGGCCAGCTGCTCGGCCAATCCACTCGACCCGGCGTGGTTGCTGGACATCCTCGGACTGGCGTCCTCCGAGCGCACGCCTGTCCGCCGACTGTCAGGCGGTCAGGTCCAGCGCCTCAGCCTCGCGATGGCCCTGGTCGGCCGCCCGGAGATGCTGTTCCTGGACGAGCCGACCGCCGGGATGGACCCGCAGGCCCGGCATCTGGTCTGGGACCTGCTGCGTGCCGCGCGCA
The DNA here is from genome assembly GCF_014303395.1 of Nakamurella sp. PAMC28650. Taxonomy (GTDB): domain Bacteria; phylum Actinomycetota; class Actinomycetes; order Mycobacteriales; family Nakamurellaceae; genus Nakamurella. The sequence goes on from NZ_CP060298.1 coordinate 3,889,963, forward strand.
GCGACGGGGTGTCGATCCTGCTCACCACCCACCTGCTCGACGAGGCCGAACTGCTGGCCGACCGGATCGTCATCATCGACAACGGCCGCAGCGTCGCCGACGGCACGCCCGCCGAGCTGACCGGCGGGAGCTCGTCGCAGCTCCGGTTCACGGCAAGCCCGGGGCTCGACCTCGACCTGCTGCGGCGGGCGCTTCCACTGGGTTTCGTGGTGGTGGAGCAGACACCCGGCCGCTACCTGCTGGAGGGCGAGATCGTGCCGTCGACCATGGCCACCGTCACCTCGTTCTGCGCCAGGGTTGGGGTGCTGCCCACGGGCCTCCAGGTGGGCGCCAGATCACTCGACGAGGTCTACCTCGAACTGACCGGCAAGGAACTACGCGGATGACCAATTCCCCCGAAACCAGGATCACGCCGGCGGCCGAGCGGCCCGGTTCGCCGTTCGCCCCGGGTGCGTTCGGCCCCGATCCACGACGCGCGCCGGCCTGGCGGATGGTCAGGGCCGCGTCCGGGCTCGAGCTGAAGATGTTGCTGCGCAACGGGGAACAGCTCCTGCTGGCGGTGATCATCCCGCTCGCGGTGCTGATCGGCCTCACCACGGTGAGCATCGTCGAACTGGCCACCCCGAGGGTCGACACGGTGACTCCCGGCGTGCTCGCCCTGGCGATCATGTCCACGGCCTTCACCTCGCAGGCGATCACCACCGGCTTCGACCGTCGCTACGGCGTGCTGAAGCGGCTGGCCGCAGCGGGTGTCGGCAAGAACCTGCTGGTGGCCGGCAAGTGCGGGGCGGCGCTGGTGGTGATCGTCGGGCAGTGGGTGGTCCTGGGTGTCGTCGCTTTCATCCTCGGGTGGCACCCGCACGGCAACCCGATCTGGCTGGTCCTGCTCGCGCTGCTCGGCGCCGCCGCGTTCATCGGGCTCGCGCTGCTGCTGGGCGGCACCCTGCGCGCCGAGGCCGTCCTGGCTCTGGCGAACGTGATCTGGTTCGCGATGGTGCTGGTGGGCGGGGTCGTCATCCCGCTGACCAAGGGACCGCAGTGGCTCCGGGTGATCGGTGAGCTGACACCGGCCGGAGCCCTTTCGACCGCTCTGCGTGACGTCCTGCAGCGCGGCGCCGCACCAACTGCTGCAAGTCTGCTGGCCCTGGTCTTCTGGGTCGTCGTGGGGTGGGGCGGCACCGTACGGTGGTTCAAATGGCAGTGACCATCGACTCCAGACCGCAGACCACCGCCCGGAATCCGGGATATCCGTGGTGGCGCCGCTGGCCGACCCGCCGGGTGCAGCTCGTCATCGCCTGGCTCGCGGTCATCACCAACGGCGGGATCGCCGTCACCGGCGCGACGGTCCGGGTCACCGGCTCCGGGCTGGGATGTCCGACCTGGCCCCAGTGCCAGCCCGGCTCACTGGTCCCGGTGTCCCGATCCGGTCTGGCCGCCTTCCACCAGGCCGTGGAGTTCACCAACCGGACGTTGACCGGTGCGGTCCTGATCCCCTCCCTCGGCATCTTCCTGGCGCTGCTGCTCAATCCGCAGAGCCGTCGCAAGCTCACCTGGCTGGCCGCTGTGCTGCCGTTCGGCGTGCTCGTCCAGGCGGTCTGGGGCGGCATCACCGTCCGGACCGGCCTGGCCTGGTGGACCGTTGCACCCCACCTGCTGTTGTCGCTGGCCCTGCTGTTCGTCGCCATCGTCGTGCTGGTCAGGGTCGGCGAGACCGATGCCCCGGCAGTCGATGTCGTCCCCCGGGCCCTCAAGCTCCTCAGTTGGGCGACCGTCGGTGTGCTCGTCCTGCTGTGCATGGCCGGCACGCTGGTCACCGCCGCCGGTCCGCACGGCGGCGACTCGTCCACGCCCCGACTGGACTACCCGGTGGAGAAACTGGCACAGCTGCATGCCGACCTGATGTTCCTGTACTTCGGCCTGCTCATCGCGATGACGGTCGGCTTCCTGGCCGTGAAGGCGCCGCGAAAACTCGTCAGGCGGACGGTCGTCCTGATCCTCGTGACGGGCGCCCAGGGCGCCATCGGTCTCGTCCAGTACGCCACCGGGGTCCCCGAGGCGTTGGTCGTCTCGCACGTCCTCGGTGCGGTCGTCCTGACGGCGACCGCCGCGGCCGTTGCGCTGAGCACGAGAACACGGATTCCGGCCCGGTAGACGCGCTCACCTGACCCCCGCCCGTCAGCAGTCGACGAACGGGGTGAGCCTGCTGGCTGCTATCCGGACGCGATCCAGGTTTGCCCACGCGCAGCAGGTCAGCGGCCGGTGCCTCGCATCAGCAGGCGGTCGGCCGGGCTCACGGTGACCTTGCCGGTCAGCTCCCGGTCCCAATTCGCCACGGGGATCCCAGCCACCTCGCAGGCCGCGGCGGCCTCTTCCATGCTGCCGACCACCGCATCGGTGAACGGCCCGTTCTCGGACACGACGACGATCCGGGCGCCGCGGCGTCCCATGTAGTTGATCACCGCTGTGCCGCTGCCGCCGTTGGCGGAGGTGAACGAACGAAGACGCGTTGCCAAGCCCGAGACGTCCGGCACCGGAACCCCGGACGAATCCTCGGTGGGCGCGGCCGTCATCTCGGCCACCCGATCACGGACAGTCCGACGGCCGAGTCGACCGCCCACGCGACCGAGATGGCCGTCAGGTACAGGTTCGAGAGATGGAACAGCGTCATCGGCTGCGCCGGGACACCCTTCAGCACCCGGAAGTGCAGCATGTGGGCGATGCCGAGGAAGACCAGCCCGGCCGGCAGGGCCACCGCGGCATAGATCCAGGACGAGGCCGGGATCAGCAGCAGTGAACAGACCACCATGGCCCAGGAGTAGATGACGATCTGGCGGACGACGACCCGCTCGGGTGCGACCACCGGGAGCATGGGCACACCGGCCGCGGCGTAGTCCTCGCGGTAGCGCATGGCCAGCGCCCAGGTGTGCGGGGGGGTCCAGAAGAAGATGACGCCGAAGAAGACCCACGCGGGCCAACCGATACCGCCCGTGATGGCCGACCATCCGATCACCACCGGCATGCAACCCGCGAGACCGCCCCAGACGATGTTCTGGCTGGTCCGGCGCTTCAGCCAGAGGGAGTAGACGAAGACGTAGAACAGGATGGCCACGACGGCCAGCACGGCCGCCTGCCAGGTCGTGGTCCAGGCCAGGAAGGCGCAGGACGCGACGCCGAGCGCGATGCCGAAGATCAGTGCGTTGCGGGTCGGCATCAGGAGCCGGGCCAGCGGGCGTGCTCTGGTGCGGCGCATCACAGCGTCGATGTCGGCATCGACCACGCAATTGAGCGCGTTGGCGCTCCCGGCGGCGAGGGTGCCACCGACCAGGGTGGCGAGCACGAGCCAGATGGTGGGGACGGATCGCTGTGCGGCGAACATCGCCGGGATGGTGGTGATCAACAACAGCTCGATGATGCGCGGCTTCGTCAGCGCGACGTAGGCACCGACCTTGACCTTGAAGGACAGGGAGCCCGCGGCCGGTTCGGCGACCACCGCAGACTCGCCGGCCGAAGTCCGTGACGCCAACGCCTACCTCCAGATGTCATTCCCACGCCACCCCGGGGAGCGGCACGCAGACGAGATTGCCGTCTGCCACCTGCATCGTAGTGGCCGGGTGGCCGGCCGGGTTCGATCTCCGCCGCGGCGTCAGCCCTGCGCAGCGTGGGTACTAGTGTTTTGACTGGAATATTGCGTAGATCCCGCGGCCCCTGCGGTCGCCCGGCCGAGGAAGGTCGCTCCCTGTGACCAGTACCGCCCAGATTTCCGAGCTCACCGCCGCGCACGTCCCCGACGATTGGTCCGAGCTGGACAAGCGGGCCGTCGACACCGCAAGGGTGCTCGCCGCCGATTCCGTCCAGAAGGTCGGCAACGGGCATCCCGGTACCGCGATGAGTCTCGCGCCCCTGGCCTACACCCTCTTCCAGAAGGTGATGAAGCACGACCCGGCCGACCCGGACTGGACCGGGCGCGACCGTTTCGTGCTCTCCTGCGGCCACACCAGCCTGACCCTGTACATCCAGCTGTACCTGGCCGGGTTCGGGCTGGAACTCGTCGACCTCGAAGCGCTGCGGACCTGGGGCTCGCTGACCCCGGGGCATCCCGAGGTGCATCACACCAAAGGTGTCGAGATCACCACCGGGCCACTGGGCCAGGGCCTGGCATCCGCCGTCGGGATGGCGATGGCCTCGCGTCGGGAGCGCGGACTGTTCGACCCCGCCGCCGCCCCCGGCCAGAGCCCGTTCGACCACTACATCTACGTCATCTCCTCCGACGGTGACATCGAGGAGGGCGTCAGCTCCGAGGCGTCTTCCATCGCCGGACGCCAGCAGCTCGGCAACCTCATCGTGTTCTACGACCACAACCAGATCTCCATCGAGGACGACACGAACATCGCCCTGTCCGAGGACGTCGCGGCCCGCTACGAGGCCTACGGCTGGCACGTCCAGAAGGTCGAGGGCGGCGAGAACGTCAGCGGCATCCTGGCGGCGATCGAGAACGCCAAGGCGGTCACCGACCGGCCCTCCTTCATCCAGCTCCACACGGTGATCGGGTTCCCGGCGCCGAACAAGATGAACACCGGCAAGATCCACGGTTCGGCCCTGGGGGCCGACGAGGTTGCCGCCGTCAAGACCATTTTGGGCTTCGACCCGGACAAGTCCTTCGAGGTCGACGACACGGTGATCAAGCACACCCGGCTGGCCCTGGACCGCGGGGCGGAGACGAAAGCCAAGTGGCAGAGGGGTTTCGACGAGTGGGCCGCGGCCAACCCTGATCACAAGGCCCTGTTCGACCGGCTCGTCGCACGCGCCCTTCCGGACGGCTGGAAGGACTCGCTCCCGAGCTGGCCGGTCGACCCCAAGGGCATCGCCACCCGCGCGGCGTCCGGCGCGGTGCTCACCGGCATCGCCGACGTCCTGCCCGAGTTGTGGGGCGGCTCCGCCGATCTGGCCGAGTCCAACAACACCACGATGAAGGGCGCCGACTCCTTCGGACCGTCGGCCGCGGCCACCGGCGAGTGGAAGGCCCAGCCGTACGGCCGGACCCTGCACTTCGGGATCCGCGAGCACGCGATGGGAGCGATCCTCTCCGGCATCGCGCTGCACGGACCCACCCGGCCCTACGGCGGGACGTTCATGCAGTTCTCCGACTACATGCGTGGCGCCGTCCGTCTCGCGGCCGTGATGGGTGCGCCCGTCACCTACGTCTGGACACACGACTCCATCGGGCTCGGTGAGGACGGACCGACCCATCAGCCGGTCGAGCACCTCGCCGCCCTGCGCGCGATTCCCGGGCTCGCCATCCTCCGCCCCGCGGACGCCAACGAGACGGCCTTCGGGTGGCAGGCGATCCTGGAGAAGCAGAGCACCTGGAACACCGGACCGGTCGGCCTCGCCCTGACCCGGCAGAACGTCCCGACCCTGGCCGGTACGAGCGCCGAGGGCGTCGCCAAGGGCGGTTACGTCCTGGCCGACGCGGACGGCGATCTGAAGGTGATCATCATCGCCTCGGGTTCCGAGGTCCAGATCGCCCTGGCCGCGCGCGCGACGCTGCACGCCGAAGGCATCGGCACCCGGGTGGTCTCCATGCCGTGCCTGGACTGGTTCGAGGCGCAGGACCAGGCCTACATCGAGCGTGTCCTGCCGAAGGCCGTCACGGCGCGGGTGTCGGTGGAAGCCGCCATCGCCCAGCCGTGGTGGCGCTGGATCGGCAGCCAGGGCCGGCCGGTCTCGCTCGAGCACTACGGCGCCTCCGCCGACGCCGCAACCCTCTACCGCGAGTTCGGGATCACCCCGGAGGCCACGGTCGCGGCCGCCAAGGAGTCACTGGCCGCGGCGAACACACCCGACACCGTCTCGCACGGCACCACGTCCCTCGAGGACGCCGGCGTCGATCTCGATTCCAAGTAGTCGACCCGATGTCGCGCGCAAGCGTGACGTTCCCCGCCACATCCAAGAAAGAAGCTGAGAATCATGTCCGATCCACTCGCTGATCTCTCCGCCGCCGGTGTCTCCCTCTGGCTGGACGATCTGTCCCGCCAGCGTCTGCACGGCGGCAACCTGGCCGAGCTGATCACCACCAAGCACATCGTCGGCGTGACCACCAACCCGTCGATCTTCGCCGCAGCACTGGCCAACGGCGAGTCCTACCAGGAACAGGCCACCGAGCTTGCCTCGCGCGGTACGGGCGTCGACGACGCGGTGCGGGCGATGACGACCGACGACGTCCGCGACGCCTGCGACCTGTTCGCGGGGCTGTACCAGTCCACCGGCGGCGCAGACGGCCGGGTGTCGATCGAGGTCGAGCCGGGCCTGGCGCACGACACCGGAGGGACCGTGGCGCAGGCCAAGGAGCTGTACAAGATCGTCGACCGGCCCAACGTGCTGATCAAGATCCCGGCCACCCTGGCCGGCCTGCCGGCGATCACCCAGACGCTGGCCGAGGGCATCAGCGTCAACGTGACGCTGATCTTCTCGCTGGAGCGCTACGAGGGCGTCATCGATGCGTTCGTCGCGGGACTCGAGCAGGCCAGGGCCAACGGGCACGACCTGTCGCGGATCCACTCCGTCGCCTCGTTCTTCGTCTCCCGGGTGGACACCGAGATCGATGCCCGCCTGGCCAAGATCGGTTCGCCGGAGGCGGCCTCGCTCAAGGGCAAGGCCGCCATCGCCAACGCCCGGCTGGCGTACCAGCTCTTCGAGCAGAAGTTCGCCGGAGAGCGGTGGGAGGCACTGGCGGCCGCCGGTGCGAACGCCCAGCGACCGCTGTGGGCCTCCACCGGCGTCAAGGACCCGAGCTACGACGACACCCAGTACGTGGTCGAGCTCGTCGCACCCCACACGGTGAACACCGCTCCGGAGAAGACCATCGACGCGGTCGCCGACCACGGCGTCATCCGGGGCAACACCATCGAGGGCACCTACGGCGCCGCGTCGTCCACGTTCAGCGCACTGGAGGCGGTGGGCGTGGACCTGAAGGACGTCTTCGACGTGCTCGAGACCGAGGGTGTCGACAAGTTCGTCAAGTCCTGGGAAGAGCTGCAGGCCACCGTCGCCAAGGCCCTGGCGGGCTGAGCCCACCTGACCGGCCGGCGATGCACGCGCGTCGTCGGCCGGTCGGGGGCGACAGCGGAACCACTGTCGCTGAAACACCCTGGTCGCCCACCCCGTCGGCGCACCCTGCCCGCCCACCCCGCGTTCGCCCACCGAGGTGGGTTCTCTTCCGGGAAGGAAACCCGTCACCCCATGACGAGCAGCTACGTCAACCCGCTCCGCGATCCCCGGGACAAGAGACTCCCGCGCATCGCCGGACCGTCCGGGATCGTCATCTTCGGGGTCACCGGCGACCTCTCGCGCAAGAAGCTGATGCCGGCCATCTACGACCTGGCCAACCGCGGTCTGCTGCCGCCCGGCTTCGCCCTGGTCGGCTTCGCCCGACGCGACTGGGCCAACGAGGATTTCGCCCAGGTCGTCCACGACTCGGTGCGGCAGTACGCGCGGACACCGTTCTCCGAAGAGGTCTGGCGCCATCTCGCCGAGGGTTTCCGCTTCGTCTCCGGCACGTTCGACGACGACGATGCGTTCGACGCGCTCGCGGCGACCCTCGCCGACCTCGACCGGGTCCGCGGGACCGGCGGCAACCACGCGTTCTACTTCTCCATCCCGCCGGGGGCCTTCCCCACCGTCCTGCAGCAACTGCGCCGATCGGGGATGGCCGACCCGCACGGCGACGAATGGCGACGCGTCGTCATCGAGAAGCCGTTCGGTCACGACCTGACCTCGGCGCAGGAGCTCAACCAGCTCGTCAACGAGGTGTTCCCGACGGAGGCCGTCTTCCGGATCGACCACTACCTGGGCAAGGAGACGGTGCAGAACCTGCTCGCACTGCGCTTCGCAAACCAGCTGTACGAGCCGATCTGGAATTCCAACTACGTCGACCACGTGCAGATCACCATGGCCGAGGACATCGGCGTCGGCGGTCGGGCCGGCTACTACGACGGCATCGGCGCGGCACGGGATGTCATCCAGAACCACCTGATCCAACTGCTCGCCCTCACGGCGATGGAGGAGCCGGTGTCCTTCTCCCCCAAGCAACTTCGCACCGAGAAGATCAAGGTGCTGTCGGCCGTGCGGCTCCCGGACGACCTGTCGCAGGGCAGCGCACGCGGTCAGTACGCCAGTGGTTGGCAGGGCGGCAGCAAGGTCGCCGGGTACCTGGAGGAGGACGGGATCTCTCCGACCTCCAGCACCGAGACCTACGCCGCCGTCAAGCTTCTCGTGGACACCCGGCGCTGGGCCGGGGTGCCGTTCTATCTGCGGACCGGTAAACGCCTCGGCAAACGCGTCACCGAGATCGCCGTGATCTTCAAACGCGCACCGCACCTTCCGTTCTCGCACACCGACACCGAGGCGCTGGGTGCCAACGCACTGGTCATCCGGGTGCAGCCGGACGAGGGCGTGACGATCCGGTTCGGTTCCAAGGTGCCAGGTCCGGTGATGGAGGTCCGGGACGTCAGCATGGACTTCTCCTACGGACAGTCGTTCACCGAGGCGTCCCCGGAGGCCTACGAGCGGCTGATCCTGGACGTCCTGCTGGGCGAGCCCTCGCTGTTCCCGCAGGACGAGGAGGTCGAGCTCTCCTGGGAGATCCTGGACCCGATCGAGAAGTACTGGTCGCGTTCGGCGGCGCAGCCGGAGCCCTACTCCTCTGGGACGTGGGGACCGGCTTCCGCAGACGCCATGATGGCCCGCGACGGTCGGACCTGGCGACGCCCGTGACCTTCTCCACCGCGCCATCCCTGCAAGAGAAAGGCGGCCGGCATTGATCATCGACCTGCCATCCACCACCTCGTCGGCCATCAACAAGAAGATGATCGACATGCGCGAGAAGGGTGGTGCGAACGCCCAGGGCCGGGTGCTGACCCTGGTCATCATCACCGACGAGGACTCGTCAGAGGACCCGATCGCGGCCGCCAACGGCGCCTCCTTCGAGCACCCCTGCCGGGTGATCGTGGTGGCCCGCGGCTCGCGCCGCGGCGCCGCCCGGCTGGACGCCCAGATCCGGGTCGGCGGTGATGCCGGCGCCAGCGAGGTGATCGTGCTGCGTCTGTACGGGTCGCTCGCCGATCACGGCGCCGCCGTGGTGATCCCGTTGCTGCTGGCCGACGCGCCGGTGGTGGCGTGGTGGCCGGGCGAGTCGCCGGAGATCCCCGCCGACGACCCGATCGGCACCCTCGCCCAGCGCCGCATCACCGATTCGGCCGCCGGCCGGCGGCCGATCGCCGCATTGGCAGGACGCCGCCTGACCTACCAGCCGGGCGACACCGACCTGGCCTGGACCCGCCTGACCAACTGGCGCGGGTTGCTGGCCGCGGCCCTCGACCAGCCGCCGCACGAGCGGATCACCGAGGCCACCGTGGCCGGGGCCTCGGACTCGGCTTCCGCCGACCTGCTGGCCGGATGGCTAGCGCTGCAACTGAAGTGCCCGGTGAAACGGATCAAGGTGGATCGGGCCGGCAGTGGTCTGCGCGCGGTCACCCTGATCCGTCGGTCGGGTGAGATCAGCCTGGTCCGTCCGGAGGGCGTCACCGCGACGCTGTCCGTCACCAACCAGGCCCCGCGCCAGCTGACCCTCCCCCGCCGCATCCTGCGGGACTGCATCGCCGAGGAACTCCGGCGTCTGGATGCCGACGAGGTCTACTCCGAGGTGCTGTCCAAGGGCCTGGACCTGGTTGCCAGGCATGCCGCAGCCGAGGCGGCGACGGTGACCAGGGCGCCGGCCACGGTGCGGGCGCGGCCTGCGGTGCGCAAGGCCGCGGCCGCTGCCGGGATCACCGCGCCGGCGTCGAAGGGCACGGTGGCGAAGCCGTCGTCCGGAAGAGCGCCGGTCGCGCGGCCGGCCGCCTCGAGGTCGGTGTCCGAAGCGACCTCGACGCCGGATCCGGTGTTGGAGGGCGGGACGGTGGCGCCGCCCGCCGAACCGACGACAGCTGCAGTCCGCAAGGGTGCCGCGGTCGGGAAGACGGCGGCCGTCGAGAAGGGCGCGGCCGTCCGGAAGACCGCGGCCGTCCGGAAGACCGCGGCCGTCCGGAAGACGGCGATCACGCGGAAGGGATCGACCGCGCAGACCACAGGGACCACGAAGACGGCCGGGAAGACGACCGGCAAGCAGCCGGACCCGGCGGCCGCTCCGGCGCGGGCACCGAGCAGCCGCACCAAGGTGCCGGCAGCCACCAAGCCCGCCAGGCCGGCCAAGGCCGTCAAGTGAGCGGGGCCGAGGTGATCGTGCACTCGGATGGCGACCAGTTGGCCTCCGCCACCGGCGCGCGACTGGCCGCCAAGCTGATCGAGCTGCAGGCGGCCGGCCGGATCCCGCGGATCGGGTTGACAGGCGGTGGTTCCGGCATCGGTCTGCTGGCCGCTCTGAACACCTCGCCGGCCAGGGCCGCGATCGACTGGCAGCGCGTGGAACTGTTCTGGGGGGACGAACGTTTCATCGCCCTCGACGATCCGGAGCGGAACGAGAAGCAGGCTCGCGACGCGCTTCTGGACCACGTCCCGCTCGACCCGGGCAGGGTGCACGCGATGGCCGCCTCCGACGGCGAATTCGGTGACGACGTCGACCGCGCCGCGGCCGCCTACGCCGCCGTTCTCGGTGAGGGCGTCACCTTCGACGTGATGATGCTCGGGATGGGGCCCGAAGGTCACGTCGCGTCGATCTTCCCGGACTCCCCCGCGGTCCTGGAGACGGCACGCACCGTGGTCGCGGTCCGCGACTGCCCGAAACCGCCGCCGACCCGCATCTCGCTGACCCTCCCGACCATCCGGAGTGCTGACGAGGTGTGGATCATCACGGGAGGGGACGGCAAGGCCGAGGCGGTGGAACGCGCCTTGGGCGGCGCCGCCGAGGCGGATCTCCCGGTGGCCGGTGCGGTGGGTCGATTGCGCACACTGTTCTTGCTGGACAAGGGATCTGCGAGCCGACTACCCGCGGGCACCGTCAGGATCGACGCGTCCTGAGGACAGCCGCCGGACCCGGCTGCCGGTCCTCACGTGACGGAGCAGACACTCCGGAGCGCGAGGCGGCGCGCCGGGGAACTGAAATGCTGGAGCCGCAGATGCACCGCTGCTCGAAGTCGTGTCAGGGTGATCGCTCGAGCGGTCACCACCATCCGGTCCTCAAGGAGGAGAACCAGTCATGAGCAAGACCCCAGTCAAGATCACCGTCACCGGTGGTGCCGGTCAGATCGGTTACGCATTGTTGTTCCGGATCGCATCCGGCGCGATGCTCGGCCCCGACACCCCGGTCAAGCTGAGCCTGCTGGAGATCACTCCCGCACTGAAGGCCGCCGAGGGCACCGCGATGGAGCTGGACGACTGCGCGTTCCCGTTGCTGGCCGGCGTCGAGATCACCGACAGTGCCAAGACGGCGTTCGACGGCACCTCGATCGCCCTGCTGGTGGGGGCCCGGCCTCGTGGTCCGGGCATGGAGCGCAGCGACCTCCTCGCCGCCAACGGCGGCATCTTCAAACCCCAGGGCGAGGCCCTCAACGCAGGCGCCGCCGACGACATCAAGGTGCTGGTGGTCGGCAATCCCGCCAACACCAACTCCCTGATCGCGCGTTCGCACGCCCCGGACATCCCGGCCGAGCGCTTCTCCGCGATGATGCGGCTCGACCACAACCGTGCGGTGTCCCAGGTGGCCACCAAGCTGGGGGTCTCGGTCGACGACGTCACCAAGATGACGATCTGGGGCAACCATTCGGTGACCCAGTACCCGGACCTCTTCCACGCGATGGTCGGCGGCAGGCCGGTCGCCGAGCAGGTGGAGCAGGCCTGGATGGAGGAGACCTTCATCCCGACCGTCGCCAAGCGCGGCGCCGCCATCATCGCTGCTCGCAACGGTGCGTCCTCCGCGGCCTCGGCCGCCAATGCGGCGGTGGAACACGTCCACACCTGGGTGCACGGCACCCCGGCCGACGACTGGACCAGTGCCGGTGTGCCGTCCGACGGTTCCTACGGTGTTCCCGAGGGTCTGATGGCCGGGTTCCCGGTCACCGCCGAGGACGGCGCCTGGAAGATCGTCCAGGGCCTGGAGTTCGACGCGTTCTCCCGTGGGCGCATCGACAAGTCGATCGCCGAGCTCGTCGAGGAGCGCGACGCCGTCAAGGGTCTCGGCCTGATCTGATCCGCCCGGGCACCCAGGGGGCATGCATCAGCGCCCGGCGCATGCTGCATGGATCAACATCCTCCATTTGGGACTGGAGTGACAGGAGTCGTCACTTTCGTCCATGCGTGCGAAGTTGATCCATGCCGGGGAGGGGGCAGGTGGGGAGGGGTCAGGGCTGGAGGCCTTGGCGCAACAACTCGAAGCCCTGCTCCAGATCGACGAGCGGGGTCCAGCTCAATGCTTCACGGGTCCGGCGCTGGTCGAACCAGTGGGCGGTGCCGAGTTGCTCGGCGAGGAACCTGGTCATCGGCGGTCGACCGGTACGACCCGTCAGCCGCCAGAGGCTCTCGACGGCCGCCCCGGCCCCGACGGCGAGGCCGAGTGGCAACCGACCGCGGGGGCCCGCCACACCGGCGGCCCTGCACACCCGCCGGATGATCTCGCCGACCGGCCGCGGCTCCCCGTTCGTCACGACGAACGACTGGCCGTGCACCGGGCCGCAGGCGTCGACGGCGGCCAACAGGGCGCCGACCGCGTTGTCGACGTAGGTGGTGTCCACCAACGCCGTCCCGTCGCCGATCAACGGCAGCCGGCCGGCCCGTGCCCGCTCGATGACGGGCTGGACGAGTTGGCTGTCCGCAGCGCCCCACACCAGGTGCGGACGGATGCACAGGACGGCAAGATCCGGCCGGTCGGCGGCCAGCGCCAGTTCCTCGGCCATCGCCTTCGAGCGCGCGTAGTCACCCCGGGCGGCCCCGGGATCGGCGGGACCGGCGCCGACCCCGATCAGCGCGTGCCCCGCATGGGCCACCGACGGGGACGAGACGTTGACCAGTCGGCCCACCCCCTCGGCGCGGCAGGCCTCCACCACGCAGGCCGTGCCTTCCACGTTGGTCCGCCGGAAGTCGGCCCAACGTCCGAAGACGTCGACCTTGGCCGCCGCGTGCACCACCACGTCCTGTCCCCGCGCCGCTCGACGCACCACGTCGAGATCTGCGATGTCGCCGAGCACCTCGCGAAGACCCAGACGGGCCGGGCGGCGCTGCAGCACCGTGACGTCGTCGCCGCGGGCGGCGAGAGCCTGCGCGGTGGCACCGCCCATCATGCCGCCGGCGCCGGTCAGCAGGACCCTCATCCGCCGGCCAGCACCCGACTCGCCCAGGCGGCGACCGCAGTGCGATCGATCTTGGAGTTGTGGCGGATGTCCAGCGGTAGGGCCTTCGTCACCAGCACGGCGGCGATCCGGGTACCGGACGCAGATCGCACCGTGTCGGTCAGCGCCGCCGGGGCCAACGGACCGCCCCCACCGGTGACGACGACCACCACCTGCTGGATCCCGGCCGGGCCGACCCCCACGGTGGCGACTCCGCGATCGTCCTCGGGCGCCAACGCCTTGAGGCGGGACTCGACCCGCTGCTCGATGCCGACCGGCGTCACGGGGCCGTCAGCGGTGCTGATGACGTGCTCGAGCCGCCCCTGGATCCACAGACGCCCGTCGTCGTCGAGATACCCGACGTCCCCGGTTCGATGCCACCCGGGATGCGCTGCGGCGGCCCGGTTCTGCAACCACAGGGTGTCGTAGCGGTCACGCAGGTGCGGTGCCAGCGCCCAGACCTCTCCGCTGATCCCCGGCCCCCCGGAGAATCGGCCGGATGGCGTGCCGTCCGGCCCCAATGGCGCGATCTGCAGCTCCACACCCGGCAACGCACGGCCGACGCACACGCCGTCGCCGTGACCGGCCGCTTCGATCTGGGCGAGCGAGATATCGGTCAGTGGAAAGGCTTCCGTCATCCCGTACGGGGTGTGCATCGAGGCGGAGGGCATCAGCGCGCCCAGTTCCCGCAGCAGATGGGGAGGTATCGGGGCGCCGAAACTGGCCAGCAGGCGGATGCGGCCCAGCGCCGTTCGGTGCGCCGCCGTCAACGCTCCAGCGGTGGACAGCACGTTGCGCAGGGCGGCGGGCGACGCGAACACGACGGTGGCCCCCACCGCGACGGCCGCGTCCGCAAGGGCGGCCGCGGTCAGGGTGCTCGGTTTGGTGACGTCGACATCCGGTACTGCGGAACGGATTCCGAGCGCGGGGCCGAACAGCGCGAACGGAGCGAAGGCGGCCACCAGCCGATCGGCGGACGTCAACGCGTAGGCCTTGGTCACCAGGTCCAACTGGGCCCGGACCTGGCGCTGCCGGTAGAGCACGCCCTTGGCCGGACCGGTAGCACCCGAGGTGAACAGCACGGCCGCCTCGTCGCCGGGAGCCGACTCCGCCGGAACGTCGAGCCCGGCACCGGAGCGACCGAGCCCGGGCAGGCAGAATTCCACGCCGGTCCGCGCCATCATCGCGGTGGACATGTCCCGGACCGCGATTCGAGCACCCGGCAGCCGCATCGGACGGGACGCCACCAGTCCTGCGCGATCGGCGATCAGGAAGTCGATCCGGGCACTGCGCAGTGCCCGTCCCATGCCCCGGAGGCCGAGCCCGCGATCGGCCACCACGATCACGCCGCCCGCGCGCCAGACGGCGTAGAGCGCCACGGTCAGCTCGATGGACGGCGGCACCAGCAGCGCCACCCTGACGCCCGGACCGATACCGGCCGCCGCCATGCCGGCGCCGATGGAAGACACCCGCGCGTGCAGCTGGGCCCAGGAGATGCTCGCGCCACCCACCTCGTCGACTGCGACCCCGAGGTCACCCGCACGCTCGTCCAGGGCGGCCAACGCCGAGACACCGGCTGCGGCAGCATCTCCCGGCGCACCACCGAACGCCGCACCACCGAACGCCGCGCCACCCACGGCCGACGCACCGGTCACAGCGCCGTCGGTCAGGGCGGATTCCTCCGGGGCGGACACCGACGCGAGCTGCCCGACCCAGTCGAGCACGGCATCTGCATGACCGGGCGCATCCTCGGGCACCAGATGGCTGGCCTTCTCGAAGCGGTGCAGCACGGACTGCGGCAGGCGCTCCTGGATGTCACGCAGGAAGATCTCGCCGAAGACCGGATCACGTGGACCCCAGAGAAGCAACGCGGGGACGTCCATCGCGGGCATGGCCGAGGCGATGGCCTCGACGGCCTGGTGGCTCGGATGCTCAGCGGCAAAAGGGATGTCGAGTACGAAGTCGGCGACGGCAGCGCGTCGGGCGCGGGTGCCGTAAGGCGCGGCGAAGGCGTCCCGCACCGCCTCGGGAAGGCGTGGCCAGGTCAGCGACGTGGTCGTCCGGACGAACAGCGGCGTCCAGTGGCAGGCCAGCCGGTTGAGCCAGCGGACGTGGGCCATCCGGATCAGCACCGGGCCACGGGAGGTCTCCGGCAGATGCACCGCCGTATTGGTCAGCACGATGCCGCGCAGCTGTGCGCGGTGGAGCTGGGCCCAGCCCAGGGAGATGATCCCGCCCCAGTCGTGCGCAACGGTCACCACCGGACCGGTGATGGACATCGCCGCGGTCAGGCGTCCGAGGTCCTGGATCCGCTGCGCCAGCACGCGCGGCCGATCGATTCTCTCGGAGTAGCCCATGCCCAGATGATCCGGGGCGACCACCCGCCACTGCGCCGGCGCGGCCGCCAGCAGACGGCGCCACAGGTAGCTCCAGGTCGGATTTCCGTGCACGCAGAGCAGGGTGAGTTCCGGTTCGTCCTCGGGAGCGCGATCCGCCCAGGAATCCAGGACGTGGAAGGTTCGTTGGACGCCATCCTGGTCAGCCGCCGACACCAGTCGCGACCAGGACGGATCGAGACCCGGGAGTCCCGGCGGCGGCTTCGACGCAGACTCGGAGAACCGCCGATTCACCAGAGGATCTCGGAGAGGGAGGCGTTGAGCCCCGACCCGATCCCCATCAGCAGCACGCGTTCACCCTCGGCCAGTTCACCGCTGATCCCGGCAAGGGTGAACGGGATGGCGGCGGGCCCCAGGTTGCCCCGGGTCGGGAAGGTGATCGGGATCTTCTCCGGGTCCAGATCCAGCAGTTTGCTGATGGCCTTGGTGTGCACGTTGCTGACCTGGTGCATGACGTAGCGGTCCATCCCGCGATCCCAGCCGAAGTCGGCGGCGGACTCCGTCCAGAGGCTCTTGGTCAGCGCCAACCCGGCGTTCATCAGGCCGGCACTGTCGGTACGCATGTCGTCCATGTCGCCCACGCAGAGCTGATTGTGTTCCGTGCTCGCCCGGGTCGCCCCGCCCAGGAATCGATGACCTTCGGGATGCGCGTCGCTGCGTCCGAGCACCATGGCCGCCGCGCCGGACCCGAGAGTCAGCGAGGCGAACTGGCTGAAGACCTGCTTCGCGTCCCCGCCGCCGTGGTGCAGGCGGGCGATGGTCGCTTCGTGGATCTCCTGCGCATCCTCGCCGTTGACGACCAGCGCGTAGTCGATCTGGCCGTTTTCCAGCATCGCCGCGGCCAGCTGCATGCCGTTGACGAAACCCAGACAGGCGTTGGTGACGTCGAGGTTCATGCAGGAGGTCGGCAGGTTCAGCGCATGGTGCACACCGGCCGCCGTGGACGGTTCCAGGTGGGCGCGGCTCACCGAGGTGTTGATCATCAGACCGATGTCCCGCGGCTGGATGCCGGCCTCTGCCATCGCCTTCGCCCCGGCCATCGCGGCGCCGTCGGCAAAGGAGGTCCCGCGATCCCACCATCGACGTTCGGAGATGCCGGCCAGCCGCTCGAACATGCCCGCCCGCAGACCTACCCGCTGGTAGACCGCGCTCAGGCGCTCGTCGATCTCCGCCGAGGTGATGACTCTTGGCGCCTCGATGGCACAGACGGAGAGCACCGACGTGTTGCCGAACCGGTGAATGGCATTGCGGCCCATGGAAACCCTTCTCGCGGCTGCACACCAGCCGATCCGCTACCCGCGAACGATCCTGTGCGTCATCTGTCCCCACCGATACCGAGAGCTCATGACAGCGGGCGGCGAACACAAGTGGGCTAGCTTCTCAATTTACCCGTAACCCTCGACACGGAACGTCAATGCGATGTGATGTATCTATCGCAGCGCACCTGCAGACCGAACGCCCACCTGACCTCGTCCGAGCTGCACGCGGGAGACGAGACGGCGGTCAGAAGCCCTCCAGACCGGCCTCGTCCGTCAGGAAGGATCGAATCCGGGACGCCACCTGGTCGCTGTCGGGTTTGGCGTCGACCCGGGCCAGGCAGTCGATGATCTCGGCCTCGAGGGCACTGCGACGATCGGCGTCGGCCTCGGCCTCGAGCCACTGCTCCCGGTACTCGCAGTACTCGTCCTCCAGCGCGGGAAGGGTCTGCACCGGACGGGAGGTCCTCTCCTGCTCCACGGCCGCGTCGTACCAGTCCGTGTACTGCTTCCGGAGTTCGTCGATCTTGGCCGTGCTGGCCTGCTGGTCACCGTGGGGCAGACCGTGCACGTCGGACGCCAGACCGTGCAGCTGTTCCAGAAGCCCCTCCAGTTCGGAGGCCGTCAGGGCCTGGCCGTCACGCTGACGCTCGGAGAACTCGTGCAGCTTTGCGCCCATCGTCTCCGGTTCCATCAGGCCTCCTCTTGGCTGGTGACCGGTCACCACCCGTCTGTCTACTCCCTCGGTGCCGCTCCCCCCTTTCCGAAACGATGCAAGACGGAGAGCCGGCTGCATAGTGACGGGCGCTGGAAAAGCGCGGCGGGCGCTGGAAACGGACGCCAGTCGGCTACGACGAGCGTTCGCGGGTCATGGCCAGGAACAGGGCATGCACCCGCGGATCCGCGGTGACCTCGGGGTGGAACGAGGTCACCAGTACCCGGTTCTGGCGGGCGGCCACGACCTGGCCGTCGATGCGGGCCAGCACCTGGACCCCTGGCCCGACCCGCTCCAGCCGGGGTGCACGGATGAAGTTCGCGTGCAGTGGCGGCCCGGCCAGTCCGGCGACGTCCAGATCACATTCGAAGGACTCCCGCTGACGACCGAAGGCGTTGCGGCGCACGGTGGCGTCGATCGCGCCGAGAGGTACCTGGTCAGGACGCCCGTCGATCACCTCCTTGGCCAGGACCACCATGCCGGCGCAGGATCCGTAGACCGCCAGCCCGCCGGCCATTCGATCAGCCAGCGCAGCTCGGAGTTCGAACACGTCGAGCAGTCGCAGGATCGTCGTCGACTCGCCGCCCGGGATGACTATCCCGTCCAGGTCGTCGAGTTCGGAGGTCCGGCGGACCCGGCGCGTCCGCGCCCCCAGTTCCGCCAGAGCCCGCAGGTGTGGTTCGACGCCGCCCTGGAGGGCGAGCACTCCTACCAGCGGGGCAGGAGTTTTCACCAGCCGCGTTCGGCGAGCCGGTGCGGGACCGGGATGTCGTCGACGTTGATGCCGACCATGGCCTCCCCGAGCCCGCGGGACACCTTGGCGATGACGGACGGATCGTCGAAGAAGGTGGTGGCGCTGACGATCGCCTCGGCGCGCGCGGCCGGGTTGCCCGACTTGAAGATGCCGGATCCGACGAACACGCCCTGCGCCCCCAGCTGCATCATCATGGCGGCGTCGGCCGGTGTGGCGATCCCCCCGGCGGTGAACAGCACGACCGGTAGCGCGCCGGCAGCTGCCACCTCGGAGACCAGGTCGAACGGGGCCTGCAATTCCTTGGCCGCGGCGTACAACTCGTCCGGCGCGAGGCTGCTCAACCGGCGGATCTCGCCGTTGATCCGGCGCATGTGCGTCGTTGCGTTGGAGACGTCGCCGGTACCGGCTTCGCCCTTGGACCTGATCATCGAGGCACCTTCGGAGATGCGACGGAGCGCTTCACCGAGGTTGGTGGCCCCGCAGACGAAAGGCACGGTGAACAAACGCTTGTCGATGTGGTGGGCGTAGTCGGCGGGGGTGAGGACCTCTGATTCGTCGATGAAGTCGACACCCAGCGACTGGAGCACCTGCGCCTCGACGAAGTGCCCGATCCTGACCTTGGCCATCACCGGGATCGAGACGGCCGCGATGATGGAGTCGATCATGTCGGGATCACTCATCCGCGAAACGCCGCCCTGGGCACGGATGTCGGCCGGCACCCGTTCCAGCGCCATCACTGCGACGGCACCGGCGTCCTCGGCGATCCTGGCCTGCTCTGCGGTGACGACGTCCATGATCACGCCGCCCCTGAGCATCTCGGCCATCCCGCGGCGGACGCTCTCGCCGCCGGTGGCGCGTTCCTCCGGGCGGGGTAGCGCATGTGCGTCGGAATGGGTAGCGCTATCATCAGGTCTCATGTCCAACGATAGCAGTGTCGAGCGCGTGACGCGACAGATCGTGGCCGGCGCGGCCGGGGCACCGCCCGGCGCCAAGCTGCCGAGCACGCGGGAACTGGTACGCCGGCTCGGCGTCAGTGCCACCACCGTGCAGCTCGCGCTCACCGTGCTGAGCGCAGATGGAACCATCACCACGCGCCCCGGCGCCGGGACCTACGTCGCCGCCGTTCCGGTCGAGCCGGTCGACGCCGACACGAGCTGGCAGGACGTCACGCTCCGGGCGGACCAGGTCGACACCACTGGTCTGGACGATGCGCTCCGCGCGGGCGGCACCGAAATCCTGCCGATGGCCGTCGGTTATCCGGACGCTGCGCTCGGAGGTGACCTGCGCCTGTCCCCCGCTCTGGCGCGGGCGGCGCGCCGCCCCGGGGTCTGGGACCCGCCGCCCCCTCTCGGGCTGCCGGAGCTGCGGTCCTGGTTCGCCCAGCAGATCGGCGTGGGCAACGACGACGTGATCGTGACCCCCGGTACCCAATCGGCGTTGTCGACCATCTTCCGGGCCCTGGTGCCCGCCGGCGAGCCGATTCTGTTCGCCACGCCCACCTATCCGGGTGCGCTGGCCATCGCCCGCAGCGCAGGGCTGATCCCGGTCCCGGTCCCCGGTGACGACGGTGGGATCCGCCCGGAGTTGCTGGAGCGGGCACTGGAGCGCACCCGCTCCCGGTTGCTCTACCTGCAACCCACCTTCGCGAACCCGGACGGCAGCGTCCTCCAGACGTCGCGGCGGAGCGAGATCCTCGAGATTGCCCAGCGCCACGGGCTTTTCGTGGTGGAGGACGATTGGGCCCGTTGGCTCGGACATGGTGATCCGGCACCGGCCCCGCTGATCCGGGACGACCAGCACGGCCACGTCATCACGGTCTGCTCCCTCACCAAGGCGGGCGCTCCCGGTCTGCGCATCGGTGCCATCGCGGCACGTGGACCCGTGGCCGGGCGGTTGGCCGCACAGAGGATGGTCGACGACTTCTTCGTCACGGGCCCGCTGCAGCACGCAGCTGTGGACGTGGTCAGCGCCCCCGCGTGGTCGCAACACGTCCGTCGCACCGGGGTGGCGCTCCGGGCCAGGTCGAACGTCATGGTCGGCGAACTGCGCAGAATGCTGCCGGCATGCACGTTCACGCCGCCGCAGGGTGGTCTGAGCCTCTGGCTCGCACTGCCGTCGACCCTGACGGAGCAGGACGTCGTCCGCAGCGCCCACGACCACGGCGTCGCAGTGGCCCCCGGCCGCCACTACAGCGTGGGCGAGCGCCGGGCACCGCACCTGAGGCTCTCCTTCGCCAACCTCGCGCCGGACCTGATCCCGCCGGCGGTGTCCCGCCTGAGGTCTGCGGTGGAGGCCGTCTCCGACTGAGCTGTCCGTTCGGAAGGTGGGGCGCAGCCGGAGTGACCGTCAGAATGCCGAGATGGACCCGGCTGACCGCTCGTGCCGGCTGAGGGTGCGCAGCACCGAGTCCTGCCCGCGACGCTGCGCGGACAGTGCCGCCAGGAGCGCGAGCACCGGCTCGAGCACCTCCGGGCCGAACGCGGGGGTCGCCAGGCCGACGCTGCAGGCCAGGTCGTCGGCGTGCACGACGATCTCCATCAGACGCACCACGAGGAAGTCGTCGGTCGGCAGCGCGCAATCCTGCCAGGGCACGTACGTCGTCGGTCCGGCCGCAGCGATCGCGGCCCCCAATTGCTCGCGCGACCACGCCAGCACCCCGACCGATTCGTTGCGCCCGGCCGAGCCCATCTGGTTGAAGTCGTCGCGAATGGAGGTGTTCTCGGGGGCGCCGACCGGCGCGCGCCACCAGTCCACGCGCTCGTAGTGTCCGACCAGGGTCAGCACCCGGGCGTCGGGCGGGCCGGGCGTGGTGAGGAACTC
Source organism: Nakamurella sp. PAMC28650 (assembly GCF_014303395.1). Classification (GTDB taxonomy): domain Bacteria; phylum Actinomycetota; class Actinomycetes; order Mycobacteriales; family Nakamurellaceae; genus Nakamurella. Next base: position 3,911,220 of record NZ_CP060298.1, read on the forward strand.
GACCGCACACTGCGGCTGGCTGACCAGGTGACGCGCGAGCCCACCGACGGTCATACCCGGGAGCGCCGACTCCCGGCCCCACGCGTCCGCCACCTCGGCCGACCCGACCAGGTCGGTGAGCCGGCCGACGGCGGCACCGACGGCGTCGTGGTCGAGGGTTCCAGCGAAGGTGAGCGTCACGGTTGCAAATCCTAGTTCCCCCTGAGCACCGCCAGCAGTGCGTCACCGTCCGGCACTCCGAGCCCCGTGCACGGATCCCATCCCGCACCGGCCTGGTACGCACCGTTGTTGCCCTGGGTGATGTCCCGGAACCCGGGCTGCACCACGCCGGCGGCCACCCCCTGGTAGAGCTTCGGCTGCAGCAGTCCGAGCGGCTTGCCCAGCGCCTGCGCCAGACGGGCCGCCAGTGCGGCCCAGAGCGGGGCCACGGCGCTGGTGCCGCCGATCACCGACCTGGTGCCGTCGATCAGCACGTCGTACCCGGTCTGCGGGTCCGCATCGCCGGACACGTCCGGTACCCCGCGGCCGGTCCGCCCGTCGGCCCTGACCGGTACGCCGGCACCGGACTGCCAGGTGGGCTGCGCGAACGAGTCGCTCACCCCACCACCGGTGGCGCCGCGCCCGACCCCGTTGTTCCAGACCGTCTCGCTGGACACCGTCCCGTCGGCGGCGCTGGCGCGCAGGCTGGTGCCGCCGCAGGCCAGCGCGTGCGGACTGGACGCCGGGAAGTCGCAGTGCGCCAGGTTGTCCGTGGCGCGGTCGGTGCTGCCGTCGTCGCCCGCCGCGGCGGTGACGGTGACGCCCAGGGCCGCAGCGTCGGCGAACGCCGAGTCCATCGCGTTGCGGGCCTGCGCCGTCCACGCGTCCTCGCTCTGACCCCAGCTGATGCTGATCGCAGCGGGGGTGGGCGTGGCGTGCGCGGCGTTCGAGACCGCGTCCAGGAAACCGGCATCCGTGTTCGGCGCGAAATAGACCAGCACCTGCGACCCCGGTGCCAGCGCGCCGACCACCTCGATGTCCAGCAGTACTTCGCCATCGGCGCCCTGCGGATCCTGGCCTGCGACGTTCGTCGCTCCGTCGACACCCACCGCCGTCACCGTCGGGCCGGTGATGCCCAGCCCGCCGAAGTAGCTGTCCAGGTCGGCCTGGCCGAAGCCCCCGCCGAGCTCAACGATCGCAATCGTCTGCCCGGTGCCGTCCGTACCGGCCGGGAACCTGTAGATCCGGCCGAGGTCCAGCGGCGAGTAGCTGACCGATGCCGCTGCGGCGGCAGCCACCTGCACCCTGGTCCTGGCCTGAGGTCGGTTGTCCAGGCCCAGCACTGCCGTGACCGCCTCGGCGACGGCCGCGGGCACCGTCAGCGCTCCCTCGCGGGCCCGGTACTGCATCTCCTTGCCGGTCACCCGGTCGGCGGCCTCGGCAATGGCCAGCTGGGTCCCGAACAGGGCCTCGAGGACCGACGCGGAACCGGACACGATGACCCGCCGGGACGCCGCGTCCGCGGAGAGGACCGTCGCACCCGCGACGACCACGGCCTCGGTGACCGCAGCCACGTCGGCGGGGTCCGCCCCGTACTTGTCCGCCAGCTCGGCCCGGTCGATCGGCCCGGCCAGATCCTCCGGGAGCTCGGCCCGACGACGCAGCACCACCGTCACCTGGATCTGCTCGTCGCCGGAGACGGCGCCGACCACCCGGGCACCGGGCAGCGGTGCCCGTTCGCTGCCCGGAACGGCGCGCCGGGCAGAGCTTCCGGAGGGAACGGCGGGGACGGAATCGTGTTCGTTGGCCATGTCCCCATGGTGCACCGGACCACCGACACTGATACATCACCGGCACATCTGCGGTCAGATTTCTTCCGGAACACCCTCGGTCCCGCCGGTGAGCGTCATCAGGATCGAGTCGAGTTCATCCGGCCGGACCAGCACCTCGCGGGCCTTCGAGCCCTCGGACGGTCCGACGATGCCGCGCGTCTCCATCAGGTCCATCAGCCGTCCGGCCTTGGCGAAACCGACCCTGAGCTTGCGCTGCAACATCGAGGTCGAGCCGAGCTGGGAGGTGACCACCAGGTTGATGGCCTCGATCAGTTCGTCCAGATCGCCGCCGATGTCGGGGTCGACGTTCTTGGACGGGTCGGGCTTGGGCACGGTGACGTTCTCGGCGTACTCGGGTTCGGCCTGCGTCTTGGCGAAGGCGACCACCTCGGCGATCTCCTCGTCGCTGACGTAGGCGCCCTGGATCCGGATCGCGTTGCGCACACCCATCGGCAGGTACAGACCGTCTCCCATGCCACTGAGCTTCTCGGCACCCGGCTGGTCGAGGATGACCCTCGAGTCGGTGAGCGACGAGGTGGCGAAGGCCAGCCGGGACGGGACGTTGGTCTTGATCAGTCCCGTGACGACGTCGACCGACGGCCGCTGGGTGGCCAGCACCAGATGGATGCCGGCCGCCCTGGCCTTCTGGGTGATCCGGACGATCGCATCCTCGACGTCCCGGGGCGCGGTCATCATCAGGTCGGCGAGCTCGTCGATGATGCCCAGGATGTAGGGATAGGGCCGGTAGACACGTTCGGAACCGGGCGGCGTCGAGATCTCCCCCGACCTCACCTTGCGGTTGAAATCGTCCACGTGACGGACCCCGTGGGCCAGCATGTCGGTGTAGCGCTGCTCCATCTCCTCGACCAGCCAGGCCAGGGCGGCGGCCGCCTTCTTGGGGTTGGTGATGATCGGCGTGATGAGGTGCGGGATGCCCTCGTAGGGGGTGAGTTCGACCATCTTGGGGTCGATCAGGACCATCCGCACCTCGGCCGGGCTGGCCCGCTGCAACAGCGAGACCAGCATGGAGTTGACGAACGACGACTTGCCCGAGCCGGTCGCACCGGCCACCAGCAGGTGGGGGGTCTTGGCCAGGTTCGCGCTGACGAACTTGCCCTCCACGTCCTTGCCCAGGCCGATCACCAACGGATGCTGATCACGGCGGGACTCCGGGTCCGCCAGGACGTCGCCCAGCCGGACCATCTCGCGATCGGTGTTGGGCACCTCGATGCCGACGGCGGACTTGCCGGGGATCGGCGCGAGCAACCGGACGTGTTCGGAGGCCACGGCATAGGCGATGTTGCGGGTCAGCCGGGTGATCGCCTCGACCTTGACCCCGGGACCGACCGACACCTCGTAGCGGGTCACCGTCGGGCCTCTGGTGAAGCCGGTGACGGCGGCGTCGATCTTGAACTCGGCCAGCACCCGGGAGATCCGTTCGATGACCTCGTTGTTGGCCGCCGTCTGCTGCTTGGGAGGCGCGCCGAGTTTGAGGATGGTGGTCGGGGGCAGCTGATACGTGCCGTCGACCGCGCTGTCCAGGGTGAGCTGGGTCGGCTCCGCCACCGGAACCGGGGCAGGCGACTCCTGCACGGCCGGCTTGATCACGCGCGGCCGCAGCCGGGAGGTGACCTCGGCGGCGGGCGCGCCCAGACCGTCGGTCGTCATCGCCCCGACGGACGCGGGGTCCATCACCCCCGGCAGCGGCATGGTCGGGTTCGTCAGGTCGGCGACGGCACTGTCGGCCGCCTGCCGTCGTTTGGACGGCCGGCGCAGCCGGGTGGTCGCAGCGAGATCGACGTCCTCGGCCAGCTCGACCTGGCCGCCGACGCGGTAGTCGTCCGCCAGATCGCCGTCGGTGAATCCGTCGTCGTCGAACCCTCCGGAACGGGCGCCGGCCACCTCCTTGCCATCCGAAGGTGCTCGGTCGCCCCGCAGCCAGGCCGTGCCGCGGACGACGGCCGACGGGATGTCGCGCAGGGCGGTTCCGGTGAGCAGCAGCAGGCCGAACACGCCCAGCAGCACCAGCAGGAGGACGGCCGGCGGCGTCGTGACACCGGAGTAGAGAGGTTGACCCAGCAACCAGCCAAGGGCCCCGCCGGCCGATCTGCGGCCCGACCAGGAATCGGGCAGGCCCCGGAGATCCGCGGCGTGGAAGACCTCGAAGACCCCGGTCACCGCCAGGGTGACGGCGAACCCACCGAAGACCCGACGGGTGCGATGTTCGCGATCGCCCTGCGTGCGCATCAGCACGACAGCGGCCGCCGCGAGCAGGACGGGCAGTACGACCCCCGGAGCCCCGAAGAGCACCCGGACGGCCTGATCGACGACATGGCCAACGGGGCCGGCCGCGTGGAACCACGAGCCGATCGCGCAGATGAGTGCCAGCGCGACCAGACCCAGTGCGAGCCCGTCACGCCGGTGCGCAGCGTCGATGTCGCGGGCGGCGACGGCACTGCGACCCACTGCTCTGACCATGCTTCCCACTCCCCGTGCGATCAGCCGCCAGAGCGCGCCGACGCCGCGGCCCAGACCACGCATCATGCGGCCGGGTATCGATGGACCCGCCTTGCCCGGGGCTGTCGGCCGTCTCGTGGCCGTGCTGCGGGCGCTCGTTTTCGCACCGGTGGTCGGCTTCGCCGTCCTGGCCGTCGAGGGCGACCCTGACCTCCTGGATCCCGACGATCGTGATGCGCCGGACGCAGCGGACGACGCCTTCGCCTTGACGACCGGGGTCTTGGCATCCGGTGTCCGGCCGGCGCGCGAGCGGACCCGCGGCGTCGCCGACGAGCTGTCGCTCCCCGGACGCGGACGCGGTGAAGCAGAAGTCTTTCCGGCCATGGGGGTCACGGTAGTCGCTGCAGTCACTCCTGTCCCAGTTGCCACACCGGGGTGTGCCCCACCGCGGCTCAGTGGCTCGCCTGCCCCCGCCGGGCGCGGTAGGCGGCCACGTGTTGACGGTTGCCGCAGTTTCCGGTGTCGCAGAACCTGCGCGAGCGGTTGCGCGTCAGGTCCACCAGCACGGCGTCGCAGCCGGGGGCGGCGCACACCCCCAGTCGATCGAGCGCCCCCAGACGGATGAGATCGGCCAGCGCCATCGCGCTCTCCGCCGCGATCCGATCCACCAGCGCCGCTTCCGGGGTGGTCAGGTGAAGATGCCAATCGAGGCCGTCGTGGTCGGCGAGCCAGGGCAGGGCGTGCGCATCGGCGAGCAGGGCGTTGGAGAGCGCGACCACCGCCTCGATGTCGCCGGTCCAGGCGGGCCGCAACCGGCCGCGCAGCTGTCGGACCTGGCCGAGCTCGTCCTCGGTGCCGTCGCGGCGCCCGGTATACCGGTGCCGGTCCAGGAATGCCACGAGCGCCTCCTCGTCCGGCAACAGCTCCCGGCCACGGGACCCGGTGTTCACCAAGGCCGCCGCGGCGACCAGCGATGACTCCGTGTCATAGGCGAACATCCAGTTGACTCCTGACAGAGGCTGACCTAGCGTCAGGAGTCAACATATCAATAGCTCATGACGAAAAGGTCGTCCGGATGGCCGCGAACCAGACAGAATGCGTGATCGCCGAGCAGTCGCCCGGTGGTCGAACCCGTTCGCGCGCCAGAGGTCTGCCGCTGGCGGTCGTCTCCGCATTCGCCTTCGGGTCGGCCGGCGTCTGCGGGAAGGCCGCCATGGTCGCTTCCGACGGGATCCTCTCGCCGCTGCGGTTGGCCCAGTTCCGGATCACCGGCGCCGCGATCGTGCTGCTGCTGATCGTCTCGATCCGCCGCCGCTCCGGATCCGGAGCGGCCGGGCCGGGGATCGTCTGGACCCGTCGGTTGGTCGGTATCGTGCTGGCCTACGGGTTGCTGGCCTTCGTCGGCGTGCAGGTGCTGTATTTCATCGCCATCAGCCGGATGCCGGTCGGGATCGCGCTGCTCATCGAATATCTCGGGCCCGCCCTGGTCGCCCTCTACGCCCTGCTGGTGCAGCGGCGGCCCCAACATCGCGGCACCTGGCTGGGCATCCTGGCTGCCCTGCTCGGGCTGACCCTGATCGCGAAGCCGTGGGCCGGCTTCACCCTGGACGCCATCGGGGTGACGGCGGCACTCTGCGCAGCCATCGCACTGGCCGCCTACTTCCTGCTGGCCGAATCCGTCGGGGACCGACTGCCCGCGCTGCCGCTCTCCGCCTACGCGGCCACGGCGGCCGCGATCGGGCTGGCCGTCGTGGCCCCGTGGTGGTCGTTCCCCTTCGCCGTTCTCGGGCGGACGACGGTGCTGGTCGGCGTCGGTGTGCCGATCTGGACGCTGATGCTGGTCGTCGTCCTGGTCGGCACCGTACTGGCCTACGTCACCGGCCTGGCCGCCCTGGCCCACCTTCCCGCCCCGGTCGCCTCCGTGGTCGCCACCGTCGAGGTCATCGTCGCCTCCGTCACCGCCTGGATCCTGCTCGGCGAACACCTCTCACCGCTCGAGATCGCCGGCGGCGGGCTGCTTCTGCTCGGAGCGGTGCTGGCCCAGCAGCGGAGCTGACCACCGACCGCGCCGGCTACAGCGAGACCGGGTGCCAGCCGTCGGTCAGGAATTCCCCGGCCGGGCCCCAGGTGCCCTTGTAGTAGGGCGACGGGCGGCGGGTGTGGTCCAGGATCGGCTCCACGATCCGCCATTCCTCCTCGATGGTGTCCTCGCGGGCGAAGCGGTGCCGCCGGCCGTCCATCGCGTCGTCCAGCAGTCGCTCGTAGGCCTCCTGACGGTGTCCGAGGGCGGCCGCGAAGTCGCCAGGGTCCACGGACTGCGTGATCGTCCTGACCCCGGGCGCCTTGGCCTGCAGGGTCATCGTCAACCCGTCGTCCTGGCCGAGTCGGAACCGGATGAGGTTCGCCTCCGGCAGCGCGGCGTCGTGACCGGTGAACAGCAGGCGAGGGGGACGGCGCAGTTCGATCACCGCCTCGGTCGCGCCGGCGGGCATGCACTTGCCGGTCCGCACGTAGAAGGGCACCCCGGCCCAGCGCCAGGACTCGATGGCCAGTTCGGTCGAGACGAACGTCTCCGTGGTCGAGTCCCCGGCCACTCCCGGCTCGTCGAGGTAGCCGACATACTGGCCACGTACGGTGCGGGCGGCATCGATCGGCTGGATCTGTCGGAGGACCTTGAGCTCCTCGTCGCGGTAGGCGTCGGCATCGTCGGCGATCGGCGGTTCCATGGCCAGCAGCGCGACCACCTGGAGAAGATGGTTCTGCAGGACGTCGCGCACCGCGCCGACACCGTCGTAGAAGCCCGCCCTGCCCTCGGTCCCGAAGGCCTCGGCCATGGTGATCTGGACGCTGGCGATGTAGTTGCGATTCCACAGCGGCTCGAGAATCGTGTTGACGAAACGGAAGACGAGCAGACCCTCGACCGATTCCTTCTCGAGGTAGTGGTCGATGCGGAAGATGTCGGGCTGGTCGAAGGCCGCCGCGAGGCAGTTGTTGAGGGCTCGGGCCGACGCCCGGTCCCGGCCGAACGGTTTCTCCACGATGACCCGGCCGCGTTCGGCCAGACCGACGGCCGCCAGACCGGCGACCACGTCCTGGAACACCGAGGGCGGAATGGCCAGGTAGAACACCGGCCGCGCGGAGCCCGACAGCCGGTCCGCCAGGACCTTGTAGGTTTCCGGGTCGCTGTACTCGCCGACCACCATCGAGAGCGACTCCGACAACTCGTCGAACACCGGCCCGTCCAGCGGGCGACCACCGGCCGACAGGACGTCCCTGGCGTGGCTGCGCAGCCGATCGTCATCCCAATCCGACCGTGCCACCCCGATCACCGGCATGCCCAGTCGACCGGCGAGAGCGAGCTGGTAGATCGCCGGGATCAATTTCTTGCGGACCAGGTCACCGGTCGCGCCGAACAGCACCACTGCCTCCGCACGGACGTCCATCAGATCGCGCTCCTCCTGTCGTGCGTGGGAATCTCGCCGTCGCGCGTGGGAATCTCGGTGTCGCGGGCGAACGAGGCCACCGCGCCGATGACGATCACGGCCGGCGAAACGACACCGCGCCGACGGGCCAGGTCGGCGATCGTGCAGAGGCGGCCGACCGTCACCCGCTGCGCCGCCGAGCAACCCCGTTCGATGACGGCCACCGGAGTGCCCGGATCCATTCCGTGGCACAGGAGTTCGTCGGTCATCGTCGGCAGGGCGGCCACGCCCATCAGCACCACCAGCGTGCCGTCGCCGGTGGCGAGCGCGGGCCAGTTGGCGCGGATCATGCCGTCCTCGTCGTGTCCGGTCAGCACGGTGACCTGACGCGCCATCCGGCGGTGGGTCACCGGGATGCCGGCGGCCAGCGGAACGGCGAAGGCACTGGAGACGCCCGGGATCACCGTCACCTCGATCCCGGCGTCGCGACAGGCCGCCATCTCCTCGGCCCCGCGGCCGAAGATGAAGGGATCGCCTCCCTTGAGTCGCACCACCAGTCGGCCGGCATTCGCGTGCTCGACCAGCACCTGGTTGATCTCGCCCTGCGACGCCATGTGGTGCCCGGGTGCTTTGCCGACCTCCACCACCAGGACCGTCGGCCCCAGTTCGGCCAGCACCCCGCGGGGGGCGAGCCGGTCGACGACCACCACGTCCGCCTCCGCCAGTGCGCGGCGTCCGGCCAGGGTCAGCAGGTCGACGTCGCCGGGGCCGCCGCCGACCAGAGTCACCCGACCGGGCCCGGATCGGCTGCGGCGCAGGGGAAGCTGACTGCTGTCCATCGCCCAGCCGATGGCGTCCTTGATGGCAACGGCCCGCCGGGGGTCGGCCCCGTCCGTCGTGGACACGCCCACCGTGACGGCACCGCGGCGCAGCACGGCCGGCGACCGCGACCCCGGGTGGGCCGGATCATCCGGGATGGAGGCCCGCACGCAGAACACCCTGCGAGCCTGCGACTCCTGCTCGATCGCCCGGTCGGTGTCGGCGTCACCGGTGGCGGCGAACGCCAGCCATGCGCCGGCGACATCTCCTGCCAGGTAGTCACGCTGCACCCACCTCACGCAGCCCGCGGCGGCCGCGTCGGCCAGGTCGTCGCACACGTACGGAGCCACCACGGTGACCACCGCGCCCCCGTCGAGCGCGGTGGTCACCTTGCGCCAGGCGACTGGCCCACCACCGATCACCACCACCGGCCGTCCCGTCAGGGACAGGTGGAGCGGGACCAGTGGGTGGCTCACACGCCTTCCAGTTGTTTCTCGGACTTGCGGACGTACACCACATAGGTGACCACGAAACACAACGCGTAGAACACGATGAACCCGACGTACGCCGCATTCGCCGACTTCGTCGCCAGGAACGACTGCCGAAACGCCAGATTCACCAACACCCCACCGAACGCACCGATCGCACCGGCCACCCCGATCAACGCCCCCGACAGACGCTGCGACTCCACCGCCTCCACGTCGAAATCAGCACCCCGGGCGATGTTGACCGCCGCCTTCGCCTTGAAGATCGCCGGGATCATCTTGTACACCGCACCATTACCCACACCCGAGAACAGGAACAACGCGATGAACCCGACCAGATACAACGGCAACGACTTCGCCAACGCCGCCGAAAACACCAACGCCGCCCCCAACGCCATCGCCACAAAATTGTAGAAACTGACCTTCGCGCCACCGAACCGATCCGCCAACCGCCCACCATAGGGCCGCACCAACGACCCCAGCAACGGACCGAGGAACGTCAGGTACGCCGCCTTGATCGGCGTGGAAAACGTCCCCTTGAACTGCACCTGCAACACCTGACCGAACGCGAACCCGAACCCGATGAACGAACCGAACTGAGCCGCCCGCCGTTTTCCGGACTGTAGAACGGTGACTACTACGCTGCGGAGTTGTTGGCCAACCACCATTGCTCTGCTTCGTTGGGCGTAATGTATCCCAGCGCCGAGTGCAACCGAACCTGATTGTATCTTAATTCAATGTACCGCGTGATGTCCATCTCCGCCTGTTCACGGGTCGGATAACTAGTACGATTCACCCTTTCCACTTTCAGTGTGCCGTTGAATGATTCTGCCCAAGCATTGTCATAACACACACCAGTTCGTCCTACCGACCGACGAACTTTGAGGTGGGTAGTGAGGTCAGCGAAGTCCTGAGAGCAGTACTGACCAGACTCAACCGGTGGTAGCAACACTCGGCTCCTGCAGTAATAGTAGCTGCTCGGCCATCGCTTCCGCCGGTGTCTTCCAGCCGAGCGTTTTGCGGGGTCGGTCGTTCAATGCATCAGCGACGGAGTCAATTTCTGCGGCGCACCAGCGGGATAGGTCGGTTCCTTTCGGGAAGTACTGACGTAGCAGGCCGTTCGTGTTTTCGTTCGTACCCCGCTGCCAAGGGCTGTGCGGATCGGCGAAGAACACCGCCATACCAGTCTCGGCCTTTAGAGAGACATGCGCGGCCAGTTCCTTGCCACGGTCCCAGGTCAACGACTGACGCAACTCCCGCTGCACTGCAACCATTTTCGCGACAATACTGTCCTTGGTTGCGGTCGCGCCGTAACCGCTCAATGCGGGACCGTTCTTCACCGGCGGCTCAAGTCCGTAGCCTTCCATTCGCGGCAGGTGCAGCAGGATCGTGAACCTGGTCATCCGTTCCACGACGGTGCCGATCGCTGACCGGCCGGTGCCGATGATGAGGTCGCCCTCCCAGTGGCCGGCGGTCTTCCGATCGTCGGCCTCGGCGGGCCGCTTATCGATCGTCACCTCCGGAGTCACGTGGCCGGTGGCTCGCTTTCGGGCTCTCGCCCGGGGGACCCGCAACGCCCGTCCGGTCCGCAGACACGGCACCAAATCGCGCTCCAAGGCGCCGCGGTCCTTGATGTACAGGGCCTGATAGATCGCCTCGTGGGAGATGCGCATCGTCGGGTCGTCGGGGAAGTCGATCGGCAGGCGGTGGGCGATCTGCTCCGGGCTCCACGCTGTCACCCACCGCCGGTCCTGGCGGTGAGGCTTGTTACGCCCCTTCCATTTTGCAACGACTGGTCCCGGTACGACAGTGCCGTCCGCGGCGCGGATGACCCCGGCCAGGCGGTCCTGGACATGGCCACGAAGCCGATCGTTCGTCACCAACTTGGCCGTCTTGGGACGGCGGGCCATCAGCTCGGCCTTCCACTGGGCAGTCGACGCTCGATACTCCAACTGGCCGCCACGAGTTGCGGCATTGCGGCGCAGCTCCCGCGAGATCGTCGATGGCGACCGACCCAGGCGGCGGGCGACCTCACGCACTCCGTTGCCCTGCGCTGTCAGCAGAGCGATGTCCTCTCGCTCAACAAACGAGAGATATCTGCCCGACGGGGGCTGCAGTTCAATCAGCGGCATGCCGCCACTGTCGCGGAACCAACGCGTCCCGACGGGCCCCGACACGCCGCACGCCGTCGCGGCGTCTTCGCTGGTCATCCCTTTCGCGATGTTGCGCCAAAATAGGCTCTTGTGACGTTCTCGTGGGTGGTTTGACCCCTGGTTGTGGGCGACACACCGGGCTGCGTATAGGTTCTGGCTTATCTAGGGTCAGTCACTATCCAGGAGCACGGTGTGCGCGGTGTAACGATATGGCGAAAGCTGCTCGGTGTCGAGCAACTGCAGGTGTGCGATGTGGCGTGGGAGGAGGCCGACGACCGGCAGGTGCTGGTCGTTTCGGTGCGTGCGACGAAGGGCGCCCGGAGTAGGTGCAGTCGATGCCGGCGTAGACGGCCGGGCTATGACCAGGGCGGCGGAACCCGGCGGTGGCGGTCGCTGGACTGGGGGTCGACGATGGTATTCCTGCAGGCTGCGGCTCCGCGGGTGAACTGCCGGACGCACGGGGTGGTCGTCGCGGCGGTGCCGTGGGCCCGACCCGGCGCGCGGGCAACCCGAGCGTTTGAGGACCAGTGCGCGTGGTTGGCGGCGCACACCGCTTCGTCGGTGGTGGCGCAGTTGATGCGGACGTCGTGGCGGCACGTGAGCGCAATCATCGAGCACGTCGTCGCCGACGGTTTGGCCGGCCGGGACGTGCTCGCGGGGCTGCAGCGGATCGGCATCGATGAAATCTCCCACCGCAAAGGCCAGCGGTATCTGACGTGCGTGGTCGATCAAGACTCCGGCAGATTGGTGTGGGCCGCACCGGGCCGCAACAGCGACACCCTGGGTCGGTTCTTCGACGAGCTCGGCCCAGAACGGGCGGCGGCGTTGACGCACGTCTCGGCCGACGGGGCGCAGTGGATCCACGACACCGTGACGGCCCGCGCGCCGCAGGCGGTGCTGGGATTGGATCCGTTTCATATCGTGGGGTGGGCCACCCGGGAGTTGGACAAGGTCCGTCGTCAGACGTGGAACACGCTGCGGGGTAGGAGTAGCTCTGCGCAGGCGTCGTCGGTGAAGGGCAGCCGCTGGGCATTGCTGAAAAACCCGGCGGACCTGTCCCCGGAGCAACGCGGGTCCCTCGCCTCGATCGCCCAGACCAACCGGCATCTGTATCGGGCGTATCTGCTGAAGGAGCAACTGCGCGCGGTGTTCCAGGTCAAGGGCCAGGCCGGCCGTGAACTGTTGGCCGGCTGGATCGCCTGGGCCCGCCGCTCCCAACTGCCCGGGTTCATCGCCCTGGCCGCAACGTTGAAGCGGTTCCAGCAGCTGATTTGGAACACCCTGATCCACCACATGAGCAACGCCCAATCCGAGGCCACCAACACCCACCTACGGGCCTTGACCCGCAGGTCGTACGGCTTTCACAGCCCAGAAGCGTTGATAGCCATGGCAATGCTCACCCGCGGCGGGTTATGCCCGCCGCTTCCCGGACGCTAAACCACCCACGAAAACGTCAGGAGACCCCCAAAATACCCGTTCGACATCCCGGCGGGCCGGCGGCCGCCCGGGCGACCGCATCGCCGGCCGCCCGGTCATCGACATCATCCGATCCGAAGCTGGACCCATTGCAAGACCTCCACTCTCGGGAGTGTTGCGACGACCAGTTGAATCCGCCCTGGCTTCCGCGGTCACTGTGAAATATGCTGACATCGGAACAATCCTGACATTACGTGCGGCCATTTTCAGAGCGTCAACCACCAGCGATGCCCGCATGTGATCTGCCATTGCGTAGCCGACGACTTTCTTCGTAGCGCAGTCCAGCACGGTCGCCAAGTACAGCCAGCCCTCCCAGGTCGGGATATAGGTGATGTCACCGACCAGCTTCGTACCCGGCACGACCGCGTTGAAGTGCCGTTTTACCAGGTCAGGGGTCTGACCGGTGTCGCCGGCGATGGTAGTGACCGGCCGAAACGGACGGGGCTGGCATGGCACCAGGTCGAGCTCCCGCATGATCTGCCGGACCGTGTCGTCATCAGCCCAATAGCCCGATCGCAGCAGGTCAGCGTGTACCCGACGGTAGCCGTAGGTCCCATCGGAGGCCTCGAACAACGCCGTGATCAGCCGAGCAAGATGGGTGCGGCGCCGGCTGGTGTAGGACGGCCCGCGACCCTTCCACTCGTAGAAGCCGGACTTCGACACCTTCGCCCAGCGGAACATCAGGTGCAGCGGGTAGTGGCCTTCTTCACTCGCAATGAATGCATACTTTCTGCTCACTGCGATTTCTTGGCGAAGAAGGCCGTTGCTTTTCCCAGAAATTCGTTCTCCATACGAAGCTCACGCACTTCTTTCTCCAACGCCTTCAGCTTCGCCCGCTCCGACACGGTCAGTTCCTGCGTGTCGCCGCCGTGACGCTCGCGATGGGCCGCCACCCAGTTCCGCAGGGTCTGCTCCACCAAGCCCAGTTCGCGAGCAACGTCAGCGATGGGCCGAGATTTGTCGGTCACCTCCCGCACGGCCGTATCCCGAAACTCCGGGGTGTACTTGCCTCGAAACTTGCTCACCATTTCTCCGATCCTTTCCGGCGATTCTACTTGGGGGTCCAAGTCCGGGAAGTACCGGGCTGCTCAAACGTCCCGATGTACAACAACGCGATGATCCAGGTGTTGCGGTCCCGCACCACCCGGCGCATCGCGCCCCTGGCATTGGCCGCGTCCGTCAGATTGTCCATCGTCAACGCCGCACCCACCGCCGCCACCACGATCAACGGGATGTACACCGCCACCATCACCCGCGGATGGGTCGCACCCGCGGTGGCGAACACCAACAGCCCCACCAACTGCACCACCGCAACCCCCAGGTTCCCGCCGCCGGCGTTCAACCCCAACGCCCACCCCTTGAGCCGCTGCGGGTAGAACGCGTTGATGTTCGTCATCGACGAAGCGAAATTACCGCCACCGACCCCGGCCAACGCCGCCCCCACCACCAACGTCGTATACGACACACCCGGCTTCAACACCACCGCGATGTACACCGTCGGCACCAACAGCAGCAACGCACTGAAGATGGTGAAATTTCGCCCACCGAACTTGGCCACCGCGAACGTGTACGGCAACCGCAACCCCGCACCGAACAACGTCGGCACCGCCGTCAACAAAAACTTCCCCGCCGGATCGATGTGATACTGCGGCCCCAGGAACAACACCAACACCGACCACAAACTCCACACCGAGAACCCGATGTGCTCCGACAACACCGAGAACCACAGATTCCGACGGGCCACCCTCTCCCCACCGCTGTTCCAGAAATCCAGATCCTCCGGACGCCAATCATCGATCCAACGTCTGCCGCGCAGAGATTTCGTGGTGGTCGACGAGGTGGTTCCGGTCGTGGTGTCGGTGGTCGAACTCATTGCGCGGGGCTCCGATCAGGAGTCGGGGTCGGCACGGGAGATCCCGTGCCGAGAGGAAAATCGGGTCAGCGGTCCAGCTCAGTGCGACTGCGCCTGGATGACGATCTGGCCGTCGTCGTCGACGGCCACCGACCACACGGCAAGTCCGGGTTGCCCGGTGGTGGAACAGCCGGTGGAGAGTTCGAATGCGTTCAGGTGGAGGGGGCAGAGCACCACGGTGCCGTCGGTCTGACCGTCTGCGATGGGTCCCCCGCGATGGGGGCAGACGGCCGAGACCGCATGTACCCGGCCGTTGCGCAGTCGGAAGACGGCCACCTGCTCGCCACCGACGTCGAACGCCCTGCCCTCCCCCGGCGGGATCTGCTCCACCGGGCCGAGCACGGTTCCCGTGGTGGTCGTCATCGGCAGTCCTCGCCCTTGGCGGAGGCGCTCATCGGACCGGCACCTGCGGAAGGACCTCCAACGGCAGCGCGGTGCGGAACTGCCCACTGGTGACCGGCTCCGAACGCTCCTTCCACGGATCCTGGTACGCGGCAACAGCTTCCTCGATGGCCGCATCGAGTTCGGCGGCGATGCCCTCGCTGTCGTCCACGACGACCGCCCGGATGGTCTCGATGCCGATGCGCGGGACGAAGGCGTAGGTCCGCTCCAGCCATTTCGCGTTCTGCCGGTAGTACTGCATGAAGCGGCCGGTCAGCGTCATCACGACGGCCGGATCGTCCACGGTGGCCAGCAGGTCGCCCTTGCGGATGTGCGCCCCCGCCGCGCCCCCGACGTAGATCTCCCAGCGCCCGCCGTCGATCGCTACCACGCCGACGTCCTTGCACAGTGACTCGGCGCAGTTGCGGGGGCAGCCCGAGACGGCCAGCTTGAGCTTGCCCGGCGACTCGATGCCCTGGAACCGCGCTTCGATGGCGACCCCCAGTGCGGTGGAATCACCGACACCGGAGCGGCAGAAGTCGCTGCCCACACAGGTTTTCACCGTCCGGAAGCTCTTCGCGTACGCGTAGCCGGAAGGCATGTCGAGGTCGGCCCAGACGGCCGGGAGATCCTCCTTCCGGATGCCAAGGAGGTCGATCCGCTGACCACCGGTGAGCTTCACCAGTTTGACGTCGTACTTGTCGGCCACATCCGCGATCCGGCGCAGCTGGTCCGGGGTGGTGACCCCGCCGCGCATCTGCGGGACCACCGAGAAGGTGCCGTCCCGCTGGATGTTCGCGTGCACCCGGTCGTTGATGAACCGGGCGTCGCGCTCGTCGATGTACTCGCCGGCCCACATCATCTTCAGCAGGGAAGCCAGTCCCATCTTGGACTTCACGTCCTCGGCGCCGTCCGGCGCGAGCGCCGCGAAGACCGCCGAGGCCGACCGGAGACCCTGCTCGCGGATCGCCGCCATCAACGCCGGCTTGTCCATCGGGATGCCGGGGACGTACCAGTTGGCCGACGGATCGACCTGGACGGCATCACCGGCCGCCCACTCGACGATCTGGCTGACCAGGGTCTTGCACGAACCGCATCCCTTTCCCGCCCGCGTCTTGTCCATCACGGCACCGACGGACTTGCAGCCGCCCTCGACGGCATGCACCAGAGCGCCTTTGGTGACCCCGTTGCAGTTGCAGACCTGGGCGTCGTCGGCCAGTTCCGCCGCGCCGACCTCGGCGGCCGGGGCGCCGAGGTCGAACATCATCTCCAGCCGTTCGGCCGGCAGCGGCAGGCCGCGGTCGAACGCCTGCATCAGGAAGGCGACCTTCGAGGTGTCGCCGAGAACGGTGGCGCCGATCAGCTTCTCGTCGCGGATGACGAGCGATTTGAAGATTCCCTTCTTCGGCTCGGAGAACACCAGGTGCTCGTCGGTGTCCCGTTCCGGGCCCTGCACACCCATCGATGCGACGTCCACGCCGGCCACCTTGAGCTTCGTGGCGGTGCGCGAGCCGTGGTAGGCAGCCTGCAGATCCTTGCCGGTCAGGTGGTCGGCCAGCACCGCCGCCTGTTCCCACAGCGGCGCGACGAGCCCGTAGACCTCGCCGCGATGCTGCACGCACTCGCCGACGGCGTACACGTCGTCGTCGTCGATGGTCCGCATCTGGTCGTCGACCACGATGGCCCGCTCCACGGTGAATCCGCTCAGCATCGCAAGCTCGACGTTCGGGCGGATGCCGGCGGCGACCACCACCAGGTCGCATTCGATCGGGTCACGATCCTGCAGCGCGATGCCGCTGACCTTCCCCTGTCCGAGAATGGCCGTGGTGCGGGCCTTCAGATGGACCTCGATGCCCAGGTTCTGCACGCTCTGGCGCAGGATCTCGCCGGCCTGCGCACCGACCTGGGCGTTCATCAGGTGGGCGCCCGCGTGCACGACACCCACCTGCAGCCCGTAGGCCTGCAGGCCGCGGGCCGCCTCCAGTCCCAGCAGGCCGCCGCCGATGACGACCGCCCGGGTGTGGTGGTCGTGCTGGGCGTAGGCGACCATGCCGCGGGTGTCGTCGATGGTCCGGAAGGCGAAGACGCCGGGCGTCAGAGAACCGTCCGGCATCTTCAGGCCGTCCATCGAAGGCATGAAGGAGTTGCTGCCGGTGGCGATGATCAGCACGTCGTAGGGCGTCGCCGAGGTCTCGCCGGAGCCGTCCAGCGCATGGACGAGCTTGGCGTAGCGGTCGATCCGGGTCACCCGGCTCCCGGTGTGCAGGGTGATCTGGTGGTCCCGGTACCACTGCAGGGTGTTGAGGAAGATGTCCTGGTCGCTCTCCTCGCCCGAAAGCACGTGCGAGAGCATGATGCGGTTGTAGTTGCCGTAGGGCTCGTCACCGAACATCGTGATCGAGAACTGGTCGGCCGTCGCACGTTCGAGGATCTCCTCGACGGTCCGCGCACCGGCCATGCCGTTGCCCACCACGACCAGCCGGCGGGCGCCGGTCTCGGATCCGGGCGCAGGGATCTCGCGGGAGAGCGTCGCGGTCATCAGACCTCGACCAGACCGACGTCGACGACGACCGAACCGGTCGACCCGGCCTTCGCGGCCACGAAGAGTTCGACCGAGGAACCCGACTCGATGTCCTCGACGACCCGCAGCGGCACATGCACATCGCCCTTGGCGCCGATCGGGAAGTACCGCATCGGGACGCCGTCCTTCATCAGCACCACCGTGACGAGTTCGTCGGAGGTGTTGCCACCGCGGAAGTACAGCGCCTGGGCGACCGATCCGTCCGGCACCACGTAGCTCGGTGCGGAATCCAGCGGCATCGGCTTGTCGACACCGACGCCCTCGAACGTGAAGATCCCCTGGAGAAAGCGATTCCTGCTGGGCATGTAGATGTCCTTTCGTCGATGGATCGGCGAGTGCTGCGAGATGCGACCGGTGCTGGCTTCCGGCTGCGGCTGTGGGTCTGCCGGGGTCGGCAGGACCACCGGACGGTGCGGGAGGGACGCGGGCCGCGTGGTGAGCAGGTGGTCGTCGTCGGCATCGCCGATCCGTTCGGCCGATGCGGCGCAGACCTTGAACGCCGGCATCCGCGAGAACGGGTCGAGCACCGGGTCGGTCAGGGCGTTGGCACTGGACGCGCCTCCCCAGTGGAACGGGACGAAAAGCGTGTCCGAGCGGATGTTCTCGTCGACGACGGCCCGGAAGTGCGCCCGGCCCCGCCGGGTGCGGACCGCCACGATGTCGTCGGCGGTGACCCCGATCCCGCGGGCAAGGTCCGGATGCATCTGCACGGTGGGGCCGTTGTGGTTGAGCGAGGCGACACGCCGGGTCTGGTTGCCGCTCTGGTACTGGGCCATCGTCCGGCCGGTGGTGAGCACGAACGGGAACCTGCGGTCCGGGACCTCGGCCGGCTCGGCGTACTCGGTCGGCAGGAAGCGGGCCCGCCCGTTCGGGGTGGGGAAGTCGGTGACGAACATCCGCGGCGTACCGGGGTGGTCCGTCGTCGGACACGGCCAGAAGACGCCCTGCTCGGCGTCGATCCGTTCGTAGCTGATGCCGGCGTAGTCGGCGATCCCGCCGGCGCTGGCCCGCCGGAGTTCGTCGAACACGACCCGCGGGTCATCCGAGAAGTACTGTCCCCGACCGAGTCTGGTGGCCAGAGCCGTCATCATCTGCAGATCGTCGAGGATGCCAGCCGGTGGCGGCAGAGCGCGACGGCGGTGCAGGACCCGGCCTTCCAGGTTGGTCATCGTGCCCTCCTCCTCGGCCCACTGGGCCGTCGGGAGGACGACGTCGGCGATCGCCGCGGTCTCGGACAGGAAGATGTCCGAGACCACCAGCAGATCAAGGGCGGCCAGCCGGTCGGCGATCCGGTTGCTGTCCGGGGCGGAGATGACGATGTTCGAGGCCAGCACCAACAGGGCGTGGACGCCTCCCTCGGTCCCCAGCCGATCGAGCATCTCGAACGCCGACAGACCGGGCCTGGGCAGGTCTTCGGGATCGATGCCCCAGACGGCCGCGACGTGCGCCCTCGCCGCCGGGTCGTCGAGCTTGCGGTAGCCGCGGAGCTGATCGGCCTTCTGGCCGTGCTCGCGGCCACCCTGACCGTTGCCCTGACCGGTGATGGTGCCGTAACCGGATGCCGGACGCCCCGGCAGGCCGAGGGCGAGAGCGAGATTGATCAAGGCCTGCGCGGTGTCGGTGCCGTTGCGGTGTTGCTCGGCGCCCCGCGCCGTCAGGATCATGGCCGACTTCGCCGCGGCCAGCGTCCTGGCCACCAGTTGCAACTGGGCCACCGGCACGCCGGTGATGCGCTCGACGCGATCCGGCCAGAACGCCGAGACGGCGCGCTTCACCGCATCGAATCCGACCGTTCTGGCCGCGATGTAGGCGGTGTCGACCAGATCCTCGCGGATGGCGATGTGCAGCAGTCCGTTGGCCAGCGCCAGATCCGTTCCGGGACGCGGGGCCAGGTGGACGGCCGCGCCGGCCGCGGTCGCGGTCCGCCGCGGATCGATCACCATGTGCGCCGCGCCGTTCGCGCGGCCGGTGTCGAAGTACTGCATGGCCGGCGGCATGGTGTCGGCCGGGTTGCCGCCGACCAGCAGGACGGCGTCGGCGTCGGCGATGTCCTGGAGCGGGAAGGGCAGCCCGCGGTCCACGCCGAAGGCCCGGTTTCCCGCCGTCGCCGAGGAGGACATGCAGAACCGGCCGTTGTAGTCGATCGCCGAGGTACGAAGCGCGACACGCGCGAACTTGCCCAGCGCGTAGGCCTTCTCGTTGGTCAGGCCGCCGCCGCCGAAGCAGCCGACACCGTCGACGCCGTAGCGGTTCTGGGCGGCCAAGATGCCCGCCGTGACCAGATCGAGGGCCTCGTCCCAGGTCGCGGGACGGAGGGGGCTCCGCCGGTCACCCCGGACGCTCCGCACCAGCGGCGTCAAGAGTCGGTCGGGGTGGTCCAGCAGGCTGGTCGCCGTCCAGCCCTTGGAGCACAGACCACCGCGGTTGGTCGGGAAGTCCTCCTGCGGAACCAATGTCGCGGGTCGACCGCCGGCGACCATGCTGACACCGCACTGCAGGGAGCAGTACGGGCAGTGCGTCAGCGTCGGCACGGTCGATGTCACCCGGTGATCTTGTCGCCGTTCCGTCCCGTGGTGGTGACCTCCGGGTTACTGCTCCGTTCCATTCTCCGCACACCCCCGCTTCGGCGGATGTGCGGAGCACGGACGGGCCGGGCCGGATTCCTCCGCACCGGTGCCGGCTGCGCGGGCTTCCCGCCCTATCGTTCGCGGTATGGACTTTCTGCTGCCGACCACGCTGACCGGAGACCTGTTCAGCCTGGAGCCCCTGTCCCACCAGCACCACGACGGTCTGGTCGACGCGGCCGGGGACGGCGAGCTGTGGGATCTCTGGTACACCTCGGTACCCCGACCGGGAGCGATGGCCGCCGAGATCGATCGTCGCCTCGGCCTGCAGTCGGACGGCTCCATGCTGGCATTCACCGCGCGCCGCAACGACACCGGTGCGGTCATCGGGATGACGACGTTCATGAACGCGGACGCCGTCCACCGGCGGGTGGAGATCGGGTCGACCTGGAACGCGCGCTCCGCCCAGCGGACCGGCACCAACACCGAGAGCAAGTTGTTGTTGCTCGGCCACGCCTTCGATGTTCTCGAGTGCATCGCGGTGGAGTTCCGGACGCACTGGCTGAACCAGCAGTCCCGCGCCGCCATCGCGCGGCTGGGCGCGAAGCAGGACGGCGTCCTGCGCAGCCACCAGCGCATGCCGGACGGCACCCTTCGCGACACGGTGGTGTTCTCGATCATCGCCCTGGAGTGGCCGGGGGTGCGGAACGAGCTGCGCCGACGGCTCTCCGCCCACCGCCGGGGACCGCGCCAGGATCCTGGGTATCCGGCGTAGCACCGGGTTTACACGACGGACGCACTCCAGCGACAGAAGCGGACCATGCTGCGCGGGTGCGAACCGAAGTGGGGCCCCTGACCGGATTCACGGTCGGGATCACCGCCGCCCGGCGTCGCGAGGAATTCGGCGCAGCGCTCGAGCGCCGCGGTGCCAGCGTCATGTACGGGCCGGCCATCCAGATCGTCCAGGTCGAGGACGACGAATCGCTCCGCGAGGTCACCCTCGGCTGCCTGACCCAACCACCGGACGTGGTGGTGGCGACCACCGGGATCGGCTTCCGCGGATGGATCGAGGCCGCAGACGGCTGGGGGCTGGGCGAGGAGCTGCTGGCCTGCCTCGGCACCGCGACCCTGCTGGCCCGCGGCCCCAAGGCCCGCGGTGCGATGCGCACCGCCGGGCTGAAGGGTGAGTGGTCACCCGCTTCGGAATCCTCCACCGAGGTGCTGGAGAAACTGCTCGAGATGGACCTGCGGGGCCGCCGGGTCGCCATCCAGCAGCACGGCGAGCCGTTGCCGGACGTGGTCGAGGCACTGGAAGCGGTCGGGGCCACCGTCATCGAGGTGCAGGTCTACCGATGGCAGCCACCGGTCGACCTCGCCCCGCTCGAGAAGCTCTGCCGGGCGGTGGCCGACCGGCTGGTCGACGCGGTGACCTTCACCAGCGCGCCCGCGGCGGCCAGCTTCCTGCAGACCGCTGTCCAGCTGGGGATCCAGGCGCCCATGCTGGTGGCCATGCAACACGACGTGAAGGTGCTCGCCGTCGGTCCGGTGACTGCGGCCCCGCTGGACCGGGCGGGCCTGCCCGTCGTGCAGCCGCAGCGGGCGCGGCTGGGCGCGCTCGTCCGGGAGATCGCGGACGAACTACCGAGATCGGCCGCCCGGCATCTGGTCGCGGCCGGTCAACGGCTGGAGATCCGGGGCCATGGGCTGCTGGTGGACGAATGCTTCGTCGCGTTGCCGCCGACCGGCATGGCCCTGCTGAACAGGCTGACCGCCCACCCGGGCCAGGTGATCAGTCGCGCGGATCTCGGATCGTGCATGCCCGGTGGCAGCGGCGACGAGCATGCCGTCGAGATGGCGATCGGCCGTCTGCGCACCGCACTCGGGAATCCGCGGATCATCCAGACCCTGGTCAAACGTGGCTACCGGGTCGCCTACGACCCGGAATTCGGGACCACCGGCCGTTACTGACGGCCGCCGGACCCGGCAGCCGGGGTGGTGAGATCGGGCAGCTGCAACTCCCCGCCTTCGGTCACCGCGACCGGCGTCACCGTGACCACCGCGTCGACCGGCAGCGGGCCGTAGACGTGCGGGAAGAGTTCGGTGCCGCCGGTGGTGTTCTCGGCCACCACCGGCAGCCCCAGAAGATCCGGGTCGACGGTGAGCAGCACCACGGGTGATTCAGGTGACCGCCAGAAGCGTGAGGCCACCCCGGCCACCTGCTCCGCGTAGGAGAAGTGCAGGAACCCCTCTGACTCGAGCGTCATGCCGCGACCCGAGATCCTGTAGGAACCGCCGGCCAGTGCCGCCTCCCAGTCGCGCGCGAAGGCCAGGTGATAGATCACCGGCGCTGCTCAGACCGCGATGACGGTGGGGACGATCATCGGCCGGCGACGGTAGACGTCCCCGACCCAGCGACCGACGATCCGACGGACGGACTGGGCGATCCGGTGGGTGTCGATGACACCATCGGCCTCCATCTGGGCCAACTCGGCCTCGACCAGGGGCACCACCTTGGCCAGCGCTCCGGGGTCGTCGGAGAATCCGCGCCCGGAGATCGTCGGGGAAGCGATGGCCCGCCCGGTGAGCTTGTCGATGGCCACCGTGATGGCGATGAATCCGCCCTCGCCCAGGATGAGGCGGTCGGACAGCGTGTTCTCGCCGACGTCACCGACAGCGGCGCCGTCGACGTAGACCATGCCGACGTCGATGTGGCCGCTGATCCTGGCCCGGCCGTCGATCAGGTCGACCACGGTGCCGTTCGGTGCGAGCACCACCCGCTCCGGCGGGACCCCGGTGAGGACGGCGAGCCTGGTCTGCGCGCGCAGGTGACGCCACTCCCCGTGCACCGGGATGACGTTCTTCGGCCGGACCGCGTTGTACAGGTACAGGAGCTCGCCGGCCGAGGCGTGACCGGAGACGTGCACCTTGGCCACCCCCTGGTGGATGACGGTGACGTTCGCACGAGCCAGCTCGTTGATGACGGTGAAGACGCTGGTCTCGTTGCCGGGGATCATCGAACTGGCGAGGATGACGGTGTCACCCTGGATGAGATTGACCTGTCGGTGCTCGCCGCGGGACATCCGGGACAGGGCCGACAGCGGCTCGCCCTGTGAGCCCGTGGAGATCAGCAGCACCTGTTCCGGCGGAAGTTCCAGCACCTTGTCCAGGGATCGGACCAGCCCGTCCGGCACCGTCAGCAGGCCCAGCTCCTGGGCGATCTGCATGTTGCGGACCATGGAGCGGCCGACGAAGGCCACCTTGCGTCCGTGGTTCTGTGCGGCGTCGAGCATCTGCTGGACGCGATGCACGTGCGAGGCGAAGCTGGCGACGATGACGCGCTGCTTGGCGGACCTGATGTAGTTGTCCAGCACCGGGCCGATCTCGCGCTCCGGAGCGACGAACCCGGGTACCTCGGCGTTGGTCGAGTCGACCAGGAAGAGATCCACGCCCTCGTCACCGAGGCGGGAGAAGCCGCCGAGGTCGGTCAGCCGACCGTCGAGCGGCAGCTGGTCGAGCTTGATGTCGCCGGTGTGCAGCACCGTGCCGGCCGGGGTCCTGATGCCGACCGCCAGCGCATCCGGGATCGAGTGGTTGACGGCGAAGAACTCGAGGTCCCAGGCTCCGGCCTTGCGCCGTTCGCCCTCCACGACGACCTCGAGCTTGGGAGTGATCCGGTGTTCGCGACACTTCGCCGCGATCAGGGCCAGCGAGAACTTCGCGCCGATCACCGGAAGGTCCTTGCGAAGCCGCAGGAGCCAGGGCAGCGCCCCGATGTGGTCCTCGTGCCCGTGCGTGATCACCACGGCGTCGATGTCGTCGACACGATCCTCGACGAGGCGGAGGTCGGGCAGGATCAGATCGACGCCGGGTTGGGCGTCCTCCGGGAACAGCACGCCGCAGTCGACGACCAGCAGACGGCCGTCGTATTCGTAGACCGTCATGTTGCGGCCGATTTCGCCGATACCGCCGAGCGCGACGAGCCGGAGGCCGCCCTTGGGCAGGCGGGGTGGGGGGATCGAGGTGGAAGTTGCCGTCATATCAGATTACCGATTTCTTCGAGATCACGCGCAATCTGCGCAGTTTGATCGTGAGTGGCCGGGATTTGCGGAAGTCGGGGATCGCCGACCTCGAAACCGGCCAGCCGCAGCGCGGCCTTGGCGAACACCAGGCCGGCTCCGCCTCCGGTTCGGGACATTGCCAGGTGAGCGGGCAACAGCGCTTCGTGAAGGGTGCGGGCGCGGGCGTAGTCGCCCGCCGCTGCGGCGTCGACCAGGGCCCGAACGTGCGGCCCGACGACGTGCGAGATGATGCTGACGACCCCGACCGCACCGACGCTCATCCAGGGCAGCGTCAGCGGATCGTCGCCGGAGTAGAACGCGAGATCTGAGTCGGCCATGACCTGCGATCCCGCGTGGAGGTCGCCCTTCGCGTCCTTCACCGCGGTGATCCTCGGGTGTTCGGACAGCCGCAGCAACGTGTCAGGTGCGATCGCCACCACCGAGCGCGCCGGGATGTCGTAGAGCATCACCGGCAAGTCGGTGGCATCGGCGACCGCGGCGAAGTGCGCGAGCAGGCCGTCCTGCTGCGGACGCGAGTAGAACGGCGTCACCACCAGCATTCCGTGTGCACCGGCCTTTTCGGCCTCCCTGGCCAGCCGCACCGAGTGGGCGGTGTCATAGGTACCGACCCCGGCGACCACGGTGATCCGGTCCCCGACCGCCTCCACCACCGCCCGGACGATCGCCGACTTCTCGGCATCGGTCGTGGTCGGCGACTCGCCGGTGGTGCCGTTGACGACCAGACCGTCGTGTCCCTCCCCGACCAGCTTCTCGGCGAGGGCGGCGGTGGCCTCCAGGTCGAGCTCCCCCGCCGAGGTGAACGGTGTCACCATGGCGGCGAGCACCGTTCCGAACGGGCGACCTTCCCTACCTGCCGGACCGGCGATGAGCGACGTCATGGGTCAAAACTTACCGTCCCTCAGAGGCTCTGCTCGCCCGCCTTGACGGAGGCGATCGCATCCGGGTCGCCCTCGAACTCGATCCGGACCTCGGAACGCCCGCTGAGCCACAGCAGGATCTCGCCCACCCCACCGCGGATCACCACACCAGGCTGCTCGGCCATGACGTTGAGATCGGCCGACGGGACGAGCACGATGGGCCGATCCGGCCCACCCGCGTCGTCCGGGTCGTCGGTGAGCCTGGCCGTCACCGGTATCCCCTTCTTCTTCAGGCCACCGACCACCAGCGAAGAGGTGAGCAGGGGGATGAGTTCCTGACGGGCTGCCGGGGTCAGGGTGCGGGGCTGCCAGTCGGGCTGCCCACGGCGCGCGTCCTCGTGGTGGATGAACATCTCCATGCCGTTGGCCTTGGCATCGATCGGCCCCCAGCCCAGGGGGCTGAACCAGGGCGGACCCGATCGCAGCAGTTCGATCTGTTCGACCCACGGCAGTTTCTTGTATTCGGCCGAGACGCGCGCCGTCCAGCCGGCCAGCGGCTTGATCACCACACCGAGTGCGGCGTCCATCCGGCGCTCCCTGATGAGCAGATGGGCCAGCAGGTCGCTGGTGTCCCACCCCTGGCACAGGGTCGGCTGGTCGGGCCCGAGTTCGCCGAACAGGTCGGCGAGCTCGGCACGTTCGGTCTGGGCGAGGGTCACTCCTGCACCGTACCCATATCCGTGGCCGACATCCGGGAGCTGTACCAGGGACCGAACCGGCGTCCTTCGCGACGGTTCAGCGGGTGATTCCGGTGTGGCCGAGGCTGTAGCGGCCCGGCAGGGGCATCAGTGCCAGGCCGTGCGGGCCGTCGCCCACCGGGATCTCCTTGATCATCTTCCCGGTGCCGGTGTCGAACACGTACAGGACGTTGTTGTAGCGGCCCGACAGCCACAGCCGGGTGCCGTCGGCGCTCACGTTGCCCATGTCCGGGCTCCCCCCGCCGGGGATCGTCCACTTCGCCTCGATCGCACCGGTGTAGGAGTCGAGCACGCTGACGCTGCCCTCGTGCCGATTGGTCACGTAGAGCTGCTTCGCGTCCCGGCTGAGATACAGCCCGTGCGCCCCGAGGCCGGTGGCGATGTGCCGTAGAACCTTCGTCGCTGCGCCGTTGAGCACCCAGACGCCGTTGGAGTCGGAATCCGCGATGTAGTAGACGGAGCCGTCGGGGGCCATCTTGATGTCCTGCGGCCCCATCACGGTGTTCCGCACCGGCATGTCGACGGACCGGATGATCTGGTGGCTGGCCACGTCGATGACGACCACCCGGCCACCGAACTCACAGGTGAACACCGCCGTCTTGCCGTCCACGCTGAAGTCGGCGTGGTCGATCCCGGCGCAGTTGCTGACGTCGGTGGTGTCCTTGACCGTCCAGTCCTTGGGGTCGTACCAGACCAGTTCGCGCCGTGCCTCCGCGACCGAGATCGCGTATTTCCCGTCCGGGGTGAAGTACATGTTGTACGGGTCCCTGACCTGGTAGGTCTTGCCGCAGTTGCCGGTGGCCGGGTCGATCGCCCTGATCACGTTGCCGACGTCGTCGGTCGCATAGAGCATGGTCATGTGGTAGTCGGGGACGACGTGCTGGATCTCGATGCCCACGTGGCACTTGTTGACCACCTGGAAGGTCCTCTGGTCGATCACCCAGACGTCACCGGATTTGTTGTGCGGGACATAGGCGTAGGCCGGGTACTTGCGCTGCACGGCGCTGATCATGTTCGCGCCGGCGTCGGCGTAGACGTTGTGTGCATCGGTGACGGCCGGCATGCCGGGCAGCACCGCGACGGCAGGGCCCCTGGTCTTGGTCCCGGTCGTGGCGGACGACGGCCGACCTGCGGAGGGTGCATGAGTGGAGCTGAAGCTCTGCGCGGTGGTGGAGGTACTCATGCCGGTCATGCCGGTCATGCCGGCCGCCGTGGGTCCGGTACCGGAGCCCGCGGCGGGGTGGGGGGCGGCGGATGTACCGCCCGCGCCAGATCCCTGGGCGGCGCCCGTCGGGCTCCCCGTCGCGGTGGTGGTCCCGGAGGTGCACGCCGCCAGCAACGACGCCGCAGCCACCAAGGCTACCCCCCAGGTCCGAAGTCGTTGCCTGCTCATGCGTTTCTCCCTCTCTGTTGCGCCCCTCATCCGTCGGCGACCAACGGGGAGGCTGCAAGTTCGGTGCCGTCCGGCAGCAGGCTGATCCGGAAATCGGCGAACACGTGCGGTGCCAACGACTGCAGCTCTCGGAGGATACCCACAGCTAGCGTTCTTATCTCCACGTCGGCCGCCTCCGTCGCACGCATACCGACGAAATGCCGCCAGGCCCGGTAGTTCCCGGTCACCACCAGCGCCGTCTCGGCCGCGGCCGGGAGCAGGCCGGCCGCGAGTTGCCGGGCCTGCTTGCGCGCGAGCGTTCCGTCCGGGGCGTGTTCGGCCGCCTGTTCCAGCGCCTGCAGCAGCGCGCCGTGAGCGGCCTTCGCCGCCTGTGCCGCGGTGGTGAACCGGTCGTGCAGGTCCGCATCTGAGGCCACCGCGTCCGGCTCGACCACACGGGTCGGCGCGAACCTGGGAGACAGTTCGGAGTAGGAGAAGTGCCGATGACGGATGATCTCGTGGGTGACAGCACGGGAGATGCCCGTCAGGTAGAAGGTCGCGGAACTGTGCTCGAGCACCGACAGGTGCCCGACCTGCAGGATGTGCGCCAGGTAACCCTCGTTGGTCGCCGTGGACGGGTTCGGGCGGTCCCACGACTGGTAGCAGGCCCGCCCGGCGAACTCGGCCAGCGCCTGGCCACCGGCGGCGTCGGTCTCGAACGGGATGTCCGCCGGTGGTAGGAAATCGGTCCGGGCGATCAACCGGATGATCAGAGCACGCCGCCGGCAGTGTTTTCGGTAGTGGTCACGCGCCCATCGTAGGAAGCCGCGGGCTCAGCTCCAACCGTGGCGCCACAGCGACGTCATCAGGGGTCAGAGTTGACGTCATTTCACCTTGCGTGACGCCATGAATGGTGTCATAGTGGTGTCATGGACCTTCACCCGTACATCCGCAATCTGCGCGAGGACCTCCTGGCCGCAGCCGCCCTCGGCGACGAGGAGACCCGTCGCGCTGCCGCCCTGCTGGCCGCGGCGATCGAGCCGGCCGGCCGGCTCGCCATCATGAACGCTCTCTCCGACCTGGCTGCCGAGGTCACCGCGGCCCTGGACCGTCATGTCGTCGAGGTGAAACTGGACGGCCGCGACGTGCGTGTCAGCGTGTCCGACAAGGGCGGGGCCGCCACCGCGGACGAACTGCCGGACGACGCCGACGGCCGGGCCGGCCACCACCTGCATGCGGACGAGCTGCGCCGGGCCATGCAGGAGGCCGGCGGCGAGCTGTCCCGGACCACCGTCCGGCTGTTCAACGATCTCAAGTCGCAGGCCGAACAGGCCGCCTCGGACCAGGGCGTGTCCTTGAACACCTATATCTCGCGGGCGGTGTCGGACTCCGTCCGCACCGCCATGCCCGCCGGGTCCAAGGGCAAGCGCAGCCGGAACACGGCCGGCCGCACCGTCACCGGCTTCGTCACGGGCTGAGCGCCGACCGCTCGCGACACCGCGCCCCTTCCGAACCCAACCTTCCCCACTCGAACCCCGAGGACATCATGAAGAGCTTCCTGACCCCCGATCCGATCACCCTGGAAATCCGCAACGCTGCCGGCGAGATCCAGATCGTGCTCACCGACACCCAGAGCACGACCGTCGACGTCAGCGCCGGCACCGGTCACCCGCTCGGCTTCCTGGACGACGTCTTCAAGGCGTTCGGTAGCGGACGCGGCTTCGGCCGCGGGCGCTCGGCCGGCTTCCCCGGCTTCCGCGTAAGCCCGTCCGGCGAGCAGTCCGGCGGGGCGGGCGGTCTCGACACCGCCGAGACCCTCACCGACATCACCGATCTCGTACGGATCGAGCACCGCGAGGGCGACCGCCCGGCGATCATCGTCGACACCGACCCGGCCCGCGACGGATGGCGCACCTCGTTCACCGTCGTCGTCACGGCCCCGCTCGGGTCCAACCTCCGCGTGCAGGCCCAGTCCTCCGACGTCGTCGTGACCGGGACCGCCTCGCTGGTCGACGTACGGACGGCGTCGGGCCGCACCCAGCTCGAAGAGACCGGCGGCAAGACCCTGGTCCAGAGCGCTTCCGGTGACGTCCGCATCTCCCTCGCGGGCGGCAACGTCGACGTGCGGACGGCTTCGGGCGACGTGGTGATCGGACCCGTCCGGGGCGACGCGCTCGTGCACACCACCTCCGGCGACGTCGAGCTCGGGGCCGTGGCGGGCAACATCAACGCCCGGAGCGTCTCCGGTGACGTCCGGGTGGCCGACGCCACCTCCGGGCTCGCCGAGGTGAACGCGGTCTCGGGCGACGTCGAGATCGGCATCCACGCCGGCTCGGTCGCCGCCATCAGCCTGTCGACCGTGTCCGGCAGCACCGACACGGACTTCGAGGTCGCGGGCGAGGCCCCCGAAGGCCATGCCCCCGTCCTGGAGATCACCGTCAAGACCACCTCCGGTGACATCCGCCTGCACCGCGCCGCCTGACCTCGCGGGCCTCGTCGAGCGGATAGTTATTGTCGAATTCTGTCCCTTTTGCCCGCTTTAGGTATCCGCTCGATGGGCATGTTCGGTCGATGGGTCAGAGGAGCAGGGCCAGGCCGCCGCGGCGGGGGTCGGCGGCGGGTCCGTCCACGGCGATGGCGGCCACCCCTCCGAAATAGGGGCGGGACCTGTCCCACACGACCACTTCCTCCCCGTCGGCGCGCAGGGCGGCGATGACGTCGTCGGGGAAGCCCGGCTCCAGGTGGACGACGTCCGGCGTCACCGACATCCGGGGGGCCGCCACGGCCTCGCCGACCCCGCGTCCCTCCCCCAGGACGCCGGCCATCACCTGCAGCAGGGCCGGACGGATCCGGCTGCCACCCGCGGCGCCACCGGCGAACCGCAGGTCCCCGTCCGCACCGATGACCACCGACGGCACCATCATCGAACCCATCCGGGCACCCGGCACGACCTCGCCGCGCAGTAGCTCGCCCTCGCCGAGCATCGAGTTGCCATGCACGCCACCGACCCAGATCCCGGACCCGAGTCCCAGTGAATGGGTAGCGGCGCAGGCGTTTCCGAATCGATCGACGGCGACCAGGCTGGTCGTCTCGGTCCGGGCGAGCGGCGCGCGAAGGGCCCGCACGAAGGTCCGCGCCCGATCGATCCCGCCGCGGCGGACGGCCGCCAGGTCCAGCGCCCGGGCGGACCGGCCGAACCCGTCGAGGTCGTTTCCCCTGACGTGCAGCGTGTCGGGACCGAACGGCACCCGCAGCGGCGACAGGTCCGTCACCCGGTAGGCGGCCATGTCCTGGACGGACAGCGCTCCACCGTCCGCACGCACCGCAGCCACCATGGCCCGTCCCAGGTCGCCGGTGAGCAGTTCCTGTGGGCCGTACTGGGCGAGCGCGGCCAGCGTGCCGGCCAGACCGGGATGATCGATCGTCTCGTCCGCCAGCAGCAGACGGCGACCACCGACGCCGTCCTCGCGGGAGTAGATGTCGATCCCGGCACCGGCCACCATGGCGGGCGCGACGTCCGGAAGAAGTTCTGCATGCGCGGACGAGAAGCGCACCCCGTCGGAGGCCAGCGCGATGGCCGGCGCGACGATGTCGGCCCACGGCAGCCGGCCGAAGCGCCGGTTCAACTCGGCTGCGCCAGATGGTGCCCCGGGCACCGCCACGGTCGGGCCCCCCATCGAGTACGGCATCGGCACGCTACCGAAGAACACCGAGATCTCCTGCGGTGCAGCGGCAATCGTGCCATCCAGACCCGGCACCGCCACGAAGAAGTCCAAGCCGGTGACGGTCGCGGTCCGTGCGTCGTAGACCGTGGCGAAACCACCCCCGCCCAGACCGCAGAAGATCGTCTCGGCCACCGAGCCCGCCAGGATCATCGCAGCTGCACTGTCCGCTGCGGACCCGCCGGCCTCGAGCACCGCCAGTCCCGCACGTGCGGTGTCGGGGTGCCCGGCCGCCACCCCGGCGGGAAGTCGTCTCACCGGAGGGACGTTACCGCTGCCAGGACCGGGTGAAGATTGCCGCGGGGCATGATGATCACCTCATCCAGACCCAGCCACCGTGCCATCCGCAGCAGTTCGACGGCAGCATCCTGGGCCACCTGCTCCGGTTCCGTTC
This sequence comes from Nakamurella sp. PAMC28650, assembly GCF_014303395.1. Lineage (GTDB taxonomy): Bacteria > Actinomycetota > Actinomycetes > Mycobacteriales > Nakamurellaceae > Nakamurella. The sequence goes on from NZ_CP060298.1 coordinate 3,942,463, forward strand.
CTGACTCCGACCAGGCCGCCTGCACCAGCAACCGGCCGGTGGCGCGGTCGGCCTTGAGGTCGAACCGGCCGACCAGCTGGTCACCGACGAGCAGCGGGAAGACGTAGTAGCCATAGACCCGCTTCGGCTGAGGGGTGTAGATCTCGATGCGGTAGTGGAAGCCGAACAATCGCTCCGTGCGGGCACGTTCCCAGATGAGCGGGTCGAACGGGCACAGCAGGGCGCGACCGCTGACCTTGCGAGGAATCCTGGCGTCCTTGTGCAGATACGCCAGATCCCGCCAGCCCCGGACCCGTACCGGGATGACGGTGCCCTCCTCGGCCAGTTCGGCCAGGGCCCTCTTGGCCTCGTCGTTGCGGATTCGGTAGTAGTCGGCCAGATCGCCGGCCGTGCCGATCCCGTGGGATCGGGCGGACAGCGCGAGCAGGGCCCGCTTCGCATCGGCCTCCGGTGGCGTCGGCGTCGCCGCGACGGCTGCGGGCAGGATGCGCTCCGTCAGGTCGTACACGCGCTCGAAACCCCGGCGGTGGGACGTGCCGATGGCACCGATCGCGAAGAGGTACTCGCTCGCGGTCTTCGTCGTGGACCAACCCCACCAACCAGGCGTCCCCCGGCCGGGCGCCTCCAGCACCTTTTCGATGTCGCCGGCCGACAGCGGCCCCTCGTCGCGCACCACGGCGAGCACCCGCTCGAGGAAACCCGGGTGGTCGGCCCGCAGCCTGGCCGCAGAGGACCAGGGTCCGTCGACGAACTTCTCCTGACGCCAGCGCAGCAGCGGCTGCCGCTCGATCGGGACCAGGGATGCCTCGTGCGCCCACGTTTCCAGCAGCGTCCGATCGGCGGGTCGGGCCGGCCAGGCACTGTTCGACACCAGGTCGACGGGGTACTCTCCCAGCCGCGCGAAAAGGGGCAGGAAATGGGCCCGGGCCAGCACGTTCACCGAGTCGATCTGCAGCAGCCCGAGTCGCTCGACCATCCGCCGCAGATGCCCGCGATTGAGGACGCCGACCGCCTCCGGCAACGCCGAGGACAGCCCCTGCGCAGCGATGGCCGCCCGCCGGGCCTGCGCCGCGGTGATTTCGAGCCGGGCCGTGGGCATGGCGGAGGTGGTCACAGCAGCACATGCTTCCATCGAGGACCGACAGCGACGCGGGCCGCAGGCTCACCGGCAGCTGTGGGTCACTCGATGCGTTCAGTCCTCGGCGGCGCTCTCGTCGTCGAACAGGCCTTCCACGGACAGATAGCGCTCGCCGGTGTCGTAGCAGTAGGTGAGGACCCGGGATCCGTCGGGCAGGTCTGGGAGCTTCTGGGCGACCGCGGCGAGTGAGGCGCCCGAGGAGGGGCCGACGAAGATGCCTTCGGTGCGGGCGGCGCGAATGGCATATCCGAAGGCGTCCTCCTCGCTGACCTGGATGATGCCGTCGATCGTGTCCATGTGCAGGTTGACGGGGACGAACCCGGCACCGATGCCCTGCAGCTTGTGCGGCGATGCCTTGCCGCCGCTGATGACCGGCGACTTGGCGGGTTCGACGGCGAAGGTCTGCATCTGCGGCCAGCGCTCCTTGAGTACTTCACTGACCCCGGTGATGTGGCCGCCGGTGCCGACGCCGGTGATGAGAACGTCGATGCCCTCCGGGAAGTCGGCGAGGATCTCCTGTGCGGAGGTGCGCTTGTGTGCCTCGATGTTCGCCGGGTTCTGAAACTGCTGCGGCATCCACGCTCCGTCCCGTTCGGCGATGAGTTGCTCGGCTTTCGCAATCGCTCCCTTCATTCCGTCGGCCCGGGGGGTGAGGACGAAACGGGCTCCGTAGGCGGCCATCAGTCGGCGCCGTTCGATCGACATCGACTCCGGCATGACCAGCGTGAGGGGGTACCCCTTCACCGCAGCGACCATGGCCAGACCGATGCCGGTGTTTCCCGAGGTCGGTTCGATGATCTCGCCGCCTGGCTCGAGTGAGCCGTCGGCCTCGGCGGTCTCGATCATGGCCAGGCCGATGCGGTCCTTGATGGACCCGCCCGGATTGGCCCGCTCGAGCTTGAGCCACACTTCGACCCGGTCTCCGAACAGGCGGCTGAGTCGGACGTGCGGAGTGTTACCGATGGTGTCGAGGATGCTGTCGGCCTTCATGGCTCTCCAATTGTCGGGGACGGTGTGTGGTCACCGCCGCAGATGGGCTTTCTCAGAGATGAAATTCCAGGGCGGGGTCGGTTGATTCCGTGGACGCGGATCCGTTCGGGGTCCGGCGCCGGTCGATTGCTGCGCTGGTGGAGATGAACGAGCCCGGTGGGACGCTGCGGGTGAGCCACACATTGCCACCGATGCGGGCGCCGGCTCCGATGACGGTGTCACCGCCCAGGATGGTAGCTCCGGAGTAGATGATCACATCGTCCTGGACGGTGGGGTGGCGTTTGGACTGCATCGCCTTCTGGACTACCAGCGCGCCGAGGGTGACGCCTTGGTAGAGCCGCACCCGGTCGCCGATTTCGCATGTCTCACCGATGACGACGCCGGTGCCGTGGTCGATGGCGAAGGCATGTCCGATGCTCGCCCCGGGGTGGATGTCGATGCCGGTGAAGCGATGGGCCAGTTCCCCCAGTACCCGGGGCAGCAGCGGCACCCTGGCGGTCCAGAGCTGGTGAGCCATCCGATGCACTGCGGTCGCGAAGAAGCCCGGGTAGGCGAGGATGACCTCGTCGACTCCCGATGCCGCGGGATCGCCGTCGGCGGTCGCGGCGGCGTCCAGCAGCAGCGTCTCCCGGATTCCTGGCAGCGCAGCGACGAACTCATGACTGACGCGGCGGCGGATGTCCAGGTCGATCGTGGGCAGCGTCAGCGCCTCGTCGAGCAGCTGGAAGAGGGCGGCGGCGTCAGCGTCGACGTCGCCGGCCCGACAGCCGGGTTCCCGCGTGTAGTGCGGAAACAGCAACGCGAGAAAGGCATGGATCAGTTGCTCGGCCACCTTGGGCAACTGTGGCGGAAGGTCGTAGGCGGCGCGCTCGGCCGCCAGCACATCGGTGAAGCCGGCGGGAAGCGCCAGCCTCGGTGAGACCTGGCCCGATGCGTCCATTCGTTGGACGTTACGCGATGTTGCAGCCACGGGTGGAGGGTGTCGACCCGGGGGCCGGAGTCGACACCGATCCGGTCGTTCTGCTCGGATGTTGGTGGATTCGTGCGTCGCCGCAGTGGGAACCGCTCCCGCATGGCAAATTATCGAGTTCGCCCGAGCAAGCCCGTTGCCGTCATGGGGGCGGTGTTCGGGGTCGCGATCATGATATTCGGGATCTTCGGCGTCGGTCACAAGGCAGGCGGATTCCTCTTTCTCTGGATTGCAGCCTGCGTCGCGATCATCGGGTTCAATCTCTGGGCTGCGTTTTCGCGCAACGGCAGCGTGCAGACCATCTCCAGCTCGGACGACGGGCCACCCACCCGTCTCGGTCAGCGGGTGGAGAAGGACTGAGTCGCGGTCCGCGTCGCGGCAGCGACGGCAGCGCCAGTCACTCGGAGCACCTGGACCGACTGCCAGGTCGGGAATCATCCTGCAGTGCAATGAGCATTGGCCGGAAGAGTAGATCCGCAGCAACAAGTAGCCCAACGCTGCAACAAAAGGCACAGTTCGCGTCATTGAGGTCAAGACACCTGGGTGATCGCGAAAGGGGAGCGGATGGGATTCGACGAATTCGTCGAGACGCACCATGGCAGGCCCGGCCTGCTTCTACCGCACCGGCCGATGGCACCAGGTCACCGGCGGCATCACGTTCACCGACCAGGTCAGCGCCGTCATGTTCTGCTATCGGATCGCCGATCGACGCGACGCAGCCGGCCCTAGCGTCCTGACCGGACTGGTCGGGGACCTCACAATGACGGTCACCCAGCACACACTGACCCTTCAGAACGCGCACACCGACGCCAATTTCACCGACGCCGGCGTCACGACCGACGGCCCCGCCTCCAGCAACACCCCGAAGTCCACCCGTTGAGACCGGGAGCGAACCTCGAGGTTCAGGGTACCTGGCAGGCAGTAGCCGACCACCGCAGTACTCCCTCCCGCTCGAAAGATCGACCTTCCGCCCGACCATCCAGGCGCGCCAGGCAGCTCGACGGCTTTGACCCGGTTGGCGGTGTTGGAGGCGTCGAGGGCGGCCAGTGGGTTGATCAGGCTGCCCAGCAGCTCGCCCGGGGTTGCATTTTGTCGGTGGCCACCTTGCCCGACTCCAATTCGTTGCCCTCCCCACCGGTCACTGACCGAAGTGGAGCCGAACAACCGTCGTCGACGCAACGGGCAACAGCGCGCGGCGCACCCCGTCAGCCCACATGGGGAACGGTGACCGGCACCGGATCGGTGGAAGAGAAGTCGTGTGCTACTGGTCGTAGATGTCGAGTCTGTGTCCAAGCCTGAGGACGACAACCAGCAGGACATCGTCGTGGACGCTGTAGAGGATGCAGTAGTCGCCGACCCGAACTCGAAGACCTGGTCGGCCCTGCATTGCACGCGCATTGGGCGGGCGCGGATCTTCGGCAAGCAAAGCGATCGCGCCTTGGATGCGTCGACTCACCGCCGGGTCGAGCTTGCTCAAGGCACGGGCGGCCGCTGGACGGAGCTCGATGCGATAGCCGCTCACGCCCAGCCGAGGTCAGGTTTGACCTGCTCCCAGGGAATGGCCTCAGTGCAGCGCCATCGGCGGCACCGTGTGATTCTGCGGTGCTGCTGTGGGCAGATCTGCCCTCGGCAGCGCCCACTTGCCCACGTCGTCCCCCTGGGTCAGCATCGAGCACATGAGTACAGAGAACCCCGATCCCGCCCACACTCTGGACGACCAGCTGCACCGCCAGATGTTCGACCGACGCACGCTGCTGTTGGGTGAGCCGTTGGAGGACCGCAACAGCAACCGGTTGTGCAACGCGATCCTGCTCCTCGCCGCCGACGACCCCCGCGCGGACATCCGGCTGCTCATCAACTCCCCCGGCGGATCGGTGCCCGGGATGCTGGCCATCCGCGACTGCATGCGCTCGGTGGGAAACGACGTCAGCACCGTCAACCTGGGCATGGCCTACAGCGCCGGACAGTTCCTGCTCAGCTCGGGCACCAAGGGCAAGCGCTATATGATGCCGCACGCCCGGGTACTGCTGCACCAGGGTTCCTCCGGGATCGGAGGCACCGCCATGGACATCGCGATCCAGGCCGACAACCTACGCATCACCCGGGACACGGTGCTACAGCTGATCGCGCAGGACACCGGACAACCGTTCGACACCGTCGAGGCCGACTCCCGCCGGGACCGGTGGTTCAGCGCCACCGAGGCGAAGGCCTACGGCTTCGTCGACGAGATCGTAGCCTCCATCGAGGATGTCATGCCCGCTGCGCACCGGAGCATCGGACTGGGGGCGCGGGGATGAGCTACCCGATCCCCTACGTCACCACCCGGACCCCGCAGGGCGAGCGCACCGTCGACATCTACAGCCGGCTGCTGGCCGACCGGATCGTCTACCTCGGCACCGGCATCGACGACGGCGTGGCGAACGCGCTGATCGCACAACTGCTGCACCTGGAGAACGACAACCCCGACCTGCCGATCCAGCTGTACATCAACTCCGTCGGCGGTCAGGTGCCGGCAACGCTGGCCATCTACGACGCCATGCAGTTCATCCGGCCACGGGTGGAGACCACCTGTGTCGGTCAAGCCGTGGCCACCGCGGCGGTCCTGCTGGCCGCAGGCGCCGCCGGGCACCGCACGATCCTGGCCCACGGACGGGTGGTCATCCACGCACCGGCCGCCGAAGGGCGCGGGGCCATCCCGGACCTCATCCTCGAAGCCGAGGAGGTGGAGCGGGTGCGCACCGTGCAAGAGACGATCCTGGCCGCGCACACCGGGCGCAGCCCCGCCCAAATTCGCGCCGACACCGAGCGCGACCTGATCCTGACCCCCGAGGCCGCGGTCGACTTCGGCGTCGTCGACTCCGTGGTCCGCTCCCGCAGCGTGTGACTCAGGCGGCCAGGCAGACCGGGCCCGAGTGCCCAGAGCCGGCACTCGGTGCCGACAGGCGATCAGCCACCCGCCGAGTCAGATCCACCACAGACAGCTCCAAGGCACCGGCGAGGGCGGCGATGATCTCGGAGGACGCCTCCTTCTTGCCGCGCTCCAGCTCCGACAGGTACTGCGTGGACACCCCGGCGTTGCTCGCGACGTCGGCCAGCCGCTCGCCGCGTCGGTGCCGCTCGGCCCGCAGCTGCGCTCCGAGACCGGTGCGCCACAACGGCTCCGGCCCGAGCGGTGCGGAAGGGACGGGTCCTCGCAGCGGTATTACTGTGCCCATCGGCCTACCGTAGCCGGGCTCACATCAGCGGGAACCCTCCTGTCTACGCCCAGAGCGGACACCGACCCCTGAGACGCAGCCGCACCCGCGCTCCCGGCCTAGGGCGGTCGTGTGATCGTGGCGCTTCCGACGAATCACTCACGGACCGGGGTGGCACCGACCACCCACCGAGGCAGGTCACTCGTCACACGACGATCGGCGACCGGGCGGATGCAATCCACTCCTCGGCGAGCAGGGCGTAGCCGTAAGCGTCGAGCCACTGCCCGTTGCGGTGCAGCGACTCACGGACGGTGTGCTGCTCATGTCGAAGTTGCAGGCGTTCCATCAGCCGCCAGGAGGCGGTGTTGTCGGCGAAGCAGCTGGCGGTGACCCGGCGCAGCGAGAGGTCTGCGAAGCAGACTCGGAGTAGCTCGCCGACTGCTTCGGTGGCGTAGCCGCTGCCGTGGTGGGCGGGGTCAAGGCACCATCCGAGCTCGGCCTGCACCCCAAGTGCTTGGTCTTGGACGTCGGACTGGGCCCAGGCGTCCTGGACAGCCCACTGCCGCCCCGACAACCCGGAGCATTCTTCACGAGCCTCCGAGCTTGTCACGTGCCCATCGTGACAAGCTGCCTCGTGCGGGCGTGCCGGTAGACGAACGCTGACCGAGCAGGACGGGCCGTAAACTTCTGGGGTGGCCACGTTCCTCACCTACAAGCGTTGGCGTCTGCGCGCCGGCGTGGACGTGCAGGCAGTGATCGACATGGTCCGCGATCGGATCGTGCCTTACTACGAGGCGCTGGATCCGACCGTTCGGCTGGGTTTGGAGAAGATCGACGGCTCTCCCGCGGTTTTGGCCACCCAGCGCTGGCCCGATCGCGAACGTCGAGACCGGACAATTGGTGGAGCCAGCTTCCAAGCATGGCTTGATGCATATGGCCCGCTGCTCGACGACTGGGATCGATTGGTCGAGTTCGAGGCGGGATGGGAATCGAACGAATTGATCTGAGCGGTCCAAAGGCCAACGCCACAAACTGTCATCGGTACGCAGGTGGCTGCACATCTGGCTGTCGAGAGCCCGAAAGTCATTCCTCTTTAGGCAGTTTCGTCCTGGTCATGTCGTTCGGTATAGACGAGTCAAGCCTAGCTGCGGCACGGCGCAATCATTGGGTGGATGCCGACTGCGTCTCCACCGCTCGCTGGCAGTTCCGGCGGGCGTGGTGACCGACCCGGACTCCGCGCCGAGGTGTCCTGGCCGGCACGGCACACGGTGTTGTTGTCGAACTCCGTCGGCTCGGGTCCGAATGGGACCTTGGGTGGGAATCGACCGGCATGGACGTGACACGATACTTCGTGTGAAGGAGCTCGACGATCGCTTTGTGATCACCGCTGGAGGTTGGGATCCGCGGTATGCCGTTACGCTCGCAGTCGCCTGGCATCAAGGCGTGGGCGCCGCGCTCATCGATACGAACGGCGACGAGGCGGATGTCGACCTAGACCTCTACGACCTGGACGCCGATGGCGTTTGGCAGGCCGGCAGTTCGGTTGGCGTAGGCGAGTCAGGCGGCTTTTTGTCGAACCGGATCGCGGTCTGCTCAGGACGCACCGAGCCCGGGTCAGTCGTTGACATCGAGTATTCGGGGCAATGCCATTCCGTCCGCGCATCAGCGACGGGGTGGTGGCTGTTCGTGACGGTGGCGGCCCCCAATTCGGATGCATTCCCCACCGTCGTCCGTACCCGACCGGGAACGCTGTGAAGTCGGAGCGCGGTCATCGAAGTATGTATTTCGGCTGAGAGTGTGGGGGCGCTCGACTTCGAACGTAGCCCGAGGCTGCGCCTCATGCCGCGCGCTTTCGAGATGCGCGCCAACGTCAGCGCCTGCGACGCCTTCACGTCGCACTCGACGAGCAGTTGGGCCGCGAAATGCTGACCGTCGATGGGCGGTTGGCCAATGCAAGAGGCCCGCGCTGCTCGATGCGAGTCTTGCGCTGAAACCGCAAAACCCAACCGGAGCGGCGATTGTGGATCGCTGACCGGGTTGAATAATCTGCGGTCGACTGCCAGCGCGCCGGGCCCTCCTACCCACCGCGCAACGACAGATATTCACCGTCGCACCGGATGACGATCGTCTACCGAGAAGTAGACCACGGGGCCGGCGGTGTCATCTGGGTATGCCAGGCTGCTCCTGTGATCGACGACTTCGCCAAAGCCCACCTGCACGAGCATCTGCGCTGGGTACGCGAGGCGCTGGTGTGGAAACTGGAAGGCCTGCCCGAATACGACATCCGCCGTCCCCTGACGATGACCGGGACGAACCTTCTCGGCCTGATCAAGCACAACGCCATCTCCGACTCCCGATACTTCGGCGAAGTGTTCGACCGTCCGTTCGCCGAACCCCTCCCCCGATGGGATGACAAGAGCACGGCAGGCTCCGATCACTGGGCCAGACAGGACGAGACGCGCGCCGACATCCTCGGCCTGTACCGACGGGTGTGGGATCACGTCGATGCCACGATCAACGCACTGGAGATCGACAGTCCTGGATTCGTGCCCTGGTGGAACGAGGACGTCCGGTTGTTCAGCGTCATGGTCCACCGGCTATCGGACACCACTCGGCACGCCGGACACGCCGACATCCTGCGTGAACAGCTGGACGGCTCCGTCGGAGTCGACCCCTCGAACCGGCCGCTCCATGGCCGTGACTCGCAGTTCTGGACCGCCCGCACCGTTGAGCTGGAACGGATTGCCGCAGCGACGGCGCAGCCACACACCTTGCCCAACGCCGGTCAGCGAACCTGAACAGGGGATACTCCGACGGGCACGTCATTTGATGGCAGTGGGGCCAGGGCGGAGCTAGATAGTGGGCCGTCCAACGGCGAACTCGGCGGAGATCTGCACGACGGTTCGGCTTCGCCTGCCGTTGGCGTCGACTTGGTCATAGATCCTCCGGGCCAGTCAATCCTGCACGCCGGCGTAGCAACGCTTGAGCTTGCCACCCCCACCCACGTACGCAACATCGACACCATCGGGCAAGCACCCCAAGCGGTCGGCTGGTGATTCCTGCGGAGGTTCGCGCGGCTCTAGGGCTGGCCCCTGGCGATTAGCTGCATCTTCATGTCACTGGATCCCGGCTGACGTTGGTACGGCCACAAGACGCAGTCAACGAGCTCCGCGCATTGGCAAAGGACGTTCTGAAGTCGCGGTCGTTGGTCGACGAACTACTCGCCGAGCGCCGACTCGCAGCCTCTGCGGAATGACGGTGCTTGATCCCTCGGCCCTCCTCGCGCTGATCCATGACGAGCCAGCGAGCGCAGTCGTGGCATCGCGCATCTCCGGGGCCGTACTGGGCACCGTGAATTTGGCCGAACTTGTCGGCAAGCTCGTGGATGCTGATATCGACGTAGCTCGTTTGCGGGAATTGCTGGCCGCGGCCGGGGTGACTATCGAATCCCTCAGCGCCGCTGACGCCGGACTCGCGGGCGCGATGCGATCACTGCCGGGTGGCCTATCGCTGTCGATCGGCGACCGCTGCTGCCTCGCACTGACCGTCCGGACTGACCCTGCCGAAGTCCTGACTGCCGACCGGGCGTGGGCCGATCTCGACCTTCCGATCCAGGTTCACCTGATCCGTTAGCCGATCGCGTTCCGGTCACCGTTCCGCTTGCGGTGCCACGATGAGCAAAGAGGATGCGCTTCAGGTGGAGGCAAGACCGCCTTGGTCGACTGAAGGCGTTTTCAAGTCAGCGCGCCGTCGTCCAGTGTGGTCCTTCACCCTCGGCTGACCCCAGAATGACGGCCGCTGGCGGACGCGGAGCGGAACACAGCCCCCTTTCGTCCCGGAGCGAGCTGGCACTCTGGTTTCACTTGTGGCTACACTGACCACATGAAAGTAGCTACATCCAGTGGGTCGGCCCCGGTTGGCGTACGTGACCTGAAGAATCACCTCAGTGCCTACCTCGACCTGGTCAAGAGCGGGCAGGAGATCCTGGTGACCGAACATGGACGGCCGATCGCGAGGTTGAGTCCTGTGACTGCGGACATCGATCGGATGGTTGCTCTGGTGGAAGCCGGCATAGTCCAACCGCCACTGTCAGCACAACGCGGGCTCCCCACTGAGCGGATCAAGCTGGTGGGAACGAGTTCTCTGGACGACGATGTCGCTGCGCAGCGCGGATGATCGCGTACTTCGACACGTCGATGCTGGTCAAGCTCCTCGTCGACGACGAGGCGTACAGAGCAGACGCGGAACGGATCTGGCTCGAGGCAGATCACCTTGTGTGCGCGGAAGTCGGCTATGTCGAAGCGCGAGCAGCTCTGGCCGCCGCCCGGCGCGGTGGGCGTCTTGACGATGCCGACATGCGAGTTGCCAAGGAGCAGTTCGAGGCGCTCTGGGAACAGGTCAACGTCGTCGCGGTGGATACAGTGCTGGTGAGGGCGGCCGGAGATATAGCCGAACTCGACGGGCTCCGTGGATACGAAGCCGTACATTTGGCAGCTGCCGTGGCGGTGCGGGCCACTGTTGTGGCAAGCGCCGACCGGCAATTGATCGGAGCCGCCAGAAACCGGGGATTCGGCGTAGCCCAACCGCGGTAGCTCACCCCCGACGACGCCCGTCGCTGATGCCCGGTCATCGATCGCTGACCGGTCGCCGGTTCCGCACTTGGACGCACCGCCGTACTCTGGCCGGACCTGGGAGCTTGCGGCGTCGCCAGCCGTCAGTGGTTGCCGCGATATGCCTCACGACGATGTGCAACGTCCAAACAGTGACGGTTCGCTGCGTGTCATCGATCCGGTAGATGACGCGATAGGTCCCACGCCGGGCGCTGTGACGGTCGGCCAACGGTGGTCTGAGTCGTCTGCCGATGCGTTGAGGGCTGTCGAGAAGCGGCCCCCCGATGAGCTCGTACGTCGCGAACGCCGCCGCCTCGGGCAGGCGGTCGGCAAGCTGACGCCGAGCAGTGGGCGTGATGACCAGCAAATAGCGACCGGCAGCTTGCGTCACACAGAGCGCCTGCGCGGATCCGCCATCGCCTGGGCGAGATGAGCCTCGGATTCGGCTTCGCCGCGTGACAGCTCCGCATCAGAGGATGCCAGCCGCTGGTCGTGCCCGGATCGGAAAGGATCGCCATGGGAGCCCGCCCTCGACAGCGCAGCGCAGGTCCTTGCGTTGCTGAACGGGCACTGACATACCAAGGCGAGAAGTTGTAGGTCCTCACCCGTGCTCGCGGCCGGTTCGAGCTTGTGGTGCCCGTCGAGCACGAAGTGCGTCAGTGCCCAATGCTCGTAGTGGTCGCCGCTCAGGTCGTTGACTGCGGGCCAAGGTGGCACCGATGCGGACACGAACCCGGTCATGGAGATCTTCGGTTCAGCGGACCGGCCCCGGCGCTGGTCAGCTGTGTCCCCGCACGACACCGCCAAGGTGCAGGACGTCCTCAGGACTGTTGCTTGTCCAGACGCGGCCGGCCGCGTTCTCCTGCCCGAGCGGCGTCGTGGAGACGACTGCTGCCACGGCCTGGGCAGGGCCGACGTCCGCTCAAAAGGGCGGGACCAGGCTGGCGCCGGCGCGCGGCAGGCTCCTCGCACCCCTCACGGACCGGAAGCCGACCGGAAGCCGACCCAGAGCCGACACCGCGACACCCCGACACCGCGACACCCCGACCCCGAAGGTGCCGACAAGTGGCATTCCGACGACCCGGGGAGGCAAGATCAGCGCAGCAGCAGCGACGAGGAGGAGAGTCGATGGGTCCGCACGAACGCTGGACCGCCCTGCTCGACATCCTCGGGCGGGACGGCCGTCTCGACGTCGCGCTGGCCGCGAACGAGCTGGAGGTGTCCGCCGCGACCATCCGGCGCGATCTGGATCACCTGGCCGGTCAGCAACTGCTGAGCCGGACCAGAGGCGGCGCGGCGCCGGCCAGCGTCGCCTACGACCTGCCTCTGCGGTACAAGACCGGTCGGCATACCGAGGAGAAGTTCCGGATCGGCGCGGCCGCCGCCGCGCTGATCCGGCCCGGCTCCGTGGTCGCCGTGAACGGCGGTACCACGACGTCCGAGGTGGCCAGAGCATTGGTCACGGTGCCGGCCCAGCAGGACTTCGACGGGCTGGGTGACAATCCGACGTTCACCGTCGTCACCAACGCGCTGAACATCGCGAACGATCTCGCGGTGCGCCGCAACGTCAAACTGGTCGTCACCGGAGGGGTGGCCCGGCCCAGCTCCTACGAACTGATCGGCCCGCTCGCCGAACCGGCTCTGGAGCGACTGCACCTGGACTACGTCGTGCTCGGCGTCGACGGCTTCGAACTCAGGACGGGCGCCACCGCGCACCACGAAGGCGAGGCCGCCGTCAATGCACTGATGGTCAACCAGGCGACCACCGTGGTGGTGGTGGCCGACTCGTCCAAGCTGGGACATCGGTCCTTCGCGCGGATCTGTCCGACCTCGGCGGTGGACATCCTGATCACCGACACCAACGCCGATCCAGACCTGGTGGCCGCGTTCGTCGACGCCGACGTCCGCGTCATCCAGGCCTGATCGTGGCCGACGCCCTGGTCCGGCCGGCCTCGCCGGAGGACGCCCCCACGCTGGCCCGTCTGCAGCTCGGTGTCTGGCAGCAGGCCTACTCCGACCTCCTGCCGGCCTCGGCGCTGCTGGCCGATCCGGGCCGGCAGGCCGAGGTGTGGACGGCCCGGATCGCAGCCGGTGGCCTCGTGCTGATCGCGTACGAGGGGGCCGAGCCGGTCGGGCTGGCCGCTACCGAAGACGAGTACGACGGCGAAGGGCGCGGTCAGCTGGAGCTGCTCCACGTGCTGCCGCGATGGTCGCGCCGTGGGCACGGTGGCCGATTGCTGGGTGCGGCGGCGGGCCACCTGCGCGGCCGGGGCGCGACCCGCGGGACGTGGTGGGCGCCGGAGGTCGACGAGAGCGTCCAGCAGTTCCTGCTCGGCGTGAGCTGGGCCCAGGACGGCGCCCGTCGGGTCCTCGACACCGGCGAGGGTACGTTCGCCGAGATCCGCTACGCGGGAAACCTCGATCTCCTGCTGGTCTGAGCGTCGCCGACCCGACCCGGACCGGTATCACCGCTTTGCTGGTGCACCGTTCAGGGACCGGCGAGCTCGATCGCGGTCCGCATGGCCGACCGGGCCCGCTTCCGGTCGCCGGCCAGGTTGTAGGCGTAGCCGAGCTGGTACCACAGCCGCCAGTTGCGGTCGTCGGCCTCGACCCTGGTCCTGATCGTCTCGAAGTACTCGTCGGCCGCGGCGCGCTCGATGCGGCCGGAGGGCCGGCGGGCCAGTTCCGAATCGTCGGGCAGGTCGCCGGTCTCGGCCAGCTTGCGGGCCAGTCTGGCCGTCGCGGCACCGAAACGAAGCTCGAAGACCACCAGCACGATGCCGACGACCGGCAGCAGGAGCACTCCGATCCCCAGGCCGACGCCCACCACGGTGCCCAGCTCTAGCAGGTAGACGCCCCGCTGACCCAGCAGCCAGAAGTACGCCACCAGCGCCACCGTCAGCACGGCGACGGTCACCCGTGCCTTCACCGCATTCAGTCCAGACCGAGCAGCTGCTCGAGACCCAACGTCAGACCCGGGCGGGCTGCGATCCCACGCACCGCGGTCAGCACTCCGGGCATGAAGGACGATCGGTGCAGCGAGTCGTGACGGATGGTCAGGGTCTCGCCGGTGCTGCCGAGCATGACCTCCTGGTGGGCCACCAGCCCAGGCATGCGCACAGAGTGCACGTGGATCCCGTCGACCTGGTTGCCACGAGCGCCGGGCGCCTCGATCGTCGTGGCGTCCGGGACCGGGCCGAGCCCGGCGGCGGCACGCGCCGCCCCGATCCCCCGCGCCGTTGCGATGGCCGTGCCCGACGGTGCGTCGATCTTGCCCGCGTGGTGACGTTCGATGATCTCGGCGGATTCGAAGAAGCGCGCCGCCTGACGGGCGAACCTAGCCGTCAGCACGGCGCCGATGGCGAAGTTGGGGACGACCATCACGCCGATCTCCGGCTTGGGCGCCAGCCAGTGCCGGATCTGCTCGGCCTGCTCGTCACCGATCCCGGACGTGCCGACCACGGCGTGGATGTTCTGGTCGACCAGGAACCGGATGTGCTCCATCACGACGTCGGGATGGGTGAAGTCGACGACCACCTGGCTACCCGCGTCGGACAGCGAGAACAACCACTCCCGACCGCCGACCGCCGCCACCAGATCCATGTCCTCCGCGGCGTCGACCGCCTGGCAGACCTCCGAACCCATTCGCCCACGGGCCCCGATCACCCCGACCCGCAGCACCTCGTCCGACCGCACCTCATCCGACCGCACCTCATCCGACATGGCGACGCCCTCCTGTTTGGACCATCGAGGTCAATTCCACCGGCAGATCCGCCTCGGCAGCGTACGGCCCGACCACGGCCGCCGTCAGCGGGCCGGTCAGCAGCCGGGCCGCGAGGTCGGCCACCTGCTCCGCGGTGACCGCGGCAATCGCATCCAGCTCATCGGAGACCGAGCGATAGGCGTTGCGTACCAGAAGATTCTTGCCGATCCGGCTCATCTTCGACTCGGTGTCCTCCAACCCGAGGATCAGGCCGCCGGCGAGCTGGCCGTGCACCCGGGCGAGTTCCACCGTCTCCAGTCCGTGCTGCGCGACCTGTGCGAGCTCGGTCTCGATCAACGAGGCCACCGTGCCCAGGTTCTCGGGCTGGCAACCGGCATAGACCGAGAACGCGCCGACGTCGGCGTAACCGGAGGTCGAGGCGTAGCAGGAGTAGGCCAGGCCGTGATCCTCCCGGATCGTGCGGAACAACCGGGAGCTCATCCCGCCCCCCAGCGCGGCGGCCAGCACCGACAGGGCGTAGCGACCAGGATCGGACCGCCCGGGGGCCGGCACGCCGATCGACAGGTGCGCCTGCTCGATGTCGCGCTCGACGACCAGCACACCCGGCATCGCCCGCACGGTCCCACCTCCGACCCGGGGGGCGGCCGGGACCGCGTCCGTGCCCAGCCGCGACCCGAAAGCTCGGCGGACCCATTTCACGACGTCCTGGTGATCGACGCCGCCGGCGACCGAGACGACCATCTTCTCCGGGGCATATCGGCGCTTGTAGTAGCCGGCGATCTGCGTCCTGGTCATCTCGGTGATGGTCTGCTCCGTGCCGATCACCGGCGCCGACACCGGATGGCCGGCGAAGACCGCCGCCGCGAAGGCGTCCCCGAGGGTGTCCTCCGGGTCGTCGTCACGCATCGAGATCTCTTCCAGGATGACCTGGCGCTCGACGTCGACGTCTGCGGAGGTGATGACGGCATCGAGCACCACGTCGCAGACGATGTCGACGGCGAGTTCGGCCGAGGTGGCCAGCACGTGGGAGTAGTAGCAGGTGTACTCGTGCGAGGTGAAGGCATTGAGCTCGCCGCCGACGGCGTCGATCGCGGAAGCGATCTCGTGTCCCGTCCGATGGCTGGTGCCCTTGAACAACAGGTGCTCGAGGTAGTGAGAGGCGCCGGCCAGCTTCGGGGTCTCGTCGACAGCGCCGACACCCACCCAGATGCCGACCGAGGCGCTCCGTGCGGTCGGCACGCTCTCGGTGATCACCCGCAAACCTCCGGGGATCACCGAGAGCGTCACCGCAGAACCGTCAGCGCCCCGTTCCAGGACAGTGGTACGGGTACGCGCAGCCATCGGTCGGTCGCGCTCAGACCGACACGGACTCAGCCGGCTCGGATCCGGCCTCTGCCACCACCGGGATCAGCGAGATCTTTCCGCGGGCGTCGATCTCGGCGATCTCGACCTGCAGCTTGTCGCCGACGTTCGCGACGTCCTCGACCTTGTTGATCCGCTTGCCGTTGCCCAGCTTGGAGATGTGCACCAGGCCGTCGCGGCCCGGCAGCAACGAGACGAACGCACCGAAGGCGGTGGTCTTCACCACGGTGCCCAGGAAGCGCTCGCCGACCTTCGGCAGCTGCGGGTTCGCGATCGAGTTGATGATCGCGATCGCGGCTTCCGCAGCTTCGCCGGAGGCGGCCGACACGTAGATCGTGCCGTCGTCCTCGATGGCAATCTCCGCACCGGTCTGCTCGGTGATGGAGTTGATCATCTTGCCCTTCGGCCCGATGACCTCGCCGATCTTGTCGACCGGGACCTTGATGGTGGTGATCCGCGGCGCGTTGTCGCTCATCTCGTCGGGAGCGTCGATCGCCTCGTTCATCACCTCGAGGATGGTCAGCCGGGCGTCGCGGGCCTGCTGCAGGGCGGCCGCGAGGACGTCGGAGGGGATGCCGTCGAGCTTGGTGTCCAACTGCAGCGCGGTGACGAAGGTCTTGGTGCCGGCGACCTTGAAGTCCATGTCGCCGAACGCGTCCTCGGAACCGAGGATGTCCGTCAGCGCCACGTACGTCGTCTTCGGGCCATCAGCTGTGTCAACAACGTCAGACACCAGACCCATGGCGATCCCCGCGACCGGGGCTTTGAGCGGCACCCCGGCGTTGAGCAGCGACATGGTCGAGGCGCAGACCGAACCCATCGAGGTCGAACCGTTGGAGCCCAACGCTTCCGACACCTGGCGGATGGCGTACGGGAACTCGACCTTGGACGGCAGCACCGGCACCAGGGCGCGCTCGGCGAGCGCCCCGTGGCCGATCTCGCGACGCTTCGGCGAACCGACGCGGCCGGTCTCCCCGGTGGAGTACGGCGGGAAGTTGTAGTTGTGCATGTAGCGCTTGCGCGTCTCGGGGGAGAGAGTGTCGAGCTGCTGCTCCATCCGCAGCATGTTCAGCGTGGTGACGCCCAGGATCTGGGTCTCGCCCCGCTCGAAGATCGCACTGCCGTGCACGCGGGGCAGGTAGCCCACCTCGGCGGCCAGGGTCCGGATGTCGGACAGCCCGCGGCCGTCCATCCGGATCTTGTCCGTCAGGACGCGCTGGCGGACCAGCTTCTTGGTGAGGCTGCGGAACGCCTGCCCGATCTCGGAGCCACGGCCGGCGAACTGCTCGCCGAGCGCCGCGACGACATCGGCCTTGACGGCGTCCGTCGCTGCGTCGCGCTCCTGCTTGCCGGTCAGCACCAAGGCGGCGGCCAGCGAAGCGCTTGCTGCGTTTTCGACGGCTTCGTAGACATCGGACTGGTACGGCGGGAAGAGCTTGAACTCCGCGGTCGGCTTGGACGACTGGGCAGCGAGCTCGCTCTGGGCGACGCAGAGGGTCTTCAGGAACGGCTTGGCCGCCTCCAGACCGGCCGCCACGACCTCTTCGGTCGGAGCGGTCGCGCCTCCCGCGATGAGCTCGATGGTGTTCTCGGTGGCTTCGGCCTCGACCATCATGATGGCGACGTCATCGCCCACGACGCGGCCCGCGACGACCATGTCGAAGACGGCCCTGGTCAGCTCGCTGTGCGTCGGGAAGGCGACCCACTGGCCCTCGATCAGCGCGACGCGCACGCCGGCGATCGGGCCGGAGAACGGGAGCCCGGCGATCTGGGTGGACGCGGAGGCTGCGTTGATGGCCAGCACGTCGTAGAGCACGTCGGGGTTCAGCGCCATCACGGTGATGACGACCTGGATCTCGTTGCGAAGGCCGGCGGTGAACGACGGCCGCAGCGGGCGGTCGATCAGGCGGCAGGTCAGGATGGCGTCCTCGGAGGGACGTCCCTCGCGACGGAAGAACGAACCGGGGATGCGGCCCGCGGCGTACATGCGCTCTTCGACGTCGATGGTCAGCGGGAAGAAGTCGAACTGGTCCTTCGGGTGCTTGCCCGCGCTGGTCGCGCTGAGCAGCATGGTGTCCTCGTCGAGGTACGCCGCGACGGCGCCGGCGGCCTGCTGGGCAAGTCGGCCGGTCTCGAAGCGGATGGTGCGGGTGCCGAAAGCGCCGTTGTCGATGACAGCGGTTGCGCTTATGGCGGTGGGGTCGGACATGTGTCTCCTCTTTGGTGAACCCCGGCCTCGTAGACCGGGGAATCGGTGCTCCGCGCACGGACATCGGTGCCCGTTCGCGGTGCCACCCCTGCCGTTGCCGTCCCCGTGCACTCTGTGCGGTGCCGGCCGTCGATCGAAGCCAACGGACCTCGCTGCGGGAAGCAGGTGTTCCGGTGGCCACTACCGAGGACCGGTGAGTGGTCGGGAGACGACGCCGATGGGCGGCGGGTAGTACTCAGGGGAGCGCCCGTGTGGGCACTCCCCTGACGTGTGACGACTAGCGGCGCAGTCCCAGCCGTTCGATCAACGAACGGTAGCGGGCGATGTCGATGTTCTGCAGGTACCGCAGCAGTCGACGGCGCTTTCCCACCAGGCCGAGGAGGCCGCGGCGGGTGTGGTGGTCGTGCTTGTGCTCCTTGAGGTGTTCGGTGAGATCCGAGATCCTCTTCGTGAGCATGGCCACCTGGGCCTCGGCCGAGCCGGTGTCGGTCTCGTGCAGGCCGTACTCGGCCAGGATGGTCTTCTTCTGCTCGGTGGTCAAAGCCACTGTGGTGCTCCTCGCGGTGTTCGCATTCGTGCACTGCCCGCACCGGACGCGATTCGCCGGGGGGATGACGGTACCGGCCGCCACGAATTGAGGCCGGACCCAACATGTGAGATTACCAGGTCCGCCTGCGACTCCGTTACGGGATGAAATGTCCCAGCGCCAGGATCACCGCGGGGGTCAGGAACGTGTACAGCGCGGTGAAGACGAGCATCGCGCCCAGGATCTTGCCGGAGAGCTTCCCGTAGACCGTCAGGGTGACCGATCCGAAGACGATCAGCCAGACGACCAGGATCGAGCGGAACATCCATCCGCCGGCGAAGAACTGCCACCAGAACAGTGGGACCACCGCGACCGCGGCGGAGAGGTTGGCGACCGGACGGAGGTCCAGGCCCTTCACGAGGCTGGTTCCGAGCAGGGTGAAGAAGGCTCCGTAGAACATCACCAGCCCCGCGAGCACCTCGGAAAGAGCACCGAGAGGAGCGGGTTGGACGGCCATGATGTAGGCGGCCTGGACGATGTCCACGATGCCGGCGATCAGCGCGATCCAGCCGACCGTGGTCATCGGGTTCGATGCGCCCTCCTCCTCGGAGGGCTTGGCCCCGATCCCCAGGAACGCGAGACCGATGACCCAGACGGCGAGACCCGTGGTGACGAAGACGATGGAGATGGGTGGCATGTAACATCCTTCGGTGAGCGGCCCCGATGACGAGCCCGGTTGATTGGTGTTCCAGGGGTGTGCTCATGTGGCCGGCCGCTTGTCCAGAAGCACCGCCACCGATGGGCTGGCAGAGTTGCTCTGCCAGCCCATCCGGGCACATCGATTCGCGTTGGTGCAGGCGGCGTCTCGCGTTCCAGACGATGCGTCGCCGTCGTCCCGAGATCTGTGTCGGGAGGCAGTCGTCGAGGGAATCCTGTTGCGGCCGTTCCTTTCCGGGCGATTCGGTGTTTCAGAGGGGACCCGTCTTCCCGGGCGAACCGGTCGACAGGTGGGATGAAGCGGGCCAGACTCCGTGAGGCACACCCTCGAGCCCCGGAGATCTGCCGGCCCCTGTAGTCAAAGGCCCGGACATTTCAGTTTGGTCACGTCAGGAACAACTCTGTGTTGCGGGCGTGAGCTGCGATGATCAGGCCGAGCTGACGCTGACGGGCCAGCACGACATCACGGAGATCGGGGGCCGCCTCCTCGTCCCAGTTCGCGATCACTGCGTAGGCGATGTTCGCGGCCGGGCCCGAGAGCACCCCGACGTCCGCACGGACGCCGCGGTCGGTCCCGGTCTTGTTGACCAGCCGCAACCCGCGATCGGGATCCAGGTGGGCCAGTGGGTCCAGCCCCCAGCCCGCCGCCACCTGCGAGAGATCCAGGCCCTTGCTCAGCCAGGCGTGCACCCGGGTGGTGACGCCACCCCCCGACCGTGCACCCCGGTGCAGCCCGGACATCAGATGGGCCAACTCGGCCGCGGTGCCGCTGGACAGCGTGGCGGGGTCCGCCGGACCCCGGACGTCCCGCACCCTGTCATGCAGCGCGGTCCGCACCATCCCCCGTCGTGACGCGGTGCGCGCCACCCCGGAAAGTCCGACCCGACGGAGCAGCACGTTCGTGGCCAGGTTGTCGCTGGCCATGCCGACCAGTTCGCACAGATCCTGGACGGCCAATCCCTCGGTCGACAGGTACTGCCAGATGCCGGAGTCGGCCACGGCGTCCTCGGGGAGCCGGGTCAGCAGTTCGCCGTGTTCGATTTCGCCGCGCGCCAGCAGTTCGGCGACCCGGAACAGCAACAGCACCTTCCCGACGCTCGCCGTCCGCCGCACCTCGTCGGCCGACTCCTCGTGGATCACCGCGTCGGTGTCGGCATCACGCAGGCTGATCGACCACCCGACGCCGCTCACGAACCAGGGCGCCTCATGAACTGCTGCGCCCGAGGATCTCCCTGGTCTGTTCCACGTCGACCCCGATCTGCTCGATCAGCTCCGCCACCGAGTCGTACCTGACCATCCCGCGCAACCGCTCGACGAAATCCAGCGCGACCCGGCGGCCGTAGAAATTGGCTCCCTCGTCGAGCACGAACGCCTCGACGGTGCGCACCCGCCCCGAGAAGGTGGGATTCGAGCCGATCGAGATGGCCGCCGGAGATCGTCTGTCACCCAGGACGAACCAGCCTGCATAGACACCATCACCCGGAATCGCACCGTGCGGGACCACGTCGAGGTTCGCCGTCGGGTAGCCGAGTTCGCTACCGCCGCGGCCGTCGCCGTGCACCACGACGCCCTCGACCCGGTGCGGACGACCCAGCGCTTCCGCGGCCGCGTGCACATCACCGGCGTCCACCGTCGCCCGGACCAGCGTGGAGGTGACCGTCAGACTGTCCTTGCTGATCAGCGGGACGCCCTGGGCGGTGAACCCGAACTTCACCCCGAGACTTCGCAGCAGCTCGACGTCACCGGCACCGCGGTGGCCGAAACGGAAGTTCTCCCCCACCACCACGCTCGCCACGTGGAGCTTCTCGACGAACACGTCGTGGACGAAGGTCTCGGGTTCGGTGGCGGCCATCGCCGGGGTGAAGGGCAGCACCACGAACACGTCGACGCCCAGCTCGGCGGCCAGTTCGGCCTTCCGGCGCAAAGTGATCAGCTCGGCCGGATGACTCCCCGGCCTTACCACCTCCGCGGGATGGGGGTCGAAGGTCATCATCACGGCGGGCAGGCCGATCTCGGCCGCTCTGGTGACCGCGGCGTGCACCAGTTCCTGGTGGCCACGGTGCAGCCCGTCGAAGACCCCGACGGTCAGGACGCATCGTCCCCACCCGGGCGGAATCGCATCCAGACCTCGCCATCGCTCCATGGCTCCAGTATGCCGCGGGCCCCGGCGGTCGTCCGCCCGGTTCCGGCCGGTGCGGCGCGACGTCTGCGATCAGCCGGCCGGATCCCAGACCAGGCGGGGCCTGGCCATCCCGTCCGACTCCTCGACCAGCGCCAGCAGCGCGCGGTCGTTGAAGACGCCGTAGACGCCGTCGAGTCCGGCCGCCGGAACCGGCCGGCCGTAGCGCAGATCCCTGGCCAGGCTGTCGTCGATCTCCCTGGTGGCGAAGGCGGCCCGCACCGCGTCCGCCGCCGGGACGACGGCGGCCGCCACGGCTGCTGAGAAGTCGGCGGTGACGTCCACCCGCTGCTCACCGCGGACGGGTACCCCCTCCGGGCCGTAGACGTCGATGGCGTCGCGGATCACGAACGGCCCGACGGTGGTCCGGCGGAGGGCGGTGAGATGGCCGCCGATTCCCAGCGCGTGCCCGAGATCTCTGGCCAGCGAGCGGATGTAGGTGCCGGTGGTGCACTCGACCAGCACATCGAGGTCGATCACGCCGTCGGCACGGCGGATCGGGCCCAGCACGTCGAAGCGTGCGACGGTGACCGGCCTCGCGGCCAACTCGACCGTCTCGCCGGCGCGGACCAGGTCGTACGCCCGCCGGCCGTCGACCTTGATCGCGGATACCGAACTGGGGACCTGCAGAATCGGTCCCGTCAACGCCAGGACCTCCCGGTGGATGTCCGGATCGGCCACGTCGGCGACCACCTCGGGCACCGCACCCGCGGTGATCTCGCCCTCGGCGTCGTCGGTGGTGCTCGACCGGCCGAGACGGATGGTGGCCAGGTAGGTCTTGTCGGTGAGGGCCAGGTGACCCAGGAGCTTGGTGGACCGTTCGACGGCCACCACCAGCAGGCCGGTGGCCATCGGGTCCAGGGTGCCCGCGTGCCCGACCCGGCGGGTGCCCAGCACCCGACGGAGCCGGCCGACCACGTCGTGCGAGGTGCAACCGGCCGGCTTGTCCACCAGCAGCAGGCCGCCGCCGGGCGGGAGATCAGGACCGGTCATCGGTGCTGGTCCCTGCGGCGGACGGATGATCCGGGCCGGCGGCGGCGGCCGCAGCGGCAGTCGCGGCCACCGCCGCCAGTTCGGCCTCGTCGACCAGCTCCCACCGGTGCACCCGCAGGTGGACGGGGACGTCCTCGCCGCGAGCGGCTGCCATCAACACCATCGCCCGCGTCCGGAGCCACCAGGTCAGCATGCGCGTCAGGCCGATGGCCGTCAGCACCACCAGGGCGCAGAACGCGAACCGGTAGGCCTCGACATCCCTGGTCGCCGCGTCAGGCTGCGCCAGGTCCAGGATCTGCCCGACGAGGAAGATGCCGATCACCGCGCCGCAGAACCCGCCGATGTTGACCATGCCGGTCGCCGTCGAGATCCGGTGGCGGGGGTTGTAGTCGCGGGCGAGCATGAAGGCGACGGCCGACGTCGGGCCGCTGATCGACAGGACGATCACGACGAGCAGGACCACCGGGAACGGCGGTCTGCCCCCGGGCCAGGCGATCAGCACCAGCCAGCTCAGGATGGCCAGGCAGCAGACGAGGACCGCCATCGGGGTGCGGACCTCCGGCCGGCGGCCGACGATCTGTCCGACGGCGATGTTGGCCAGCACACCACCGAGGACCAGCACCAGCATCAGCGACGACGCCAGCGAGGTGGTGTATCCGAGCCCCTGCGTGAGGTAGGGGAAACCCCAGAGCGTCGCGAAGGTGGTCGGTCCGGCCATGCACGTGAAGTGGACCCAGAATCCCAGGCGTCCGGACGGCAGCCGCCAGGCGCTCTTCACCTCGGTCCAGACCCGCCGCCCGGCCACCGGACCGTGGGCGGCCCGTTCCTCGGCCGCCCGGAAGGGTGCAGCGGTCGCCGGGCGGAGCAGCAGGACTCCGTAGGCGACGGAGATTCCGCCGGCCACGGCGAAGGTGGTCTGCCACCCGAGCCCGTGCAGCAGACCGGTCAGCGGGAGGGTCGCGACGATGTTGCCGATCGACCCCGCCAGCCCCGTGAAGCTGGTCAGCACCGCGTAACGGCGGGCCGGGAACCAACCGGCCACCAACCGCAGCACCGAGATGTAGGTCATGGCGTCGCCGCAGCCGAGCACACCACGGGCCAGCAGCGCCGGCACGTAGCCGCCGACGAAGGCGAAGGCGAGCTGACCAACTCCCATGGTCAGGGTGGCGGCCAGCAGCATGCGGCGGGGACCGAAGCGATCGACCATGATCCCGGTCGGCACCTGCATCAGCGCGTACACGGCCAGCTGCAGCATGACGAACGACGACAGCTGCGCGGCCGTCAGATGCAGCCGCTCCGCCGCGAGCGGCCCGGCCACCCCGAGGGTGCTGCGGTGGAAGACGGCCAGGACGTAGACGCCGGCACCGATCCCCCAGACCAGCCAGGACTTGGCGGGTGCCCGGACCGGGTACGCGGCGACCGCCGACTCGGCGGGTGGGGCGACTTCGACTGACTGCACAACGGGCCTTTCGGGTCTTCGGTCGGTCACTGGTCGGTCGGTCACCGACCCGGTCGTCAGGGATCTGGTCGCCACCGATCCGGTGGTCACCGCTCGCCCGGTCGCCGGTCGGTCGGGTGGGGGTCCGTCGCTCATCTGTCGCTCATCAGGCGGGTGCCACCTAGACCAGCGATCTGGCCGCAGTGGCCAGGTGTTCGATCGTCAGTCGCACGGCGTCGGCGACGTCCTCCCGGGCGATCGCGTCCGCGATCGCCCGGTGATCGGCGATGGTCCTGCGCAGCCGGGCGGAGTCCGCGAAACCACCCTCGGCGAGCAGGTTGGCCGTTCCCATCCGCAGTTGCCGGTCGCGAAGCGAACCGTAGAGGCGGGACAGGATGCTGTTACCGGCCGACGCGACGATCCCGGCGTGGAAGTCGCGGTCGGCCGAGACGTAACCCGTCAGATCACCGGCTGCGGCCGCCTCCCCCAGGTCGGCCAGGGAGCGGGCCAGGGCCGGCGACAACATCGGGGCCCGGCCTGATTCGATGACGACGCGGATGCAGTGCGTCTCCACGAGTTCGCGGGTGGACAACACGTCACGCCACTCCTGGGCGCTGACCGGCAGCACGAGAGCTCCACGCTTGGGGAGCAGCCGCACCATGCCTTCGGACTCCAGCCTGAGCAGAGCCTCGCGCACCGGGGTCCTCGAGACACCCGTCTCGTCGGCGATCCGGCCTTCGGCCAACAGGTCGTTGTCGGCGTGACGTCGAGTCAGGATGCCGGCGCGGACATGCTGGTAGACCCGGTCCGCGGCGGAGGGATGGGCTGTTGCATCCATGATGTATCTATCATGGCCGACGATGGGGACCCGATCAAGTCACCGGCCCGCCGGTGTGTCCGGCGCTACAGCGCCAGCGCAGCCGTCAGCGCTTCGATGGTGGCCGCCGGTGTTCCGCGAAAGCCGAAGCCCGCGGCGCGGACGTGGCCGCCGCCGCCGAGCTCGGTCGCCACCGCAGCCACGTCGACCCCGGAGACGGCGGGCCCGCCGGCATGACCGCCGGGACGCGACCGCAGGGACACCTGCCACTGATCGGGACCGGTCTGCTTGAGCACGGCGGCCACCTGGGCCTGGGCGGCGGTCCGCAGGATGTCGATGACCGAGTCGAGTTCCTCCTGACGCATCCCGGCCGCGGCCTGCTGCGTGATGACCGTCGAGACCAGGCCACGCCCGCCGGCGGCCGACGGGTCGAGCACCGCAGCACCCAGAACGCCCGAGAGCATGTCGAGCCAACAGAACGGGTGCAGGTCGGTGATCGGCCGCATCAGTTCGTCGGGATTGACCCCGGCGTCCAGCAGACGGGCAGCCAGCCGGTGGGCCGAGGCGGACGCGAACCGGAAACCGACGGTGTCGGTGGCCAGGCCGGCGTAGATGTTGGCCGCCATGTCGCGGTCGATCGCGAGCCCGAGCCGGTCGAGGATCGCCGCGACCAGCACGGAGGTCGATTCGACACCGATCTCGACGAGGTGATGGCGGCCGAACCGGGTGTTCGAGGCATGGTGGTCGATCACCAGGCTGTCGGACGCGCTGTCCAACAGGGTCTGCAGCGAACCGAGGCGCTCCCGCGAGTTCACGTCGAGCGTGACCACCAGGTCCGGGTCGGACGGCACCTCCGCGGTGGCGCGGACCAGATGTTGCCCGGGCAGCCCCCGCAGGGATTCCGGCACCGCGGTGGGCTCGGAGAAGGCGACGCACACCTCGGTGCCGGCGGCCTCGAGACCAAGACCCAGCGCGAGTGCGCTGCCCAGGGCATCGGCGTCGGGCGAGATGTGCGCGAGCAGCACCACCGAGGCGGCCGACTCCAGCAACCGGCATGCCGTCGTGAGGTCGCTGGGCTCGCCGAGCTGACTGTCGGACCTCTGGACCGAACGTCGATGAGAGGAAGTGGTAGCCCTGGTCACCGACACCTCCTCCGCTGGATTCCCCTGCTGCACGACCGGGAACGGACGACCGACCCGATGTGCAACGTACCCCGTCAATTCTCGTTGTGGAGGCCCGAGCCGCGGCGGCTGGATACCTCCAACTCTTCGTCACGATCGGTCAACTCATCGTCATCGTCATCGTCGATGTCCGAGTCCTCCTCGGCGGTCCTCGGCACCTTGTAGGGGTCCGCGTCGCCGGCGTACTGCGCCCCGGCGGCCCGCGAGGCGACCTCGGCGTCCGACGCCTTCGCCGCCGCGATGAGATCGTCGATCCGGTGGGCGTTCTCCGGCACGGTGTCGAGCTTGAACGCCAGCGTCGGGGTGAACTTGATCCCCGTCTCCCGGCCGACCGCACTGCGCACGACACCAGTGGCGCTGGCCAGCGCCGCCGCGGTGGACGTCACGTCGTCATCGTTGCCATAGACGGTGTAGAACACCACGGCCTCCCGGAGGTCCGGGGTGACGGTCGCCGCGGTGATGGTGATCATCGCGAGACGCGGGTCCTTGACCCTCAGCTCCAGTTCGGTGGCCACGATGGCAACGATGCGTTTGGCCAGCCTGCGAGCCCTTGCCGAATCGGCCATCGGGCACTCTCCTTCTTAGAAATGACAATCGGCCACTACTCGTCGTCCTGGGCACCGATCACCCGGCGGCGAGCCTCCAGCAGTTCGATCTCGACCTCGCCCGCGACCTGGCGCTCGCAGGAGTCCAGGACCCGCTGCACCTGCGCATGGTCACCGGACACCGTGGCCACCCCGATCAACGCCCGGCGCAGTCGGTCGGTGTCGCCCGCCTCGGTCACCGAGACGTCGAGTCGACGCAGGCGCGCCAGGATCGGGCGGATCACCGCGCGCTTGTACTTCAGGGAATCGACCTGTCCCAGCAGGACATCGAGTTCCAGCACACCCACGTACACGACAGCCCTCCTCCTCTGCTGGGCCCTGGCCGGCGGTACCGGAGTACCGCCGGCCAGGAGCAATCAGATCAGGCGCGGGGCTTTTCCCGGATCTCGTAGGTCTCGATGGTGTCCTCGACCTCGATGTTGTTCCAGGTGCCGAGCCCGATACCGCACTCGAAACCCTCCCGGACCTCGGTGGCATCGTCCTTGAACCGCTTGAGCGAGTCGATCGTCAGGTTGTCGTTGATGACGACCCCGTTCCGCAACAGGCGGGCCTTCGCATTGCGCCGGATCTCGCCCGAACGCACGATGCTGCCGGCGATGTTGCCGAACTTGCTGGAGCGGAAGACTTCGCGGATTTCGGCGGTGCCGACCGCGACCTCTTCGAACTCCGGCTTGAGGAGACCCTTGAGAGCCGCCTCGATCTCGTCGATCGCCTGGTAGATCACCGTGTAGTACCGGATGTCGACGCCCTCGCGGTCCGCCAGGTCCTGCACTCCACGCACGGGCTTGACGTTGAAGCCGATGACGATCGCGTCGGTGATGACGGCCAGGTTGATGTCGTCCTGGGTGATGCCACCGACACCTCGGTGGACGACACGCAGGTTGACCTCCTCGCCGACGTCCAACTTGATCAGCGAGTCCTCGAGCGCCTCGACGGTGCCCGAGTTGTCACCCTTGATGATCAGCGTGAGCTGCTCGATCTTCTTCTCCGCCAGGGCGTCGTTGAAGGTCTCCAGGGTGACCCGGCGGCGGTTGGCGACCTGGGCCTTGCGGGTCCGGGCCTGCCGCCGCTCGGCGATCTGCCGGGCGACACGATCCTCTTCGACGACCATGAACGAGTCGCCGGCGCCAGGGACCGAGGTGAACCCGAGTACCTGGACCGGACGCGACGGGGTGGCCTCGGCGACGTTCTCGCCGTGGTCGCCCAGCATCGCCCTGACCCGGCCGTAGGCGTTTCCGGCCACGATCGAGTCACCGACCCGCAGCGTTCCGCGCTGGACCAGCACGGTGGCGACGGCGCCACGACCACGGTCGAGGTGAGCCTCGATGGCCACACCCTCCGCCTGCATGTCCGGGTTGGCCCGGAGATCCAGAGCGGCATCGGCGGTCAGCAGGACGGCTTCGAGCAGGCCGTCGATGTTGGTCCGCGCGCGGGCCGAGATCTCGACGAACATGGTGTCCCCGCCGTACTCCTCGGCGACCAGACCGTATTCGGTCAGCTGCTGCCGGATCTTGTCCGGGTTCGCGCCTTCCTTGTCGATCTTGTTGATGGCCACCACGATCGGGACCTCTGCGGCCTTCGCGTGGTTGATGGCCTCCACCGTCTGCGGCATGACGCCGTCGTCGGCCGCGACCACCAGCACCACGATGTCGGTGGACTTCGATCCACGGGCACGCATGGCGGTGAACGCCTCGTGACCCGGGGTGTCGATGAAGGTGATCAGACGCTCGACGTCGTTGAGATGCGTCGCGACCTGGTAGGCACCGATGTGCTGGGTGATGCCACCTGCTTCCTTCGCCACCACGTTGGTGCTGCGGATGGCGTCGAGGAGCTTGGTCTTGCCGTGATCGACGTGGCCCATGACGGTGACGACCGGCGGACGGATCTGGAGATCGTCCTCGCCGCCCTCGTTCTCGCCGTAGGACAGGTCGAAGGTGTCGAGCAGCTCGCGGTCCTCGTCCTCCGGGGAGACGATCTGGACCTTGTAGCCCATTTCGTCGCCGAGGAGCTCGAGGATGTCGTCCGAGACCGACTGGGTCGCGGTGACCATCTCGTTCAGGTGGAACAACGCCTGCACCATCGAGGCCGGGTTGGCGTCGATTTTGTCCGCGAAGTCGCTCAGCGAGGATCCGCGGGCCAACCGCACGATGGATCCGTTGCCGCGCGGCAGCGTGACGCCACCGATCGACGGAGCCTGCATGTTGTCGAATTCCTGACGGCGCTGCTTCTTGGACTTCCGGCCCTTGCGGACCTGTCCGCCCTGGCGCCCGAAGGCGCCGGGTGCTGCGCCACCACGGCCACGCGCGCCACCACCGGGACGGCCTCCGCCGCCACCGGCCGGAGCACCGCTGGGAGCACCGCCTCCGGGACCGCGGTACCCGCCGCCACCGGCCGGAGCCCCACCGGGACCACCACCGCGGTAGGCACCACCGCCCGCACCGGGACGCGCCGGACCACCGGCGGCCGGCGGGCGACCGCCGGGCGTGCCGGGACGCGGGGCGCCGCCGGGAACACCGGGACGGGCACCGCCGGGAGCCGGACGGGGTCCGCCGGCGCCCGGCGCGCCACCGGGACGGGTCCCGGGGGCGGCCTGCGGCGGACGGGGGGCTCCAGGAACGCCACCCGGACGGACCGGGGCGCTGGCGCCGCTGGGCCGGAACGGGTTGTTGCCCATCCTCGGCGTCCGCGGAGCGCCGGGCACACCACCCTGGACACGCGGAGGACGCGGAGCCACCGGAGTGGACGCGGCATCAGCGGGGGCCGGCTGGGTCGGCGGAGCACTGAATTCCGGCCCCGCCGACGAGGCCTGGACCACCGGAGCAGCCGGTGTGGCGGGACGGGCGGGAGCCGGAGCCACCGATGCTGCGGCCGCCGGCCGGTCGGCTGGGACTGCTGGTGGCGCGGTGGTCGCCGGTGCCGGTGTCACGACGGACGGCGTGACGGCAGCGGCCGGGGCCTCTACGCCACCCCGAGCAGGAGCGACAGGCGTTCCGGGGGTGACCCGCGGGGTACTGGGGACACCTGGGGCCGGACGTGCCGGCGACGGTGCACCGGGCCGCACTGCGGTGGTGCGAGGGGCGGTCGTCTCGGAGCCGCCGTTTTCGTGGCCACCGTTCGCGGTGGAACCGTTTGCAGTACCGCCGTTCGCGGTACCTCCGCCGTTCGTCACCGGTGCGGCGGGCGCTCCGGCCGGGAACGCATCGCGCAACTTCCGGACGACGGGCGCCTCGATGGTCGAGGACGCACTCTTGACGAATTCTCCGAACTCGTTGAGCTTGGAGATGATTTCTTTGCTGGACTTGCCGAGCTCTTTTGCGAGCTCATGCACTCGGGCCTTGCCTGCCACTGCTCTCCTTACGGTGAGGCCGGGCGGCAAGTACCGCTCGACCTCGTGTTAGTTGTACCGGCTCATTGCTGGGACTTCACGGCGTACTCACGACGGGTCGACCTGCTTTCGATGTACTCGGGCGAGGAACTCTCGAACCTCTGAACTTTCGGGCGTCACGGATGCCAGGCGCAGGGCCCGTCCGAACGCACGACGACGCCCCGCGAGGTCCAGGCATTCCACACGGGAATGCAGCCACGCCCCCCTTCCGGGGAGCCGGTGCCGGGGATCCGGGGTGAGAACCCCAGCCACGGCGACGACGCGGAGCAGTGTTGAGGCGTCCACCTTGTCACGGCAACCGACGCACGTGCGGATCGGACCGGTCGACTTCTCCAAGACATCCGTCCAACTGGTGATGACCTGCCATCAGGGCCGACCTGACGACTGCAAGTCAGGAGGATCTGGTGACCGGACGATCGGGTGACAAGTGGAGCAGGGTGCAAACGTCCCAACCGGCTAAGTCTACCGCCTCAATCGGTAGCGGGCGGCACGGCCGGTGCGGCATCGCTGCGGATGTCGATCCGCCACCCGGTCAGTCTGGCCGCCAGTCGGGCGTTCTGGCCCTCCTTGCCGATGGCCAACGAGAGCTGGAAATCCGGGACGATCACCCTGGCTGCCTTCGCGACGGCGTCGACGACGGTGATGGACAGCGCCCGCGCCGGCGACAGTGCGTTCCCGACGAAGGTGGCCGGGTCCTCGTCCCAGTCGATGATGTCGATCTTCTCGCCGCCGAGTTCGCTCATCACGGCGCGCACGCGTTGGCCCATCGGACCGATGCACGCTCCCTTGGCATTGATGCCGGCCACCATCGGGCGGACGGCGATCTTGGTCCGGTGCCCGGCCTCCCTGGCCACCGCGGTGATCTCCACGCTGCCGTCGGCGATCTCCGGGACCTCCAGCGCGAACAGCTTGCGGACCAGGTTCGGGTGCGTGCGGGACAGGGTGATCTGCGCGCCGCGCGCGCCCCGGGTGACGGCCACCACGTAGCAGCGCAGCCGTTGGCCGTGGACGTAGCTCTCACCGGGCGCCTGCTCCGCTGCCGGGATGATGCCCTCGACCTCGCCGAGGCTGACCACGACGACGCCACGCGCGTTGACCTTGGCGTCGGCACTGACCGTGCCGGTGATGAGCTCGTGTTCCCGGCCGGCGAAGTCACCGAAGGTGCGCTCGTTCTCGGCGTCCCGCAGTCGCTGCTGGATCACCTGGCGTGCCGTGGTCGCAGCGATGCGACCGAAATCGTCAGGCGTGTCGTCGAACTCGGGTCCGAACCCGCCGTCGCCCTCCGGTTCCGCCACCAGCACGCTGATCCCACCGCTCTTGCGGTCCACCTCGACCCTGGCGTGCTGGAAATGGCCCTCGGTGTGCTTGTAGGCGGTCAGCAGCGCCGTCTCGAGCGTCTCGATGAGGGAATCGAATTCGATCCCCTTCTCTTTCTCGACCGCGCGCAGCGCTGTGATGTCAACGTTCATCTTCTCGTTCGAACCTCATCGTCTTCTTCGTCGTCGTCCGGCAGATCTTCTTCGTCGTCCGGCAGATCGTCTTCTTCGTCCGGCACATCCTCGTCCCCGAGGTCGACCGGCTCGTCCTGGTCGAACTTGTCCGCGGTCTCGGGCCCGAGGAGCGCGAGCACGGCCGCCGAGGGCGGACCGAACTCCACCTCGACCCTGGCCCTGGCGATCTCGGAGTAGGCCAGCGTTCTCGATTCCAGCCCCGACTTCCCGACCAGCAGGACGACCTCGGTGTCCCCCGCCCGCAATACCCGACCGATCAGCGCCGCACCGTCGGGTCCGGTGACGGCCAGCAGCCGGCCCCTGGCCCGACGAAAATGACGGGGCAGCGTCAGCGGCCGTCCGATGCCCGGGCTGGTGACCTCCAGCGTGTAGGCCGCAGCGCCCATCGGATCGGCGTCGTCGTCCAGATCGTCGAACTCCCCGGAGATGTCCCGGCTGACGGCGGCCGCGTCGTCGAGGTCGACACCGTGGTCGGAGTCGATCACCACCCGCAGCAGACGGCGGCGACCGGCCGCGACGACCGTCAGCTCCTCCAGGTCGTACCCGGCACGGGTGACGACGGCGTCGACCACTTCACGCAGTCTCGCCTGGTCTGCCGCTGCCATGGTGCCTCCCGGGCGTCTGAAGTTGTCTGCGTCGCACCGGGCCCCGGTGAGTCGCGCTGGTTCGCACCGGGGTCGTGCGCACCGATGCGGGCCGGTAGATGTCGAACGGTGATCTTATCCGTCTCCGGACCTCACAGCGGTCCTGACATGATGGTGTCGTGTTTTCCAACCCCCTGCATCCGCCACCGACCCCGTCGACCCCGACCCGCCCGCTGCTGGCGCGGCGAACGCTGATGGTCGGGGCGGGCACCGCGGCGCTGTTGGCCAGCGCCGGCTGCAATCCGTTCTCGACACCGACCAGGGTGACCCAGACGGTCACGGCGGCAGCCGCTCCGGTGGCCGACCCGATCCCGACGCTGATCGCCACCACCCGCCTGCACCTGGTCCGGTTGACCAATTCGATCGCAGCGGACAAGACGCTGATCGCCCGGCTGACGCCGCTGCGTGACGACCGGCAGGCACATCTGACCGAGTTGATCGCCGAGCTGGCCAGGTCCAGTCCGCAGGCTGCCACCGCGCAGAAGGCGGCGCCGACCACGGATCCGAGCATCTCCGTTCCGGGCTCGTCCGTGCTGATCCTGGCCGGCATGGGTGCCGACGCGGCGCAGGCCCAGGGTCTGTTCACCGATGCGTTCCCGCTGGCGACCCGGTACCGCGCGGCACTGTTCGGCTCGATCGCGGCCTGCCTGGCCAGCCACCGCGTGGCCCTGGCGACGACCTCATGACGACACCCGTGACCCCCGCTCCGCAGGCCGCCGTGTCCGGCGCGCCGCGTTCGGTCCCGACCACCCCCGCACCCACGACTGCGGCACCCAGAACTGCGGCCCCGACCACTGCGGCCGGGAAACTGGCCAACGACGTCGCCAAGGCCCTGCAGGTCGCTCTGGCCGCAGAGCAGGTGGCGGTCTGGGTCTACGACCTGGTCGCGGCCTACGACCCCGACGACGCCAACATCATCGCGACCATCCGGAACGGCCACCTGGCCAGACGGGACGCGACGGCCGGACTGCTGACCGGCGGAGGCGCCAAGGCCCCGATCGCGGCGCCCGGTTACTCGATCCCCCAGCAGGTCAACGACCCCAGGAGCGCCAGAGCCCTCAGCGCGACGATCGAGGGTGACTGCGCGGCCGCCTGGCGAGGCGTCATCGGTTCGACCGACAGCGTCGCCCTCCGGACCACGGCCCTGGCCGGACTGTCCGACTCGGCCGTCTGGCTGACCACCATGAAGGTGGCCGCGAAGACCCAGCCGGCGACCGTCGCCTTCCCCGGCGGGGTCTGACCGGGTCCGGCCGGACCGCGTTTCGCTGGGTCCGGATGGACCGGCGGCCTAGGACGCGACGATCGCCTTGAGCCGGTCGACCACCTCGCCGACCGCCACCTCCGTGCCCTGCCCGGAGCGGCGGTCCTTGATCTCCACCGTGCCGTCACCGACGCCGCGGCCCACGACCAGGATCGTCGGCACGCCCAGCAGTTCGGCGTCGGCGAACTTCACCCCTGGTGACACCTTGCGGTCGTCGAGCAGCACCGAGATGCCCGCGGCGTCCAGCTCGCCCGCGATCTCCTCGGCGGCGGCCACCACCTCCGGCCACTTGCCGGCCATCACCAGGTGCACATCGGCCGGCGCCAGCTCGCGGGGCCAGATGAGACCCTTGTCGTCGTGGGAGTTCTCGGCAACCGCGGCGACCGCGCGTGAGACACCGACTCCGTAGGAGCCCATGGTGACGGTGACCAGTTTCCCGTTCTGGTCGAGCACCTGCAGGCCGAGCGCGTCGGCATACTTGCGCCCCAGTTGGAAGATGTGCCCCATCTCGATGCCCCTGGCCAGCGACAGCGGACCGGATCCGTCCGGCGCCGGGTCGCCCGCAAGGATCTCGGCCGCCTCCACCACACCCTCACCGGTGAAATCCCGGCCGGCCGTCAGGTCGAAGACATGCTTGCCGTGGGCGTCCGCGCCGGTGATCCACCGCGTCCCGGGGACGATCCTCGGGTCCAGCAGGTACCGGATCCCGCTCGACTTCGCGGTGCCGAGAACACCCGGCCCGATGTAGCCCTTGACCAGGGTGGGGTGACGTCTGAAGTCCTCCTCGGTGAACGGCTCGATCTCGGCCGGTGCCATCTGTGCCTCGAGCCGCTTCATGTCCACCTCCCGGTCGCCGGGCAGGCCGATCGCCAAGGCCTCCCGGGTGCCGTCCGGCATCCGGAGCGTCACGATCAGGTTCTTGAGCGTGTCGGCTGCTGTCCAGGATCGGTCGGCCCGCGGGAAACTCGTGTTGGAGAGGGCGACGAGGCTCTCGATGGTGGGTGTGTCCGGGGTGTCCCGGATCTGCGCCGGGAGTTCGTCGTCGAACGGGATCGAATCCGGGACCGGCGTGGTGACCGCCTCGACGTTGGCCGCGTACCCGCCGGGCGAGCGCACGTACGTGTCCTCGCCGACCTCCGAGTCGGCCAGGAACTCCTCCGACGCACTGCCTCCCATCGCGCCGGACGTCGCGGCGACGATGACGTACCGCAGCCCCAGCCGGTCGAAGATGCGGATGTAGGCCTCCCGGTGTCGCTGGTAGGAGGCTTCCAGACCGGCGTCGTCGATGTCGAAGGAGTACGAGTCCTTCATGACGAATTCGCGCCCGCGAAGGATGCCGGCCCTCGGCCGTGCCTCGTCCCGGTACTTGGTCTGGATCTGGTAGAGGGCCAGCGGCAGACTCTTGTAGGAGGAACAGATGTCCTTCACCAGGAGGGTGAACATCTCCTCGTGGGTCGGCCCCAGCAGGTAGTCGCCGCCCTTGCGGTCCTTCAGGCGGAAGAGGTTGTCCCCGTACTCGGTCCAGCGGCCGCTCGCCTCGTAGGGCTCGCGGGGCAGCAGGGCCGGGAAGTGGACCTCCTGGGCGCCGATCCCGTCCATCTCCTCGCGGACGATGCGCTCCACGTTGCGCAGCACCCGGTAACCCAGGGGCAGCCACGAATAGATGCCGGGGGCGGCTCGGCGTACGTATCCGGCCCGCACCAGGAGCTGATGGCTCGGCACCTCGGCGTCGGCTGGATCCTCTCGCAGAGTGCGAAGGAACAGGTTCGACATCCGGGTTATCAACGCTCAGAACTCCTCGATCGGGGATACCGCCGGTAGCTGTACCGGCACCGATCCAGCCTAACGGGATCGCGCAACGTCAAAAGTCCAGCCCGAGCACCTGGTTGGTGTGCAGCAGGACGTAGCCGAGCCGCTCGTAGAGTCGGCCGGCACCGGTCGGCGAATCGGCGTCCACCCCGAGTTCGGCGTAGCGGCAACCGGACTCGCGCTGGGCCCGCATCGAATCGGTGAGCATCGCCGCGGCCACTCCCCGGCCCCGCACCGACCGGACCGATCCCACCCGGTCGACGTATCCGGTGCGATGGCCGTTGGCCTCGGTCGCGGCCGGGAACTCTGCGACCATCACGAAACCGACCACCGTGCCGTCGGCGAGCGCCACCCGGGAGAACTCGGGTCGGAAGAACGCCGAGCCGGCGAAACTGGTCCGCCACCGGTCCACCGTCATCGGGGTCGAACCCCAGTGGTCGGCGAAAGCCTCGTTGTAGGCCAGCCGCGCACCGTCGTCGTCGGCCGGGCTCCAGGCACGGATCTCGATGCCGTCCACCGACGGCGTGGTGACGTCCTGAGCCAGGTCGGC
The DNA here is from genome assembly GCF_014303395.1 of Nakamurella sp. PAMC28650. Lineage (GTDB taxonomy): Bacteria > Actinomycetota > Actinomycetes > Mycobacteriales > Nakamurellaceae > Nakamurella. Next base: position 3,978,276 of record NZ_CP060298.1, read on the forward strand.
CCGCATCTCGAAGAAATACCGGCGGCTGCTGAACCCGGCGGCCGCCGCGAACGCTGCTGCGGAGGCCCGACCTCCACCTACCCACATCATCAGTTCGCCGGGCAGGTCCCCCTGGCCGGCCCGCGCCCGCAGGGCCAGCGCCTTGTCCTGGAGGCCGTCCAGGATCATCCGGCCGATTCCGCGGCGCCGGAATTCCGGTAGCACTCCGCCGAACAGGCCGGCCTTCCACGACTCTTCGGCGGGACGAGCCTGCAGCAGGCCGACACCGACGATCGACTCCCCGGACAGCACGGCGATGCTGCCCTGTTCGAGGTCGATGCCCGGCTGTGCCAGCTCCTCCCGGATTCGGACCAGATCGACGAAGTGCTGTGCGGGTTCTGCCCTTTCGGCAGCCAGTTCGATCTCCAGCAGCGCCGGCGCATCGGAGGTGAGCACTGGTCGAGAGGTGAAGCCATCCATGACGGGCACGCTAGCGTGTCGCTGGTGTACGTACTCCTGCCGCCGTCGGAAACCAAGGAGATCGGCGGGGCCGGACCGGTCCTGGATCTCGATGGGTTGCCGTTTCCCACCCTGGGTCCGACGAGGGCCCGGCTCGTCTCGGCACTCACCTCGCTCGCCGCGGATCTACCCGCCTCGCGTGCCGCGTTGAAGGTATCTGCCGGTCTGGACCACGAGATCGCGGCGAATGCCGTCCTCTCCAGCGCTCCCACCTCGTCAGCCATGCGGCGGTACACCGGAGTGCTCTACGCGTCCATGCAGACCCCGCCGATGAGCGCGTCGGAGCGCTCGAGGGCCGAGCCCAGGATCCTGATCACCTCGGCGCTGTTCGGACTGTTGACGGGCGACAGTGCCATCCCCGCCTACCGACTGTCCGCCGGATCCAGACTGCCCGGCCTCCCGACGATCGCATCGCTGTGGAAACCCGAGATGGCCGCCGTGCTGGCCGGTCTGGACGAGCCGGTGCTGGATCTACGATCCGGCGCCTACGCGGCCTTCGCACCGGCTCCCGGCGCGATCGCCGTTCGGGTGGTGACGGTCACCCGGGCGGGCGAGACCAAGCCGGTGAGCCATGACAACAAGGCGATCAAGGGTGTGCTCGCCCGACTGGTGGCGACCACCAGGGGCAGGGTCGACACCATCCCGAAGTTGCTGACGCTCACCTACCGGGCCGGACTCTCGGTCAAACGCACCGGCCCACTCTCGCTCGACCTGATCGCGCCACCCGTCCACTGACGCCCCCCCCCCCGTCCCCCGTCCGGCGTGGATCAACTTCCCAGGCATGGACGAAAGTGACAACTTCTGTCACACCGGTCCCAAAAGAGCGAAGTTGATCCATGCAGCACGCCTGACGGTGCTACGGGTCGACCAGACGGGCCCGATGTTGCATCTCCCGATGCTGCATCTGATGACGGCCTACGCCATCGATTTCAATCGACCCAATACCAATGAGCGGGATCCACCCCCAGTCGACAGCCCGTTACATTGAGCCCGTGACGAAAGCGCCTCCGCGGTCATGGGAGTGGCAGGACGGCGCGGATGAAGTCCGGATTGAATGTGCCGGCGCCGAACTGTCATGGCAGGTGACCGGGTTTGACGAGCGGCTCGGTGACATGAGGCAGGACGGTGAAATCCAGACCCTCGAGGACTTTGTTGCCTACGGGCCCGTCCGTCGTGGTCCCGAACTGGTGATCCGAGAGGTCGCCGCTCATCTCGGACTGACCGATCCGCAATGGCTGCGTCCGCTGCCGCCTGTCAATCGGCAGGCGATCGATCTTGCGCGCCGTGGCGACACCACTGGCCTGCTCGGTCTGGTCCGATCCGGGGTCGGCGTCGATGCTGCCGACCACCAGGGTTACAGCTTGCTGTGGTCGGCGACAGTGAATGGCCGGGTCGACACGGCGCTCGCACTGATCTCGGCCGGCGCCGATGTCAGCCGGCGCTTCCGCTACGGGACTGAAGTACTGCACGCGGCCGTGACCGGTGGCCACGTCCGTTTGGTGGCGGCGATCTGCGCAGCCGGGGTCGCCGTCGACGCGGTGGAGGATGTGCGTGGCGACACGGCATTGTCGCTCGCCGTCCGCAGCCCGAATGCGTGTCCGATGGCGCAGCTCCTCATCGCGGCGGGTGCGGATGTGGACCGTCGACGTCGCGACGGACGTACGGCATTGGTGCTCGCTGTTCGTTCAGGGGACATCGAGTTGGCCGGGCTGCTGTTGACTTCTGGAGCCGACCCGAATCTGGTCGATGCCGATGGATCGAGCGCTCTGCACATGGCAGCAGAATCCTCTCGGACATCTGCCTACCGGTTACTGCTGGAAGCGGGCGCGAACCCAGCACAGTGCAACCGGTGGAGGAGCACCCCTTGATGGAGGCCGCGTTGCACGGCCGGCTTGTCGGGGTTCGTGCGCTGCTCGCCGCCGACGCCGATGTCAATGCCGCAGCCGAGGATGGTTCGACGGCTCTGATGCACGCGTGCTACCGCCGCCCGGTGGTCGAGGTCATCGCGCTGCTGATCGACCACGGAGCGTGGGTGAATGCGGCCCGGACAGACGGTTACACCGCCTTGATGTCGGCTGCTCGAAATGGAACAGCAGCGACCGTCGAGCTGTTCTGGGCCTGCGGTGCTGATATCGCGGCCGTCGACGGGACCGGACGGGACGCGTTGGCTCATGCCACTGATGCCGGCAATGCCGACACGGCGAAGATCCTGCGGGCTGTCGGTCCCACGAACGAACGGTAGGTTCACCGGTGTCATCACGGCGCAATGGGGCCGATGAGGTCGTGGCGCAAGCGGCAAAGACGAATGCTCCGGCGTCGCTCGGAAAGGCCATGTCCGCTGTCGGGGCCGGTGCGGTGGCCGTCGTTGCCGGATTCGCCGGTCGAAGTAGCCTGCTGGGGAGGATCTCTGGTGTCGTCATGGCCGTCCCCCCGATCAGATGAGCTCGGTCGAACATGGCACCGTCAACCTCGCCGAGGTCAGCCGGACACCGTTGGGTTTTATTTGCGCCGATCGGCCTCGACGGTTCTCGTCGTCCCCTGACCGAGCAAGGTCCGCACGGCGAAACCGGCTCATCACAATCGACGGTGTAGTCCCGATCTAAATTGGCACCTCAGGGCGTGGGTCGCCTTCGGTCACCTGCAAACCAAGTCCCTCGAGCCGGGCGGATGCGATCAGGTCAGGTGTCAAAAATGTAGAGTCAGCCATGTCGAGGTCTTCCGTGTGGACAGCGTCAGAACTTCCATCATCGGAGGACCTCGACCCCTATCCCGGCAACGACGCGCCAACCCCGCTTGGACCTCACCGGGCAAGAGACGCTAATGTCTTCGCCGATGACTACTGGCGATCGGCCCGCGAATATCGGGTCTCGGCTGCCCGAGGGAATTGACCGATACGGAGTCAGCCTTCAACGATGGAAGGTGCGCGACACCGCGGAATTACATGGATTGATCCTGGCCAATGTTGATCATCTGCGCCCGTACATGCACTGGATTGGATTTGAACCGCAAACCATGCAGCAGCGCAGCGCCCTCATCGAGCAGTGGAGTACCGAATGGGCGGCTGGCGGTGACCTTCTAGGGCGTGTCTTCCAATAGTCGGTTCCAGACGATGCACGCCGAAAGCACCACTGCCGCGCGGTAGGTGATGGCGAGCTTGTCGTAGCGGGTGGCCAGCCCCCGCCACTGCTTGATCAAAGCGAAGGAACGCCCGACAACGTTGCGTTCCCGGTACATCTGGCGGTCCAGCGCAGGTGGACGGCCACCCTTGCTGCCCTTACGTTTGCGGGCGGCGATCTGGTCGCTCTTGAGCGGAATGACCACCTTGATCCCGCGGCGCTGCAGCATCCTGCGGGTGATCCCGGCGGCGTAGGCCTTGTCCGCCAGGACGGCATCGGGTCGGGTCCGTGGTCGCCCCCGACCTCGGCGCGGAACCCGGATGTCGGCCAGTACCTGTTCCAGGACGGCACCGTCGTTGCGTTGCCCACCGGTGATGACGATCGCCAGTGGCCGGCCCTTGCCATCGACCGCGTGGTGGATCTTCGTGGTCAACCCGCCCCGGGACCTGCCAATGCCGTGACCTGCAGGTTCAGCATCGACCAGTGGCAGATTCTTGTAGTTCGATACTGCCCCCTGTGTCCTGCTCGGGCCGTGTCGTGTTTGTGCTGGTGGGCGCGGTTGATGGTGGCATCCACCGACACGGTCCAGTCGATCTGACCGGCAGCGTCAGCGTCGGTCAACAACGCCGCGAGCACCCGGTCCCAGGTGCCGTCTCCGGCGTACCGGCGGTGCCGCTTCCACACGGTCTGCCACGGTCCGAACACGTCCCGAGGCAAGTCCCGCCAGGGGATCCCGGCCCGGTACCGGTAGGCGATGCCTTCCACCACCCGCCGGTGCTCACCGAACGGATGACCCCGCCGGCCAACATTTGTCGGCAACAACCGCTCGATCCGTTGCCACTGCTCGTCACTGAAGACGCGGTACCGCGACGAAGGAGAACTCATTCAGTGAGCATCCCGCCACACCTACCCAACTTTTGGGAGACACGCCCTAGTCGGAATCTGGCGCGGTGCTCGCGTGATCGGGTCCGCCGGGTTACATCGGCGCGTCGGCCCCAGCGGCTTGGAGATCGGATATTGGGTTGATCGAGATCACCTCAGACAGGGCGTGGCCACTGCCACCGCGCGTGCGCTGACGGATCTGGCGTTTACGGTCGACGGTATCGACAGCGTCCAGATCAGCCACGACGCGACCAACCTGGCCAGTGCGGGTGTTCCTTTTCAGCTTGGGTACGACCGCTTGCCAAACCACCCGTCCATTGCGCAACCCGGCACGGCTGGCAGCGGAGTCGAGGGTGTCTGGCTCGTCCGCCGAGACCAATGGTCTAACTGCCCAGCTCGCCGCGGGTAGTAAATCGGGTACCATTATACGTTCGACGCTGAGATGACCGTTTCCGGAAAGCTGCTCGACGATCGTTTGGGTGGGCGGACGCAGTGTCAACCACATCGAGGTCTGTCGTTCGGGTAACCATTCAGTCAGCTGAGGGCTGGTTTCCAGGGGTCGCCAAGGATGGTGTTGCGGATTCCGTCGAGTGTGTTGAGTCCGTGTTTTCGTAGGGTGGAGATGTGGGCTCGGACGGTGAGCCACGCTTTCGCGCCGGTTTCGGATCGGTGGGATCCGGAGATGTTGGCCTGCGTTTTGGCTGGTCTGACGTCTCGTTCGGCCTGGTTGTTGGTGAACGGCACCCTCAGGTCGCGGGCGAACAGCAGCACCTTGTCGTCGTGGCGGTGCAGTCGTTCCAGCAGGTTCCGGGTCTTGGATTGCTTGAGGCCGGCGTGGCGGGAGTTCTGGGCGAGGCCGACGAGGATGGCCTGGTGGAAGTCGGCGGTCAGGCGGGTCAGTTCGGTGGGGCTGATCTGAGTGTGGCCGGCGTCACGGGCCTGGTGGGCGGCGGTGTTCAGAGCTTGGTAGGCCTGGATCGCTGCGGTGGGCCACGCTGCGTGGGGGTTTTCGTCGGCGGCGGCGACGATTTCGCGGGTGATGTGCGCACCGCACCAGGCGTGTCGGGCGGTGGCGTACTTGGCGCCGTCGTAGACGGTCAGGCCGTCGTGGACGGCGGTGCCGGTGTAGCCCGGGAGCACCGCGAACTCGTCGACGGCGGTCCGGCCGCGGGATTGGTGCAGGTGGTAGGCGGTGAGCTTCTGGGTGCAGGCGACGTGCAGCCACCATTTCACCCCGTTGACCTTCACCGTCGTTTCATCGACGTGCAGCACCGGGCCGACATTGAGGTGCGCTTTCACGGCGTCGGTGGATTCGGTGAGCAGGTCCGCGACCTGCTCGATGACCGAGCTGATCCACCCGACGGACGGTCGGGTGCCGGTGACGTCGGCGATCAACGTTTGCGCCCGGTGGACCGGGATGTGCTGGAACACCACCAGGTAGCACGCCAACGCCCGGATGTTCGGTCCGTACTGCACTGGCCGGTCCACTCCGGCTGGCGCGGCGGCGGTGTTGACGTGGCCGCAGCGGCAGCGCAACCGGTGCAGGCGGTGCTCGGTCACCGTGGCGGTGGTTGCCGGGATGTCGGTCACCTGCCGAGCCAGGATTCCCACTTCGACCGCGCCGGCCAGGCCGGATCCGCAGCCGCCGCACGCGGCGGGTCGGTGATCGACGGTGACGTCGGGGGTGTCGGTGCGGCGCAACGCGAACCCTTGACCGCCGGGTTGTTTCCCGGGCTTACGTCCGGCCTTGGCCTGCTCCCGCCGGGCCGGGGAGCGGTCCAGCCGGTCGGTGGATGGCGGCATCGAGGAGTTCCTCGAGTTGGTGCCCAACCGCCGCTTCAACTCGACGATCTCAGCAGCCATCTCGGCGATCCTGGCTTCCAGTTGCTGGATCTTCTGGGCCTGGGCGGCGACCAGCTCCGCAAGTTCGGAGTAGGTAGGATCGGCCACAAACGCATTGTCCCGCAACCGATCTCAACGAGTCAGTAGACACGCCGACCGGCCCACTGAATGGTTACTCGTTCGGACCGGCGAGAACTGGCGCTATCGGAATAACGTCGACCTTACGCGGTACCGAGGCGCCGACCCCATCTACGCCCTCCAATGCGAAGAGCCGGATTTCGCTGGCTGCAGTCCGCGATCGACTTTGTGCGCCGCCGACTCGGCCGGGATGGAGACGCTCGGCAAGCTCACCATTCGCCGACAGGGCAAATTTCTTGCCGTGCTCGGAGTCGACGAATTGGTCTGTCCTCGTTCAAGAATACTATCGGCAGGGTAACTGGTCAAGTGTGGGCGGGTAGCCAGGGGTTCCTGCTGGTCAGCTGGGTGAGGGCGGCCAGGGCTGGTACGCCGTGTTTTGCGGTCGTTTGTAGGTAGGAGCGGAGGTCCGCGAAGTGTCCGGCTCCTTTTTCGGTGCGCATGGTGCCCGATATTTTCTGTCGGATCTTGGTCATGCGGATCTCTTGTTCGGCGGGGTTGTTGGTGAACGGGATCGCCGGGTCGGAGGCGAATTTGAGGTAGTCGACTTCTCTGCGGTGGATGCGGCGGGCCAGTGCTCGGTGTTTGCGGCCGATGGCGCCGTCGGGGTGGGTGGCGGCGAGGAGGGCGTGCCGGATCTTGACGGTTTCGGCGGCGATGACCGCCTGGTCGACGGGGGTGTCGGGGTGGGCGGCGGCCGCTTTGTGCAGGGTGAGCAGCGCGTCGCGGACTTGCTGCGCCCAGCACCAGGCGCCGGGCAGGTCTGTGTTGCTGGCGTGGTGGTGGTCGGTGACGGCCTGTAGCTCGCGGAGCAGATGCGCATTGCACAGCGCATGCCGCGCGGCGGTGTAGGTGTCATACGGTGCCCACGCGTCGTGGACGGCGGTGCCGGTGAAGCCGGGCAGGATGTTCATCTTGGCCATCGCTTCGGTACCGCGTCTGCGGTGGAAGAACAGTCTGGTGAAGGCCGGGGTGGACGCGGAGTGCAGCCAGTGGTTGCGACCTTCGCAGCGCAGCCCGGTCTCATCAAAGTGCACCACCGGAGAGGATTTCAAGCGGGCGGTGACCTGGGCCAAAAATTGGGCTCTTGTGACGTTCTCGTGGGTGGTTTGACCCCTGGTTGTGGGCGACACACCGGGCTGCGTATAGGTTCTGGCTTATCTAGGGTCAGTCACTATCCAGGAGCACGGTGTGCGCGGTGTAACGATATGGCGAAAGCTGCTCGGTGTCGAGCAACTGCAGGTGTGCGATGTGGCGTGGGAGGAGGCCGACGACCGGCAGGTGCTGGTCGTTTCGGTGCGTGCGACGAAGGGCGCCCGGAGTAGGTGCAGTCGATGCCGGCGTAGACGGCCGGGCTATGACCAGGGCGGCGGAACCCGGCGGTGGCGGTCGCTGGACTGGGGGTCGACGATGGTATTCCTGCAGGCTGCGGCTCCGCGGGTGAACTGCCGGACGCACGGGGTGGTCGTCGCGGCGGTGCCGTGGGCCCGACCCGGCGCGCGGGCAACCCGAGCGTTTGAAGACCAGTGCGCGTGGTTGGCGGCGCACACCGCTTCGTCGGTGGTGGCGCAGTTGATGCGGACGTCGTGGCGGCACGTGAGCGCAATCATCGAGCACGTCGTCGCCGACGGTTTGGCCGGCCGGGACGTGCTCGCGGGGCTGCGGCGGATCGGCATCGATGAAATCTCCCACCGCAAAGGCCAGCGGTATCTGACGTGCGTGGTCGATCAAGACTCCGGCAGATTGGTGTGGGCCGCACCGGGCCGCAACAGCGACACCCTGGGTCGGTTCTTCGACCAACTCGGCCCAGAACGGGCGGCGGCGTTGACGCACGTCTCGGCCGACGGGGCGCAGTGGATCCACGACACCGTGACGGCCCGCGCGCCGCAGGCGGTGCTGGGATTGGATCCGTTTCATATCGTGGGGTGGGCCACCCGGGAGTTGGACAAGGTCCGTCGTCAGACGTGGAACACGCTGCGGGGTAACAGTAGCTCTGCGCAGGCGTCGTCGGTGAAGGGCAGCCGCTGGGCATTGCTGAAAAACCCGGCGGACCTGTCCCCGGAGCAACGCGGGTCCCTCGCTTCGATCGCCCAGACCAACCGGCATCTGTATCGGGCGTATCTGCTGAAGGAGCAACTGCGCGCGGTGTTCCAGGTCAAGGGCCAGGCCGGCCGTGAACTGTTGGCCGGCTGGATCGCCTGGGCCCGCCGCTCCCAACTCCCCGGCTTCATCGCCCTGGCCGCAACGTTGAAGCGGTTCCAGCAGCTGATTTGGAACACCCTGATCCACCAGATGAGCAACGCCCAATCCGAGGCCACCAACACTCACCTACGGGCCTTGACCCGCAGGTCGTACGGCTTTCACAGCCCAGAAGCGTTGATAGCCATGGCAATGCTCACCCGCGGCGGGTTATGCCCGCCGCTTCCCGGACGCTAAACCACCCACGAAAACGTCAGGAGACCCCAAAAATTCGCCCAGGTCACCGGCGGCGCGACTGGTCACCGCGGCGACGGTGCCATCAGAGACAGGAATGCCGAACAGTTCGCTGATGGCCTGGGCGGTCCGCTTCTTGGACAGGAACTGCCCCATGAACAGATAGATGACGACCGCGCACATCACCGGCCCGTACTGCACGGGTCCGCCCGCCTGGGCGGGTGTGTCGCCGGTCGAGGTCTTCCCGCAGTGGCAGCGGCGGCTGATGATCTGATGTTCGGTGACGTGCACTTTGATCGGCGGGATGTCGAAGACCTGCCGGCGTGAGCAGCCAACCTCGGTCGCATCGGCCAGATCCGATCCGCAGCCAGTGCAGCAGCTCGGTTCGTGGCGGATCACCACATCCGGGTCGGCGACCTGGGCTGAAGTCTGCCCGCGGTGCCCGTCCTGTCCGCCGGGCTTGCGTGTGGACGGCGTGCGCAGCGACCTGGTCTTCGCCTTGCCGGGTCCGTCCGCCGATGGTGGCTTCGAGGAGTTCTGCGAGTTGGTCCGCAACCGTGCTTCCAGGTCCGCGACCCGCACCTTTAATGCCGCATTCTCGGCGCGGAGGGTGTTCAGTTCGGTGCGCATTTCGACGATCAGTTCCACCAGTTCGGCGTACGTCGGCTGCGTCATTCCATTATTATCGCATCAGACAACACCATTGTTCGGCGACACGCCGACACGGCTCACCCCACATAGATCGACATTCTCCGGTCTATTCGCCCAATGAATGACAGTCTATTTCACCGCGGTGAGACCTGACCAGTTACTCGGCAGGTATCAATCGCCGGCTCCAAAAGAGCCATTCCACGGTACCGTCAGGTCACGAGTGCGTCCAGATTGCCGACCTCGCCGACCGATAGGATGACGACCCTCATTCCCCACCGTTCCCCCCTTTGTCAGGCGGCTCGGACATCCGGGTCGAACCCACCAACGATGGTGGTCGTCGCGGTGAGCAGTCGTGCGCGTCGGCCGGACGTCCGATGTACCTGCGTCCCATCAATTCGGTTGCGCGCACCGGGCTCGGCGGACCACAGTGGCAAGGTCAGGCAGCGAGCGGCGAGCACGTCGAACTGCGCCGAGAACCGGGAGGGACCCACCCATGACTGTTCGAGCGGTAGCCCCGTCCCCTTCCCTTTCCGCCCCCGCCGCCGCACGTCCGGCCGGGGGTACCTGACCCCAGGAGCCGCAGTGCCCATGTCCGACCACCACGACCACCACGACCACCACGACCACCACGACCACCACGACCACCACGACCACCACGACGACCACCACAACCACGACGACCACGACGACCACGACGACCACGACGACCACGACGACGACGACAGTCCCCCTCGCCGTACCACCCGCCGGCGTTCAGCCGGGCCACGCCTCGTGGCCGAGGGCCGGTCCGGCCGTTTCACGGTCGAGTCCGACGACGGCAACAAACAACGGGACGAGATCCGTTTCTCGTCCTACAATGTCGCCACCCACGGCCCGGCCCCGGTGCCGGACTGGCTCATCACCGATCTCTCGGCCCACGACACCCCGCTCGGGGCACTGAAGTCGGGCAAGGAGGCGGACGTCACCCTCCTGGACCGATCACTGCCGGGTGGTCCGGGATGTCCGCTCGCCGTCAAGACCTACCGTGACAGCAATCACCGGATGTTCCACCGCGACAGCGGTTATCAGGAAGGCCGCCGGACGCGCCGATCACGCGAGGGTCGGGCGATGGCCAATCGAACCGCCTTCGGCCGGGACCTGTTGTCCGCCAAGTGGGCTGGCGCCGAGTTCGCCGTGCTCTCTGCGCTGTGGCGGGCGGAGGCCAGGGTTCCCTACCCGGTCCAGATCCTCGGTTCGGAGCTGATGATGGAGTTCGTCGGGACTCCCGATGGCACTGCAGCGCCCAGACTCGCAGCCTGGCAGGGGGATTCGGACGAGTTCACCGGGTTGTGGCACGACCTGGTGGACACCCTGGAGACCCTCGCTCTGCAGGGACTGACCCACGGCGACCTGTCGCCGTACAACGTCCTGGTCCACGACGGGGGATGTGTGGTGATCGATCTACCCCAGGCGGTCGACATCGTGGCCAACCCGCAGGGCGAATCTTTCCTCCAGCGGGACTGCCAGGTGATTGGGGATTTCTTCTCCCGGCGCGGTGTACTTGCCGCCGACGGCGAGTTGCTGGCGCTGCATCTGGGCAGCCTGGCGCACGGTGAGCCCGGAACGAGGGTCGATCAGCACGCTCTAATCTGAAGGTATGCCCCATTTCGATCTGATCATCGTCGGCTCCGGCTCCGGGAACTCGATCCCGGGCCCGGAGTTCGAGCAGTGGAACATCGCCATCGTCGAGGACGGCCTGTTCGGCGGCACCTGTCTGAACGTCGGCTGCATCCCGACCAAGATGTTCGTCCATCCGGCCGAACTCGCGGACGCCTCGCGGCATGCGGCCCACCTGGACGTCACCTCCCACCTGGACGCGGTGGACTGGCCGGGCATGCGGGACCGGATCTTCGGCCGGATCGATGCCATCGAGGCCGGCGGCCGCCAGTACCGCGAGGGCACGGGCAGCCCCAACGTCACCGTCTTCGCCGGTCGCGGGGTCTTCACCGGCCACAAGGCCCTGCACGTCGACCTGCACGACGGGAACACCGCCGAGCTGACCGCGGATCGTTTCGTGCTGGCCGCCGGATCCAGGGCGGTCATCCCGGACATCCCGGGCCTGACCGGGGGCAGCGTGCCGTTCCACACCTCGGACAGCATCATGCGGATCGACCGGCTACCCGCCAGCATCTTGATCCTGGGCGGCGGATACATCGCCGCCGAGTTCGCCCACGTCTTCTCCTCCTTCGGGGTGGAGGTGACCCAACTCGTCCGGGGCGACCGGCTGCTGAGGTCGCACGACGCCGACATCTCGGCCGCCTTCACGGCCGAAGCGTCCGCACGGTACGAGGTGGTGCTGGGTGTGGTCCCCGACCACGTCGTCGCCACCGAGACCGGCGTCGCCGCCACCTTCGCCGACGCATCGGGACCGCGGACGGTGGAGGCCGAGTTGCTGCTGGTCGCGACGGGGCGATACCCGAACGGACCGAGGCTGGGTGTCACCGCAACCGGGGTCGAACTGCACGACGACGGCCGGGTGGTGGTGGACGAATACCAGCGCACCCGGGTCGAGGGCATCTATGCACTCGGGGACGTCTCCACCGAGTACCAGCTCAAGCACGTGGCCAACCAGGAGGCCAGGATCGTCCGCCACAACCTCGCTCACCCCGACGCGCCCAGGAAGTCCGACCATCGATTCGTTCCGGCGGCGGTCTTCACCGACCCGCAGATCGCCTCCGTGGGCCTGACCGAACGGCAGGCGCAAGAGCGGGGACTGGACTATGCGGTGAAGCAACAGGACTACGGCGACATTGCGGCCGGCTGGGCCAGGGAGGATCGGGGACACTTCCTCAAGGTCCTGTCCGACCGGCGGACCGGGCTGCTGCTGGGCGCCCACGTCATCGGACCCGAAGCGGCCACCGTCATCCAGCCGCTGATCCAGGCGATGTCATTCGGCCAGCTGCCGCACGAGGTCGCACGTGGCCAGTACTGGATCCACCCGGCGCTCTCGGAGCTGGTGGAGAACGCACTACTCGGGCTGCCGGCCCCGACCGGCCCATGACCTGGCGCAACACCGTCTCCGACGCGGCGGGGGTCGACGTGAGCGTCGACCCGCCCTGGTTGCTGGCCCCCTTGTTCCTCAGGGACTTCTTCCGGCTGCAGGTCACCGGCCCCGGTCCCGGCCCGCTCGCCGATCAGCCGCCGGCCGAACGGCTCGTCGATCCGTGGCTGATGCACTCCGTGCGTCCGGATCGCACCGTGATGTTGACGGCCGCGGCCGCGGACTGGCCCGCCTGGTGGGAGCAGGCGGTCGACTACCGGCCAGGTGGGCCCGCGCCGCGGGTCGCCGACCTGGTGGCGTTCTCCCCCGCGCTCAGCGACTCCTGGCCACAGGTGGTCAACTGGTTCGACAAGTGGCTCGGCCGACGCCGACCGACGGATCCGGGCCCGTCGGTGGAACACGCGATGCTGGACGATTTCGATCGGCGATACGGACGTCCACCCGCCCACCGATCGATGCGCGTACTCGTCATCCCGGTGATCGGCAGTCTGTTCATCCGACCGGAACCGGACCGCCTGGTGGTCTCCGTCGGGCTGCGCCGGGACGTGAGCCGCTACCGGGACCTGCTCGACCCCGTCCTGGTGGACTTCTTCTGACCCGACGATCGACCTGACGTCCGTCGACCCGGGTCGTTTCACGGCACCGTGAGGACCTCCGCGCCGGTCTCGGTGACGACGAGCGTGTGCTCGAACTGGGCGGTCCAGGACTTGTCCTTGGTGGTCACGGTCCAGTTGTCGTCCCACTGCTCCCAGCCGATACCGCCCACGGTGATCATCGGCTCGATGGTGAAGGTCATGCCCTTCTCCAGGACGGTCGTCACGCTCGGCTCGTCGTAATGCAGGATCACCAGGCCGGAATGGAAGGTCCGGCCGATCCCGTGTCCGGTGTAGTCGCGGACGACGCCGTAGCCGAACCGTTTGGCGTAGGACTCGATGACCCGTCCGATCACGTTGAGCTGACGACCGGGAGCGACGGCCTTGATGGCCCTCCGGAGACACTCCTGGGTGCGCTCGACCAGCAGCCGGTTCTCCTCTGAGACGTTGCCCGAGAGATAGGTCGCGTTGGTGTCGCCGTGCACGCCGTCGATGTAGGCGGTGACGTCGATGTTCACGATGTCACCGTCCTGGATGACGGTGGTATCCGGGATCCCGTGGCAGATGACCTCGTTGAGCGACGTGCAGCAGGACTTGGGAAAGCCCCGGTAGCCGAGCGTCGACGGGTAGGCGCCGTGATCGCACAGGTATTCGTGGACGATCTTGTCGAGCGTGTCCGTGGTGACCCCCGGCACGACGGCACGCCCCGCCTCGCCCATCGCCCTGGCCGCGAGACGCGAGGCCAGGCGCATCTTCTCGATCGTCTCGTCGGTCTGTACCCATGACTCGGTGCTCTTGGCCGGGGCCGGCTTCCCGACGTACTCGGGACGGATGACGGAGGCCGGGACCGAACGGGCGGGAGTCGGGGTTCCGGGCTTGATGATGGTGCGCAGCATGGAACCGAGCTTACGGAAGGTACTTGAGGAAGAAGTCCGCGATCTTCGTGGTCTTCACCGACGAGTTGCCGGCCAGGATGAAGACCGCGAACGCCACGTCGCCGCGATAGCCGACCGTCCAGGCATGGGCCTGGTCCACCCCCTTGGCGTTGATGAAATCCGCCGTCCCGGTCTTGGCGTACACCGTGCCGGCGTCCTGCAGCGTCGAGGCGGTCCCGTCCGTGACCACCGCCCGCATCAACAGCCTCATGCCGGACTGGGCCGCCGCCGACCTCTGGACCACCGGCTGGTCGATGGTGGTCCGCGTCCCGCGGATGATCGTCGGCATCGGCATCCGGCCGTCGGCGACGGTGGCCGCCATCAGGGCCTCCGAGAACGGGGTGACGAGATCGACGCCCTGGCCGAAGCCGTTCTCGGCCTTCTGGGTGATCGAGTCCGCGTTCGGGATCTTCCCCGTCAGCGTGTTCAGTCCGGGGATGACGAAGTCACGGCCGATGCCGTACTCGGACGCCGCCCTGGTCAGCGCGTCGGCCGGCATCAGGGTCGCCAGCTTCGCGAAGGTGGTGTTGCACGACCTGGCGAACGCGGTGGTCACCGAGACCGTGCCCAGGTCGAAGCTGTGGTAGTTGTGGATCTGCCGGGAGTCGATGGTGAAGGCGCCCGGACATTCCAGCTGGGTGGTCGGCGTGACCAGTGCGCTGTCGAAGGCCGCCGTCGCCGTCACCACCTTGAAGGTGGACCCCGGTGGATACTCGCCCGACAGGGCGATCGGGCCGAGCACGTTCGCCGGCTGGTTCTGGGCGACCGCGAGGATCTCCCCGGTGGACGGCGCGATGGCGACCAGAACGGTCGGGTCCTGGTAGAGCGAGATCGCCTTCTCGGCGGCCAGCTGGACCTTGGTGTCCAGGGTCAGGGTGACGTTCTTGCCCGGTTGCGCGGCCTGTGCCGCCAGCGTGTCCAGCTCGGCACCGGTGGCGTCGATGGAATCGATCTCCCAACCGGGGACGCCCAGGGCGAGCTTGTTCGCCGTCGGATTCACCTGGGCGAGCAACATCTTGGCGAAGTCCTTGGTAGGTGGCAGGTTT
Organism: Nakamurella sp. PAMC28650; assembly: GCF_014303395.1. Classification (GTDB taxonomy): domain Bacteria; phylum Actinomycetota; class Actinomycetes; order Mycobacteriales; family Nakamurellaceae; genus Nakamurella. The sequence goes on from NZ_CP060298.1 coordinate 3,993,447, forward strand.
CGCGTCGTCGACGGGAAGCTCAGACCATGCAGCCGGTCGAGCTGGGCGCTGACCGTCCGGTAGTCGTCCTCCCGCAGGTTCGTCACCGTGTAGCCGGTCGTCGGCGTCGAGGCCTTGACGCCGGCGACCACCGAATCGGCGGTGACGGTGGGATCGAGCTTGCCGAGGATCCCGGCCAGCGCGGTCGCGGTGCCCGCCAGATCGGTGATCTTGTCCGGCAGTGCCACCACCGAATACACCGTGATGGGGGCCAGGATCTGTTGGTTGTCGCGGTCGACGACCGCACCGTTGGTGGCCGAGGTCGTCCTGAGCACCACCGTCTGGGCCTCGCCGAGGTGCGGATTGATCAGCGTCGCGGCCCACTGGGCCTTCCACGGATCACCGGTCGAGGTGCGGGTGAAGATCCAGTTGGCGGTGTACTTCCAGGTGATCCCGTTGGGCAGGGACCAGGTGAAGTCCGCCGCGGCCGTCGCCGTGTTGGCGTCGGTCACCGTCGGTCTTCCGGTGTGGACGGCCAAGGTGGTCGGCGCCAGGTTCTTGAAGACCGAGCCCACCTCCTCGGACGCCGATCCCGGGTCGGAGGTCAGGGCTGCGATCGGGCCCGGCTGCAGACCCTGCCAGGCGGCGACGAACTTGGCGACGACCGCGTCCGGCGCGGCGCCGGCGTCCGGGGTCGGGGAAACACTGGTACAGGCCGTCACCGCCATCAGGCACGCGACCAGAAGCGCCCACCGCCCACGGCGACCCTGAAGGAACATGGGGGCAGTATTCCTCGGCCGGGTGCGGTGACGGGCTTCCCACGCCGCCCACGCGGGTGTGAGACTTCCAGAGCTTGGTCCGGGAACGCACCATCGCGCCCCGGCCAACCCACAGGGGGACGTCATGACAGCTCCGTCGAAGTCGCGCTACCTGGCCCTGACCGCCATGCTCTTCGCCGTCGCCATGACGTTCATCGACCAGACCATCGTCTCGATCGCCACACCGCGCATCCAGCACGAACTGGCGCTGTCCCGGGGTGGGGTGCAGTGGGTCGTCAACGGCTACATCCTGGCGCTGGCAGCAGGTTTCGCCTTCGGCGGGCGGCTCGCCGATGTGGTCGGATCCAAGAAGATGGTGCTGATCGGCATCATCGGGTTCGCCGGTTCGTCCGCCCTGTGCGGGGCAACGCCCCACGGGTCCTTCGCGCAGACCTGGATCGTCTTCTTCCGGGTGGTGCAGGGCCTGTCCGCCGCGGCGATGATCCCGGCGGCACTGGCGGTCGTGGTGGCGGCCTTCCCGATCGGTGAGCGCGGCAAGGCACTGGCCATCTTCTTCGGCGTCAGCGGCGGCCTGACTGCGATCGGTCCGATCGCCGGCGGCTACCTCACCCAGTGGACGTGGCGGGCCATCTTCTGGATCAACGTCCCGATCGCCGTGATCGCGATCGTGCTGGCCGTGCGGGCCCACATCCCGAGCATCGGGCGGAAGGAGTCGATCGACTACCGCGGCGCGGTGCTGGCCGCACTCGGCATGGGCCTGAGCGTCTTCGGTTTCGAACAGGCCGCGACCTGGGGATGGTCGAGCGTCCGGACGTGGCTGTGCATCGTCGGCGGACTGGCCGTCATCGCTGTCTTCGTCCTCGCCCAACTGCGCACCCCGGTTCCTCTGATCAAGGTGCGGATCTTCCGCGACCGGGCCTTCCTGGTCGACAGCGTGGTGCTGTTCTTCTCGATGATCGCCTTCGTCCCGGTGTTCTTCTTCGCCAGCGTCTATTCGCAGGTCTCCCTGGGGTACGACGCCAACAGCGCGGGTCTGTACCTGCTGGTCTTCTTCGCCGGCTTCGCGCCGGCGGCCCAGATCGGCGGCCGGATCCTGGACGGCCGCGGCGCCCGGCCAGCGCTCCTGGCCGGCTCGGCGATCGGGGCGATCGGCTTCGCCCTCTGGGCGATGAAGCTGACCGACCTCCGGCTCGGCTCGCAGTGGTACGCGACCGTGCTCGCCGGGGCCGGCATCGGCCTGTTGCTCGGCCCGGCCAGCACCGATGCGGTGAACCGTGCGATCGGCGCGTCCTACGGCGAGGTCACCGGTATCTCGCAGACGATCCGCAACTACGGCTCGGCCCTCGGGTTGGCGGTGCTGGGGACCCTGCTGGGCAACGTGTTCACCAGTCGCCTGACGGGCACCTTCATCAGCGCCGGCGTGCCGGTCGCCCAGGCCGGAGCGGCCGCGTCGGCAGCGGCCGCCGGCAGCACCGGGGGGACCGGCTCGACGGGCCCGTCAGGGCTACCGGCGGCGGCCATGGCGAGGATCCAGGCTGCCGTCCCGCAGGACTTCGCCGTCGCCACCCGCGCCGTCCTGATCGGGATGGCCGTCGCACTCGCGATCTCACTGGTCGCGTCGGCCTTCCATCCGGGCGGTGTCGTCACCGCGGAGAGATCGGAGCCGGCCGCCGCGCTGCGGTGACCGGACGGACGTTCCGGATGCGCCCTTGCATGGACCGGATGCGCCCCGGACGTCCCGGTGGTGGGATTCTGCTGGGATGAGCAACGCGCGGCACGCGGCGGACGAGGCGAAGTGGACGCGCCCGGTCCCCCTGATCGGCGACCACACCTCCGCCCTGGAACGGGGGCTGGATCCCACCGGCTGGGCGTTCCCGCCGCGCGGGCGGGATGCGTTGTACGACATCATCCGGGCCCGACGGGATGTGCGGCGCTTCCGCGCCGACGCGGTCCCCGCCGACGTGCTGCGTCGGGTGCTGTCCGCCGGGCACGCCGCCCCCTCCGTCGGGCATTCCCAGCCGTGGCGCTTCATCGTGGTGCAGGATGCCGACACCCGTGACCGGGCAGCCGTTCTCGCCGACCGGGAGCGACTGGTCCAGGCGGCCGGCTTCGACGGCGACTCCGGACGTCACCTGCTGGATCTGCAACTGGAGGGCATCCGCGAGGCACCGCTGGGTGTGGTGATCGCCTGCGACCGCCGGACCGCGGCGCCGGGAGTACTGGGACGGGCCACTTTCCCGGACGCCGACCTCTGGTCGTGCGCCTGCGCCATCGAGAACATCTGGCTGGCCGCCCGCGCCGAGGGCCTGGGTCTCGGGTGGGTCACCCTGTTCCGTCCCGCGGACCTGGCCGGATTGCTACACCTGCCCGACGGCGTCGTGACGTTGGGCTGGCTCTGCCTCGGCTGGCCCGACGAACGCCCTCCGGGCCCCGGCCTGGAGCGGGCCGGGTGGTCGAAGAAGTCGCCGCTGGAGGACGTCGTCCTGCTGGAACGGTGGCCGGCCGACGACGACGAATCGCCGGCCCCGCCGCGCTCGCACCTGCGCTCCCCCGACCAGCAGGCCGTCGTCCGGGCCAGGGACGCGGCCGACGTGCTGCTCACCCCACCGGGTTCGCTGGGCGTGCTGGACCGGACGATCGATCGCATGACGGCGCTGCCGCGACCCGGCCTGGGCACCGGCACGCTGGTCCTCGTCGGCGCCGACCACCCGGTGGCGCGTCTCGGAGTGTCCGCCTACCGGGTCGGTGTCACGCGCGAGGTGCTGTCCGCCGCACTGGCGGGCGAATCGGTCGGCGTGGCCGCGGCCCGCAGCGCCGGCATGCAGTGGGTGATCGTGGACGCGGGTGTCGACGGCGCACCGCTGACGGCCGCCCGGCCGGCCCGCCCGCAGCATCCGACCGGTGATCTGGTCCACGCCGACGCCCTGCACCCCCGCGACGTCGAGCGGCTCGTCGCACTCGGTCGCGGCATCGGACGCCGGGCGGCGGAGCAGGGGGCCGTCGGACTGGGCGAGGTGGGGATCGGGAACACCACCGTCGCCGCCGCCCTGGCCGCAGCACTGCTCGACCACGACGCAGCGCAGGTGACCGGCCTCGGATCCGGTGCCGACACCGACATGCTGGCCCGCAAACGGGAGGTGGTCACCGGCGCCCTGGCCAGGGCCCGCGCCACCCACGGTGTCCGCCTCACCGATCCGCTGACCATGCTGGCCGCGCTCGGCGGCCCCGAGTTCGCGGTGCTCACCGGAGTGGTGCTCGGGGCCGCAGCCGGCGGCGTCGCGGTGGTCCTGGACGGTCTGGCCACCTCGGTCGCGGCCCTGCTGGCGGTCCGGATGGAGCCGGCCGCGGCGGCCCACCTGGTCTCCGGCCATCGCAGCCGGGAACTGGCGCACGAGGCGATCCTGCAGGAACTGGGCCGAGAACCGTTGCTGGAGCTGCGGATCCGGGCCGGCGAGGGCGCCGGCGCCTGCCTGGCGATGGGTCTGCTCAAGTCGGCGATCTCCACCAGGGCCGGCACCGGCCGGACCGCCGCGCGGGCCACCGCTCAGAACAGCACCGAAGCGAACGTTCCCACCTGACGGAACCCAACCCTCTTGTACGCGGCCCTGGCCGAGACGTTGTGGTGGTTCACGTAGAGACTCGGGATCCGCCGGAGCGTGTGGATGTACTGCACCAGTGTAGCGACGGCGGGTGCGGCCAGTCCGCGACCCCGATAGTCCGGGTCCACCCAGACGCCCTGGATCAGCGCGGCACGCGAGGAGACGGCACCGATCTCGGCCTTGACCACCACCCGGCCGTTCTCGAAGTGCGCGAACGACCGTCCGGCCCGGATCAGTTCCTCGACCCTGGTGCGGTAGCCCACACCGCCGTCCGGCCAGCGTGGATCGACCCCCACCTCCTCGGTGAACATCGCCACCGCGGCCGGGTAGTACGTCTCGAGTTGATCGATCTGCACCGGCTTCATCAACGGATCGACGTCGCACTGGGCCCGCTCGGTGCAGGCCAGCAACGGTTGGTCGTCACGGACCTCCCTGGCCGGACCCCACCGGTGGGAGAGTCGGTCCCACATCGGCAGGACGAGTTCAGCCGGCCCCAGGATCGACGCGCACCGACGGCCGCCGCGCGACGCGGCCTGGGCGAACGCCTTCAGCGAATGCTTGTCGCCGGACAGCGGCACCAGGTTGGGCCCGTCGAAACACAGACCGTCACGACCACCGCCCACCCCCCAGAACTGGCCGCCCAGGGCACGCGCGTCCATCCCGGCCTGCTCGAAACGGGCCGCCACCAGGCAGCCGGCGATCGGGTCGGAGGCGAGCACCCTGGCCACCTCGGCTGCCTGGCCGGGGCCCAGAACCCGGGCGAAACCGGCGGTGAGCAACGGGATTCGCTCAGACCAGGCTGACCGACGGCTCACCGCTGGGGGTACCCGCCGCCCGCATGATGTCGGCCAGTTTCATCGCCTCTTCGATCAACGTCTCGACGATGTCGGCTTCCGGGACCGTGCGGATCACCTCGCCCTTGACGAAGATCTGGCCCTTGCCGTTGCCGGAGGCGACTCCCAGGTCGGCCTCGCGGGCCTCGCCGGGACCGTTCACCACACAGCCCATCACGGCGACCCGCAGCGGCACGTCCATCCCCTCGAGACCCGCGGTCACCTCGTTGGCGAGCTTGTAGACGTCGACCTGGGCGCGACCGCAGGACGGGCAGGACACGATCTCCAGGCCACGTTGGCGCAGGTTCAGCGACTCCAGGATCTGCAGGCCGACCTTGACCTCTTCCACCGGCGGGGCCGACAGCGACACCCTGATCGTGTCGCCGATGCCCTGGGACAGCAGCGCGCCGAACGCGACGGCCGACTTGATGGTGCCCTGGAACGACGGGCCCGCCTCGGTGACACCCAGGTGCAGCGGGTAGTCGCACTGCTGGGAGAGCAGTTCGTAGGCTCGCACCATGATCACCGGGTCGTTGTGCTTCACCGAGATCTTGATGTCCCGGTAGTCGTGCTCCTCGAACAGCGAGCACTCCCAGAGCGCGGACTCGACGAGCGCCTCCGGGGTGGCCCTGCCGTACTTCTCCAGCAGCCGCTTGTCCAGCGAACCCGCATTGACGCCGATCCGGATGCCGATGCCGGCGTCCTTGGCGGCACGTGCGATGGCGCCGACCTGGTCGTCGAACTTGCGGATGTTGCCGGGGTTGACGCGGACCGCGGCACAACCGGCATCGATCGCTGCGAACACGTACTTGGGCTGGAAGTGGATGTCGGCGATCACCGGGATCTGCGAGTGCTTGGCGATCTGCGCCAGTGCTTCGGCGTCATCGGTGTCGGGCACGGCGACCCTGACGATCTGGCAGCCGGAGGCGGTGAGCTCGGCGATCTGCTGGAGGGTGGCGTTCACGTCGGCCGTCTTGGTGGTGCACATCGACTGCACCGACACCGGATGGTCGCTGCCCACCCAGACGCCGCCGACGTTCAGTTGACGGGTGGGACGGCGTGGGGCCAGGACCGGGACGACCCGCTCGGCCGGAGTTGTGGGCATACCCAAACCGATGGCCACCGGGCCGCTTGTTGCCTGAGACATCTTGCTTCTTCCAGTTGTTGAAAGCGTTAACCGAACAGCTTGACCGGGTTGACGACGTCGGCCACGAAGGTGAGCAACGACAGCCCTATAAACAACAATGCCACCACATAGGCCACCGGCATCAGTTTGGCCACGTCGAAGGGACCCGGGTCGGCTTTCCGCCGGATCTTCGACCAGCCGCGGCGGGCCCATTCGATGGCGGCTCCGAGGATGTGCCCGCCGTCCAGCGGCAGCAACGGCAGCAGGTTCAGCAGGAACAGGCTCATGTTGAAGCCCGCCAGCAACTGCAGGAAATACTCGATCTTCGCGATCCCGGCGTTGTTCGAGGACAGGATCTGGCCGCTGATGATGCCGGCACCGACGATGCCGACCGGCGAATTCTGATCACGCTTCTTGCCGTTGAAGATCGACTGCCAGAGGTCGGGGATCCTGGCCGGGATGGCCGCCACGGCCGACGCGGCGTGCCCGATGAACTGGCCGGTGATCTGGAACGCCGTCCCGAGCGACTGCGACTGGTACTCGGTGTCCGCGGTCACGCCGAGGAATCCGCCGATCGTGGTGCCGGTCTGGTTGCCCTGGGCGTCGAACACGGCCAGCGTGTTCGCCACGATCGGCACCTGCGCCGTGGACTGCACGCCCGACCGGTCGTAGGTCAGCGTGACGGTCCGACCGGCCGACGCCCGGATCAGCGTCCGCATCTGGTCCCAGGTGGTGATCGGCGTCCCGTCGAAGGCGACGATCCTGTCACCCGCCCGCAGACCGGCCTTCGCAGCCGGCGTCGCCGGATCGGTGGCGGCGCAGGCGGTGGAGGTCGACGTCGCCGGCAGGACGCACTGGCTCACCGCCTTGACGGTGGGGATGCTGGTCTCGACGCCGAAGCCGACCACGATGACGATGAACAGCACGACGGCGAGGATCAGGTTCTGAACCGGCCCGGCGAGCATGACGATGATCCGTTTGAACGGGTGCAGCTGGTAGAACTGGCGACCGTCGTCGTACTCGGTGACCTGGGCCCGGTCGCCGGCCCGGGAGTCCTCGATCAGCTGGCGGACCATGCCGGCCGGACCCATCGCGGTGGACGTGATCCGCCGCTTCCCGTCCTTTCCGGGGGGCACCATGCCGACCATCCGGATGTACCCGCCGAGCGGGATGGCCTTGAGCCCGTACTCGGTCTCCCCGCGCTGCCGGGAGAAGAGCGTCCGGCCGAAACCGACCATGTACTGCGTCACCCTGACGTGGAAGATCTTGGCGAAGGTCAGGTGCCCGAGCTCGTGCCAGGCGATCGAGAACAGCAGACCGAGCACGAACAGGAGGACGCCGACGGCGGTCAACAAGGGTGGTCGCTCCTAGTCGTTCGGGTGGTCGTGGGTGTGGCGGGCGATCAGTTCGTCGGCCCTGGCTCTGGCCCAGTGCTCGGCAGCCAGGACGTCCGAGATGGAACCCGGTTCGGATCTGACGTGGTCGGACTCATCAAGGATGCCCGCCAAGATGTGAGAAATGCCGGTGAAGCTCAGATTTCCGGCCAGAAAAGCCGCCACCGCCTGCTCGTTGGCCGCGTTGAACACCGCCGGGACGAGTCCGCCCGTCCGGCCGGCGGCCCTGGCCAGGCCCAACGCCGGGAAGGCGACACCGTCCACCGGCTCGAACGTCCAGGTCGCAGCCTGCGAGAAGTCACAGGCGGTGGCCACCCGATCCAACCGATCCGGCCACGTCAGACCCAGCGCGATCGGTAGCTTCATGTCCGGCGGCGAGGCCTGCGCGATGGTCGAGCCGTCTCGGAAGGTGACCATCGAATGGATCACCGACTGTAGGTGCACCACCACGTCGATGCGGTCGTAGTCGATGCCGAACAGCAGGTGCGCCTCGATCACCTCGAGGCCCTTGTTGACCAGTGTGGCCGAATTCACCGTGACCACCGGCCCCATCGCCCAGGTGGGATGCGCCAGCGCCTGGTCGACGGTGATGCCGGCCAGTTCTGCCCTGGTGCGCCCGCGGAAGGGTCCGCCGGAGGCCGTGACCACCAGTTTCGCGACCTCCTCGGCCGACCCGCCCCGGAGGCACTGGGCCAGCGCCGAGTGCTCGGAGTCCACCGGGACGATCTGTCCGGGGCTGGCCGCCGAGGTGACCAGCGAGCCGCCGGCCACCAGCGACTCCTTGTTGGCCAGGGCCAGGGTCAGCCCGGCCTCCAGCGCCGCCATCGTCGGGCCGAGGCCGATCGACCCGGTGATCCCGTTCAGGACGACGTCCGCGTCCACCGCGGTGACCAGCTCGGTCGCGGCCTCTGGCCCGGCCAGCACCTTGCGACCCGGTAGATCGAACCCGACGACCGACGCCACCGCCACCACCGCCTCGGGATGACGCAGCGCCTGTTCGCGCAGCAGACCAGGGTGGGCGCCGCCGGCGGCCAGTCCGACCACCAGGAACTCCTCCGGATGGGCCGCGATGACCTCCAGCGCCTGGGTCCCGATGGAACCGGTCGACCCGAGGATGACGACGCGGCGTTGGCCCTTGGTGAGTGTCACCGTCCCATTCTCGCCGATCCGCCTGCTCCTGCTACCTCCCGGCGATCCGCGCGCGCTACGTTGCGCCGGTGATGCTGCCACCGATCGGGACACCCGGTGTCGATCTCCCGGTCCGCGCGGGGCTGCCGTCCCTGATCGAGACCCTGGAACGGACCGGGACGGCGATCCTGTCCGCCCCGCCCGGATCGGGGAAGACCTCGCTGCTGCCGCTGGCGCTGGCCGACGCGGTGGCGGGCCGGGTGATCGTCGCCGAACCGCGGCGCATCGCCACCAGGGCGGCAGCGCGGCGAATGGCCCAACTGCTCGGCGAGCAGGCGGGCGAGCGGGTCGGCTACGCGATGCGGGGTGACCGCCGGGTCTCGGTGACGACCCGGATCGAGGTGGTCACCACCGGACTGCTCCTGCGTCGGTTGCAGCGGGATCCCGAGCTGGCCGGTGTCGACGCGGTGATCATCGACGAGGTCCACGAACGGGCGCTCGACACCGATCTGGTGCTGGCCTTCAGCGTGGACATCCGCGCCAACCTCCGGCCGGACCTGTGGGTGGTGGCCACCTCGGCCACCGCCGACACCACCGGTCTGGCCGCGCTTCTCGGCTCGGCCGGCGTGCCGGCTCCGATCGTCGTCGCGGCGGGCACCCTGCACCCCGTCGCGACCATCTTCGCCCCACCACCGCGCCCGCTGCCGCTGCTGCCCGACGCCAGGGTCGATCCGCGGCTGCTGGATCACGTGGCCGCCGTGGTGCGCCGAGCGATGGACGACGGTCCGGGTGACGTGCTGGTGTTCCTGCCCGGGGAGGCCGAGATCGCAGCGGTGGCCTTAGGTCTGGGCGCGCTGGGCAACGTCCTGCGTCTCTACGGTCGGCAGAGCGCCGGGGAGCAGGACCGAGTGCTGCAGCCGTCGACGGCTCGCCGCGTGGTGCTGACCACCGCGGTGGCCGAGAGTTCGCTGACCGTGCCGGGTGTCTCCGTGGTGGTCGACGCCGGCCTGTCCCGGGAGCCGCGGATGGACTTCGGACGTGGCCTCGGGACGCTCACCACCACGAAGGTCTCGCGATCGTCCGCGACCCAACGGGCCGGACGCGCCGGGCGGGAAGGGCCCGGACGCGCCTACCGCTGCTGGTCCGCGACGGACGACGCCCACCTGGCCGACCGGCCGCTTCCGGAGATCGAAACGGCCGACCTCACCGGCTTCGCGCTCGCCGTCGCAGACTGGGGACATCCCGGCGGCAACGGTCTGGCCCTGCTGGACCACCCGCCGCCCGCGGCGATGGCCACCGCAGCGGTGGTCCTGGAAGGGCTCGACGCGGTGGACAGCAACGGGCGGATCACCTCGCGTGGCCGACTGCTGGCCCAGGTGGCCGCTCCCCCGCGTCTCGCGAGGGCCCTGCTGGACGGCAGCCGGATCGTCGGTCGGGCCAGGGCTGCGGAGGTCGTCGCCCTGATCTCCGGTGACGTCGTGCCGCGCACCGACGATCTGGTGGCGCAGTGGCGGGAGCTGCGGACCAACCGGGATGCCGGGGCCGGTGCGCGCTGGAGGGAGGAGACCAGGAGGTTGTCGGCCTCGATGCCCGGCATCGGGGCATCCAACGGTTCGGATTCGGATTCGGCGCCTGGGGCGTTGATGTCAGCTGCATCCGCCGTGGACATCGGCGACGACCTGGCGGCGGCGATCGTGGTGGGGCTGGCCTTCCCGGACAGACTTGCCCGTCGACGATCCGGATCCGGGGGCTATCTGATGGCCGGCGGTTCCGGCGCCCGACTGGGAACCTCCACCGCCCTGCACGACAGCGAATGGCTGGCGGTCGCCGCTGCCGACCGACCGGCCGGGATGGCCGACGCCCGCATCCGCCTTGCGGCACCCCTCGACGCGGCGACCGCAGTGGAACTGGCCGGCCCCATGGTCCGGAAGGTGCGCGAGATCATCTGGCAGGACGGGAATCTCGTCCTCAGGGAACAGGAGCGCCTCGGCGCCATCACGCTCGTGGAGCGTCCGCTGAAAGATGCCAGGGCCGACGAGATCGCGGCTGCCGTGCAGGCGGGGATCCGTCGGGACGGGCTCGAGGTGCTGCGGTGGACGCCGTCGGCTGCACTCCTTCGTCATCGGATGGCCCTGTTGCACCGCACCCTCGGTGCGCCGTGGCCGTCCGTCTCGGACGGGGCGCTGCTGGATTCGATCGACCGTTGGCTGGGCCCGGACCTGGCCCGGGTCCGGAAGAACAGCGATCTCGGTCGGATCGACACCGGCCAGGCGCTGCGCCGTCTGCTGCCCTGGCCGGCCGCGTCCGAACTGGAGCGGCTTGCCCCGGAGCGGATCGACGTGCCCTCGGGGTCCAGGATCCGGCTCGACTACTCGACCGTCGATCTCGACGGTGACGGTGTACCGGTGCTGTCGGTGCGGGTGCAGGAGGCCTTCGGCTGGCTCCGTACCCCGGTCATCGTCGATGGCCGGGTCACCGTCCGCCTGCATCTGCTGTCGCCCGGCGGCAGACCGGTGGCGGTCACCTCCGACCTGGCTTCCTTCTGGCGGCAGGGCTATCCGCAGGTCAGAGCCGAACTGAGAAGTCGCTATCCACGGCACTCCTGGCCCGAGGACCCACTGACGGCGACGCCCAGCAAGCGCCCGGCCAGGTTCGTGCAAGACTGAAATACAGTTGCCAGGACATCAGCGATGGCAGTGTGCCGACACCGCAGTGGCAGGGCACCGACAGTAGGAGGATCCGTGGCGGGTACATCGATCGAGAAGCACGGCTCTGGTGCGGACGACGGCCACGGTGGACCCGGCGGACACGGTGAGGTCGAGGTCGCGCGTCACGGCGACATCGTCTCCTACAACCCGGACGCCCCGAGCGAGGAGTGGGGCTGGCACGGACATTTCAGCGACTTCGCGCCCCGTGGCCGGTTCGCCCTGCTCGGCCTGGGCATCGTCGCCCTGCTGTTGATGACTATCGGCAACACCGGCCACGTCGAGGACTTCTACCTGGTGGGCATCGCCGTCGTCATGGCCGCGTGGATGTTCCGCACCTACCGCGCGAGGAAGCGCGAGCGACGCCTGCGTCCCTGACCTGGGACGGGCGCGGACGTCAGCCGACCAGTTCCTCGGCGGCCAACTGACCGCAGGCTGCGGCGATCTCCTGGCCGCGGGTGTCGCGCACGGTGCACGCCACGCCCTGCGCCCGGACTCGCCGGACGAACTCGTCCTGCACCGGCTTGGGCGAGGCATCCCATTCACTGCCCGGGGTCGGGTTGAGAGGGATCAGGTTGACGTGGACCAGTTGGCCCAGGTGCTGCCGCAGCAGCTCGCCGAGCATGTCCGCCCGCCACGGCTGGTCGTTGATGTCCCTGATCAGTGCGTATTCGATCGACACCCGTCGGCCGGTCTTGTCGGCGTGGGCGCGGGCCGCCCGCAGCACCTCGTCTATCTTCCAGCGATCGTTGACCGGGACCAGGGTGTCGCGCAGCTCGTCGTCCGGGGTGTGCAGGGAGACGGCCAGCCGCACCTGCATGTTCTCGGCGGTCAACTTCTCGATCGCGGGGACCAGCCCGACCGTCGACACCGTGACCGAACGGGCCGAGATGCCGAGGCCGTACGGGGCCGGCGCAGTGATCATCTTGACGGCCGCCAGCACCCGGTTGTAATTCGCCAGGGGTTCGCCCATGCCCATGAAGACCACGTTGGAGAGCCGACCCGGCCCGCCCATGGCGCCGTCACGCGCCGAACGGGCCGCCAGCCGGACCTGCTCGACGATCTCTGCGGTCGACAGATTGCGCTGCAGACCGCCCTGGCCGGTCGCGCAGAACGGGCAGGCCATCCCGCAGCCGGCCTGCGAGGACACGCACAGCGTGATGCGGTCTGGATAGCGCATCAGGACCGACTCGATCAGGGTGCCGTCGTGGGCGCGCCACAGCGTCTTGCGGGTGTCGCCGTCGTCGCAGGCAATGGACCTGACCTCCGTCAGCAGCTCCGGCAGCAGGGCGTCCACGAATTCGTCCCGGCCGTTGGCCGGCAGGTCGGACATTTCCGATGGGTCGCGAGTGAGTCCGCCGAAGTAGTGGCGGGCCAGCTGGTCGGCACGGAAGGCCGGTTGTCCGGCCGCAACCACGGCCTTCTTCCGGGCCTCGCCGTCCAGGTCGGCCAGATGCACCGGCGGCCTGCCCCGGCGTGGGGCGGTGAAAACGAGAGGCAGAGGTTTCGTCATGACCCTCCTATTCTCCCACGCTGCGCTGTCGGCCTGCGCGGGTCGGACCGCGTGGATCAGCCGGGACGTCAGACGTCAGCGGTGCTCCGGCGGGATCCCGGCCGCACGGCCGGCGCGCCGGGCCAGGTCCGCGAACGCGGTGCGGAGTTCGGGCGGGTCGAGCACCTCGATGTCGGCGTCGAAACGGGCGAGATAGGCGGCCAGACCGGGCCATGACCACGACCCGAGCCGTAGGCGGCAGCGGTCAGGTCCGAGTGACTGGACGATCCCGTCGCCGGCGAACGGGATCACCTCGGCGACCGGCAGGCCCAGGACCACCTCGCCGGTACACGGCCACGCGTCGATACCGTTGGCGCCCTTCAGTCTCGCCGCCAGGAATGTCCCGACGTCGCCCCCGGGTAGCCCGCGGGCGGTGAATCGGGGGCCGTTCGGAGTGCGGGGGCTGATGCGGTCCGCCCGGTAGATCCGCCAGTCCCGGTGCCGGGCCTCCCAGGCGATCAGGTACCACCTCCCGGCGCGGACCACCAGGTGGTGGGGCTCGACCTGATGCGGACGCGGACCCCCGTCGTCGGTCCCACCCGTCGCGCCGGCTGGGCGATGGTGGAACCGCAACTCTTCCCGGGCTCGGATCGATTCGCCGATCGCCAGCAGGACGTCGGTGTCGGCCTGGAGGTCAGCACGCTGACCGGCGGGGTTCACCGACGTGAGCTCCAACGCATCGATGCGCGCACGGAGTCGGGCGGGCATCACCTGACGCAGGGTGGTCAGCGCACGCGCCGCGGCCTCCTCGATCCCGGCGCCGGTGATCACCGCGGTCCGCAGCGCGACGGCCAGGGCCACGGCCTGCTCGTCGTCGAAGAGCAACGGCGGCAGTTGGGTACCGGCAGCGAGCTGGTATCCACCGCCGGGACCCTTCACCGCCCGGATCGGGTAGCCGATCGTACGGAGCCGGTCGATGTCGCGGCGCACCGTGCGTTCGCTGACCTCCAACCGTTCGGCGAGCTGCCCGCCGGGCCAGTCACGGCGCGCCTGCAGCAGGGAGAGCAGCACCAGAAGTCGGCTGGAGGTGGTCGGCGCTGAAGTGGTCGGCATGTCCTGCAGCATGAAGGCAGTACAGGTCATACCCTGACCTGTACTGACGTCACAGTCGTCTCGTACCCGGAACACCGGGACGACGATCGAGCCAGGGAGCATCTTCATGTCAGTCAACGCAGTCACCCACCTGAATTTCCGCGGTCAGGCCCGCGAGGCTCTGGAGTTCTATCGATCGGTGTTCGGCGGCCAGGCGATGATCGTGACCTACGGCGACTTCGGACTGCCCAAGGAACTCCCCGACTCCGACAAGGTGGTATTCGGACAGATCAACGCAGACAACGGCTTTCGGGTGATGGCCTACGACATTCCCAGCCAGAGCACGAGTATCCCCGCTGCTTTGGCGCCGGCCGCCGTGGCGCCCGCCGCCGTGGCCTCGGCCGCGCCGACTCGACGGGAGAAGGGGATGACACTCACCAGCGAACCGTTCTTCGTCTCCGTCCGCGGGGACGCCCTCAAGGAGGTCGGCGCCCTGTGGGACAAGCTGTCCGTCGGCGCCACCATCATCGAGGCCTACGGCCCCGCCCAGTGGTCGCCGGCCTCGGGCATGCTCACCGACCGATTCGGCGTCACCTGGATCCTGGACGTCGCCGCCGCGTACTGAGCGCTGGGTCCGGTTTGCTAGCCTCGCGCTTTCACGCGGATAGCTGACGGGGCGTTTCGGAGTGAGGGAAAAATGCCCCGACCTGCGATAATGAGGCTCTCTGAGATCCACATCGTCAGCAAACTGGAGCACCTTTCTGATGCCGAACCCTACCGGTTTCTACCCGCCGTTGACAGTGGACACGACCGCGAAGCGGGTGGTGTCCCACGCCGGTGCTGTGCTGCTGGTCACCACCGCCGGGAAGGTCGGGTTGGACCGGGCTTTGTCTGCGGCGTTGGAGCCGTGGCGCAAGCAGTGGGCGGTGCTGGATCCGGGGAAGATCCTGCTGGACCTGGCGGTCAGCGTCGCCATCGGCGGGGACTGCCTGGCCGACATCTCGGCGTTGCGGTCTGAGCCGGCGGTGTTCGGCCGGGTCGCCTCCGACCCAACAGTGTCCCGCCTGGTCGACTCGTTGGCCGCGACCCCGCAGGCCGCGTTGGCGGCGATCAACCAGGCCAGAGCAGCAGTCCGACAGCGGGTGTGGAAGATGGCCGGGAAGGACGCCCCCGACTTCGGAATCGACCGGGACCGGCCGTTGATCATCGACCTGGACGCTACGTTGATCACCTCCCATTCGGAGAAGGAACTGGCGGCGCCGACCTACAAGCGCGGTTTCGGGTTCCATCCGTTGGGATCGTGGGTGGATCACGGCCCCGACGGCACCGGTGAGCCACTGTCGATGATGCTGCGCCCCGGAAGGGCCGGATCCAACACCGCCGCCGACCACATCGCGGTCACCAAGGATGCGTTGCGGCAGTTGCCCTTCAACCGCCGCGGTGGCCGGATTGGGCGCAGGGTGCTGGTCCGCGCCGACAGCGGCGGCGGCACCCACGAATACCTGAAGTGGCTGGCCGGGCAGGGCCTGTCGTATTCGGTGGGGTTCGGGCTGACGCAGGACATCGTCGACAAGATCAACCTGATCCCCGACCAAGGGTGGACCCCGGCCTACGACGGCGATGGGAAGGTCCGCGACGGGGCGTGGGTCACCGAACTCACCGGGATGTTGGACCTGGCGACGTGGCCACCGGGGATGCGGGTGATCGTGCGGGCCGAACGTCCGCACCCCGGGGCGCAGCTGCGGTTCACCGACTCAGGCGGGAACCGGCTGACCGCGTTTGTCACCAACACCACCGGCGGGCAACTCGCGGACCTGGAGTTGCGGCACCGCCACCGGGCCCGCTGCGAGGACCGGATCCGCAATGCGAAAGACACCGGCCTGCGGAACCTGCCCTTGACTGCGTTTGCGCAAAATCAGATCTGGGTCGCTGTCGTCCAGTTGGCTACGGAGCTGACCGCGTGGCTGCAGATGCTCGCGCTGACCGGCACCGGCGCCCGCCGTTGGGAACCGAAACGGCTGCGGCTGCAGCTGTTCTCCGTGGCGGCGACCATCGCCCGGCGGAGCCGCCGGGTCTGGTTGCACCTGTCCGGTCACGCAACCCACCGGCACCTGTTCACCACCGCCCTGGACCGGCTGACCCAGCTGCCGGCGCCGACCTGACCTGCAACAACCCACCCGGCCAGCAAGAAGACAAACCCCCCGGAACGTGGAATCCGGCACCCACCCAGGTGACCCACCGGGGCTTCGACGAACCCGCAGACATGCCCGTCGGTGCGAAACACCAGATCTATCGCGCCGAGGAAAGGCCGGCCGTCTCACGAAAGATTGAGGCTAGCAGCAGTGGGCAACTGCCATTGTAAAGAATCGGTCCTCAAATCGTCCCCACGATACGGCCAGTATATTGTGGCCATTCTGTAACCTGGGGGTGGTGCGAAATGGCGCCTTTTTCGGGGTCAGCTGTCGGTGCCCGCCGATGAAGCTCTCGATATGGGGGCAGACGGATTCGTCGCTTCCGACCAGGCCAAACAATTGGTCCGGTCGGCGATGAACGCCGTCGCGAATTTGCGCGACAGCGCGTTCTGGAAGATCGGCGCCGACGATCTGCTGTCGTTGGGTCAGGAACTGGAAACACTGTCCCGGGACGGTGTATGCGGTCAAGGTGCACCTCGCGGGGAGAAACCGCACATCGTCATCTACCTGCACTGGGACCACGTCAAAGGTGAGATCGCGAAGGAAACGAGGGAATCAGGGTTCCCGATGAGTACCAGGCAGGCCCGAAGGTACCTGTGCGACGCGCAGATCCTCCCGGTCGTCCTGGGTGGGGGTAGTGAGATCCTGGACGTCGGACGATCCCGCCGGACGTCTACGCGGGGGATGCGGCGGGCGATCAAGGTCCGCGACCGGGGCTGCGTCTGGTCCGGCTGCGACCGGCCGGCGAATTGGTGCGATGTTCACCCTGTGGATTGGTTCGTCCGGGATCTGGGGGAGACGAACGTCCACACCGGGGTGCTGTTGTGCGGTTTTCATCACGACGAAATCCACCAAGCGCAATGGACCATCCGATTCGCCGCCGACGGCCACCCGGAACCGATCCCCCGCCGTGGATCGATAAAAGCCAACGCTCCCGAAGGAATCAGATGCACCATTGACGCGACCTCGTCGACCCGTAGCACCGTGACGCAGGCTGCATGGATCAACTTCGCCCCTTTGGGACGGGTGGGACAGAAGTCATCACTTTCGTCCATGCCTGGGAAGTTGATCCACGCCAGACGGGGGGGGATCCAGGCCTGGCGGGGCTGATCCACGCCAGACGGAGGGGATCCAGGCCTGGCGGAGGGGGATCCACGCTGCGAAGGGTCCAGGCCACGCCATGGATGACCCGTGCGTTGATGCCTATCCGTTCACCGGCGCTAACCTTCACGCCATGACGAACGATCGGTTGCCCGCGGGCTCGGTGCTGTCGGTGAACCTTGGTACCGCGAAGGAGTTCGAGTTCACCTCGGCCCCGCGCACCGGCATCGACAAGCGGCCGGTCGACCATCCGGTGATGGTGAGCGCCCCCGGCCGCAAGGGCGTGGCCGGCAGCGGACTGGACGGGGACGACGTGTGCGATCGCCGCCACCACGGCGGTGACGACCAGGCGGTCTACGCCCACGCGCGGGAGGATCTGGATGCCTGGCAGGCGGAGATCGGCCGACCTCTGGCCGGTGGTTCGTTCGGCGAGAACCTGACGACCACCGGCATCGACATCAGTGGCGCCGTGATCGGCGAGCAGTGGGCCATCGGCGAGACCCTGGTGCTCCAGGTCAGCGACCCCCGGATCCCCTGCCGCACCTTCGCCGGGTTCCTGGCCGAGCGGGGTTGGGTGAAGAGATTCACCCAACGCGCCGAACCGGGTACCTACCTGCGGGTGCTGACACCCGGCCCGGTGTCCGCTGGTGACGACATCCGGATCCGGCACCGACCCGACCACGGGGTCACCGTCGCCACCGCGTTCCGCGCGTTCACCACCGAACCTGATCTGCTGGCCCTGCTGGTCGGGGTGGACGATTTGTCACCCGAGGCGAAATCCTCGGTCGCCAGACGCGCCCCGATCGAGCTGGACGCCGACGCCGAACCGGCCTGACGGCCACCAACCCAGCAGTGCCGCCCCGAGCGGCACACACTCCAGATCCACCGCACCGAACCCTGGATCCACGTCATCTGCACCAGGGGCAGAATCAGCGCAATGGACACGACCACCCCTCCCGGCTCCTGGCCCTCCCCCATCACCGCCGACCAGGCGGTCACCTCCGGGCGGGGTCTTGATGCGGTCGCCTTCGCCGGCGTGCAGGTGTGGTGGTCGGAGAGCCGACCGGCCGAAGGTGGCCGGGTCTGCGTCTGCACGACCAACGCCGCGGGCGACCCGATCGATCTGCTCCCGGCGCCGTGGAACGCCCGCACCAGGGTGCACGAGTACGGCGGCACCTCCTGGATCCCGGTCCCCGGTCGCAACGGCTTCGACCTCGTCTTCACGCACCTGGCCGACCAGCGGCTCTACCGGGTCGAGGTCGGCGCCAACGGTGCCACCGAACCGCAACCCCTGTCGCCGGAGCCGGACCTTCCGTCCGGCCTCCGGTACGCCGACCTCGCGCTGGACGAGCGTCGCGGCCGGCTCCTGGCCGTCCGCGAGACCCACCGTGGTGACGGCACTTTCGGAACGGTCGACCGCACGATCGTGGCCGTTCCGCTGGACGGGTCGGCAGCTGCCGACGCGGACCTGGTCGTCGATCTGCTCGCCGGGCAACCGAGAAGTGATTTCCTGGCCTCCCCGCGACTCTCGCCGGCGGGCGACGCGTTGGTCTGGATCAGCTGGAACCACCCCGACATGCCCTGGGACTCCACCACTGCACACCTGGCCGACGTCGCGCGCGGCGGACACCTCGGCAAGACCCGGGTGATCGCCGGTGGTCCGGGTATCTCCGTCATCGACCCCGGGTTCCTGCCGGACGGGTCGGTCCTGGTCATGAGTGATGAGAGTGATTGGTGGCAGCCGATTCTGATCGATCCTCGACGAGGGTCCCGCCGGACCCTCGTCGAGGTCCAGCAGGAATTCGCCGCGCCGCTCTGGTCTCTCGGGCGGCGCCAGTGGGCGCCGGTCACCGGTGGCCGGCTGCTGCTGCGGCCCGCGGGCCGTCCGGCGCTGCTGGACACCTTCAGCGGTCAACTGACCGAACTGGACCCCCGTTGGACAGTGGTCTCGGATCTGGCGGCCGACCGCTCCGGCACCATGGCGCTGATCGTGCACGGTGACGATCTGCCGGGACAGCTGGTGGTCATCGCACCGTCCGGCCGGCGCACGGTCCTCAGATCCGCCGTCGACGAACCGCTCCCGGACGGCTTCGCACCCACCCCGGAGCTGCGGACGTTCGGCGGCATCCATGCCGTCATCTATCCGCCGACGAATCCCGGCCACCGGGCGGACCGGGGCACAGTGCCGTTCGTCCTGACCATCCACGGTGGCCCGACGGCCCAGCACAGCCGGACCCTGTCGGTGACGACCGCCTACTTCACCAGTCGCGGTTTCGGCGTGGCCGCCGTCGATCACCGGGGATCGACCGGCTACGGCCGCCCCTATCGCGACGCACTCCAGGGGCACTGGGCCGAGCTGGACATCGCCGATGCCATCACGGTCGCCCGGGGGCTGCTCGCCGACGGGACCGCCGGAAGCGCGCTGATCAGCGGCGGCAGCGCCGGCGGACTCACCGTGCTCGGCGCGCTGACCAGCGAGGGCAATCCGTTCTCGGCGGGCGTCTCCTCGTACGGGATCGGGGATCTCAATGCCCTCGTCGCCACCACCCACGATTTCGAGTCTCGTTATCTGGAAGGACTTCTCGGGACCGATCCACAGGTCCTCCTGAACCGCTCGCCGTTGCACAACGCCGGTCGGCTGAACACCCCGGTCCTGCTGTTGCAGGGCGGCAAGGACCCGATCGTCACACCCGACCAGGCCGAGAGCTTCGCCGCGGTCTGCGCCGCCAAGGGGGTTCCGCATGCGCTGATCGTCTTCCCGGACGAGGGTCATGGGTTCCGCGACGCCACCGCCCGCCGGACCGCACTGCAGGCCGAACTCGCCTTCTACGGCCAGGTGCTGGGCTTCGAGACGCCGGGAGTCCCGCCGGTCGTGCTCGCGGAGCCAGGCGCGTAGGCAGGATCGACTGGGCGAATCAGGCCAGGCCGAGCGACTTCATCCGCTCGGTGTGCCCCATCTGGAGGCGGCGGAACAGCGCGGCGATGCCCATCAGGTCACCGGACCCGGTGATGATCAACGTTGCCAGGTCGTCGTGATCGGCCACCACGTACTGGGCCTGGGTGATGGCCTCGCCGAGCAGGCGACGACCCCACAGGGCCAGCGCACCGGTCAGTCGCGGGTCGGCCTGACAGGCTCTCCGAACCTCGCGGACGGCGAACGATGAGTGACCTGTGTCACTGAGCACATCGAAGACGAGGTCCCGGGTGACCGGATCGAGCCACTCGGCGATCTCCCGGTAGAAATCTGCGGCCAGCCCGTCGCCCACATGTGCCTTGACCAACGACTCCAGCCAGGAATGGGGCGCCGTCGAATCATGGAAGGCCTCCAGCGGCGCGATGAACGGCACCATCGCGTCCTCGACGTTGACGTCGAGTCGCGCAAGGTAGGCCGCGAGCCGCCGGAAATGTCCCATCTCGGCGGAGGCCATCTGCGACAGCGCCACCCGGCCGGAGAGCGTCGGAGCGTAGCGGGCATCCGCGGACATCCGGTCGAAAGCCGAGAGTTCCCCGTAGGCAAGGACTCCCAGCAGCTCGGTGGTCCCGGGCGGCACCTGGCCGACCCGATCGGCCCCGCCGTTCGGCGCCTGCGGGGCCAGCTCCGTTGCATCGTTCATGGCCAGAGCCTAACCTCGCCCATTCGTCCGGGCGGGGGCTGATCAGGTACAAGCCCCCGACCACGTAGAATAGGTGCTGACAGGCCGCACCAGGACGGTGCAGCCGCATTGTGCGCGCGTCGCCCCGGGGCCCTGAGTTCGGACCTGTGATCACTTCCAACGCGCGCGGACCGCACGGAAGGCACTGACGACACATGACCGATGTCCAGGACGCAGTTGCGCTGGAACACTCCTCCGACGCCCCGCTCGACGAGGAAGCAGTCTCCCACCCGCTGAGCGGCGACGCGCCGGTCGCCCCGGAAGCACCGACCTTCGCCGAGCTGCAGGTCGATCCCCGGATCGTCCGGGCCCTCACCGAGGCCGGGATCGAACGCACCTTCGCGATCCAGGCGCTCACCCTCCCGATCGCCCTGCTCGGCTCCGACCTGATCGGTCAGGCCCGCACCGGGATGGGCAAGACCCTCGGCTTCGGTGTGCCACTGCTGCAACGCCTCTCGCTGGATGACGGGGCCAAGGACGACGACGGCAAGCTGTCCGTCGGGCGCGCCCCGCGCGCTCTGGTGATGGTGCCGACCCGCGAACTCTGCGTCCAGGTGACCAGGGATCTGCAGGGCGCGGCCAAGTACATGGGCCTGTCCGTCACGGCCGTCTACGGCGGCCGGGCCTACGAGCCCCAGATCGCCGCCCTGCACGCCGGCGCCGACGTGGTGATCGGGACTCCCGGCCGCCTGCTGGACCTCGCCAACGGCGGTCATCTTCAGCTGGGCGGCATCCGTGTGCTCGTGCTCGACGAGGCCGACGAGATGCTCGACCTCGGATTCCTGCCGGACATCGAGAAGGTGCTCGGCATGGTGCCGGCCAAGAAGCAGACGATGCTGTTCTCGGCGACCATGCCCGGGCCGATCCTCACGCTGGCCCGCAGCTTCATGTCCCAGCCGACCCACATCAGGGCCGAGGTGGCCAGCGAGGGTCAGACCCACCGCACCACGACGCAGTTCATCTACCGCGCGCACGCTCTGGACAAGATCGAGATGCTCTCCAGGCTGTTGCAGGCCAGGGGCCGCGGACTCACCATGGTCTTCACCCGGACCAAACGCACCGCGCAGAAGGTTTCCGACGAACTGGCGGAGCGGGGCTTCGCCTCGGCCGCCGTCCACGGTGACCTCGGTCAGGGCGCGCGGGAGCAGGCCCTGCGCGCCTTCCGGGCCGGCAAGGTCGACGTCCTGGTCGCCACCGACGTCGCCGCGCGTGGCATCGACGTCGAAGACGTCACCCATGTCGTCAACTACCAGTGCCCCGAGGAGGACAAGACCTACGTCCACCGGATCGGACGCACCGGTCGGGCCGGCAAGACCGGGGTGGCCGTGACCTTCGTCGACTGGGACGACCTGCCACGTTGGAAGCTGATCAACGACTCGCTCGGCCTGGGCTTCGACGAGCCCGCCGAGACCTACTCGAACTCCCCGCAGTTCTTCGCCGATCTCGACATCCCCGAAGGAACCACCGGCCGTCTGCCCAGGGCCCAGCGCACCAGGGAAGGACTCGGGGCGGAGGCGGTCGAGGACCTCGGCGAGACCGGTGGTCACCGTCGCAAGGCCAGCACCGGCCCGGCCCGCTCCGGCGGCGGTGCCCGCGACGCCGGGTCCCGCGGCGGACCGGCCCGCTCGGGCGACTCGCGCCGCGGCGCACCGACCCACACCGCACCGACGCAGACCCCTGGGACGCACAACGCAACGGCGGCCGAGACCTCCGCCGAGGAGATGGTCTCCGCCGACACTGCGACGGAGACGGGTGACGCAGCGTCGACACCACGCCGCAAGCGCTCGCGCCGACGCACCCGGGGCGGCAGCGGCGCCACCGCGCCGAGTCCCGCTGCGGAGTGACCCCGGCCGCACGGACGAGGGTCCGGTCGCAGACTCCGTGAGTCCGGCCGGACCACCCAGTTCGATTGCGTAGGCTCGCGCGGTGACTTCACCCTTCCGCCCGCGACGCCTCCGAGATCGTTCGGTGGCCGCCGGCCTCGTCGTGGCGGTCGCCGTGATCGGCTTCCTCGTCTACCGGACGACTGACCTGGCCAACACCAGCCTGGTCACCGGGGCTGTCGCGGCGGTGCCATCACCGACCGGCGCGGCGCCGCAGACCCTGACGCCGAAGTGGTCCCAACCGACCGACCCCGCGCTCGGCGCCGTGGTCTCCGCCTCCGGGGTGGTGGTGACCACCGACGCCCACACCGTGACGGGCCGGGATGCCGTCACCGGGAGGGTTCGGTGGTTCTACACGCGATCGAACCGGAACCTCTGCGCCGTCGGGTCGGCCGACATCGGTCCGACGGACATGACCAGCAGCGGGTCGGTGGCCGGGATCGCCACCGTGTACGCCGAGAACGACTTCTGCTCCCAGGTGATGACCCTGGACCCGGTGACCGGTGCCCGCGGCAAGGTGCGGACGTCACCCAACGAGGTGAACGGGTCACTGGCGTTCGGCGGCCCCTACGCCGGCTGGCTGGGTCCCGACCGCGTCGAGGTGTGGCGCTACGACCTGGTCCGCACCATCCAGTACGGCGTGCAGGTCAACCCGCCCAAGCCGGGCCAGTCCCGGCTGGGCTGCACCTTCACGGATCTGGCACTGGCCGCCAATCAGTTCGCCACCGTCGAGCACTGCCCCGCCGAGGGCGACAACGCCCGTCTGGTCGTCAACTTCGACGACCCGGGAGCGGTCACCGGTCATCCGGACGGATGGGACATCTTCCAGCACTATCCCCGCACCTGTGTGCCGGATGCGACGAAGAAGGGTTGCGCGGACATCGACACCGGAGGCACCGGGGCCAGGATCGTCGGCATCACCGCCGACCGGGTCGCCGTCCTGGTCTCCGGCAGCAGCCCGGCCGTGAAGGTCTACGACGCCTCGGGCAAGCTGACCTCCAGCACCCCGGTCGATGTCACCAGCGCCGAGATCATCGCCGCCGACTCGGTCTCGCACCCGGCACAGGTCACGCCCGCGGTCCAGACCGGCAGCCGGCGTTATTCCCTGATCGGCAGCCACCTCGTCGCCGTCTCGATGCCGACCGTCGACGCCGTTCCGCCGGCCACCGCCTTCACGACCGCGACCGCCACTTCGAGCAGCAGCATCACCAACGCCCTCAATCCTGGCGGCACTGCCGCGAAGGTCCCCGTCGCGGATCTGAAGGTCGACTGGGTGGCCGCCGGTGCCCTGGGGCTCCCCGCGACGGTCGGCGACCACGTCCTGATGCCCACCGCGAAGGGTCTTTCCACCTTCGACTCGACTGCCGGACCGAATGATCTCGGCAATGCCGGGACACCCTCCATCGCCGTGAACCGGGGCCTCTACTCGGGCCGGGTGGACGCGACGAGCGTCGGCGGGATGATCATCGAGGACCGCGGCAACACCGTCGTGGGGCTCGGGTGAGAATGTAGCCATGCCCAACCAGCTGACCGAGACCACCGCCCTGCACACCACTGTCGAATCAAGCGCGGGAGAACTCGCGGCTCTGGTCGCCGCGCCGGAGGCCGAGCCGAACGCACCGGTCATCCTGCTGGTCCCCGGCTACACCGGTTCCAAGGAAGACTTCGCTCCCCTGCTGGATCCGTTGGTCGAGGCCGGCTTCATGGCCATCGCGATCGACCAGCCGGGGCAGCACGAATCGCCGGGACCCGACGACGAGGCGGCGTATCAACCGGCGGCGCTCGGACCGGTGATCCATTCGATCATCTCGCCACTGGCCCTCGATCACCAGGTGATCCTGCTCGGACATTCGTTCGGCGGCCTCTCCGCACGGGCCGCCGTCCTGCGCGGGGCCCCGGTCAGCGGCCTGGTGCTGCTCTGTTCGGGCCCCGCCGCCTTCACCTCTGGCAATCGTTTCGATGCCCTGACCGCGGGACAGCCGGTCCTGCGGGAACACGGCAAAAGGGCGCTCTACGACCGGAGTCAGCACGCGGCCGGGGCGGACCCGGACGACCCGGCTCCGCTGGCCCGGTTCTACCGGCGCCGCTTCCTGGCCTCCAACGAGTCCGGGCTGCTCGGGATGGGCAAGGCCCTGCTGACCGAACCGGACCTGACGGACGATCTCGCCCGCGCACTGGAACTTCGCGGCGCACCGGCCGCCGTGATCGCCGGCGAGTCGGACGATGCCTGGCCGCTGGCCCAGCAGAGGGCGATGGCCGGGAGGCTCGGCACCGAATTGCTGCTCGTGCCGGACGGAGCCCACTCACCGGCCGTCGAGGCACCGGCGAACCTGCTCGCCATCCTCGTGCCGCTGATGCGCAGCTGGCTGGCCTGAGGCACCGGACCGCCCGAGTCGCCCGCCCCCCGGGGCCGCCATCACCGACCCCTGGGCAGGTTCAGGGTTCAGCGCCACCAGCCCCACCACAGTGCTCCCAGGCAGACCAGGACGACCACCACGGCCGACAGCGGACGCACCCGGGGTTCGACGCGGTGTCGGTAACGGCGGGCGAGTTCCCCGGCGAGGCCGACGAACAGCGGGACGAGGATCCGATCCCACCGGGGCCCCTGGGTGACCGCCAGCCCGGAC
Source organism: Nakamurella sp. PAMC28650 (assembly GCF_014303395.1). Classification (GTDB taxonomy): domain Bacteria; phylum Actinomycetota; class Actinomycetes; order Mycobacteriales; family Nakamurellaceae; genus Nakamurella. The sequence continues at coordinate 4,019,030 of NZ_CP060298.1, forward strand.
CCGGAAATCAGCGCGGGCGCGACGAGCGCCAGTACCGCGAGCAGCACGCCGATGACTAGGACCCCGGCTGAGAGCAGGCCGGCCGTCGCCTCGAGTACCCGGACGCGCCTCGACTGGTCAGCCAACGAGCGGCTCGGTGACGCCGCTGGTCGCCGCGATCAAGGATTCGAGCACCTCCGGAGCGGTGGATTCCTGGCCCAGCACCAGTTTCTTGTTGTGGCCGTGATAGTCGGACGAACCGGTGGTGAGCAGGTGATGCTTCGCGGCGATCTCGCGCAGTTCGGCCCGTTCGGACGGCCCGTGGTCGGGATGATCGACCTCCAGACCGGTCAGCCCGATCTCGGCCAATTCCCCGATCAGCTCGGCGGACAGCGCCCGTCGCTCGCCGCGGCCACGGGGATGGGCGATCACGCTGGCCCCGCCGGCTGCGGTGATCATGGCCACGGCAACCTTCAGGTCGGTGTCGACCTTCTGCACGTAGTACGGGCCACGTCCGGACAGGTGGGAGGCGAACGCCTCGTCGACGGACGCGACCACACCGGACGCGACCAGGGCGCGCCCGATGTGCGGTCGTCCGACGGGCGCGTCGCCGGCGATCTCCAGCACCTGCTCGGCGGTGATCGGAAGGCCGCCCTGGACCATCCTCTCGACGATCGCCAGACCCCTTCGCAGGCGCTCCGCCTTCAGCCGGGCCTGCTCGTGGACCACCGCGGGGTTCTGCGGGTCGAACAGGTAGCCCAGCAGGTGGATGCTGTGCGCATAGCCACCGGCCTTGACCTGGGTGGAGAACTCGGAGCCGCGGATCAGTCCGAGGGTCGGCAGGCGGGCGGCGGCGGCCTGCTCCCATCCGCCGGTGGTGTCGTGGTCGGTGATGGCGACGACGTCGAGGCCGGCCGCGGCGGCGGCGCGGACCAGCTCCGCGGGGCTGTCGGTGCCGTCGGAAGCGTTCGAGTGGGTGTGCAGGTCGATGAACATCAACCTCCATCCTGCCCGGTGCCGGCCCGGTCGGCACACCAAGGTCGCCACGGCTTGGCCATGGCCGGTCGATCGGCTGCGGCCGGCACCGGCCAGACGCACGGCGCAGGTAGCCTGACGCGGTCCAGCTCCGTAGCGCAGGAGGTTCACGTGCCCGTCCTCCCCCCTCTTCCGGGCTTCATGACCATCGGCCGGCGGGTACAGGTGGAGCCGCCCATGAGGCCGATCCGCCAGGCGCTGGTCAACTGCGGCGCCTACGTCGACGGTCGCCGCGATTCGACCTGCGGTGACCCGGTGTCCGCGCTGAACCGGGTCAGGACGCAGGGCAGTGGTTTCGTGTGGGTCGGGTTCCACGAACCCACCTACGAGGAGATGGCGGCCGTCACCGAAACTTTCGGGCTGCACGAGCTCGCCGTCGAGGATGCCGTGCACGCCTACCAGCGGCCCGAGATGGACAAGTACGGCCGCTACCTGTTCATCGTCCTCAAGACGGTCGAGTTCGTCGAGCACGCCACTGCGAACAGCCAGGGCGGGGTGGTCGTCTCCAGCGGCGAGATCATGGTCTTCCTGGGTCGCGACTTCATCGTCACCGTCCGGCACGGCGAGCACTCCGAACTCAAGCAACTGCGGACGGCCCTGGAGGCGGACCCGGACCAGCTGACGCTGGGTCCCGCCGTCGTCATGCACGCCATCGCCGATCGGGTGGTCGACGAGTACGTGTCGGTGGTGGCCGAGATCGAGGAGGACATCGACGAGCTGGAAACGGCGGTGTTCGATCCCGACGAGTACGTCGACACCGAACAGATCTATCGCATGAAGCGCGAGATCCTGCGCCTGCGCCGCGCGGTGACACCGCTGGCCGGGCCGCTGAAATCCCTGTCGAACCAGCCCAATTCGCTGGTTCCGGACGAGGTGCGCGAGTACTTCCGGGATGTCGAGGATCATCTGTCGCACGTGGCCGAACGGATCAGCACCTTCGACGAGATGTTGACGACGCTGATCTCGGCCGCTCTGGCGGAGGTGGCCAACCGGCAGAACCAGGACATGCGCAAGATCTCGGCCTGGGCGGCGATCGCGCTGGTGCCGACCGCGATCGCCGGCATCTACGGGATGAATTTCGACAACATGCCCGAACTGCACTGGCAGCTCGGCTATCCGCTGGCCATCCTGTTCATCATCTTCGTCTGCTCGATGCTGTACCTGTTCCTGCGGAAGAAGCGCTGGCTCTAGCGGAGCCGCCCGACCGGCAGGTCAGCTGTTGGTGCCGAGTTCCATCCTGGCCAGCAGGTTGCGGGCCTGTTCGGCTGTTTTGGGCTGGCAGAGCACGTCGTAGCGTCGTGCGACCACCTGCGACGACGAGGTGAAATCCCGCTTGCCCTTCGCGACCGAGTAGCCCAGGAAGCCCATCACCGCGCCGAAGACGGCACCGATCGCGATCGACACGACGATCAGGGGCAGCCCCGCGCCGCTCCGGCCGTACAGGCTCATCAACAGGCCGACGAAGAGACCGAACCAGGCCCCCGAGGCGGCGCCGGCGCCGGCCAGCTTGCCGGCGGTCAGCCGACCGGTGACGCGCTCCACCATCTGCAGGTCGGTGCCGACGATGGTGACGTCCTCGATCGAGAAGTCGTTCTTGGCCAGGTGCTCGATGGCGGCCTGCGCCTGGGTGTACGTGGGATAGGCGGCCACGGCGAATCCGGTCGGCGGCGTGGGAAGAGGGGGGCCACCCGCTGACCCGCGGAATCGCATCTGCGACGTGCCCAATGGCGATGTCATGACGCCGATGCTGGCACAGCCAGTTGTGCATCTGATGTGTGAACGAGGTCAAAATCCCCGTACTGTAAGGACCATCAGCACTGTGGATACGCGAGGAAAAATGCCTGTCACCGCCGAAGAGCTCACCAGCGCGGTCCGCGCCGCACTGGCCACCGTCAAGGACCCCGAGATTCGCCGACCGATCACCGATCTGGGCATGGTGGACTCGGTCGCCGTGAGCGAGAACGGCATCGTCGAACTGACGGTGCTGCTCACCATTGCCGCCTGTCCGCTGCGGGACAAGCTCACCGAGGACGTCACCACCGCCGTGCGGGCCGTCGAAGGGGTCACCGAGGTCCGGCTGACGCTCGGGGTGATGACCGACGCCCAGCGCGGCACCCTGCGGGACAACCTCAAGGGCGGCGCCACCAAGGACATCCCGTTCGCCAGGGCCGAGTCCCGCACCAGGGTCTACGCCATCGCCTCCGGCAAAGGGGGCGTCGGCAAGTCCACCGTGACGGTGAACCTGGCCGCCGCCCTGGCCGCCAAGGGCCTGGCCGTCGGTGTGCTGGATGCCGACGTGTACGGGTTCTCCATCCCGCGCATGCTCGGGGTGACCGGGCGGCCGACCCGGATCGGCGAGATGATCCTGCCGCCGGAGGCCCACGGCGTGAAGGTGATCAGCGTCGGGATGTTCGTCGACGGAAACACCCCGGTGGTCTGGCGCGGCCCGATGTTGCACCGGGCGCTGCAGCAGTTCCTGGCCGACGTGTTCTGGGGTGACCTGGACGTCCTGCTGCTCGACCTGCCTCCCGGGACCGGCGACATCGCCATCTCCACCGCCCAGCTGATCCCGACGACCGAGATCCTGGTGGTCACCACACCCCAGCTGGCGGCCGCCGAGGTGGCCGAACGCGCCGGTTCGATCGCGCTCCAGACGCGACAGCGGATCGCCGGAGTGGTGGAGAACATGTCCGCCCTGACCCTGCCCGACGGCACCGTGCTGGAGCTGTTCGGCTCCGGTGGCGGCAAGCAGGTGGCCGATTCGCTGAGCCGGGTCACCGGGACCACCGTCCCGCTGATCGGTCAGATACCGCTGCAGGTCTCGCTGCGGGCCGCCGGGGACGCCGGTGTCCCGCTGGTGATCTCCGACCCGACGTCGCCGGCCGCCATCGCGCTGCAGGCCGTCGCGGACGATCTTGCCGCCCGGACCCGACCGCTGGTGGGCATCTCGCTCGGAATCGCACCGTCCGGCCGCTGAGCACGTCCCCCGGGGTCGCCCCGGTGGGGCCGAGACGGAAGCCTCAGGTGGCGTCCATGTCGAACGCGCTCGGCGCCGCGTGACGGGGCACTGCGACCGGATCCGGCTCGTTCAGGTTCGACTTGCTCAGATCCAGCGTCACCGGATGGATCTGCACCGGCGCCGGATCGTCGAGCCGGCCCGGATCGTTGATCTGGACGGCCTGATGAATTGGCGCCGGCTGGTGCACCACCGGCTGCTCGTCCACCGGATCGTCCGCCGTCGGCCCGTTGAACTGCACCGCCTTGCCGAGGTCGACGGCGGGGGCCTCGTCGGCCACGCCGGATCCGGTGGGCTTGATCATGTCGGTTAGACCATCCAGACCGAGCAGGCCCTTGACGCCGCCGGAGAACTCGTCGCCGAGGAGGTTCTTGGTGATCATCGACCGGGGATTGAGGTCTCGCAGCGCCCGCAGTTCCTGGATCTCCTTCAGGGACTGCAGATCGGCGATCTGACGACGCAGTTCGTCGATCTCGGGACCGAACTCGCCGCGCAGCTGTTCCTGTGCGCCGGCCGCCATCGTGCGCACGGTCTTCAGGGTCGAGCCGACCCACTTGACGGCCACCGGGATGCGTTCCGGGCCCAGCACGAACATCCCGACGGCAATGATGATGGCGATCTCGGGCCAGGACATGCCGAACATCTGGGATCGCCTCCGTGAGTTCTTGGACCTCCCTCGAGGTCCGGGTCGCCACTGTGTGGGGCCCGACTACGTATCGCAGCTTACCGGTGGGCCGCTGGTGGTCATTCGTCGTCGACCGTCCCGGCGACTGGTCACGCGGCGGTCAGCACCACTTGCACCGTCAGGGTCCGACCGGATCTGGTCAGCGTCACGGCGACCGTGTCTCCGACCTGGTGCGCCAGGACCGCGACGACCAGTTCGTCGGCGCTCCCGACGGTGCGCGTCCCGACCCTGGTGATCACGTCACCTTCGGCGATGCCGGCCTCGGCGGCCGGTCCCCCGTCGACCACGTTCTGCACCTGGGCGCCGTCCGCAGTGCCGTCGGTGGCCGACTTGGCGTTGATCCCGATCGTCGCGTGGATTGCCTTGCCGGTGCGGATCAGTTCCTGCGCAACTGATTTCGCGTAGTCGATCGGGATGGCGAATCCGAGTCCGATCGACCCGCTGGAGTCGACGCCCGAGGTCCTGATCGCCGAGTTGATGCCGATCACCGCGCCGGTGGCATCCACCAGGGCACCCCCGGAGTTGCCGGGGTTGATGGCCGCGTCGGTCTGCACCGCATCGATGACGGCGTTGGTATCGGTGTCCCCTCCGGTGAGCCGTAGCGCACGGTGCAGCGCCGAGACGATGCCGGTCGTCACGGTCCCGGCCAGACCCAGCGGGGAGCCGATCGCGATGACGGCATCACCGACCTCCACCTTGGTCGACGTGCCGAGCTGCGCCACCGTGGCGCCGGCGACGTTCACCTTGACCACCGCGAGATCGGACGCGGGATCCCGGCCGACGATCGTCCCCGGAACCCGGCGGCCGTCGGAGAACACCACCGTCAGCTGCGCCGTCGTGTCGGTCGCCGCCAGCGAGATGACGTGGTTGTTCGTCAGGACGTAGCCACGTCCGTCGATGACCACACCGGAACCGGTATCGCCCGTGTCGCCCGTTCGTACCTCGATCGACACCACCGAGGGGATGACGCGCTGCGCTATCGACGCCACCGAGCCCGGGGCCCGCTGGATGGCCGGGGCCACCGCGGCGATCTGGAATGTCGGATCCGTGGTCAACGCCGGCAGCCGGCCGCCGGCCCAGACCCCGATGGCCGCGCCCCCACCGCCGAGCAGGAGCGCGATGACCGCCATCACGACCAGTCCGGTCGGACGGATGCGATGGTCGAAAAGGGCCTGCCGCAGGGTGAATCGTTCCGCGGGCACCTCGATCGCGGCCGGCTCGACCGGCTCGGCGAGTGCGGGCTCACCGAGCTGGACCGGGGAGACCGGATCACGCCAGGGGTCCTGCGGCTCGGGCGGTCCCGGCACCTCGGGCGCCTGCGGGGGACGGCCGAGCGTCGGCCCGGCGCCAGGCGGTCGGCCGAAGGCGTCGGCGATCATCTCGGGTACGACCCCGGCCGCGGCGGACGCCGGGTGGACCGGAGCGTCGGGGCCGCGCGGGGAGAAGGACGACGGCACACCGGACGGCCGCCCGAAGGCCGCGGCCTGGGAGGCGTCGACGGCCGGCCGCCACAGCGGGCGGGCCACCAGCCGGGGACGCCCGTTCGTGGCCGGGTCGGAAGGTGGAGGAGTCATCCCCTGCAGGCTACGACACCGGAAGTCATCGGGTGGCGGTTCGGTGGGCGACGGCGTCGACCACCGTGTTGTGCAGCACCGCGGCCGGGCGGGACACCACACCGGCGCCCGGCTGGGTCGGCCGGTTCTGCACGATCGGCTGATCACCCGCGGCGGCGACGACGACGGCTCCGACGGCGAGTCCCGCCATCAGCGCACCGGCGCCCAGGCGGAACCGACGGCCCCGACCTGCGGGGGAATGGTCGTGCGTCCGGATCGTCCGGCCGGCCTCGGCGTCCATGACCACGCCGGGAACGGGACCCGCCTGGGGAAGCGACACCGGGATGGACCTCAGCGTGTCGAACAGGCTGCCCGGCATGCGTGGGAGCGAGGCCTGACGCAGGTACTGCGAGGCTGCCGTCTGCTCCGCCACGTCGGCCGCGCAGAGCGGGCAACGCATCACATGGGCGGCGGCCCGCTGGTACGGGATCATCGCCATCTCGCCGTCGGCGAACGCGACGATGGCGTCCAACGTCAGGTGGTCGTCGAAAACGCCGGTCATGGCATCACCACCTTGGGTAGCAACGCACCTCGAAGACTCCGGATCGACCCACCTTCGGCCCGTGCCTCGCGCCGGCGTTCGATCGACGCCCGCAGAGCCTGCCGGCCCCGGTGGATCCGGGAGCGGACGGTGCCGAGCTTGACGCCCAGCGTCGCACCGATCTCCTCGTAGGACAGTCCCTCGACATCGCACAGCACCACCGCCGCCCGGAACTCCGGGAGAAGCTCGTCGAGGGCGGCCTGTAGATCGGGGTCGAGGTTCGCGTCCTGGAAGGCCTGCTCGGGCGACGGCTCGCGTCCGGCGATCCGGTCGGTCTCCTCCGGGAGTGCCTCCATCCGGATGCGCTGGCGGCGGCGGACCATGTCCAGGAAGACGTTGGTGGTGATGCGGTGGAGCCAGCCCTCGAACGAGCCCGGCTTGAAGTTGTCCAGCGAGCGGAACACCCGGATGAACGTCTCCTGGGTGATGTCCTCGGCGTCGTGGGAGTTGCCGGCCAGGCGGTAGGCCAGGCGGTACACCCGGTCGCCGTGGTCCTTGACGATGTCCTCCCAGGCGGGCGGCGTCCACGCAGCAGGATCAGCTTCAGCACTGGTTCCGGCTGAATCCATCGGTGCGGGCGGGATGGACAGGGGACTCACCTCTCGACGTCATCGTGTGCCGTGGTTCTTGCTCGGCGTTCTGCCCGGTCAACGGCCGGTCGAGTTCGATTGTTCCGTGCCGCGGTGTGAGCCTCCTGTGAACCCGGTCGGGCCGATCTGTCAAGAGGTCGGCGTGTCGTCGGGAGCTCCAGGTCGGGTAGGTGTGTCAGCCGGTCTACTGCCCTGCGGCCCGGTACGGTCCTGCTGTCGCACTACTCGTTCCGGCATCTCGGAGGCCATCCATGACCAGCAGCAGGTCGTTCGCCGAGTTCTTCGTCCCCGAGCACGAGGCGGTGCTGACCGCACGCGGGCGGGCCGCCGACCTGGGGTGCGAGCCGATCGGCTCCGGGGCCGGAGCGGCGCTGACGTTCCTGGCGGCCGTGCTGTCCGCACGGGCCGTCGTCGAGATCGGTACCGGCACCGGGGTCAGCGGTCTGCACCTGCTGGCCGGGATGGCCCCCGACGGGGTGCTGACATCCATCGACATCGAGGCCGAGCACCAGCGGGCGGCCAGGGAGGCGTTCGGCCTCTTCGGGGTCGCGCCCGGCCGGGCCCGCCTGATCAACGGACGCGGCTTCGAGGTGGTGCCGCGCCTGACCGACGGCGCCTACGACCTGGTCCTGGTCGATGCGGACCGCACCGGATACCCGCAGTACGTCGAGCAGTCCGTCCGGCTGCTGCGCAAGGGCGGTGTCCTGGTGCTCGCCGGCGCCCTGCACGGGGACAAGGTGGCCGACCCCACGCAGCGCGACGCGGAGACGGTCGCCGTCCGGGAAGCCGGCCGTCTCGTCCGCGACGACGAGACCCTCGTGCCGATGATGACCTCGCTGGGTGACGGCCTCCTCGCGGCGGTCAAACGTTGAGGCTGCGCGCCACGGCGCTCCGGGGCGCGGCGGCGCTGCTGGCCGGGATCACGCTGCTGACCTTCTCCGGCTGCTCGGGCGCCGGATCCGTCGCCGGTGTCGCGCTCACCGGGACGCTACGACCCACGGTGTCGACGACCGCTCGCGCTGCTGTCACGACGCCGACCAGGGTCACGACGACGACCGGTGCAATGGCGCGGACCAGGGCGATGGTGCAGACCAGCCCGGGTTCGAGCAGCACGTCTTCCGGCCGAGGTGGTGGCAGGAGCAGGCCTTCGCCCGCCGCCACCACCCGGGTGGCGGCCACCACCACTGCGACGAGGTCGGGGACGGCCGCAGCACCCGGGCCGATCCAGGCCAGTGCGGACGTCGACGTGGCCGGGCCGACGAACGGCCCGGCCTGTCCGGTCGACCGGCAGTACTCCGACGAGCCCCCGACCGGTCTGCGGCCGGACGTGAAGGCGGCCTGGACATCGGTGAAGAAGCTGGCGGCGAGCAAGGGCGTGACGCTCTGCCTCAACGACGGCAAACGGAGCAGGGCCCAGCAGATCGGTCTGCTCGACACCTACGTCGAGGAGTACGGATCGGTCGCGGCCCACGACCTGGTGCTGCCCTGGCAGAAGTCGGCCCACGTCAAGGGCTATGCCGTCGACGTGCAACCGGCCGGCGCCGACCGATGGCTACAAGCCACCGGGGGGCGATCAGGATTCTGCCGGATGTACGACAACGAGACCTGGCACTTCGAGTACGCGTCTGCCTACCGGACGTCCGGTTGCCCGGCCCGGCAGCCGAAGCCGGCCGGTTGAGCCCCGGCCGGTGGAGCGCCCGACCGGTGGAGCGCCCGACCGGTGGAGCGCCCGACCGGTGGAGCGCCCGACCGGTGGAGCGCCGGCCGGTGGAGCGCCCGACCGGTCGCGGACTACCTGGCGACGGTGATGCCCTTGCCGATCACCGTGATGCCCGAGGCGGTCACCGTATAGGCCGCACGATCGGCCTCGAGGTTGATCCCCACGGTGGCGCCGTCCGGAACGATCACGTTCTTGTCGAGGATTGCGTTGCGCACCACGGCGTTTCGCCCGATCCGCACACCGGGCATGATGACGCTGCCCTCGACACTCGCGCCGATGGCAACCCGCACGTTCTCCGACAGCACCGACCGCCGAACCGTGGCACCGGAGATGATCGTGCCGGGACCGACCATCGAATCCAGCGCCATTCCGTTCTCGACGAATTTCGCCGGCGGTAGCGTGGGCGGCACCGAGAGAATCGGCCATTCCTGGTTGTAGAGATTGAAGATCGGGTGCACCGAGACGAGATCCATGTGGGCGTCGTGATAAGCGTCCAGGGTACCGACGTCGCGCCAGTAGCCCTTGTCGCGTTCCTCCGAGCCAGGGACCTCGTTGCGATCGAAATCGTAGACATTCGCGGTGCCACGCTCGACGAACGTCGGAATGATGTTCGCCCCCATGTCATGAATGGAGTTCTCGTCGCCCGCGTCCTGCCGGAGCGCCTCGATGAGGGCTCTTGTGGTGAACACGTAGTTACCCATGGAGGCGTAGGCGACATTCGGATCATCCTGCACTGCAGGAGGATCCGTCGGCTTCTCCAAGAACCGGGTGATGCGGTGGCCTGTGTCGTCGGTGTCGATGACACCGAATGCGGTGGCCTCGTGCCGCGGAACGCGAATGGCGGCCACGGTGGCCTCGGCGCCGGAGGCGATGTGGTCGGCGACCATTTGTGACGGGTCCATGCGATAGACGTGATCGGCCCCGAAGACGACCAGGTAGTCCGGATCGTCGTCGTACACCAGATTCAACGACTGGAGAATGGCGTCCGCACTCCCGGTGTACCAACGAGGGCCGAGCCGCTGCTGGGCCGGCACCGGAGTGACGTAGTTGCCCAGCATCTGGCTCATCCGCCAGGTCGTGGTGATGTGCCGGTCGAGTGAATGCGACTTGTACTGGGTCAGGACGCAGATGCGGAGGTACCCGGCGTTGACCAGATTCGACAGCACGAAGTCGATGAGACGGAAATTGCCACCGAAGGGTACGGCGGGCTTGGCCCGGTCAGCGGTCAACGGCCACAGCCGCTTTCCCTCACCACCAGCCAGAACGATGCCGAGAACTCTGGGTTTGAGGACCATGCCGGAACCCTATCCGGCAGCTCTGCCACGCGCCCACCGGGATGCCGCAAGCGCTCCGGAGGACACCCGCGCCGGATCCGCGACGACCACGGGCGCCAGGTCCGCATCGGTCGGGCCGGACCGGTCTACATTGACGCGGTGCATATCTCGATCCTGACCCGAGAGTTCCCGCCCGACGTCTACGGCGGGGCCGGTGTCCACGTCGACTACCTGGTGCGCGAGCTGCGCAAGCTCGTCGACATCGACGTCCACGCGTTCGGCGACGACCGGCCCGGTGCCTTCGGACACCGGCCGGCGCCGGACGTCGCCGATGCCAACCCGGCCCTGGCGACGCTGTCGGTGGACCTGTCGATGGCGGCCGCGTGCGGCTCGGCCGAACTGGTGCACTCCCATACCTGGTACGCGAACATGGCCGGCCACGTCTCGAAACTGCTCTACGGCGTTCCGCACGTCGTGACCGCCCATTCGCTCGAGCCCCGGCGACCGTGGAAGGCCGAGCAGCTCGGTGGTGGTTACCGCCTGTCCAGCTGGGCGGAGAAGACGGCCTACGAGGCCGCGGACGCCGTGATCGCCGTCTCGGACGGCATGCGGACCGACATCCTGGACTGCTATCCCGTGTTGGACCCGGCGCGGGTCCACGTCATCCGCAACGGCATCGACACCTCGATCTACCACGCGACGGACGACCGGTCGGTGCTGACCGACCGGGGCGTCGACCTGGACGCCCCGATCGCCTCGTTCGTCGGTCGGATCACCCGTCAGAAGGGTGTCGGCCACCTCATCGCCGCTGCTCATGCTTTCGATCCGGGGATCCAGCTCGTGCTCTGCGCTGGAGCGCCGGACACCCCGGAGATCGCCGCCGAGACCGCGACCGCGATCCGCGCGCTGCAGGCCAGTCGTCCGGGCGTGTTCTGGTTCGACGGCATGCTGACCCTCGACGAGGTCAAGCAGGTGCTCAGCGCCTCGACCGTCTTCTGCTGTCCCTCGGTGTACGAGCCCCTCGGAATCGTCAACCTGGAGGCGATGGCCTGCGGCGCACCGGTCGTCGCCAGCGACGTCGGCGGAATCCCCGAGGTGGTGCAGGACGGCGTCACCGGCAGCCTCGTCCACTACGACGCCGAGGACGGGCCCGGCTTCGAGGCCGCCTTCGCGGCCGCCGTCAACTCCATGGTCGCCGACCGGGCCGCCGCCGTGGTCATGGGTGAGGCCGGCCGGGTCAGGGCCGACTCGGAGTTCTCCTGGACCGCCGTGGCGGAGCAGACCGTCGCGCTCTACCGATCCCTGCTCGGCCCCCAGGACCGCTGACCCCTGGCCCCCAGGACCGCTGACCCCTGGCCCCCAGGACCGCTGACCCCTGGCCCCCGGCTCGGCGTGGATCAACTTCTCCCGGCCCTGGGCTCGGCGTGGATCAACTTCTCAGGCATGGCCGAAAGTTGACCATTTGGGACCAGAGGGACAGGAGTCGTCGAGTTCGTCCATGCCTGAGAAGTTGATCCACGCCAACCGGGGCCTTCGACGAAATGGGAATTGATCCACGCCTGCCCGGGGCCCTCGCCGAAGTGGGGATTGATCCACGCGCAGCCCGGTGCGAACAGCAAGCCGCCCGGGTCACCGCGCCGATGTGGCGGGCAGACCCGGGCGGTCAGGTATCAGCTGACGACTGCTTTGAGTGCATCTCCGAGAGCGGACGCCTCATCGGCGGAGATTTCCACCACCAGCCGACCGCCGCCTTCCAGGGGTACGCGCATCACGATTCCGCGTCCCTCCTTGGTTACTTCGAGGGGACCATCCCCGGTGCGGGGCTTCATGGCCGCCATGTACGACTCCCTCCACACTCCAGCACGCGCTCACATCCGCATGTGCCATTCATCCGTACCGAACGGTGGTACCCGCCCGGCGATCGACCAACCAACGTGCTTGCCCTATTCTCCCCCATGGCAGGCGCTGTGCCGACCGCAGGTGCTCCGACAGGCCCACGAAGGAGTCGAAGATGACGACCGATCACGCCCCCCGACCACCGGCCGACGAGCCACCGCTGCTGGTTTCCGACCATGACGGGGTCCGTACGCTCACGCTCAACCGGCCGGCCGCGTTCAACTCCTTCGACCTGGCGCTGAAGGGTGCCCTGTTGACCGCCCTGACCTCGGCGGCCGAGGACGACACCGTCCGGGCACTGGTCATCACCGGCGCCGGCCGGGCCTTCTGCGCCGGGCAGGATCTCAAGCAGCACCTGGAACTGGTGAAGGCCGAGGACCCGCGGATCGCGACGACGGTCCGGGAGTTCTACAACGTCGCCATCGCCCTGATCACCGGGATGGGCAAACCGGTGATCGCCGCCGTCAACGGCGCGGCTGCGGGCGCCGGGGCCGCTTTCGCGTACGCCTGCGACCTCCGGGTGGCGTCGTCGGCGGCCAGCTTCTCGATGGCCTTCGCCGGCGTCGGGCTGTCCGCCGACTCCGGTGCCAGCTACACCTTGCCCCGGCTCATCGGCACCGGCCGCGCCGCGCGGATGATGCTGCTCGGCGAGCGGGTGGACGCCGCCGAAGCCCTACGGATCGGGATGGTCGACGAAGTGGTCCCACCGGAGGACCTGATGCCCAGGGTTGCGGCTCTGGCCGGCGCCCTGGCCACTGGCCCGACGAAGGCCTACGCCTGGATCAAGGCGTCGATGGAATACGCCGCCACGTCGGACCTGCCCGCCGCTCTGGAATTCGAGGGCAAGGCCCAGGCCGAGCTCTTCTTCAGCGCCGATCACCACGAGGCCATCAGTGCGTTCGCCGAGAAGCGAGTGCCGCGCTTCCTGGGACGCTGACCGCCTCGACCAGGATTGGCCTGTGCCATCGGCGGATCGACCGGCCGGGGCGCGCCTCCTCACGTACGCTGGGGTTCGTGGGACCTATGGGAGAACTCGGCGCGCTGTTCAATCCCGGCATGCGCCACGAGATCGAAGAACGCGAATCGAAGCAGAACAGCCGCGAGGAAGAGGGCAACGCCCGCGACGGCGATCTGCGGATCGATCTGGCCTCCGGTGTCGCGGTGATCAACATCCCCAGCCGCGCTACCAGCGGCTCCGAGGACCAGCCGGACCACGAGCCGGCCGGGAAAGCGACCCGGACGGTCGGCGACAAGCCCGCCACCACCGGTACCGCAGGGCGGAGCACGCACCCCCGCGCCGAGCAGCGCAGGGTCACCGCCAACCGCAAGGTGGCGTCCAAGGACCACTCGGCGTCCGACCGGTCGGACACGCCGAGAGGTGGACCCGAGAAGACCGCGACGCCGGCCCCCTCACCTGCCCCCTCCTCCAAGGCCTCCCGCGCGGCTCGCTGAGCAGCGGACGGTCTGAATCACCGTCTCCCCCGTCCGCCCACGGGCGATCGTCGATTCGGCGCGCGCCAGCAGTAGGCGACGTGATCGTCGACCATTCCCGTCGCCTGCATCAATGCGTAGGCGGTCGTCGGACCGACGAATCGAAATCCTCTCTGCTTCAGAGCTTTTGCCATCGCTGTCGACTCCGGTGTCACCGCCGGCACCGCTGACGGGTCGGCCGGCGTCCGGTGGGATGCGGGCGCGAAGGACCACAGAAGTCGGTCGAGGCCGCCGTCCAGGCCGAGGGCCACTCGCGCGTTGGAGATGACGGCCTGGATCTTATGCGAGTTCCGGACGATGGCGACGTCGGCCATCAGGCGAGCGACGTCGTGATCGTCGAACCGGGCCACCTCGGCGATCTCGAATCCCGCGAACGCCTGCCGGAAGGCGGGTCGCTTGCGCAGGATGGTGATCCAGCTGAGGCCGGCTTGGAACGCCTCCAGGGACATCCGCTCGAAGAGGGCATCGTCGCCGCGGACCGTCGTACCCCACTCCTGGTCGTGGTACTCCAGGTAGTCCGGAGCCGAGGTGGCCCAGCCACAGCGGCGACGGGTGTCGGCCGGAACATCTTCGGCCGCGACATCGTCGGTCAGGACTTCGCCGGTCAGGACTTCGCCGGTCAACGCATCGTCGGTCAACGCATCGTCGGTCAGGACTTCAACGGGAGCCTGCCGCTGACCACACCGGCGGACAACCGGCGTAGCGACGCGGCCAATCCCCAGTGCACCAGCGGTTTTGCGACCGTCCAGCCGAGACGGCCGACGAAGCCGAGCGGAAGTTCGACCTCTTCGGCCCAGGTCACCCTGGCGCCCTTCGGGCCGGGTTCGACGGTGAAGATGCCGATGCCCTTGATGGCATTTCCGGTGTGCGTCGTCTCCCAGCGGTGCGGCGGGTCGTAGACGGTGACGGTCATGGTGTCGAGCACACCGATGCCGGCCAGACCCGTCAGGGCCGCGATCTTCGAACCGACACCCGGCACGTCGACGTCACCGTCGAGGGCGAACAGCCGGGTGGCCAGGATCCACTCGTCCTGCGAAGGCAGATCGATCATCGCCGCGAAGACCTCCTCGACCGACGCCGGCACGTCGACGGTGGCCGCCACCCTGACCGTCATCGGGACTCACCGTGGACCGCCGTCGGGCGCAACTCGGCCTGGCCGACCAGTGTGTCCACCGTGCTGTCACCCGTCCATCCGGAAGGCCCGACCGATACCCGCTCGTCCGCAGATCCGTCGGGGACGACCCCGCGGAGCAACTCGTTCTCCCGTCGGAGCGCGTCCAACTGCTCGCCCAGTCGCTCCAGGGTCCAGTCGACGTCACTCATCCGATAGCCGCGCAGGGCCAACGCGAACCGGATGCTGCGTACGTCCTCGGAGGTGATGTCGGTTTCGGGTAGCTCGGCCGGCGATGTCCTGGGATCGAGCGGGGCCATCTGTTCGCCCCGGCCGAAGACGAAGACCGCGAGGAAGAACACGGCGAGGCCGATCACGGCCGCGATCACGAGGTAGAACAGCACGGTGGTCACACCGTCGATGGTGCCACGCGGCCCGGTGCGACCACGCGTCGGGCACGATCAGACCATGCCGCGCCGCGGCGCCGCCGGTGGCCGGGTACCTCTGATCGAGGCGACCATCTCCAGCACCCGTCTGGTCGGCAGGACCTGGTGCACGCGAAAGATCGCCGCCCCGGCCAGCGCGGCGACTGCAGTCGCCGCCAAGGTGCCCTCGAGCCGGTCCTGCACCTGGACGCCGAGTGTCTCGCCGACGAAGTCCTTGTTGGACAACGCCATCAACACCGGCCAGCCGGTGTCCACCAACTCTGAGGTCCGGCGGAGCAGTTCCAGACCATGCCAGGTGTTCTTGCCGAAATCGTGGGTCGGGTCGATCAGGATGCCCTCGCGCGGGACACCGGCGGCCACCATGGCACGGGCCGCAGCAGTGGTCTCGTCGATCACCGCAGCGACGACGTCCTGGTAGGCGACCCGGTGCGGATTGGTGCGTGGAGATGCCCCGCCGGTGTGCGAGCAGATGATGCCGGTGCCGTACCGGGCGGCCACCCGCGCGAGGCCGTGATCGACGCCGGCCCACGTGTCGTTGATCAGATCAGCACCTTCCTCGCAGGCGGCGCTGGCCACGTCGCTGCGCCAGGTGTCCACGCTGATGACCAGGCCGGGATGGGCGGCGCGCATTTTGGCGATGAAGGGCACCACCCGGTCGATCTCCTCGGCCGCGTCGACGTTCCGGCCGACACCGGCCTTGACCCCGCCGATGTCGATGAGGTCGGCGCCGTCGGCCACGGCCCGGTCGACCGCGTCCATGGCGGGGCCGTCCTCGAAGGTCGCGCCCCCGTCGAAGAAGGAATCGGGGGTGCGGTTGACGATGGCCATGATCGCCGCCCGATCCGTGCGGAGCGGGCGACCTCGAAACACCACGGGCTGCACGCCGATCAGCCTACGTGCGCCTCGATCGAGGTCGAGGCGATGATCAGCGCGGACAATCCGTCGGCGTCGAGAAGGTCAGCCGGCGCGAAGGTGTCGTCGGTGGCGACGTACACGAACGCAGCCCGGACCTTGGTCAGCGGCAGCCCCAGCATTTCGGCGACCGCCAACCGGTAGACGGCCAGCTGGACGGTCGCGGCCTTTCGGAGCTCAACGGAGGGGGGATGACCGGTCTTCCAGTCCACGACGGTGCACCCACCGTCGTCGTCCCGGAAGACGGCGTCGATCCGGCCCCTGACGGGTTGGCCGGCGATGGTCATCGAGAACGGCAGTTCCACCTCGAACGGCATCCGGCGGGACCAGTCCGAACGCTGGAACCGGGCCTTGAGCAGTTCCAGCTCGGCGTCGGGCTCCGGACCGTTGTCGTGGGCTCCGGGCAGTTCCGAGATCTCCATCAGCGCCGAGCCGGTGTAGAAGCGCTCCAGCCACGCGTGGAAGTCGGTACCGCGGCGGGCCCGCGGCGCAGGCGGGTGCGGGACCGGACGCCTGATGCGGCGGGCCAGCGCGGCCGGATCAGCGGCCAGTTCCACCAGCGCAGTGGCCGAAAGACTCTGCGGCAGAGCCACTTCGATCGAGGTGGACCGCAGGGCGCGCCGCTCTTCCAGCAGCGCGGCCACGTCCCGCGACCAACCCAGCTGATCCTCACCGACCGCCTCGCCCGGATCTGGGAGCTGTCGGCGGGCGATGGCACCCAACACCAGGTCTGCGCCCGAGGCGATGGCCCGCCGGCGATCACCGAGCGGATCCGACGGCCAGGACGCGGTACGGGGCGCCGAGGTCATCGGGTTGCCTTCCTGCGCACCGGGCTCGTCCGCCCATTCGTCCGGCAGCCACGAAGGCTCTGCGGCCGAACGGATCTCGGTGAGGAACCGGCTCGGCCCGTGCGCCGTGCTCCCCGTCCGGCCCCACTGGTGTCCGGACGCCAGCAGGGTGCGTTCGGCCCTGGTCACCGCCACGTAGAGCAGACGGCGTTCCTCGACGGCCTGATCGGCCTTGAGAGCAGCGGCATGCGCGGTGAGGGCTGCCACCATGTCCCTCTGGTCCCCCCCGGACGGCAGCTGGAGCTGCGGCAGGTCGGCGCGGTCGCCACGCAGCGAGGGCGGGAGCTGACCGGCGTCGCCCAGCCAGGTACTTCCTCTCGAGCTGGGGAACACGGTGTCGGACAGATGCGGCACGGCGACGATCTCCCACTCCAGACCCTTGGCGGCATGCACCGTCAGCACCTGGACCCGTCCCGGGGTCGGGGCGACCTCACCGGGCGTCAGGCCGTCCTCACGATCGGCCGCGGTGACCAGGTACTCCACCAACTCCACCGCGCCGCCTCCGCCGGCTGAGAAATCGGCGACCACGTCGGCGAACGCATCCAGGTGGGCGCGACCGGCCGGCGAGGAGATCCGCACCTCCACGTCAAGACCGGAGGTGCGCTCGAGCTCGGCGACGAGGTCGCCCAGCGGTAGGGAGAGCCGGGCCCGTAGCCGGTGCAGTTCTGCGCCCAGACGCTGCAGACGCCGGAAACCCTCCGGTGAGTAGTTCTCCGGCGGTCCCGGATCCGAGAGAGCATCGATGATGGACGCCGAATCGATCTCCTCGCCGGAACCGGCGTCGACCAGGGCCTCGCGTACCGACGCCCGTCCGGCGTTCCCGCCCCCGTCCGGTGCCGATCCGGACGGAGCGTGCCCGCGCGGCGACAGCACGGACGCACGGCTGGACAGGGCGGCGAGGTCGGCCATGCCCAGCTGCCACCTGGCCCCGGTCAGCAGGCGGACGGCCGCCGGGCCGGCGGTCGGGTCCACCAACACCCGCAACATGGCGAGCAGATCGGCGATCTCCGGCTCGTTGAGCAGCCCGCCCAGACCCACGACCTCCACCGGTAGGCCGGCCGCCCGCAGCGCCATGGCCATGGGTTCCATGTCGCGGCGGCGGCGCATCAGGACCGCGGTGCTCGGAGAGCTGCCGTCACCGGTCGCCGAGCGCATCTCCCACCGTCTGGCGATCTGCTGCGCGACCCAGCGCTCCTCCTCGGCAGCGGTGGCGAACAGTCCGTATCGCACCTCGCCGACGTCGGCCCCTGGCCGCGGGCGCAGTTCCTGCACCTGCACGGCACCGGAACGGACCTCCGCCGACAACTGGTTGGCGATCCCGAGGACGGAGGAGGCGTTGCGGAAACTGGTGGACAGCGTCAGCGTGGCCGCCGGAATGCCGTTGCGGCAAGGAAAGTCGGACGGGAACCTCGGCAGGTTCGATGCCGACGCCCCGCGCCACGAGTAGATCGACTGCACCGGGTCGCCGACCGCGGTGACCGGATGACCGGACGGCGTTCCCTGGACCCCGGTCTCGGCGAACACCGCCCGCAGGATGACGCGCTGGACATGGCCGGTGTCCTGGTACTCGTCGAGCAGGACCACCCGATGACGCTCCCGCAGCGCCTGCCCGATCCGGGCATGGTCGGTGACCAGCTTCGCCGCCACCTGCATCTGATCGGCGAAGTCGACCACGCCGGCCCTGCGTTTGGCCTCGGTGAAGGCGTCCACCAGCGGAAGGATCCAGGCCCGGTCCTGCAGCCTCTTCAGGTGGCCGGCCAGGCCGCTGTGGACGGCTGCCTTCTGGGCCGGTGAAGGACGAGCGGCCCGCAGCCGGGCCAGCACTTGTTCGATCTCGTCGGACAGCGTCGTCGCGTCGATCAGGTGGTCCGCCAGCCCGCCCGACATGGACAGCAGTCGCTCGGTGACCTGGTCAGGGCCCAGATCGGTATTCAGATCCCCGTCCCAGCGTCCGACCACCCGTCGCGCCAGCAGCCACGAGCCGGTCGCGCTCAGCACCCTGGAGGCCGGCTCGATCCCGGCGAGCGGTCCGAACTCCGCGATCAGCCGACCCCCGAAGGAATGGTAGGTGGACACCTCCGGCTCGCCACCGGTCGGTGCGGGCGCCTGGCCGGGGACGCTCACGCCGGCCGCGGCCAACGTCCGCAGCCGCTGCCGGATCCGGCCCGCCAGACCCGACGCCGCCTTGCGCGTGAAGGTGAGGCCGAGGATCTGCTCCGGACGGACCAGGTCGTTGGCCACCAGGTAGAGCACCCTGGCCGCCATGGTCTCGGTCTTGCCGGACCCGGCGCCGGCGACCACCAGCGCCGGGGCCATCGGGGCCTCGATCACAGCGGCCTGCTCGTCGGTCGGCGGTGGCAGCGCGAGGATCTCGGCCAGCCGTCCGGCGGTGATCATCCGCGCACCTGACGGCCCTCGCTCTGCAGTGGGCAGCTGGTCCGGACCGGACACCGCTCGCACCGGGAGTTCTCCTGCGCCAGTGCGCCGGCGGACGCCAGCTGAGCTGCGGCCGTGCGGATCGTACCCAGCCACACCGTGGTGTCCGTGGCCGTGAGTTCGTTCTGCTGCAACACTTTCGGCGAGCCCGAACGCAGGTAGACCAGTTCGGCGCCGCCTGGGCGCGTGGCCGGTGGGAACGCGCCCATCGCGATGGCCGCCTGGTAGGAGGCAAGCTGGGGGTTCGCCTGCGCCTGGGCCTTGGTGGGTACCGTGCCGCCCGTCTTGAAATCCGTGACCACCAGCGTGCCGTCGGGCTTCTCCGACAACCAGTCGACTCTTCCGGTCAGACGTACCTGGTGTTCCTCGGTGTCTGCTGCGGGCGCACCGGGCTCGTGCTCCGGGGCCGGGACCAAGAGATCGAGCTCTACCTCCGAGCCGACCAGGGTGCGCGGTGGATGGTTGTCCCGCACCCACGCCTGCGCCGCGGTCAGCATCGACAGCAACCCACGGCGGGTGCGTTCGAGCTGCCAGGGCGGAAGCCGGTCCTGTCCGGCCAGGAATGTCTCGATCTCCTCCCGCAGATCGGTCTCCGGAACTCCGATGGCAAGTCCGTGGGCCATCGCGTGCACGACGATCCCCTCGATCTGGGCCTGTCCCGGCTCGGTCCGGCCACCGCGTCGTTCGAGCACCGCCCGCAGCGCGCAGGTGTTCAACGATTCGATCGCGGACGGCGAGACCCTGATCTCGGCGCCGGGTGCGATGGGTGGGGCCTCGGTGGAGCGCGGCGCAAGGCCGTACCAATCGTCGGGATGAGCTCCGGAGATTCCGGCTGCGGCCAGCTGGGCGAGATGCGCGGCCGCGGCCGACGCGTCCGCGGCCGGGGTCAGTGGATCGGTGACGGCGCGGCGCAGATCGGCGACGAGGTCGGTCAGGTGCAGCCCGCGTCGATCGGCGCGCGACCCACCGGACGCGGCCGGGTCCTGTTCCACCGTCAGTTCTTCCTCGGTGCCGGCCACCTCCTGCAGGAAGCGGGAGGGAGCCAGATCCTGGTTCAGGACGCCGGTGCAGACCAGGGTCAGACGTGCCCGGGTCGCCGCGACGTAGAACAACCGGCGTTCCTCGGCCAGCACACCGGCGACCGGGATGCCGGCCGGAAGATCGGACGCCAGGTCGAGCATCTCCTGTCCGCCCAGGAGCGACCCACGGCCGCGCAGATCCGGCCAGGATCCCTCCTGGACGCCGGCCACCACCACCACGTCCCACTCCAGTCCCTTGGCAGCATGGGCCGACATCAGGGCGACGGCGTCGCCGGTGCGGGCCACGTCCTGCTCGCCGGGAAGCTGATGCCCCCTGACCTCGGCGGTGAAGGCCGCGACCCCGGCCAGCGGAAGCCGATCGGTCAGGTCGGAGGCCATCGCGAACAATCCCAGTACCGCGTCCAGCGCACGATCCGCGCGTTGGCCGCCGCTGCCACCCCGGTCGACGGCGGCGACGAGGTGCTCCTCCAGTCGGCAGGAGCGCCACAGCGCCCACAACAACTGCTCGGCGCTGGGACTGTCGGCTCCGTCGCGTGCGATGGCCACCAGTTCACGCACCCGCAGCAGCGGAGGCCGCAGATCTCGGGGGACGGAGTCGGGCACCGGTGCGCCGGCCAGGACGGCAGCCAGCAGATCGGCGCTCGAGCCCTGTCCTGGCCGGGCCGCCCGCAGCGCCCTGCGCAGCCTGCGCAGGCCAAGGGCGTCCACGTCGCCCAGCGGGGAAGCCAGCAGATCCAGCGCGAACTCGCCGGTCAGCAGCGCCGGATCCACCCCACATTCCAGCAGCGTGAGCAGGCTGGCCACCACCGGCTCGGCAGACAGCGTCTCCGTCCGGCCGCCGACGAGCAACGGAACCCCGGCCACCGCGCAGGCTCTGCTCAGCGCGGTGAGCCCGGACCCGGTCGAGCGCACCAGGATGGCCATCGCGCCCCATCCGATGCCATCCAGCAGATGACGTCGACGCAGATGGTCCGCGATGTAGGCGGCCTCCCTGGCCGCCGTCGGGAAGACGGCGACATCCACCGTGCCGAGCTCCGCGGCGTCGTCGACCGATGACACAGAACGAGCGGGGGGGACCCGCAGCAGCCGGTGCGCCCCAGGGCCTGGCAGCAGTGCGGCGATCCGTCTGGTCGCCGACAGCACTGCGGGCGCGAGACGACGGGACACCGTCAGGGCGACCGTGTCGTCCACCTCGATGTCACGCAGAGCGGTGGGCTCCGCCCCGCGAAAGGCGTAGATCGACTGATCGGGGTCACCGAAGACGACGAGTTCGTCTGCCGCGCCGGACAGCAGGCCGATCAGCGCGGCCTGGGCAGGGTCGACGTCCTGGTACTCGTCCACGAAGATCCGCCGGACCCGCCGCTGCTCCGCCGCCAGGACGTCGTCCCGACCCAGAGCCCCCAGGGCAGCTGCGGTCAGCTCGGCCTGGTCGAGCGCGACCCCGAAGCCGCTGATCCCCTGCCGCAGATCACTGACCTGCTGATATTCTCGCGCGAACTTCCCGGCAGCCACCCATTCCGGCTTCTTGTGCCGACGACCGAGCTCCATCATCCGTTTCGGGCCGATCCCCTGCCCGGCCGCGCGGAGCAGCACCTCGCGGAGTTCGGCCGCGAAGGTGGGCGACGGGAGTGCGCCGGCCAGATCGGGCGACCACGGACCGCCGGCGTCGGTGGCATGGCCGGCCAGCAGTTCCCGGACCATCCGGTCGGACTCGCCCGCGGCCAGCAGGCGGGGACTCGGTTCGCCGTGGGCCGCAGCCTGGGCGCGCACGACGGAATAGGCGTAGGAGTGCAGCGTCCGGACCAGGGTCGTCCGCGTGGTCAGGCCCAGTCGCCTGGTGATCCGTCCGGAGAGCTCGGCAGCGGCCCGTCGCGAGAACGTCAGCACCAGGATCTGTTCGGGCGGCACACCCCGGTGCTGGATCCGATCAGCGACCGCCTCGACCAGAGTGGCCGTCTTGCCCGTTCCCGGGCCCGCCAGCACCCGGAGCCGCCGGACGGCATTGCCCGTCACCCGTCGTTGTTCGTCGGTCAGCGCCAATGGCCCGGTGGGGGCGCCGGCCGGTCGGAACCGGTAGCTGACGGACGAGAGGGCTGGCATGTACAGATCCCACCACGGAGCACCGACAGCGGAGGATCTGCCACGCGGTCGCGTCCCCGGCCGGGGCTTGGCAGGATGGCCGGATGGACATGGAACTGGCGGCCCGGATGCTGGATCAGGTGGCCTCGGTCCCACCCGGGTTCGTCGCGACCTACGGGGACATCGCCGCCAGAGCCGGTTCCAGATCGCCCCGGCTGGTCGGGCGGGTGCTCTCCGAGATGTCCGACGACACCACCGGATGGCATCGGATCCTGCGGGCGGACGGCACCCCGGCAGAGCATCTGCGGACGGAGCAGATCGGGCGGCTGGTCGCCGAGGGTGTCCAGGTCACCCGCGGCCGCGTCGACCTGGGACGGTTCCGATGGCGCCCTGAGCCGGCCTGATTCCGCCGGAGTTGTCCCCATGGCTCGATCTGTCCACAATCGGCCGACGCCGCTGGCGGTCGTCGCGGCAACAGCCGATCTTTGTGGCCATGACGACAACCGACGAGACGACCACCGTACGACTGACCGGGCGGAGCGGTCTGCTGGCCGCGGTCCCCGCCCTCCTCGGGTTCCACCCGAAGGAGAGTCTGGTGATGGTGTGCCTGTCGGGGCCGCGGCGCCGGGTCGGTCCGGTGATCCGGATCGATCTGGACGATCTGGACGAGCCGGGGACGCGCCCGGGTGAGATTGCCGGGCCGATCGCCCAACTGCAACTGCACGCGGCCCGCTACGCGGACGAGATCGCGGTGATGTGCTACACCGAGCGACCCGGCCGGCCGGCCGAACTGGACGCGGTGATGCGTGCGCTGGTGGAGTCCGGTGTCGGCATCCTGGATACCGTCCGGATCACCGATGGACGTGCGAACTCCTGGTTGCCCGCCCATCTGGGCCAACTGTCCGACGGGCCGGGTTCGCCGATGCCCGATGCCGCAGATCCGCAGGTCGAGGAGATCACCGCGGCGACGGCGTTGAACGGCCGGGGGATCCTGGCCGATCGTCAGGCGCTGCGTGATTCCATCGCGGGGCCGACCGGGGCTGCGGCCGCACAGGCCTCGGCCTCCCTGCATGCGGCCGCCGACGGGTTGCTCGGGCGGATCGGGTCCACCGGACCGATCGAGGTCGACCGGCTCCGCGCCATGGCGGAGGTGACCATCGACGGCGGTCTGCGTCAGGTGGCGGCGACCGGGACGGTCGACCCGCCCACCGCCGCGCTGATCACGCTGTTGCTGTGCGACATCGGCATCCGGGACGGGGTGATCGCGCGCGCGGTCACCCGGATCGACGAGTCGTTCGTGCCGATGCTGATCGCCGTGGCCCGGACGACACCAGACGACGACGCCGCCGAGGTCTGCGCAGTGCTGTCGATGGCCGCCTACCGCCGCGGTGACGGTGCACTCGCCCAGGTCGCGGTCGACCGTACGTTGATGAGCGAGCCGAACCACCGGCTGGCGCACCTCATGCTTGCCATGATGGCGTCCGGGATCCCGCCCGCCGATCTGGAACATCTCGCGACAGCGGTCAATCCAGGAACGGTCGGATGAGCTCGGCGGCGGAGAGCATCTCGACCATCGACGACGGCGTGCTGCGCGGGTGCGACAGGCTCACTGCCAGACGGAACATCAAGGCGCGCAACAACATCTGCGGCCATTCCGGGAGGTCGGACCAATCCTCGAGCAGCTCGGTCTGCGCGCCGCCCCAACTCAGCGCGTCCACCGCGATGACCGCGGCGGACCAGACGGCGGGTCTCCAGTACGGAGTGATGTCGATGACGGCGGGCGGTGCGGAACCGGCGAAGAGCACATTGCAGAACATGTCTCCGTGCACGACCTGCATCGGCAGATCGACCGGCTTGCGTCCGATCGCGAGCTCGTGGAACAGCCGGGCCCCGTGTCCGTCACCCAGCTCCCACGGGCCTTTGACCGGTTCACCCCAGGCCAACCGATCGGCCCAGCTGTACAGGTCGCTGCGGTCTCGCAGGTATCGGGGGTTGGGCACTGCGGCCAGCGCCTCGTGGAGGACCAGCGACGTCTCGATGATCTCGTTGTACCTCGGCTCGACCCGACCGGAGACGAATCGCTGGGCCGACCACCCGGCCACCACCCAGCGTCCGTCGGACGAACGGACCGGGCGGGCGACCCGGATCCCGCTGACCCTGAGTTGCTCGAAGGTGGCGGCGATCCAGGATGACTCCGCGGTGTTCTCGACCGGCTTGAAGACGACGTCCCCGCACCGGAAGGCCAGCCCCCGGCCGCCGGACAGATTTTCCGGCTGTGCCGAACCCGCTCCGAAGGCGGCGAGCACATGGGCCGGCGGCGGGGTGGACACGAGCAGTGACGGTACAGGCCCGGGGGGCCCGACCGTCACTTCACTCGCCGTCAGGCGGTTCGCGTCAGTAGCTGGGGAGACTCGGGTCGACCTGCTTGATCCAGGCCAGGACGCCCCCGCCGACGTGCACCGCATCGGCGAAGCCTGCCTTGTGCAGCACCGCCAGCGCCTCGGCCGATCTCGCCCCTGACTTGCAGTGCAGGATGATCTGGCGGTCCTGAGGAATCAACGACAGCGCCTCGCCGGAGAGGATGTCGCCCTTGGGGATCAGCACCGAACCCGGGATCGAGACGATCTCGTACTCGTTCTGCTCCCGGACGTCGATCAACGCGAAGTCCTCGCCCGCGTCCATCTTCCGCTTCAGCTCCTTGGCCGAGATGGTGTGCGACGCCGCGGCCTCCTGGGCCTCGTCGGACACGGACCCGCAGAAGACGTCGTAGTCGATGAGTGCGGTGATCGGCTCGCCGTGGGGATCACGCCGCACCCTGACGGTCCGGTAGGTCATCTCCAGGGCGTCGTAGACCATCAGTCGTCCGAGCAGGGTCTCGCCGATCCCGGTGATCAGCTTGATCGCCTCGGTCACCATGATCGAGCCGATCGATGCGCAGAGCACACCCAGCACACCGCCCTCGGCGCACGACGGGACCATGCCCGGCGGTGGCGGTTCGGGGTAGAGGTCGCGGTACTGCGGGCCGTACTCGGCCCAGAACAGGCTGACCTGGCCTTCGAATCGGAAGATCGAACCCCAGACGTAGGGCTTGTTCAGCAGCACGCAGGCGTCGTTCACCAGGTAGCGGGTGGCGAAGTTGTCCGTCCCGTCCAGGATCAGGTCGTAGCCGGCGAAGATCTCCAGCGCGTTGTCGGACTCGAGACGGTCGGTGTGCAGGATGACCTTCACGAAGGGGTTGATCTCGGCCACCGACTCGGCTGCCGACACGGCCTTGGGCTTGCCGACGTCGGACTGTCCATGGATCACCTGACGCTGCAGGTTGGACTCGTCGACGATGTCGAAATCGAGAATGCCGAGCGTTCCGACTCCGGCCGCGGCCAGGTACAGCAACGCGGGCGAGCCGAGGCCGCCGGCGCCGACCACGAGCACCTTGGCGTTCTTCAGCCGCTTCTGGCCGATCATCCCCACGTCGGGAATGATCAGATGTCTCGAATACCGCTCGACCTCGGCCTTGCTCAGCGATTCCGCCGGCTCCACCAAGGGGGGTAGGGACGTCACAATTCTCTCCTCGACCTACTGATGACCATCAACTGCACGATGAATTTCCACTGCCAGGTGGCACCCGACCGATGGGCGGGCCACTGCACTTCCCAACTGACACGCGGGTGCAATTCTTCCCGAGGAGGCAGGGCGACACCAACCGACGCGTTCAGCCGCCTGCAGCGGAGGCGGACGTCTGCGCGCCGGCGGAGCCGGTCGCCGAGGCCAGTGGATAGGGGAAGGGGTTGAACTTGCACACCTTGCCGTTCATCGGGATCAGCTGCGGGTTGAGCGGGGCGAGGTCGTTGTTGGCGGTCGACCAGGACTGCTGCATCATCACCGGCGCCAGGCCACCGTCGATGGCACACGGCTGGTGCATGTAGCCGAGGGCATGCCCGACCTCGTGGTTGATCGCGTAGACGCGGTACAGGCCGAGGTCCCCGTTGGCCGACACCGCTCCGCGCGTCCAGCGGGCGTCGTTGATGGCGACCCGTCGCTGGTCGCGGTCGTAGCACGACGCCTCGAACTGGATCTCCCAGCCGCAGAGCGAGGTCTCCCGGACCGTCATCTGGCTGGTCAGCGAGACGGTGAAGGACGGAGTCCCGGTGTCCACGCGCTGCAGCGTGTACTTTCCGGACCCGATCCAGGACCGCGGATCGGCGAGCGTGTGGTCGACCAGGGCTGCGAAGTCCTGGTCGGACTGGGTGTCCCCGATGCCGTCCTCGACCTGGATGGAATACGTGAACCTGGTCCCCCCCGAACCCATCGGCGCAGTGGTGCCCTTCACCAGGTGCCAGGTGTCCTTGCCCTTGGCGGTGAAGACGGCCCCCGGCGGAAGCGCTGCCGCGGTCAGGTTCTGGTAGGAGCCGTTCGGAATGGGTCCCTGCGAGCCGGAGGACGAGGTCGACGGTGATGGTGCGGTCGTCGCCGACCCGGCACCACCGACGGCCGGCACCCCTCCGGGGGTGCTGGGGGTCGGGGTGATGGTCACCAACTGCGTGGTGGTCGATCCACTGATCACCGTGGTCACCGAGGAGGTGACTCCCGAGGAGGCCGCTGCGGTGGAGACCGGGGGTCGACCCACCTGGACGATGACGAGCACGGTCAGCGCGATCAGCACCGGGATGGCATAGGCCCGCCAGCCGTAGCGGTGGACGAACCACCCGACGGCGCTGCGGCGCCGACCGGTGCGCGTCGGCCGCGTCCTGGTGGTCGGCCGCGGAGCCCGATCGACCGGATCCCAACTGGCCTTCAGCGGCTGCGGGCCGGGAGGCGGTCCGGCCGGGTCGTCGTCCCACAGGGTCGATCGCCCGACCGGGGGCAGCGGTCGACCACGTGAATCCAGAGGCGGTAGCGGTCGTGGCGGCCGGGGGTCGTTGGGCCTCCCCCCGCGTGGTCGGTGGGGGTCGTTACCGGGACGCGTCACCTGGTCGAGGTTGCCACAGTGTCCGTGAGACCCGGGTGCGGCGCGCCCGGGCTCCCCCAGAGTCGGCTGACCGCGCGAGCCGTCGTCACCGGATCCTCCATCTGGGCGGTGTGCCCGACACCGGCCATGATGAGCAGGCTCGAGTCGGCGAAGGCCGCCGCGGTGCGGGGAGCGAGCCGGACGTCCACCAACCGGTCGCGGGTGCCCCAGATCACCAACGTCGGTACCCGGACCGAAGCTGCATCGGCCCAGAACGACTCGGTCCGGTGCAGATAGCTCCGCAACAGGGCCCGCAGCGACCCGATGGTTCCGGTGTGCACCCAGGGGATGCTCGACCGCCAGGCCAGATCCGCTGCAGCGGCGGCATAGTCGTCGTCGGTCAGCAGGGTGGGATCGCCGAAGCACAGCTCGCCCATACCGCGGGCCCTGGCCATCGGACTCGTCGAGGACAGGCGCCGGACCGCCAGCCCCCCGGTCCCGGGGAACAGGAGAAGGCCGAGGATCGGGTCGGCCCCCCTGTCCCTGGTCAGCCGGAGGTCGGGAACGGCGGGCGAGATCAACGTGAGCGTCGCCACCAGGTCGGGATGTCGCGCGGCCAGGACCGTGCTGACCACCCCTCCGAGGGAGTTCCCGACCAGGTGGACCGGCCCGTCCGAGTGACGCCTGATCAGCGCCGCGGTCACCTCGGCGTCGTCGACGAGCGAGTAGCGACCGCGCGGCGGCGGATCGGATCGGCCGTGTCCGGGCAGGTCGACGAGGTAGCCGGTGGCTGCTCCCGCCAGCGCACCGGCCAGTGAGATCCAGTTGGTCGACGAACCGGCCAGCCCGTGCACGTACCAGGCGTCCGGCCCGGTCGGTGGGTCGGCGAGCTCGGGATGGTCCGTCCGCCTCAGGTAGACCCCTCGTCCGTCGACGATCTCGGACCAGCCGCGTGGCGGTTCCTGTGCCACCCCAGGGACATCGACCGGAACCGACTCGCTCAGCTGCGCGGTCGAGCGCAGCGACAGATCATCCAGCGAAGCGTTCACCCGATCCATGGTGACAGCCGATTGTGTCGTCCAGTTGTCCCCATGCCTCGCGCCGTCCACATTCGGGCCATCGTGCTGGTGCCTGCGACGGCGCTGCACCAGCATTGCCGGCACGACGACCGACCTCCCGGTCGCCCGAGGCAGGAGGAATCAGTGCCGAGCACGTGGGATCTCGATGTCGACACCTACTGGATCAGGCGGGCGGCCGGCTCGGTCGACGAGGCCGCGCGATGCTTCGGGGCCGTCGCCGGTGACCGGTCCCGGGTCCCGGTCTCGGTCGACGATCTCGGCCGCTGCCCATCGGCAGCGGCGGTGGTCGTCATGGTCGACGCGAGGAACAGCCAGGCCCATGCAGCCGCGGCCCAGCTGCGGTCGCTGGCGGATGCGGTCGGGCTGGGGCTTCTCGGTGCGGCCGATCGGTTCGATCGGACCGAGGTATCGGTCGGGAGCGGGCCCCGATGACGGCGGCGACCACCGCCGGCACGCTCACCGCGCGGGCCGCCGCACTCGGTGCACCGGACCCGGCCGGACCGGCCGCCGCTCTGGAGGCGATGGACGGTTCGGCGCTGCGCCGACTCTCCCAGGACACCGTCGAGGTGGCCCTTGCCATCGGCGCGGGGGGCGATCAGGTTGCCCGTGCCGGGACGGAACTGTCCCGCGGCTGGTCGGCGGATCCCCCGAGGACGACGCTCCTCCGCATCGCGACCACCGCGGAGCGAACGGCGAGCCTCCTGCACTCGCACGCATCCGCGCTCGAGCGCACCGCCGAGACGATCGACCGGGCCAGGGCCGGTGCCCGGCTGGACTGGTCGCTGGCGGCAGCCCAGATCAACGACATCGACCGCCACTCCTGGGCCGACCTGGCGGGCGCGGTCGTCGGTCTTCCGAAGCTCGGCGAGGCTCTGCAGGTCGCGTCCATCATCCGACGTCTGTTCCAGTCGCTGACCGCACGGATCGCCTCGTTGGATGCCGCGCTGGGTTCCCTGCAGTCCGCGCTGGCCGGCGATCCGACCGCGGAACCGGATGCTCTCCGGGCCGGTCCGGCTGCCCTGATGCCACCCGATCCGGTGATGAATCCGGCGTACCGCACCGATCGGCAGAATCGGACGTCGCTGGCGGCCGATCTCGGATCCGGTGTGCCGGCACGGATGAAGTTCGCGATGTCCATCCTGCAGGCGTTGCAGCAGGCCGCCGACCGCGGCGGGTCTGCGGAGCTGATCGTCTACGACTCGCGGGCCTACCGGGGTCAGGGACGGGCGGCGATCGCAGTGGGCGATCTGACGACGGCGACGAACGTGGCCGTGATCGTGCCCGGCATCAGCAACTCGCCGTCGGACATGGGTGGTGGCATCGAACTGGCCGGCGATCTGCGCGACGAGGCGGAGCGGCAGGATCCGGCCGGACGGACCGCGGTCGTCGCCTGGTACGGGTACGACATCCCGATGTCGTGGACCAAGGACCCTGGGAGCCGTCCGGCGATCGACGTCCTGGACACGCTCGCGGTCGGATCCGCGGCGAACGCGGCCGCCGGAGCGCCCGTCCTGGCTGCGGATCTGATGAGCATCAAGGCCATGTCGCAGCCCTCGGTTCGCACCACCCTGATCGGCTTCTCGATGGGCTCCACCACCGTCTCGGAGGCGGCCAGGTACGCCCTGCCCGTGGACTCCCTCGTGCTGCTGGGATCACCCGGGGCGGGCTGGGACACCGACTCCGCCGCCGGGTACCGGAACGTGCCGGCCTCCGACGTCTACACGCTGAGCTACGACCAGGACCCGGTCACCCTTCCGGTCGCCGACGATCTGGCCAGGAGACAACTGGGCCTCGCCGACCCGTTCGGCCCGGATCCTGCCGCTGACTCGTTCGGCGGCCACCACATCGACGCCGGCACGAATGTTCCGCTCGCGGTCGGCACCGGGCTCCTGCCGTCGCTGGGCCGGATTCTGGGCGATCCGCGTCACCATTCGATGAAGAATTACATGCAGGGCAGGGCTTTGAGCGCGGAAGGGTCGATCGTCGTCGGCCGGCGGGAACAGGTCCCGACCAAGCCTGGCCGCAGCCGGCGCTAGGGTGGCCGTCCCGGCGACCAGGTGCCATCGATCCCTGTGCTGGTCGGCGACAATGACGAGATGCCGACCACCGCCGGGAATCCGTTCCAGGTCGCCGCCCTGGCCTACTACCGGGCGGTCGAAGCCACCCTGCTGACCCACCTGCGTGGCCGTCGCGTCCAGGGTTTCGGTCACGCTTCCGGCCAGGCCGCGCAGGAGGATGCCCACGCCGTCGATCTGCACATCGCCGACCTCGCCGACCTGGACGAGGCGATCCGCAGCGGCATCGCGTTCTTCCGACTCCCGGGGCTGACCGGGCCCGGTCTGGTCAGCCTGCGGATCCGTCCCGGCGACGGCAGCGGCATCGACACGGTGGCCACCGCCACCCTCGCGTTGGCGCAGGCCATGTCGCAGGACGGGATCGCGGCCGCCGTGATGACCGACGGCCTCGACGGCCTCTACCTGATCGGTTTCGCGGTCGGTCCGGTGGCGCCGTCGGCGGTGGCCGTGCGGTACGCCGCCGAGCTGACCCTCCGCGCCCCGGAGATCGCCACCACCGACCCGGCCGACTTCGACGGGCGGACCCTGATCTGTCCCCTGCCGGTGCCCGGTGGCCGGGCGGTGCCTGCGCCCTATTCGCTGGTCTCCCGGGCGGGCGGACCCGGTGTCGCCGCCCCCCTGACGATGGACGAGGTCGCGGCCACGAGCGCGGGCATGCCCTTGGAGATCGAACCTGACGACGTGGTCGACCGTCTCGGGAGCTACGGCGATCTGGCTGCCGGGTTGGGCGAGGCGACGGCCCTGCCCGCGTAGGGTGATGGCGCCGTCGAAGAACCGCTCGTCCAACGAGCCGCGGGATCCGGGAACGGTCTGGTCCGTGAACGGTTCGGTCCGGCAACGGTTGGTCCGGCAACGCCGGGTGGAAGGGAGTAGCGCGATGGCCGAGTCGACGACGCGCGCGACTCCCCGACTGAGCAGGTCCGACCGGCGGACCCAGCTGATTGCCGCGGCCAAGGGCGCGTTCGTCGCCCAGGGCTATCACGCGGCGGCGATGGACGACATCGCCGAGCGAGCCGGTGTCAGCAAACCCGTTCTCTACCAGCACTTCCCATCAAAGCTCGACCTGTACCTCGCGTTGCTGGGCGAGTCGGCGGACGAGATGGTCCGACTGGTCGAGGAAGCCCTGCACGGGACCAACGACAACAACGAACGCGTCCACCGCGCGGTCGAGGCCTACTTCTCGTTCGTCGCGGACAACGACCAGGCCTACCGGCTGATCTTCGAGTCCGACCTGCGGGGTCAGGTGCAGGTGGAGCAGATCGTGGATCGCGCGACGGACTCGTGCATCGCCGCCATCACCGACACGATCACCACCGACACCGGAGTCGATCCGCAACGCTCGCGACTGCTGGCCTCGGCGTTGGTCGGCCTGTCACAGGTCAGTGCGCGGTACTGGTTGACGCAGAGCCCTGGGGTGCCGCGGGCCGAGGCGATCGAGATGCTCTCGACGTTGGCCTGGCGGGGAATCTCCCGATTCCCCCGCCAGGCCTGAACGCCGGATTCCGGCTGACTCAGCCGGTGGTGGAGAAGCCCACCCGGCGCACGTCGGCCGGGGCGATCTCGATGTAGGAGATCCGCGCCGACGGCACCATCACCCGGCGGCCCTTCTCGTCGACCAGCACCAGGGTGCCGGTCGGATTCTTCAGCGCCTCGTTGACCAGCGCCTCGATCTCGTCGGGCTGGGACGCCGACGTGACCACCAATTCGCGTCCACTGTCGGTCACACCGATCTTGATATCCACGCCGGTCCTCATTTCATGTCCACAGGAGAAGCACTACCGCTCCGAGGCTAATGCAGGCCGGGTGCACGCAGGGACGGACCGGGGCGGCCGGCCCTGCGCCGAGGGCGAACAGAGGGCCTCGCGCCCGCGCTCGCCTGCTCGCAACGGGCGGCAGGCCGAAAACCCGTCACCGACTGCTCAGAACAGACGTCCGACCGTGTCGTCCAGCCCGCGTAGTTGGTCGTAATCCAGCACCAGACAACGGATCCCACGATCCTCGGCCAGCGTGCGGGCCTGCGGCTTGATCTGCTGGGCGGCGAAAACCCCGGTGACCGTGCCCAGCAGCGGATCCCGGCTGAGCAGGTTGACGTACCGGGTCAGTTGTTCCACCCCGTCGATCTCGCCGCGACGTTTGATCTCCACCGCCACCACCGCCCCGGTTTCGTCCCGGCACAGCAGATCCACCGGGCCGACCGGGGTCGGATACTCGCGCCGGATCAGGGTGTAACCGGCGCCGAGGGTCTGGATCTGTTCGGCCAGCAGGGCCTGCAGATGCGCCTCGACACCATCCTTGACCAACCCCGGGTCGATGCCGAGTTCGTGCTGCGAATCGTGCAGCACCTCCTCGATGGTGATGATCAGCTGCTCGCCGGCCTTGTTCTCGACCCGCCAGACACCGTCCTGCTGCACGAGCCAGCACGGTGGGCTCATCCAGTTCAAGGGCTTGTAGGCGCGATCGTCTGCATGGATCGACACCGATCCGTCGGCCTTCACCAGGAGCAGCCGGGTAGCCATCGGGAGGTGAGCCGTCAGACGACCCACGTAGTCGACTGAGCACCGGGCCACCACGAGACGCACCCGACCACCCTAGCGGCTGCCGCCCCCCTGGCCGCCCGCAGACATGCCGCCTCCAGCAGGCCGTCCGCCTGCCGAATGCCAGGGAGAATGGACCCGGTGACGACTCCCCTGCCCGTCCTCTGCTCGCAGGCTGCCAAGGACTGCGGCGACGACCCGGCCGGTACCGCTGCGACGTTCTCCTCGTTCCTGCTCCTGCGGCACCCGGGGCCTTGGAGCGCGAACGCCGCCGAGGATGCGACCGGTCTGCTGCCCCCCGGGACCGCAGCCGCGGTGGCGGCCACCAGCGGTCTGCGTGCCTTTGCCATCCGTGACGTCCATCCCCGTCGCCGCTCCCACCCGCCGGCCGGATACTGCGGTGTCAACGGCCCGTCGGGGTACGTCGCCCCCCTCCGGGAGGCATCAGATGCCTCGGTGCCACCCGCACGGCGAGAGGCCCTGGTGGGGCCCCTGTTCGCCGTCTGCACGAACGGGCGCCGCGACCGGTGCTGCGCCATCGTGGGTCGCGGGGTCGCCGTCGGGCTGCACGCCGAGTTCGGTGATCGCGTGGTCGAGATCAGCCACCTCGGCGGTCACCGTTACGCCGGCACCATGCTCGTGCTGCCGTGGGGCTACGCCTACGGATTCCTCGATCTGGCCGGTGCCCGGGCCGTCGTCCGTGCCGCCGACCGGGGACTGGTCCATCCGCAGGGACTTCGTGGCCGGGCGGACCTGCCACCGGCCGCGCAGGCCGCCGACGTCCCGCTCCGCCGCGACCTGGGACCGGCGGCCCCGGATGCGGTGCTCATCCGCGCGGTACCGGCGGGTCACGGCGATCGGGTCAGCGTCGATGCCAGCGTTCTCGGTGAGCCCGTGACGGTGCGCCTGCGACGTGAGAGCGGACCAACCGTGGGCGAAACACTATGCGGTGGAAAACTTTTCGCCACCGGGCGATGGATCAGGGACCAGCTCGACTAGAGAGCGACCCGCTCGATCTCGGCCCCGAGCGACTGCAGATCCTCCACGAAGCGCGGGTACCCGCGGTCGATGTGGCCCACCTCGTGCACCTCGGTGACGCCTTCGGCGACCAACCCGGCGAGCACCAGGCCCGCACCGGCGCGGATGTCGGTCGACCACACCGGGGCACTGGACAGCTTCGGCCGGCCGCGCAGCGAAGCGTGATGACCATCGGTCCGCGCGTCCGCGCCCATGCGGATCAACTCGTCCACGAAACGAAAACGGGCCTCGAACACGTTCTCGGTGATCAGCGAATTCCCGTCGGCCACGGCGGCCAGCGCAAGCGCCATGGGCTGCAGATCGGTCGGGAAGCCCGGGTAGGGCATCGTGATGAAATCGACCGCGCGTGGACGCCCCTGCATGTCGACGGAGAATCCGTCGTCGAGCATTTCGATGTGCGCTCCGGCCTGCGTCAGCCGCTCGAGCGGGGCGGCCAGGTGCCGGGCGTCGACGCCGCGGACCAGCACGTTGCCCCGGGTGACGGCCGCGGCATAGGCCCAGGTGCCGCCGACCACCCGGTCGCCGACCGTGCGGTGCTCGGTCGGATGCAGGACGTCGACACCCTCGATCGTGATCATCGCACTGCCCGCGCCGCTGATCCGGGCGCCCATCCGGCCCAGCATCAGGGCCAGGTCGATGATCTCCGGTTCGCGGGCCGCGTTGTCGATCACCGTGGTGCCCTGGGCGAGGACGGCGGCCATCAGGATGTTCTCGGTCGCCCCCACACTCGGGAAGTCGAGACCGATCTGTGCGCCGCGCAGACGTTCCGCCTCACCGACGACCATGCCGTGCTCGATGCTCATCGTGGCACCGAGCGCACGCAGTCCGTTCTGGTGCATGTCCAGCGGGCGGGAGCCGATGGCGTCACCGCCGGGGAGTGCCACCCGCGCACGGTGACAGCGACCCATCAACGGGCCGAGCACGCAGACCGAGGCGCGAAGTCGCCCAACGGCCGGGAAGTCCGCTTCGTACGAGAGCTCCGCCGGAGCCGTGATCGAGACCTTGTCGCCGACCATCTCCACCCGGCAGCCCAGACCGATCAGGACGTCCGCCATCAACGGGACGTCCAGGATGGCCGGGCAGTTCGTGATCACCGTGGTGCCCTCGGCCAGGAGCGCGGCCGCCATCAGTTTGAGCACGCTGTTCTTCGCGCCCGCCACCGACACCTCGCCGCAGAGGCGGGCGCCGCCGGTCACCAGGAAGCGTTCGTCCACGCCGGGGACTCTAGTGCCCTGAGGGCTGCGCTTCCTCCCGTTCCAGGTCGTGGGCCTGTCGCAGGCCCTCGAACGGGCCCGGACACCGACCTTGCGTACGCTCGGCGGAATGGCCGTTCATCTCACCCGCATCTACACCCGCACCGGCGACGACGGGACCACCGGGCTGTCGGATTTCTCCAGGGTCGCCAAGACCGATCCGCGGCTGATCGCCTACGCGGACTGCGACGAGACCAACGCCGCCCTGGGGGTGGTGATGACTCTCGGGTCGCCCTCCGCCGAGCTCGCCACGGTGATCTCCCGGGTGCAGAACGAGCTGTTCGACCTCGGTGCCGATCTGGCCACGCCGATCGAACCGGAACCGAAGTACCCCCCGCTCCGGGTCACGCAGGAGTACGTCGACCGGCTGGAAGCGGACTGCGACCGGTTCAACGAGCTACTGGCGCCGTTGAAGTCGTTCATCCTGCCCGGTGGCACTCCGGCGGGCGCACTGCTCCATGTCGCACGGACCATCGCCCGACGCGCCGAACGCGCCGCCTGGGCCCTGATGGCCGTCGATGCCGAACGGACCAACCCGCTCGCGCCGATGTACCTGAACCGGCTCTCCGACCTGCTCTTCATCCTCGGCCGGGTCGCCAACCCTGAGGGTGACATCCAGTGGATACCCGGCGGCGACCGGTCCTGAAACGCAGCATAGGCTCCCGTCGGGGAGCCTCGATCGATGCCCGGTAGCGGAGTTTCAGACCTCGCGCAGCCCGCCGTGCTGTCGGCCGCTGATGCTGCCGGTGGCCGGTGGCACCGACTCCAGCCACGAGCGCAGCCCGGTGATGGCCTCTTCGGACAGCGCCAACTCCATCGGGGTCCTGCCGTCGGTACATCGCACCACCACGGAGCCGAACGGCAGCAGATCCGGTTCGGTGCCGGCCAATGGACGTCGCTCCCCGAGGGCAAGACGGTCACGCCGGAGCACCTTCGAAGCGACAGGCAGCGGGCTGAACGAGCGGTACAGCGTTAGCTCGCCCTCGCGGTACCGGCCCTGACCGAAGATCCACCCGCTGCCGTCGGAGGCCGTGGATTTTCGCCAGCAGAAGTCGACACCGCCGGACTTGGTCAACATCGAACGACGGAATGCGATCGCGATGATCGACGCCACCAGGACGAGGAGCAACGCGACCCCGGCGATCTCAGCGCTGACCATGTCGTCTCCCCTGCCGTCGAGTCGTCGGGTCAGACGGTCTCGCCGGTGGCCAGCAGTTGTGCGCGTGCTCGGCGCAGATCTGCCTCGGTCTCGGCGGTTTCGGTTCCGGTGGCCTTGGCACGCTCGTAGGCGGCACGGGCCTGGGTGACATCGATGTTCTCGCTGAGTTCCGCGTCCTCGGCCAGGATCGATACACGCTCCTTGGTCACCGACAGGAACCCGCCGTGCACCGCAACGCCCCGCACGGTGCCGTCCGGTTCGATGATGCGCGCTGCAAAGCCCTCACGGAGCTGGGCCAGCAGCGGGGCATGTCCGGGCATCACACCGATGTCGCCGTCGACCGTCCTTGCCACGACCATTTGGGCGGGACCGGACCAGATCTGCCGCTCCACGGCAACCAGATCAACCTGCATCTCAGACACTGATGGCTCCGCCTCTTCGCTTGGTGGATGGGCCGAGTCTAGCCGACGATGCGCATCGCTCGACTGAGCTAACTGTGCAGATCGGCCGGACCAGGAAGAAGGCCCCATCTCCCCGCAGGGGAAATAGGGCCTCCCACAACATTTTTCAGGTGGAGCGACGGTTGAGATTCCGATGCACAGGCATCAATCTTTCACCGCACGGTGATCTCGGAAGCAGCGTTACGACTCGAGGGACTTGGCCTTGGCCATCACGTCATCCAGGCCGCCGACGTTCAGGAAGGCCTGCTCCGGGATGTTGTCGTATTCGCCCTTCGCGATGTCGTCGAACGCGGAGATGGTGTCGGCCATCTCGACGTACGACCCGTCCATGCCGGTGAACTGCTTGGCCACGAAGAAGTTCTGTCCCAGGAAACGTTCCATCCGGCGGGCCCGCCCGACGAGGAGCTTGTCCTCCTCCGCCAGCTCGTCCATCCCGAGGATGGCGATGATGTTCTGCAGTTCCTTGTACTTCTGCAGGATCCGGATGACCTCCTGCGCGACCCGGTAGTGCTCGTCACCGACGAACTGCGGATCCAGGATCCGGGAGGTCGAGGACAGCGGGTCGACGGCCGGGTAGATGCCCTTCTCGGTGATGGACCTGGCGAGCTCGGTGGTCGCATCCAGATGGGCGAACGCCGCTGCAGGAGCCGGGTCCGTGTAGTCGTCGGCCGGCACGTAGATCGCCTGCAGCGAGGTGATGGACCGTCCGCGGGTGGAGGTGATCCGCTCCTGCAGCTCGCCCATCTCGTCTGCGAGGGTCGGCTGGTAGCCGACGGCCGAAGGCATCCGGCCGAGCAGGGTGGAGACCTCGGAACCGGCCTGGGTGAACCGGAAGATGTTGTCGATGAACAGCAGCACGTCCTGGTTCTGGACATCACGGAAGTATTCCGCCATGGTCAGCGCGGACAGCGCGACCCGCATACGGGTCCCCGGCGGCTCGTCCATCTGGCCGAACACCAGCGCCGTGTCACGGATGACGCCGGACTCCGTCATCTCGGTGATGAGGTCGTTGCCCTCACGGGTGCGCTCGCCGACGCCGGCGAACACCGAGGTGCCACCGAAGTTCTTGGCGACCCGGGTGATCATCTCCTGGATCAACACGGTCTTGCCGACGCCGGCACCACCGAACAGGCCGATCTTGCCGCCCTGGACGTACGGGGTCAGCAGGTCGATCACCTTGATCCCGGTGACCAGCTGCTCGGTCTTGCCCTCGAGCTGGTCGAAGGGCGGCGGCTTCCGGTAGATGGGCCAGTGCTCGGCGTCCTCCGCCGTTCCCGGCGCGTCGAGGCACTTGCCCAACGCGTTGAACACGTGACCCTTGACGATGTCCCCGACTGGCACCGAGATGGGCTTGCCCGAGTCGCTGACCGACGCGCCGCGGACCAGGCCGTCGGTGGGCTGCATGGAGATGGCCCTGACGATGTCGTCGCCCAGGTGCAGCGCGACCTCGAGGGTCAGCACGCGCTTGTCGCCCAGGCCGGAGACCTCGACGTTGAGCGCATTGAACAGCTCGGGCACCTCGCCCCGGGGGAATTCGACGTCGACGACCGGACCGATGACGCGGACGACGCGGCCGGCGACGGCGGATTTGGTGGCAGTGGTCACTTTCTAGTCCTCTTCGCTTCCTGCTGCAGCCAAGGCGGCGGCGCCGCCGACGATCTCGCTGAGTTCCTGGGTGATCTGCGCCTGCCGGGCCTGGTTGGCCTGCCGGGACAGAATCTTGATGATGTCGTTGGCGTTGTCGGTCGCCGCCTTGCAGGCAGCGCGACGGGCGGCGGACTCGCTGGCCGCCGAATCGAGCAACGCCGCGAAGATCCTGGTCGTCACGTACTTCGGGAGCAACGCATCCAGCAGCGCCCCCGGTTCGGGTTCGAACTCGTAGGCCGGTAGCAGCGGCGTATTCGCAGTGCTCTCCACGTACTCGATCTCCATCGGCGCCACCCTGCGCACCGTCGGCGTCTGGGTGATCATCGACTCGAAGTGCGTCGACACGAGATGGATCTCGTCGATGCCGGCGGTGCCGTCGTCGAGCTGCCCGTCGCTGCCCGTCACGAACGCCGGCAGCAGCGACTCGCAGGCCGCGACCGCGTCGTCGTAGGACGGCTGCTCCGAGAAACCGGTCCACGAACGCTCGATCGCGCGCTGGCGGAAGCTGAAGTAGCCGACGCCCTTGCGGCCGATCACGTAGTAGACCGGCTCCTTGCCCTGCGAGCGCAGGAGCGAGGTCAGCTCCTCTGTCGCCTTCAGCACGTTGGCGTTGTAGCCCCCGCAGAGACCGCGATCCGATGTCACGACCAGGATGCCGGCGCGCCTGGCGTTCGGCCTCTGCACCAACAGCGGGTGGTCGAGCGTCGAGGCGGTGGCCAGAGCGGTCAGGACGTCGGTGATCTGCGCCGAGTACGGAGCGGCCGCCAGCACCTTGGCCTGCGCCCTGGCGATGCGGGAGGTGGCGATCATCTCCATCGCCTTAGTGGTCTTCTGCGTCGACTGCACGGACTTGACCCGTTGACGCAGCACCCTCACCTGGGCTGCCATGGATCACCTCCTCCGTTCGATCCTGCTCGCGTCGGGGTCACTTGGTCGGAGCAGGCTTGCGGACCTGCACCTTCTCCTGGCCGACCTTGGCCGGATCCATCGCCTCGAACTTCTGCTCCCGCCCGAGGATGGTGCCGTCCGAGGTGGTGAAGCCGTCGGCGAAATCACCGAAGGCAGCCACCAACGCCTTCTCGGTGTCCGGCGTCAGGTCCTTCGATGTCCTGATGACCTCGAGCGGACCACCCGGCGCATGACGCAGATACTGGAGGAACTCGGCCTCGAAGCGGCGGATGTCCTGCACGGGCACCCGGTCGAGATGACCGCGGGTGCCGGTCCAGAGCGAGACGACCTGCTCCTCGACCGCGAACGGCGCGAACTGAGCCTGCTTCAGCAGTTCCACCAGCCGTGAACCTCGGGACAGCGCCCGCTTGGAGACGGCATCCAGATCGGATCCGAAGGCCGCGAAGGCCTCCAGCTCGCGGTAGGCCGACAGGTCGAGACGCAGCGTGCCGGACACCTTCCGCATGGCCTTGACCTGGGCAGCGCCGCCGACCCGGGACACCGACACGCCGACGTTGACGGCCGGGCGGACGCCCGAGTTGAACAGGTCACCCTCCAGGAAGCACTGGCCGTCGGTGATCGAGATGACGTTGGTGGGGATGTAGGCCGAGACGTCACCGGCCTTCGTCTCGATGATCGGGAGACCGGTCATCGATCCGGCACCCAGCTCGTCGGAGAGCTTGGCGCAACGCTCGAGCAGACGGGAGTGCAGGTAGAAGACGTCACCCGGGTACGCCTCGCGCCCGGGCGGGCGACGGAGCAGCAGCGAAATGGCACGGTAGGCCTCGGCCTGCTTGGACAGGTCGTCGAAGATGATCAGGACGTGCTTCCCCTGGTACATCCAGTGCTGTCCGATGGCCGAGCCGGTGTACGGGGCGAGCCACTTGAAGCCGGCGGAGTCGGACGCAGGGGCGGCCACGATGGTGGTGTAGGCCAGCGCGCCGGCGTCCTCGAGGGACTGCCGGACACCGGCGATCGTGGTCCCCTTCTGGCCGATGGCGACGTAGATGCAGCGCACCTGCTGCTTCGGGTCCCCGGTCTCCCAGTTGGCCTTCTGGTTCAGGATGGTGTCGACGCAGACCGCGGTCTTGCCGGTCTTGCGGTCACCGATGATCAGCTGGCGCTGGCCGCGGCCGATCGGAGTCATCGCGTCGATGGCCTTGATGCCGGTCTGCATGGGTTCGCTGACACCCTGGCGCTCGACGACCGAAGCAGCCTGCAACTCGAGGGCGCGGTTCTTCTCGGCCTTGATCTCTCCGAGACCGTCGATCGGCTGCCCGAGCGGATTGATCACCCGGCCGAGGAACGCGTCCCCCACCGGTACGGAGAGCACTTCGCCGGTACGGGTGACCTGCTGACCCTCCTGCAACGTGTTGGCGTCGCCCAGGATGACGGCGCCGATCGTCCGGACGTCGAGGTTGAGGGCGACGCCGAGCACACCGCCGGGAAAACTCAGCAGCTCGTTCGCCATCGCGGAGGGCAGGCCCTCGATCGTGGCGATCCCGTCCCCGGTGCTCGAGATGATGCCGATCTCTTCTCGGGTCACCTCGGGTGCGTACTCGGAGACATAGCCTTCGATCGCAGAGCGGATCTCGTCTGCGGAGATCGTCAACTCGGTCATCGCGTTCCCGTTCTTTGTCGTCAGTGCGTTCGGTGCAGAGCGGTGGATATCTGTGCGTTCCTACTGTGGGTGGCCGGGTCCCTGCGGAGCCCCGCACGCCCGGGTGGTCCAGGTGTCAGCTTGCCAACCGGCGGCGTAGTGCGTCCAGCCGGCCGGCCACGCTTCCGTCGATGACCTCGTCACCGACCCGGACCAGGATCCCGCCCTGCAGGGCCGGTTCCACCAGCACGTGCACCGAGACGGGCCGGCCGTACATCTTGGCCAGCGCGGCCGTCAGCCGGGAGGTCTGCTCGATCGTCAGCGTGGTGGCCGAGTGCACGGTGGCCACCACCTTGTCCTTGCGCTCGGCGGCCTGCCTGACGATCTCGCCGACCCCGTGGGTGAACGAGCGCGACCCCGGGTCGGTGGCCAGCTGAGCGAGCAGCTCGGAGGTCAACCGGTGAGCCCGGCCGTCCAGCAGGCGCGCGACGAGAGACGCCCTGGCCGGACCGGGCGTGGTCGGGTCGTCCAGGATGACGGACAGTCCCGGCGCACCGTCGATGATCCGGCCGAACCGGAACAACTGATCCTCGACCTCGTCCAGTTCGCCGGAGCGCTCTGCGCGCAGGAACATCGCGGTGCGGCCCAAGCGGACGAGGCCGTCGGCGAGATCGCGACCGGTCGCCCAGGACTGCCGCACCGTGAAATCGACGATCGCGGCAGCGGGCCCGCCCACCTTGCCGGCCAGCAGCGACCTCATCACGCCGGCCCGGTGGTCGACGTCGGTGGTCGCCTCGGACAGGGTCCGGCGCAGGACGGGGTTCTGGCTCAGCAGACTCCCGACGCCCGCGAGATCCGAACCGAGAACTCCCAGACCGGTGTCGTCCAGCGTCGCGGCCTGCAGCAGCAACGTGCCGCTGGCCGCGGCCAGGGCCTGCGTGCTCGCGATGTGCTCCATCAGTTCTCCAGCTCGGCCAGGAACCGCTCGACGGTGCGACGCTGGCGGGCTTCGTCCTCGAGGGACTCACCCACCACCTTGCTGGCCAGTTCGACCGACACCCGGCCGAGATCGCCACGGAGTTCGGCGACGATCTGCGCCCTCTGCGCGTCGAGCTGGGCCCGGCCGGCCGCCGCGATCCGCTCGGTCTCCGCGTGCGCCGCAGCCAGCATGTCGTCGCGGATGGACTGGGCCTGAGCCCTCGCGTCCTCGCGGATCTTGCCGGCCTCCTCGCGCGCTCCGGCCAGCTGCCGCTGGTACTCGGCCAGCGCCGCAGCGGCCTCGGTCTGCGCCTCTGCAGCCTGCGCTATCCCGCCCTCGATGGCGGCAGTTCTTGCTGAGTAAGCCTTCTCGAACATCGGCCAGGCCAATTTGCGCAGGACGAAGAACAACAGGCCAAACCCGACGACGGCGATGATCAGTTCACCGACGGGGACCCCGATCGGACTGATCACCGGGTCAGCGGCCAGCGTTGCGACGGGATACATCAGCACTTACCTCCCGGCAGTATTTGCGGATTCAGGCACGACACGGAGGGATCAGGGCTTTGCGCTGAGGATGAAGGGAACGACGAAGCCCAACAGCGCCAGGGCTTCGGAGACCGCGAAGCCCAGGAAGGCATAGGTCCGGGTCAGGCCGGCGGACTCGGGCTGGCGCGCCGTCGAGTTGATGTAGGCCGCCCAGACGATGCCGACACCGATGCCGGGTCCGATCGCTGCGAGGCCGTAGCCGATGGTGCCAAGGTTGTTGATGACGATCGTGTTCGTCGAATCAGCAGCGAGGAGAGCAATAGACATTGGAGTGGTTCTCCCTTTCGGTGGATCTTCTGCGGGTGCTGCCCCGCCGGCGCGGGGACAGGTGGTGCGGGCGAACAATTGAACGATCAGTGCGAGTCGGCGAGGGAACTCTCCAGGTAGATCGCTGCGAGGAGGACGAAGACGTACGCCTGCAGGGCGCAGATCAGCAGTTCGAAGAACACCAGGAACATACTGGCCACGAACGGCAGGATCGACGTCGCGTAGTTGAATCCGCCCGACTCGAACAAGAACACGGTGCCGGCGGCGGCCACGCCCACCAGCATGTGGCCGGCGAACATGTTGGCGAAGAGCCGCACTGCCATCGTGAACGGGCGCAGGATGATGTTCGAGAGGAACTCGATCGGGATCAGCAGGATGTGCATGTACCACGGCACGCCTGCGATGAAGCACATGAGTTTCAGGTAGCCGAACAACCCGTTCTTCTTGATGCCGACGATGTTGTAGATGATCCACACCATGATGGCCAGGAAGGCCGGCACCGCGAAGTGCGAGGTGACCGGGAGCTGTGCGATGGGCACGAGCTCCCACAGGTTCATCACCAGGACGAAGACGAAGAGGGTGGACAGGAACCCGGCCCACTTCTTGCCACCCTTGCCGATGATCTCGATGGCGACACCATTGCGGATGAATCCGTAGATGCTCTCGCCGACGAACTGGAGTTTCCCGGGTACCA
Organism: Nakamurella sp. PAMC28650; assembly: GCF_014303395.1. Lineage (GTDB taxonomy): Bacteria > Actinomycetota > Actinomycetes > Mycobacteriales > Nakamurellaceae > Nakamurella. The sequence goes on from NZ_CP060298.1 coordinate 4,062,969, forward strand.
CGGCGGCCTTGCGCGCCGAGGCGGCGAAGAACCCGATGATCAGTGCCGTGCCGAGTACCAGGAGAACCATGGCCTTGACGGACGAGATGATCTTGCCGTCGCCGATCGGGTCGAAGAAGAAGGATTCACCGACGGTGGGTGCGACGAACCCGCCCCCGCTGCTGGCGGCCATGAAATGACTCAGGGACACTCGGTCTCCCTTCGGGTGCTGGCCGGAGGCGGCCCGGGCTGGGGGTCGGGGTGACGTCTGCCGGATCGGTAGAGACCCGGGTTGTATTGGGTGGGCTTCGCGGAGGTTGGCTGGCTGCGCTTGAAGCCGCCCTGCCTGGCCACCACTGCGTAGATCCCGAGTGCCATGCCGACGATGAGTCCCGTCGGCGTGAGGAACGAGGTTCCCCACCACCGGTCAAGGGCAAATCCGATGCCACCCCACAGGACGAATCCGCCGATCAAGGTGGTCAGAACGGCCCAACCCTCGTCAGCCCCGGTAGAGGTGGAGTCGGCATTGGCCCGCTTCTTCATGGCTCCCGGACAGTATCAGTAACCCACAGGTAACCCTGCACCCGGGAGGCTCCCTTTCTACAACGTGTCGAAGTTCGCGTCGTCACCTGACTGGGTGCCCTCAGTGGGGGTCGACGTAGAAAACCTTCGTGGTCCACACGTATCTCATGTGGGCGCCGAGCCAGGTGAACAAGCCGAGACCGATCGCGCCCGCCATCCATCTGGTGTCGAAAACGCCGTCTCTCGGCATCGCCACCAGGACCACGCCCAGAACGACGATCTTGAACGCGTAGGCGCCGAGGGCCGCCAACATGACGAGCTGGGGGTTGTGTCGACCGACCCTGGCGATCACCAGGGCGGAGAAGCTGAAGAAGAGACCGACGATCAGGGTCCCGAGGGCGGCACCTGCGGCCGCCTTGCTCCCGCTGACCAGCGAGGCGACCAGGGTCATCACCAGACCGGCGGCGAGCAGTGCGATCCAGCAGATCCGCAGGTGCCCCAGCGACCACACGCCGCCGGTCCGGCTGCGGTTGGCCGCGCGCTCGGCGGCCAGCACGTTCGCCGCGAGGTCGTGGCCGGCGGGCTTGCTCCTGTTCACGCCGCCGATTCTCCCCCACCGCGACCGGCGTCGTTCCCGCGCTCGCGCGGCGTGACGCCGCGTTCCCGGCGCGCGACCGCCCACTGGGCCTCTTCCGCCCGCCGACGGCCGAGACGCCGTGCCCGCACCCACGGCCACATCGAGATCACCATGGCCACCGCCAGCGCCAGCACGATCGGGGTGATGACCACCTGCCAGCGCGCGAACACCAACGACACCGAACCGGCGGAGAGCACGAACGCCCAGAGGTAGAAAATCAGCACCGCCTGACGGTGCGTGTGACCGATCGCCAGCATTCGATGGTGCAGGTGGCGCTTGTCCGCGCTGAAGGGATGACGGCCCTCCTTGGTGCGCCGGATCACCGCCAGCAGGAAATCGAGCAGCGGGATGAACACCACGGCCAGCACGACGATCACCGGCGCCAGCAGGGCGACCGTGCTCCGCGCACCGAAGTTGGCGCTGTCCGAACTCAGCTGCCCGCTGGCCGTGATCGTCGCTGCTGCCATCGTCAGCCCGATGAACATCGACCCGGAGTCGCCCATGAAGATCCGGGCCGGATAGAAGTTGTGCGGCAGGAAGCCAAGGCACGCGCCGACCAGAGCAGCCGCGATCAGCGGTGGTTCCGAGCTCACGGTGTCGTTGCCGGAGACCATGAACTGGTGCACCGAGAAGATGAAGACCGCTATCCCGGAGATGGTGGCCACGCCCGCCAGCAGCCCGTCGAGGCCGTCGATGAAGTTCATCGCGTTGGCCAGCACCACCGTGATCAGCACCGTGATCAAGGCGCCCTGGGTCTGATCGAAGGTGACCGAGGAACCGCCGTCGGCCGAGGGCACCCAGACCACCAGCCAGGTCACGCCATAGAGCACGAGGACGCCGGCCGCGAGGATCTGCCCGAAGAGCTTGGTGACGGCATCCAGGTCGAACCGGTCGTCCAGCACTCCGACCAGCACGATGACGGCGCCCGCCACCAGGACACCCTGCAGCGCCGAAGACGAATCGAAAGCCTTGCTCAGGGCCGGGATCCGGCGCGCCACCAGGATGGCCGACGCGACCCCCAGGTAGACCGCGACCCCGCCCATTCTCGGCTTCGGGATCTGGTGCACGTCCCGGTCCCGGATCGGTGTGAAGGCCCCGATCCTGGTGGCCAGCAGTCGCACTCCCCCGGTGGCCACATAGGTCACCAGAGCGGCGATCGCGAAGACGATCGCGTACTCGCGCCCCGGGATCACGATGTCGGCCACCGAAACAGCCTAGATCCGCAGGGACGCACCTCCGGCCACCTCTGCCCGGAGCGTCGGATCGGATCCGCCGGCATCGGGGCTTCCACCAGCACGGACGGCTGCACGGACGGCCCGGAGCGCGGCGGCCCGGACTTTCAGACGATCATTCCGCGCAGCCGCGGAACCAACCGGGGTGGCCGGGCGTCCCAGGAGTGCCTGCCATTCTGGAGCGGAAACCGAGAACCCATGCCGGGTCGCACGTTCGGTGGCCGGAACATCTCCGGATCGGCGGCGCTCCCACGCCGGGAGAAGCCGCTACGGCCCGGTCCGACCGCCTCGGACCGGGCCCGTGCGGGTCCGGTCCGCGCAGCGGACCGATCACTCACCGACACCCAGAACCTGACCGGCCACTTCCCGCAGCGCATCGAGCGAGACCGCCCCCTGACGCAGCACGACCGGGATCGGACCGGTCACGTCGACGACGGTCGACGCCACGCCGATCGGCGCCGGGCCCCCGTCGAGGTAGACGCTGACCAGTTCACCGAGTTGCTGCGTTGCCTCGTCGGCCGTCACCGCCGGCGGATGCCCGCTGCGGTTGGCACTGGAGACCGCCATCGGTCCGACCGAGCGGAGCAGGTCGAGCGCCACCGGGTGCAACGGCATCCGCACCATCACGGTCCCCTTCGCATCGCCCAGGTCCCAGGACAGCGACGGTGCGTGCTCGACGACGAGCGAGAGACCGCCCGGCCAGAACGCCTCGACCAGCTTCGTGGCCACCGGTGGTACCGCCAGCACCAGACCTTCGATCGTCTTCCACGACCCGACCAGCACGGGGACGGGCATGTCCGGACCCCGACCCTTGGCCGCGAGCAGGGCTCGCACGGCCGCGGCGTTGAACGCATCGGCCCCGATGCCGTAGACCGTGTCCGTCGGCATCACCACGAGTTCGCCGGCGGCGGCCGCGGCGGCGGCGGCCTCGAGTCCGGCTCGGCGCGCCACCGGATCACTGCATTGAAAAGTCGTCACGGCTGCATCCTTCCAGCTTGCCCGGACCGAACCTGCACACCGGTCCGACGTCGAGGGGAAACCTCGTGGTCGCCGAAGGTCTGATCAGCGCGGCGGCAGGGTGACGCGCCGGGCGGTCACGAAGCGCGGGCGTCCGGTGAGGTCCAGATGGTCCTCCACATCGGCCAGCACGCGCCGGGCGGACAGCAGCGCCGGCACCGAATCCCCATGGCTGTCGTCGTGCTCGATGGCCAGGAAACCGCCGAGTTTCAGCAGCCCGGCGCACACCGACACCAGAGGCCGGATGGCATCCAGCCCGTCGACGCCGGCGAACACCGCCTCTGCGGGGTCGTGGTCGGCGACCTCGGGGTCGACCCTCGTGCCGCTGGGCACGTAGGGCGGATTGGCCGTCACCAGGTCCGCCGTGCCGTCGAGATCGGTGATCAGGCGCTGGTCGGTGAAGTCCCCACCCCGCAGGTCGATCGGCGTGCCACCGGCGTCGATGTGGAGTTCGGCATTGCGCCGGGCCCAGGCCAGAGCGCCAGCCGCTCGTTCCACGGCGTGGACCCGGGCGTCCGGCCGGGCCTGGGCGATGGCCAGCGCGATGGCGCCGCTCCCCGAGCAGAGGTCGACGACCACCGGTGCCTCGATGTCCCTGATGGCCGCCAGCGCCCACTCGAGCAGAACCTCGGTCTCCGGCCTGGGGATGAAGACCCCGGGACCGACCTGCACCGTGGTGCGGCCGAGGTAGGCCTCCCCGGTCAGGTGCTGCAGGGGAACGCGGGACGCCCGCCGACCGATCAGTGCGTGATAGCCGACCACCCAGTCCGGCTCGACAAGCGGCTGCAGCCCCAGCTTGGTCCGCGAGATCCCGAGGAGGTGGGCGGCCAGTTCCTCGGCGTCGAACTGTGGGCTGGGCACGCCGGCTTCAGCCAGCTGCTGCGCCGCCGAGATGATATGCACCCGTAGGGATTCACGTGCCACGGGGGCCACTTCCTGCCAGCCGCTCGGCGCGGTCGGCCTGGTCGAGGCTGTCCAGCACCGCGTCCAGGTCGCCGTCGAGCACCGCATCAAGGTTGTAGGCCTTGTAGCCGACCCGGTGGTCGGCGATGCGGTTCTCCGGGTAGTTGTACGTCCGGACCCGCTCCGAACGGTCGACGGTGCGCACCTGCGACCGTCGGGCGTCGGCGACCACAGAGGCGGCGGCGTCGCGGGCCGCGGCCAGCATGCGGGCCCGCAGGATCCGCATTGCGGACTCCTTGTTCTGCAGCTGTGACTTCTCGTTCTGGCAGGACACCACGATCCCGGTCGGCAGGTGGGTGATGCGTACGGCGGAGTCGGTGGTGTTGACGCTCTGGCCGCCCGGACCCGACGACCGGAAGACGTCGATGCGCAGGTCGTTGGGATCGATGGTGACGTCGACTGCCTCCTCGGCTTCGGGTGCCACGAACACGCCGGCCGCCGAGGTGTGGATGCGACCCTGGGACTCGGTCACCGGCACCCGTTGGACGCGGTGCACACCCCCCTCGAACTTCAGCCGGGCCCAGACCCCGTCCTCGGGGGCCGGCGAACCGGGTGCCTTCACGGCCATCGTGACGTCCTTGTAGCCGCCGAGATCGGACTCGGACGCCGAGATCATCTCGGTCTTCCAACCGTGACGCTCGGCGTACCGCAGGTACATCCGGAGCAGGTCGCCGGCGAACAGCGCCGATTCCTCGCCGCCCTCGCCCGCCTTGATCTCGACGATGGCGTCCTTGGCGTCGTCCGGATCCCGCGGGGTGAGCAGTTCGGCGAGCTTGGACTCCAGGTCCGACACCTGCCCGGTGAGCGTCACCACCTCTTCGGCGAACGACGAATCCTCGGCGGCGAACTCGACGGCGGTGGTCAGATTGCCGCGGGCTTCCTCGAGGGCGTTCGCGGTGTTGACGATGGGCGTGAGTTCGGCGTATCTACGTCCCAACCGGCGCGCGGTGGCCTGATCGGCGTGCACTGCCGGGTCGCTGAGCCGGGTCTGCAGTTCGAGGTACTCGGCGACCAGCCCCGAGGCCGGTCCCCCGGTGGACCTGGGCACCGCGGAGTGCCCAGGGGTCGAGCCCGGAGCAGCGGAGGCGGCCATCGGCGCTCCCTTCTGTTCGTGGAGCTCTGTGCCGTTCGTGGAGCTCTGTTCGTGGAGCTCTGCCGTGGAGCAGAGGCGGGTTTCAGTTGCGCCGCATCCGAGCCGGAGAAGCGAGGCGGCATGACCGAAACCCTCCGGAGACGCGAAACGGCGCCCGCCGGTCACAGGACCGACGGGCGCCGTGGCGGAACTAGCGGCTGCGCTTGCCGTAACGAGCCTCGAAGCGTGCGACCCGGCCACCGGTGTCCAGGATCTTCTGCTTGCCGGTGTAGAACGGGTGGCAGTTCGAGCAGACCTCGACGGTGATCTTCCCGCTGGTCTTGGTGCTGTGGGTCTCGAACGTGTTCCCGCAGCTGCAGACCACCTCGGTGGCCACGTACTCGGGATGGATGCCGGTCTTCATGGGGTGATTCCTCTCCTGGAGTCACGGATCAGCCGCCGGGTCGCCCGCGCTGGTGCGCAGGACGTGAACCGGAGCCGGACTCAACCTCTCAGTCTGCCAGAAGGCACCGACCGTTGCCTAAACGAAGACCGGCTCACGCCGTCGCCGGACCGGGTGCCGTCCCCCGGTCCAAGGTGATCGCGACCCCGCCCACCGGTCGCTGCGGTCGTCCCAGTACAGCGTTCAACTTGGTCGGCAGCGTCGTCATCCTGGCGACCAGACCATATTTTCTGATCAGTGCCGGTACCACCGCGCCGAGCTCGTCCGAACCGAGAATCCTTGCCGTGCCGGGGACCGAACGACCCAGGGGCCGGCCCCCGCGTCCACACGGCCCGATCTCGACCCGGGAGTTCCGGCGGATTCGTTTGACCTTGCCGGCCGTCGGGTTGGTCCACACCAGCAGTTCGTCGCCGACGCGCACTACCCAGACCGGTGTCGGAACCGGAGTGCCGTCCCGGCGAAATGTGGTCAGGAGCACGTACGGCGACCGGGCCAACAGGTCCAGCGGAGTAGCCATCATCTGCCGAACGTACCGCGCGCGCCGCTGCTAACCTGCGGCCGTGACGATCCTGCTGGCCCTGCTGTCCGGGCTGATGTGGGGAGCCGCGGACTACTTCGGCGGTAGCGCCTCACGGCGTGCACCGGCACTGCTGGTGGTGCTGATCTCGCAGGCCGCAGGCTGGACGTTCGTCATCCTGACGGCGTGGGCGAGCGGCGGCTTCTCGGCGCCGACGGGGTATCTGCCCTGGGGGATCGCCGCGGGCCTGGCCGGTGCAGCCGCCCTGCTCCTGTTCTACCGGGCGCTGGCGATCGGGGCGATGGGGGTCGTCTCCCCCATCGCCGCTCTCGGAGTCGTGGTACCGGTCGGCATCGGACTGCTCACCGGGGCACTGCCGTCCATGCTGTCCGTGGCCGGGATCGCGGTGGCGGTGGCCGGTGTCGTCGCCACCGCCGGTCCCGGCCGGGGCGGGGCACACGGCGTGCGGCATCGTCGATCGGTCCTGATGGCCATCGGATCGGCCGCGGGCTTCGGGCTGGTCCTCGCAGCGATCTCGCGTGGGTCCGCGTCGTCGACGGTGATGACGATGGTCGTGATGCGCAGCACCTCGGTGCCCCTGTTGGTGGTCGTGGCAGCGATCTCCTTCCGTAGCGGCCTCCGCCCTGCGGTACGGCAGATCCTGCGCACGCCCCGCCTCGTCGGGATCATCCTGGTCTGCGGCGTGTTCGATGTCGGGGCCAACCTGCTGTTCGGCATCGCCAGCCACGGCGGGGCACTCGCCATCGTCGCGGTGCTCGGCTCCCTCTACCCGGCCGGCACGGTGCTGCTGGCCCGCGTGCTAGACGAGGAGCGATTGTCCGGGGTGCAGAACGCCGGTGTGGTGGCAGCCCTGGCCGGCGTCGCGATGATCGCAGCCGGCTCGTGAACGTGACGAAGAAGCGGCCGCCCCCGGGAGTAATCCCGGGGGCGGCCGCTGCGTCGGTGTGCCGGGAAGTGCTAAACGCCGCTGGTGGTCTTGGCCACCTGCATCAGGAACTCCACGTTGCTCTTGGTCTTGCGCAGCCGGTCGAGCAGCAGTTCCAGCGCCTGCTGGGAATCCAGTGCCGACAGCACCCGGCGGAGCTTGACCGTGATCGCCAGTTCATCCGGCGAGAGCAGCAGGTCTTCCTTGCGGGTCGAGCTCTGATCGACGTCGATGGCCGGGAAGATCCTCTTGTCGGCGATCCGGCGGTCGAGCTTGAGCTCGGCGTTGCCGGTGCCCTTGAACTCCTCGAAGATCACCGTGTCCCCTGCTGAGCCGGTCTCGACCAGCGCCGAGGCGAAGATGGTGAGCGATCCACCGTTCTCGATGTTCCGGGCCGCTCCGAGGAAACGCTTCGGCGGGAACAGCGCGGTGGAATCGACACCACCGGACAGGATCCGGCCGGACGCCGGGGCGGCCAGGTTGTAGGCCCGGCCGAGGCGGGTGATCGAATCCAGGAGCACGACTACGTCGCGGCCCATCTCGACGAGCCGCTTGGCCCGCTCGATGGACAGCTCGGCGACCATCGTGTGGTCGGCCGGGGGCCGGTCGAAGGTGGAGGCGATGACCTCACCCTTCACCGAGCGCTGCATGTCGGTGACTTCTTCCGGACGCTCGTCGACCAGCACGACCATGAGGTGGACCTCGGGGTTGTTGGTGGTGATCGCGTTTGCGATGGCCTGCAGGATCGAGGTCTTGCCGGCCTTCGGGGGCGACACGATCAGCGCACGCTGCCCCTTGCCCACTGGCATCACCAGATCGATGATGCGGGTGGTCAGGATGTGCGACTCGGTCTCCAGACGTAGCCGGTCGTTCGGATAGAGCGGAGTCAGCTTGGTGAACTCCGGTCGGTCCTTCGCGAGTTCCGGGTCCTGGCCGTTGACCGAGTCGAGCCGGACGAGCGCGTTGAACTTCTGCCTGGCAGCGGCACTCTCGCCCTCGCGGGGCGCACGGACGGCGCCGGTGACGGCGTCGCCACGGCGTAGCCCGTTCTTGCGGATTTGCGACAGCGAGACGTAGACGTCGTTCGGGCCGGACAGGTAGCCGGAGGTGCGGATGAAGGCGTAGGAGTCCAGTACGTCGACGATGCCGGCGACGGGCACCAGCACGTCGTCGTCCCGCACCTCGGTGTCGGTCGGCGCGTCGGCGAAGCGGTCGCGGGTGCGCCGGTTGCGATCGCGGAATCGACGACCACGCCGGCCGTCCTCGTCGCCGTCCAGGCCGCCGTTGCGATCCTGACCACCGTTACGATCCTGGCCGCCGTTGCGATCCTGGCCGCCGTTGCGATCCTGGCCGCCGTTGCGATCCTGGCCGCCGTTGCGATCCTGGCCGCCGTTGCGGTCCTGGCCCTGGCGGTTGCCGTCCTGACGGGTGTCCTTGCCGTTGCTGCGGGGGTTCTGCCCGTCGCGGTTCTGGTTGCCCTGGCTCTCACGGTTCTGCCCGTTCTGACCCTGCGCGGGCGGGCTGGCCTGAGCCTCCCGCGGAGCGTCCGCGGCCGCGGTCTGCCCGTCGTTGGTGTTGCTCTCGCCCCGACCGTCGCGGTCGCGGCGGTTCCGCCGGTTCCGGCGGCTGTTGCGGGGGCCGTCGTCGCCGTCGTAGGGCTGACGATCCTGACGATCGCCACCACCGCCGTTGGACGGCCCTTCGTCCGGCGTACCGGCCGGTCCGTGATCGTTCGACGCATGGTCTTCGGACGGGTGCGCGGCGGCAGCCGGCGGGCGCTCGGCCGTCGGGCGCTCGGTCATCGGGGCCTGGGCCTGGGCGACAGGTGCCGCATCGACCGCGGAGGCGGGCGCCTGCGTGGTGGGCGCGCCTTCGGCGCGCCCCGCTGCACGCCGACGGGTCGTCCGCGGTGGCAGGTTGAGATCGAGCGACAGGGTCGCGCCCGACCCGTTGCCGTTGCCGGCCGACGAGGCATTGGCGGCCGACGAGCCATTGGCGGGCGGCGCTGATGCTGCCGGGGATTCCGCACCGTTGGGGGTCGCGGCCTTCGGCTCGGCGCCGTTGGAGTCCCCCCTGGTCTGCGTGCTCCGGGTCTTGGGTGCGGCTGAATTCTGGTGGGAGGCGATGGCGGACACGAGGTCGCCCTTGCGCAGTCCCGAGGTGCCCTTGATGCCGAGCTGCGTGGCCATGGCCTTCAGATCGGCAAGCACCATGCCCGAGAGTCCTTCACCGCGGCGCACGCGCGACGCGGTGGTGGAGGAGACGGGCTGCTCCGTGGTTTCGGTCACGAAGATCCTTCCTGTCCGACGCGGAAGATTGCCGGTCGGGTTCGAGGAGCCGGCGCACGAGCGGCGGCTGCAGCTCCACACCCGGCGGGTGTGGAGAAATTGATCACAGAGGAGTCGGTTCTTGCGCCATGGCCCGGGTTCCCGCAGTCGCTGCCCTCGTCGGTGGGAGAACAGGACGGACGACTGCGTACTCGGTACTGCTGACTCGGGGAAAGTCGCCAGAGGTGGAACCTTCGGGAGATCTGCATCGACGGCCCTGATCTGTATCGACAGCTCGGTGCGGAGCACCAGGAGGGCGAGGCAGTGGAGTTCGTGAAACGAATCCCCGAGATTCCGGCGGCACAGTTCACGACCGGTGATCGTCACCAGCGTAGCCGCACATTTGCTCCAGCGGCAACATCCCGCCCCGTGTCGTGTCGAACCACGGTCCACCTCGGCATGGCCGATTGCATCGAAAGGCCCCCGGACCCGGCCGGTCGGCTCCGTAAGCTTGCCGGTGCTAACAGTTGTAGCACCACAAGCTAAAGAGCAAACGGAGCGACCTCGTCCATGCCCAAACTCACCACCAGGCGAAAGACCCTCATCCTGGCGATCTGTTGCATGAGCCTGCTGATCGTCGGCATGGACGGCACGATCGTGAACGTCGCACTGCCGTCGATCCGCCGGGATCTCGGGGCCGACGTCTCCGGCCTCCAGTGGGTGATCGACGCGTACACGCTCACCCTGGCCAGCTTCCTGATCCTGTCCGGATCCACCGCGGACCGCATCGGCCGCCGCCGGACCTTCCAGATCGGCCTCGCCTCGTTCACCGTCGGCTCGGCGCTCTGCAGCGTCGCGCCCAACCTCCAACTCCTGATCATCGCCCGGATCGTCCAGGCGCTCGGCGGCTCGATGCTCAATCCCGTCGCGATGTCCATCATCACCAACGTGTTCACCGAGCGGCGCGAGAGGGCCAAGGCCATCGGGATCTGGGGCGGCGTGGTCGGTATCAGCATGGGGCTGGGTCCGGTGATCGGCGGGGTGCTCATCGAGACGATCGGGTGGCGCTGGATCTTCTGGATCAACGTGCCCATCGGGATCGCGGCCATCGTGCTGGCCAAGCTCTTCGTGCCCGAGTCCAAGGCGGCCAGGGCCAGACGAGTCGACCCCGTCGGACAGGTGCTGGTGATCGTCGTGCTCGCCTCGCTCACCTATGCGATCGTCGAATCCAGCCGGCTGCACTGGCACTCGGTCGAGGTGTGGTCGATCCTGGCGCTCTCGCTCGCCGCGCTGCTGGTCCTGGTCGCGTACGAACCCCGCCGCGCCGATCCGCTGATCGACCTGCGCTTCTTCTCCAGCGCACCGTTCTCCGGTGCCACCGTCATCGCCATCAGTGCCTTCGGCGGCTACGCCGGGTTCCTGTTCCTCAACAGCCTGTATCTCCAGGATGTGCGGGGCTTCTCGGCGTTGCAGGCCGGGCTGACCGTGCTCCCGATGGCCGTCATGACCATGGTCTTCGCGCCGCTGTCCGGACGCCTGGTCGCAGCGGGCCGGGTCCGGTTCGCACTGATGGGGGCGGGCGTCGCGATGGCCGTCGCCGGTACCGGGCTGACGGTGATGACGAGTTCGACGCCGCTGGGGTATCTGATCGGGTGCTACGTCCTGTTCGCGATCGGATTCGGGCTGGTGAACGCGCCGATCACCAACACGGCCGTGTCCGGGATGCCGATCAGCCAGGCGGGTGTGGCTGCCGCGATCGCCTCGACCAGCCGTCAGATCGGGGCGACGCTGGGTGTGGCCGTCATCGGATCGGTGCTCGCCGCCGGCACGATCAGCGCCGGCAGCAAGGGCCACCCGGCCGGCCAGGCCGCCGGGATCCTCGAGAGCGCTGCCACCGCCTGGTGGATCGTGGCCGGTTGCGGCCTCTCCGTCCTGCTGCTGGGTCTGCTGACCACCGGAAGTTGGGCACGGTCGACGGCCGGCCGCGCCGCCGAATTGATGAAGGCGGAAGAACTGTCGGTCCCCGAACCTGCCGCCCGATGAGTGACCGGAACGCCCAGATCGCCGCCTGGCAGACAGTTCGCGACGTGGTGATGGAGCATCTCGCGCTGCGGCGCGCCGAGGTGCACGCCCGGTTGGGCCTGAGTTTCACCAGGGTCAAGGCCCTGGGACGGCTGGCCGGCGGGCGTCTGTCGATGGGCGAACTGGCCGCGGCGCTCGATACGGATCCGCCGTACACCAGCGTCATCGTGGACGACCTGGTGCAGCGACAGCTGGTAGTGCGCAGCGCGGATCCCGACGACCGTCGACGCAAGCTGGTCGGTCTGACCGCAGCCGGCGCGGAATACGCATCCACCGCCGAGTCGATCCTGGGTCAGCCGCCCGAGGGGTTCGCGTCTCTGGGCGCCGCCGAACTCGGGGCCCTCACCGCAGCGTTCCGGCGACTGGGCCACGGAGCCGTCACGACTCGGTGATCGTCGCCCCGGTGTCGCAGATCGGCACCTGCCGGCCGGCGAAACCCCTGCGCTGCCACCGCTGCAGGTCCATGTCCGACGTCACCAGCGCCAGCACCGACGGCCCGGCACCGGAGATGACCGCAGCGATCCCGGCGCCGCGCAGGTCGTCCATCAACGCGGCCGACTCCGGCATCGAGGACGCCCGGTACGGCTGGTGCAGGCGGTCCTGGCTGGCCTCCAGCAGGTAACCGGGATCCACGGTCATGGCGTGCACCATCAGCGCGGCTGCGGCCGAGTTCGCCGCCGCAGCGGCATGCGGAACCGTCTGCGGCAGCAGCGTTCTGGAGTGATGCGTCGACGAAGCCTTCGAGGCCGAGAAGATGACCGCCCTGATGTCCGGGTGCACCTGCAGCCGAACGGCGGCCGCCGACGAGTCGGCCCTTGTCCACGCCAGGGTGAAGCCGCCCAGCAGTGCCGGGGCGACGTTGTCGGGATGACCCTCCATCTCGTTCGCCAACTGCAGCACTGCATCGTCGGAAAGTCGCGCGGGGTCGGCGAGCAGTGCGCGACCCAGCAGGAGACCCGTCACGATCGCCGCCGCCGACGAACCCTGGCCCCCACCGTGCGGAATGCAGTTGCGGCAGCGCAGATGAATCGACGGAAGCTCCAGATCGACTGCAGCCCATGCCTTAGCCATGGCCTGCACCACGAGATGAGTGGCGTCGGTGGGTACCTCACCGGCCCCGGCCCCCTCGACCTCGACCCGGAGGCCGCCCGGGTGCAGCGCGGCCGAGGCTTCGTCGTAGCGCTGCAGCGCCAGTCCGAAGCAGTCGTAGCCAGGTCCGAGATTCGCCGAGGTGGCCGGCACCCTGACGGTCACGCTCACGTGAGATCCAGCGCCTGCGCAACGGCTTCGGCGGCCACCGGGATCACCGTGGGGGTCTCCATCGCCATCAGAGCGGTCTGCGGGTCCTTGAGCCCGTGACCGGTCACCGTGCAGACCACCAGCGAGCCCCTGGGCAGTCGGCCGTCCCGCGCGGTCGCGAGCAGTCCGGCGATGGACGCGGCCGAGGCGGGCTCCACGAACACGCCCTCGGTGGTGGCCAACAGGCGGTAGGCGTGCAGGATCTGATCGTCGGTGACCATGTCGATCAGCCCACCCGACGCGTCCCTGGCGTTGATGGCACCGTTCCAGGACGCCGGCGCACCGATCCTGATCGCGGTGGCGATCGTCTCCGGATCGGAGATCGGGTGCCCGAGCACCAGGGGCGCGGCGCCGGAGGCCTGGAAACCGAACATCCGCGGCACGGCGGTGATGATGCCGTCCGCGAGGTACTCGGTGTAGCCCTTCCAGTACGCGGTGATGTTCCCGGCATTGCCGACCGGCAGGAAGTGCAGATCCGGCGCCCGGCCCAACACGTCGCAGACCTCGAAGGCCGCCGTCTTTTGGCCCTCGATCCGGACCGGGTTGACCGAGTTGACGAGGGCGATCTCCTCGTGCGCGGCAGCCGTTTTGCGGGCCAGCTCCAGGCAGTCGTCGAAGTTGCCCTGCACCTGCAGGATCTGCGCCCCGTACATGACGGCCTGGGCCAGCTTCCCGGTGGAGATCTTGCCCTCGGGGATCAACACCGCGCAGGACAGGCCGGCCCTGGCGGCGTAGGCCGCCGCCGATGCGGAGGTGTTCCCGGTGGAGGCACAGATGACGGCTCTGGCCCCGGACGCCAGCGCGTGGGTGACGGCGACCGTCATACCGCGGTCCTTGAACGATCCGGTGGGATTGGCGCCCTCGATCTTGAGCCACACGTCGGCTTCGACCAGGGCCGAGAGTGCCGGTGCCGCAAGCAATGGGGTGCCGCCCTCGAGCAGGGTGACCGGCCTGGCACCGGGCGGGATCGCGACCCGGTCGGCGTAGGCGGCGATCAGGCCGGGCCAGCCCACGGCGGCCTTCGCAGCCGCTGTCGATGGGGAACTGGTGCTCACGCCACATCTCCTATGACTCGCATGACCGAGGTCACCCGGTTGACCGAATCCAGCTCCGAGAGCCTGCCGACCGTGGCCGACAGGGCGGCATCAGGGGCCGAGTGGGTGACGACCACCAGGGTGGCCTCGGCTCCCCGGCCCTGCTGTCGCACCGTCGAGATGGAGATGCCGGCCTCGGCGAACGCGGTGGCGACGGCGGCCAGCACGCCGGCCCTGTCGTCCACGTCGAGGCTGATGTGGTACCGGCAGGAGACCTGGCCCATCGGCTGCACCGGCAGCGCCGCGTACGCCGACTCCCGCGGGCCACGCCCGCCGCTGATCTTGTTGCGGGCCACCGCGACCAGGTCGCCCAACACGGCCGAAGCGGTCGGCGCACCGCCCGCGCCGGGCCCGTAGAACATCAGCCGGCCGGCTGATTCGGCCTCCACGTAGACCGCGTTGTAGGCCCCGTCGACGCCGGCCAGGGGATGCGTCCTGGGCAGCATCACCGGATGCACCCTGGCCGACACCGCGTCCCCGTGCTTCCCGGTGACCCGTTCGCAGATGGCCAGCAGCTTGATCACGCAGTTCAGCTCGGCGGCGGCCTGGATGTCGGCCGCCGTGACGTCGGCCATGCCCTCGCGGTGCACGTCGGCGGCACCGACCCGGCTGTGGAAGCCGATGGAGGCCAGGATGGCGGCCTTCGCCGCCGCGTCGAAGCCGTCGACGTCGGCCGTCGGGTCGGCTTCGGCGTAGCCGAGCCGGGTGGCCTCCTCGAGTGCCGCTTCGTAGCTCGATCCCTCGGACGTCATGGCCGAGAGGATGAAGTTGGTGGTGCCGTTGACGATTCCCATGATCCGGGAGATCCGGTCGCCGGCCAGCGATTCCCGGATCGGTCGGATCAGCGGGATGGCCCCGGCCACCGCCGCCTCGAAGTAGAGGTCGGCGCCGGCCGCGTCCGCCGCCTCGTAGAGCACCGGGCCCTCCTCGGCCAGCAGCGCCTTGTTGGCCGTCACCACCGCGGCACCCCGTCGGAGCGCGGTGAGCAGCAGTTCCCTGGTCGGATCGATCCCGCCGATGACCTCGATGACCACATCGACGTCCTCGCGGGCTACCACGGCGGCGGCGTCGTCGGTGAGGAGCTCGCTCGGGATGTCCGGATGGTGGTGGAGCCGGCGAACGGCGACGACGACGAGCTCCAGGGGGGCACCGACGCGGGCGGAGAGTTCCTCGCCCTGCTCGCGCAGCAGCCGGACCACCTGGGACCCGACGACGCCCGCGCCAAGGACGGCCACCCGTACCGACTTCACCGCCGGCCCCGCCGGGCGTTGTCCCGGAACAGGATGGCCGCGTAGATCAGCAGGGCGATGACCACGAGCACCGCCAGCAGGGCGATCGTCAGCTTCAGCCACTGGGGCATGCTGGGTTTGATCAGGACCACCACGATCAGGACGGCGGCAAGTCCCAGCAGGATGGCGGCCGGCACCGCCGACGGTTGCTTCGGCGGGGTGGTCGGTGCATCAGGCATGGTCACCAGGTCTCCAGGAGCTGCAGATCGTCGTCGGTCTCACGGCGCAGCAGCTGACGGGAGGTTCCGTCGGCCACCGCGACCAGAGGCGGCCGGGGAAGCCGGTTGTAGTTGCTGGCCATCGCGTAGCAGTAGGCACCGGTTGCCGCCACCGCGATCAGGTCGCCCACCGCGAGGTCCGCAGGAAGATAGCAGTCCCGGACGACGATGTCGCCGCTCTCGCAGTGCTTGCCGACCACGCGGCATCGGGCGGCCGGTGCGGTGGACGATCTGGAGGCCAGCACCACGGTGTAGTCGGCGTCGTACAGAGCCGTCCGGATGTTGTCACTCATCCCTCCGTCGACCGAGACGTACCGCCGGACCACGCCGCCGTCGAGGTTGACGTCCTTGATCGTGCCGACCTCGTACACGGTCACCGTTCCGGGGCCGACGATGGCGCGGCCCGGTTCCACCGCGATGCGGGGGACGGCGAGCCCGGCGACCTGGCACTCCCGCTCGACGATCTCGGTCAGCGACTTGGCCATCGCATCCACCGGCGGCGGGGTATCCGCAGAGGTGTAGGCGATGCCCAACCCGCCGCCCAGATCCAGGGTGGTGATGGAAGCCGCCAACCGGGGGTGGTCCGCGATGACCGATTTCAGCAGCACCACCAGACGGTGGGCCGAGACCTCGAATCCCGACGGGTCGAAGATCTGCGACCCGATGTGCGAATGCAGGCCGATCAGTTCCAGGCCGTGGCAGGCCACGATCCGCCGGACGCCCTCGGCGGCATCGCCACCCGCCAGCGAGAAGCCGAACTTCTGGTCCTCGTGGGCGGTGGCGATGAACTCGTGGGTGTGGGCCTCGACCCCGACCGTCACCCTGATCATCACCGGGATGCGGCGGGTGGAGCCGTTGACGGTGCCCGCCTCGAGGTTCACCCGCTCGGAAATCCCGGCCAGCCGGCCGATCTCGTCGAACGAGTCGATGACGATGGCGCCGATCCCGGCCTCCACCGCCATCTCCAGTTCGTGCTGCGACTTGTTCGAGCCGTGCAGCGCGATCCGCTCGGGCGGGAATCCGGCGCGCAACGCCAGCCGGAGCTCGCCACCGGAGCACACATCGAGCGAAAGACCCTCCTGCGTCAGCCATTTCACGATGTGCGAAGACAGGAACGCCTTGGCCGCGTAGTGCACGTCGGCAGCCGAGCCGAAGGCGTCGGCGAAGTCGTGGCACCGACTGCGGAAGTCCTGCTCGTCCATGGCCAGCAGGGGGGTGCCGTAGAGCGCGGCCAGATCGCGGACGTCGTTGCCCGCCAGTGTCATCACGCCGTGGTCGCGTCGCGCACCGCGGGGCCACACGGCCGGGTCGAGGTCGTTCAGGTCGGCGGGCACCACCGACGTGCGGTCCGCCGGGATCTCGCCGTGCCGTGGGCCGGCCGGATGTGCTCTCATGTCAAATCCCGGCTCTCTGTCGAATCCTGGCTCTGCGTTGAATCCTGGCTGTGCGTTGATTCCTGGCTGTGCGTTGATTACTGCTGTGATTTGGCACCGTCGACGTGGTCACAGGCGTTCCGGTGCACTGACGCCGAGGACCGCCAGGCCGTTCGCCAGCACCTGACGGACCGCGGCGCAGAGCCACAGCCGAGCCACATGGGCGGCGCCCGGGGCCTCGTCACCCATCGGCAGGACCCGGGTGGCCTCGTGGAACCTGTCGTAGCCGGACGCGAGATCCTCGAGGTAGCGGGCGATCCGATGCGGCGCGCGGGAATCGGCAGCTTTCGTCAGGACCTGCGGGTAGGCCGCCAGCAGGGCGATGAGTTCCGACTCCTGCGGAGTGTTGAGCAGGGCCGGGTCGTAGTCGGTGCCGAGGTCGATGCCGAGATCCCGGGCCGAGCGCGCGAGCGCCGCCAGTTGCGCATGGGCGAACCGGACGTGGAACACCGGGTTGTCCGGAATCTGTTTCGTCCAGAGGTCCAGATCCGGTTCGAGCGTGGTGTCGACGGTGTCGCGCGTGGTGTCGACGGTGTTGACCATGTCGACGGTGGACCGGATCAGCCAGTAGCGGGCCGCATCGACCCCGAGCGAATCGATCAGGTCCTCGAGCCGGAACACCTTCGGCCCGATCACGACCTCCTCCGCGGCCGGGAGGTACTGCCGGACGACGGTGGCGCCCTGGGTGGCGAGCACCCGACCCAGCGCATCGCCGACGGCGGCCCGGCGGGCGTCCCCGATGAACACGGGTCCGATCGGATCTGCGGCGGCGAACACCAGGCTGATCTGCCGGCCCCGCAACACCTCCGAGGATCCATAGGCGGAACCGGCCGCGATCACCTCGCCGACCGGGGCGCCGGCCGCGGCGATGTCCAGCCGGATGTTCACGAAGCCCGGCCCCGCGACATCCACGTCGCAGATCCCGTTCTCCTGCGACAGATGGCCGGCGAGGACCGCGGCGATCCTGCGCGGTGCCAGGCCGGCGGTCCCGGCCAGCTCCAGAGCCACCGGAGTGGCGTAGTCGCCGTGGTCCCGCGAGCGCGGCCGGTCGAGGGTGATCGTGTCCGGCACCATGACGGCGAGGTCACCGGCGGCGACCGCCCGGGTCAGGGCAGCCCGAACTGCGGCGGCCAGTTGGACGTGGTTCACCCTGTCATTCTAGGAAGAGGACGCACCCGGTTTGTGCCACGGCCTGTGCCATGGCCCACGCCGCCGCTCCCGCAGGCTCACAACGAGGTCACCGGTGACCCCCGTAGACTCCAGCCGTCTCCTCCGGCGCCGCCCAGCCCGGTCCAGCGCACGAAGATGAACGAGGTCGAAGCTCCGATGATGGCAAGCGGCAAGAACGCCAAGAAGTCCCGATCGGTGGCCCCGGTGGTCAGCCGGAGACAGGGACTGCCCTGGCTCACCATCGGTGCGGTCGTCGTGGTGCTGTTGCTGGTCGGCGGGATCTTCACCGTCGTCTACTCCAAAAAGCAGTCGAACGACAACGCAGCCGCGGCGGTCGCGCCCTTCATCCCGTCGGCCACCGACAAGGATCCGTCGACCAAGATCACGGGGATCTACGCCGGCAAGAGCACCGTGGCCGCCAACGGCACGCTGAGCTTCACCGAATACAAGGCCGCACTGCACGTCGATGCCACCCAGCGGGTCGCCTACGACCGATACCCGCCCGTCGGCGGACCCCACGACGCCGAGTGGGCCGACTGCAACGGTGACGTGTACACCGTCGCCGTCCGCAACGAGAACATGGTGCATCCGCTGGAACACGGCGCCGTCTGGATCACCTACAACCCGACCACCATCGCGTCGGGGGACCTGGACAAGCTGAAGGCCCTCGTCACGGGCAAGACCTACATCTTCCTGAGCCCCTACCCGAACCTCGATTCACCCATCTCGCTGCAGGCCTGGGCCCACCAGCTCAAGGTCACCTCCGCCGACGACGTCCGGATCAAGCAGTTCATCACCGCGTTGCAGCAGAACACCTACATCGCACCGGAGCCGGGCGGCAACTGCGACCAACCCGGATTCGCCGCGAGCCCGCCGGCCTTCGTGGCCACCGCGCCGGGCGCCGGAGCGATCCAGATGAACGGTGCCGGCCTGACCGCGGTCACCACGGAGGGCATCGTCAATGCCGGCGGCAGCTCCGCCCCGTCCTCGGGCGCAGCGGTCAGCGGCTCCGGCGCCGCGACCTCCGCAGCAGCCGTGCCGGCCCCGCCGTCGCCGGCCGTGAGTTCAGCGGTCACGAGTTCCAGCAAGTAGGTCGGATGACGAAGCTTGGACGAGAGGACGCCACCTACGGTCCGGAGGACGCCGGCGCGGTGCGACCCGCGGCGAGCCCACCGGACCGGGGGTCGCTCCCGTACTCCTCGATCCTGACCAGATGGGGGGCCCGCGGCACCGCGGCCATCCTCGGCATCGGGGCGCTGGTGATGTTGTTGATCGGGGCGACCGTCGGTCTTGCACTGGCGCATTCGGGTCCGCAGACGGTGTCGATCAGCTCCGACGGGCAGGATCCGGTGGACACCGGCTTCGCCAGGGACATGGTCGTGCACCACACGCAGGGCGTACTGATGGCCCACATCGCCGAGCTGAACTCCACCGACAAGGAGGTCAGGCTGATGGCGTACGACATCGAGTTCTCCCAGACCTCCCAGATCGGCGCCATGCAGGGCTGGCTCGACCTCTGGGGCGTACCGCGCCTCACCGACGGCGCGCACATGTCCTGGATGGGCTCGGTCGGCATGGCGGACATGGCCGGCATGAACGGCACGACCACACCCGCATCCTCCGGGGGTCTGTCCGACGGCGCGGTGATGCCCGGCATGGCCACCACCGCGGAGGTCGACAAGCTGTACAGCCTGCGGGGCACTGCTTCGGACATCTTGTTCCTGCAGCTGATGATCAGGCACCACGAGGGTGGAGCGGCCATGATGACGTACGCGGCCAACCACGCGGCGTCAGCGGTGGTGCAGAACTTCGCGAGCAAGATGCTGGAGTCCCAGACCTCCGAGGTCGGCGTGATGACCGGCATGCTGACCGCCCGTGGTGCGAAGCCGTTGCCCTACACCGCACCCACCGGCTGACTGCGTAGCGGTGCGTGCGGCCCGGTCGTTCGTCGTGCGGCCGGGCGGATGCAATGCGGTAGAGTTCCATCTCGCGCCCCCGTAGCTCAGGGGATAGAGCACCGCCCTCCGGAGGCGGGAGCGCAGGTTCGAATCCTGCCGGGGGCACAGGCGCATCCATGACATCGGGCCCGTTTTCCTCGTTCGAGGAAGCCGGGCCCGCTTTCATGTCCGGACGCCCGGTCTCCGGAAGTCCTTGCCGGCGGCGGTGTCCCGATCGGACGCGTCTGCGGGCCTCAGGCGGTCTTGGAGCGGGGCTCTGCTTTCGTGGTCTTCGCCGGCACCGCCTTGCCGGCCCGGGCCTTGGTGGCCGCGGGCTTTGCTGTCGCGGATCGAGAGCGGCCTGCGGATTTGGGCTTGTCGTCGGGATCGTCGGTAGCGGCAGGCTTGTGGGCCCTCGGTTTCTTGGCCGGGCCCGACCCTCCGTCCGCGTCAGCGGAACGGGCCGTCGACCTGACGCTCTCGGCGCCCTTGCTGCGCTGCACGCTCCGCTGTAGCGCAGCCAGCAGGTCGAGCACCTCGGCGTCCTCGCCCTCGGACTCGACGACGTCCGGGAACGCCTGCTCCCCCTCCAGTTTCGCGTCGATCATCTGCTGGAGTTCGGCCCGATAGCTGTCCTCGTGCTGCTCGGGGTGGAAATCGTCGGCGTAGGAGTCGACCAGCAGCGCAGCCATCTGCTTCTCGGCGGGCGACAGCGAAACCGGCGTCTCCAGGGACTTGAACGACGCCTCGCGCATCTCGTCCGGCCAGCGCAGGGTCTGGATGACCAGGACTTCGCCGCGGACGCGCAGCGCCGCCAGCCTCACCTTCTGCCGGAGTGCGAAATGGACGATCGCCACCCGGTCGTTCTCCGCCAGGGTTTCCCTCAGGAGAACGTAGGCCTTGGCGGACTTCGACGCAGGCTCGAGGAGGTAGCTCGCGTCGTAGAGCACCGGATCGATCTGGTCGGCCGGTACGAAGGACAGCAGGTCGATCTCGCGCTCTGAACTGGTCGGAAGGCTCTTGAGGTCGTCGTCGGTGATGATGGCGGTCCGTCCGTCGTCGGCCTCGTAGGACTTGGCGATATCACCGAACGGCACTACCTCGCCGTCGATCTCGCAGGTGCGCTGATAGCGGATCCGTCCGCCGTCCTTCTCGTGCACCTGGTGGAACTTGATGTCGTGGTCCTCGGTGGCCGAATAGACGGCCACCGGCACATTGACCAGCCCGAAGACCAGGGAACCCTTCCAAATGGAGCGCATGGGGACATGATTGCCCAGATCGACGGCTCCTGACACCCCATGGGACGAATTGGGCGCTGTTGATTCCTGTTCGGTTTTCGCTGTGAGCTGAACTGCTGACAGATGGAATCGTTGCGCCCCAACGAGGTCGGGACCACATTCGAACCCGGATTCGGGCGGATCGTGGCGTGGAAGTCGTGATCGGGTAGGACCGGTGCGGCGGACGTGCGCCAAGATGGACCGGTGACCGGCCCAACGCTGCACGGAGCCGTCGAAGAGCTGTATTCCAGCCCGACGGCTGAGTTCACCCGGCGCAGGAAGCTCCTCTCGGTGGCCGCACGGTCGGGTGGAGATCGGGAACTCGCCGTCCAGATCGCCGCCCTGCGCAAACCCACCCTTTCCGCGGACACGCTGAACCGTCTGGTCCGGGAAGCGCCGCAGTCGGTCCAGGAACTCGTGGATCTGGGCACCGCTTTCCGGTCGGCCGAGAAGGAGCTCGACGCGACCGCTCTCCGGGAGCTGTCGCGCACACGGCGCAGCCTGGTCCATGATCTGGCCCAGCTGGCCTTCGACATCACCGAGCAGACGACGCCGTCCGCGTCGACCAGGGAGGAGGTGGTGGCCACCCTCAACGCTGCGCTGGCCGACGAAGAGGTGGCTGATCGCCTCATGTCCGGATCACTGGTCACCCAGGCCAGGTGGGATGGTTTCGGATCGGCGTCGCTCCCGGAGCTCGCGGCCGTGATCCCGATGCCCCGTGCGCGCTCGCAGCCGGCCGGCCGGGCCGGGGCCGCGGCGGCAGAACCCGGGCCGGCAGAGCCAGAGCCGGGAACACCTGAGTCAGCAGAACCTGAGCCGGCAGAGCCAGAGCCGGCCGGGCGCCGGCCGGCGGCACCCGATCCAGGGGCCGCGCAGCGGCAGGCAGCACAAGCGCAGGCCACCGAGCGGGCCGCGGCCGAGCAACGCCAGGCCGCAACCCGACAGCGCAAGACCGAAGAGGAGAGACTTCACCGGCTCGAGGCCGCCCGACGGGAGGCGGAGGAGGCTGGGCGGGCTGCAGCGGTTGCGGTGCAGGAAGTGGCCGAGATCGATCGCCGGATCAGCGAGCTCGGGTTGCAGATCGCCCATCAACGCGAGTTGCTCGCTGTCGCCCAGCGGAGTGCCCGGTCGACAGAAATCCGCCGACGGGCCGCGCAACTGGCCCTGACCAGAGCCGGCGGGAGCGCTTCTGGTTGAGTCGCACGCGACCGAAGCTCAACGCCGGCAGAGGATCTCACCATTGACGACGGCGAACCACGCGTCGGGGTCTGCAGCCCACTCACGCCAACCATCGGACAGGGCGGCCAGCTGAGCAGCGTCGGCGAAGCCACGATCGATCGCCTGCCCGGCGAAATTCGACGCGACCACGCGGTCGGCCCAGAGGCCACCCCACCACTGCCGCTCCGACTCGGTCGAGTAGCACCAGACGGACGCCGAGGACGTCACGTCGGTGAACCCGGCCCGGTGCGCCCAGTGACGCAGGAACCGCCCACCGTCCGGCTCGGCGCCGTTGCTCCGGGCGACCTGCTGGTAGAGCACCATCCAGTCGGCCAACGCCGGAATCCGTGGGTACCAGGCCATCGCCGCGTAGTCGGCATCCCGGGCGGCGACGATACCGCCGGGACGGCACACCCGGCGCATCTCGCGGAGCGCCGCCACCGGGTCGGTCAGGTGTTGCAGGACCTGATGCGCATGGACGACGTCGAAGGAACCGTCGTCATCGGACAACCCGCGGACGTCCCCGACCGCGAAGCTCAGGTTGGTCACCCCGGCGCCCGCCGCCGAGGCCTCGGCCACCACCGCAGACTCGTAGTCGATTCCCGAGACCCGTCCCGGTGCCACCAGTGCCGCCAGATCGATCGTGATGGTGCCGGGGCCACAACCGATGTCGAGCACCGACATTCCGCACGCGAGGTGCGGCAGCAGGTACGCCGCCGAATTCGTGGCGGTGCGCCGGCGATGGGAGCGCAGCACAGAATCATGGTGACCATGGGTGTACTGCGACGAGGTCATGAGCGCAACACCTTCGATCTGACGGTGGATTCGGGTCTGATCGACCATATACCCGGTTTCACTGCATGGGAATTGATTCCCGTCTGTCGGGATACGGGGACCTGGCAGGAATTGTTCAGCCGCTGGCACTAATCTGGGCGGGCAACGCAACGAGCGTCGGGTCAACGACGGCCGACGCATCTTCCAGGGAGCAACGATGTCCTCTTCAGGTCCATTGCGGGTCGGCATGGTCGGGTACGCCTTCATGGGCGCGGCCCACTCCCACGCCTGGCGCACCGCGTCCCGATTCTTCGACCTGCCCCTCGTCCCCGAGTTGACCGCTCTCGCGGGCCGGAACGCCGTCGCGGCGCGGACGGCGGCCGACAGGATGGGCTGGTCGTCGGTGGAAACCGACTGGCGGCGACTGATCGAGCGCGACGACATCGACCTGATCGACATCTGCACCCCGGGCGACACCCACGCCCAGATCGCGATCGCGGCGCTCGAGGCCGGCAAGCACGTGCTCTGCGAGAAGCCGCTGGCGAACTCGGTACCCGAGGCCGAAGCGATGACGGCCGCCGCCGAACGTGCGGCGGCCGACGGGGTGATGGCCATGTGCGGCTTCACCTATCGCCGCACCCCGGCCCTGGCCCTGTTCAAGCAGATGATCGCAAACGGCGAGGTCGGCACGATCCGTCAGGTCCGCGCGCAGTACCTGCAGGACTGGCTGTCCGACGAGAACGCACCGCTGACCTGGCGGATGGACAAGGAGAAGGCCGGCTCCGGCGCCCTCGGCGACATCGGGGCACACATCATCGACGCGTCGCAGTTCGTCACCGGTCAGCAGATCACCGGCGTCTCGGCGCTCATGGAGACGTTCGTCGCGCGGCGACCGCTGGGCGGCGATCTGGTCGGTCTCGGCGGTCGCGGCCAGGTCGGCGAAGACGTCCCCAGTGGCCCGGTCACCGTCGATGACGCAGCTGTCTTCACCGCCCGGTTCGACGGCGGCCCGATCGGCGTCTTCGAGGCCACCCGCTTCGCCCTGGGACGACGAAATGCTCTTCGGCTGGAGGTCAACGGCTCCCTCGGGTCGATCGCCTTCGACTTCGAGGACATGAACACCCTGCAGTACTACGACGGGACGAACGAGCCGGGACGCCAGGGTTTCCGGCGCATCCTGGTCACCGAACCGGAGCATCCCTACGTGAGCCACTGGTGGCCGGCCGGCCACGGCTTGGGCTACGAGCACGGCTTCACCCACCAGGTCGTCGACCTCGTGACGGCCATCGGATCCGGTGAGCAGCCCACTCCCTCCTTCGCCGATGCGCTGGGTGTCCAACGGGTGCTGGCCGCCGTCGAGGCCAGTGCCGGCAACAACTCCACCTGGCAGTTCGTCGACGGCTGACCCCGCCCCGGCCCCGCGCTGATCAACTTCGCCGGCGCTCACGAAGATGGACCGAATGGGACCCAGGTGACACGAGTCGACCCGATCATGAGCGCGAGGCCCGGCCCGGCGCTGCCCCCGCCGGAATCATGTCCGACCCGTCCGTGTTGGCCCGGGAGAGCGGCGGCAAGCTGCCGCCCGATCACCTCACCGTTGAAAAGGACCAGCACATCATGAGCGTTCTCTACACCGCATCCGCCACCGCCACCGGCGACGGACGCAACGGCCACACCCGGAGCTCGGACGGCCTCGTCGATCACGATCTGGCCACGCCGGTGGAGATGGGCGGCGCGGGCGGCGCGACGAACCCGGAACAGCTGTTCGCCGCGGGCTACTCCGCGTGCTTCCTGTCCGCACTCAAGCTGATCGCCGGGAGGCAGAAGGCTCCGATCGCCGACGCCGCGGTGTTCGCCGACGTGGGGATCGGCCCGAACGACACGGGCGGCTTCGGTCTGAGCGTTGCCCTGCACGTCGAGATGTCCGGTGTCGACCAGGCCACTGCCGAGGCCCTCGTGGAGGCCGCCCACCAGGTCTGCCCCTACTCGAACGCCACCAGGGGCAACATCGAGGTCACCCTCGACACCATCACCGCCTGAGATCCGCACCGACAAATTCTGGGTCCGGACCACCCGGCGTCATCCGGTACCGATCGGTAGACGGATCGGCACCACCTTCGGAATTTGCGCCGATGACGCCAGACCCGGCCGACCCACGGCCGCACCCCGGGGTCCGTCTGCTCCCCGCGGGAACGCGAGGCGCTGAGATCGCCTCTGCGGAATCAGCTGGGGCAGTTAGTAGGCAGCCGATGGCCCTCGGCTGCGGGTACCGCCCGGGGTTCCAGCGAAAACGACATCGTTGGAGTAGTTCGGTGCCCGAGTACAGGCACCGAACTACGGCAGTCATGCGAATTTCTGGACTGAACGTCGGCCACTCGGGCCAACCCGGCGCGGACGGGACCCACCATCGGTGGAGTGCGCTGCGTGATGACCGGCGCCTGCTGGATTCTCGCCGACGACGATCCATCGGTGGGCGCGGAGGGTTTCGAACCCCCGACCGCCCGGGTGTAAACCGGGAGCTCTTCCGCTGAGCTACGCGCCCTGGTGCAGGTGACAGCACCGAACGTCGCGAAGTTCAGGCTGGTCGGCGAATCATCCCACGTCCGGGACCGCCGCAGCGCACCACCGCACGCCCGGAGGCTTCCGCAGCACACCGCCGACCCGAGGACCTCGACAGCGAACGAGCGCCGGCCGACAGGCGGACGCGGAGATCAGCCGGCCGGCAGGGCCGCGACGGCCCGCTTCCAGGAGGCCTGGTCCCTTGCCTCGCCCGGTCCGTTGACCTCGGCGAAGGTGACCACACCATCGAGGCCGACGAGGAAAGTGCCGCGCACGGCCATACCGCCCTGGTCGTGGAAGACGCCATAGGTCTTGGCGACCTCGCCGTGCGGCCAGAAGTCGGACAGCAGCGGGAAGTCGTAGCCCTGCGCGGCCGCCCATGCCTTGAGGGACGGCGCCGGGTCGGTGGAGACGGCAACGACCTGTACCCGCTCGTTCTGGAACGAGGCCAGATCGTCGCGCAGGCTGCACAGCTCGGCCGTGCAGGTCCCCGAGAAGGCGAACGGGTAGAAGACCACGAGAACGGCCTTCCTGCCCCGGTGTTCGGACAGCTTGAACGGCGCCCGATCCGAGTCCGGAAGGGTGAAATCCGGGGCGAGCGATCCGACTTCGACTGACATGCATCCTGCCTTTGGTGAGGGGTGGGGTGGGTGGGGAAACTGAACGAGAAAGGTTGGTGGACAGCAGCTTCAGCGCCTGATGCGGCCCTGTTTCGCCCGGGCCAGCTTGGCCGTCATCCACAGCAGGCCGCCGGGCACGGTGGTGGTCTGGGCCAGCCCGGCCGTCCTGGTCGCCTCCGCGATGTCGCTCGGTTCGACGTAGCCCTGGCTGCCCGTCTTGGGTGTCAGCAACCAGATCACCCCGGTGTCGGCGAGCAGGGTGATGGCATCGACCAACGCGTCGGTCAGATCCCCGTCCTCCTCGCGCCACCAGAGGATCACTGCATCCAGGACGTCGTCTGCATCCTCGTCGAGCAGTTCCGAGCCGATGATTCCCTCGACGGCTTCCCGTAGATCGTGGTCGACGTCGTCGTCGTATCCGATTTCGCCGACCACGTCGCCCGCCTTCAGGCCGAGCCGGACAGCGACGGCTTCCGCCTGCCCCGAGACCTCAGTCACTGTTGTTCTCGTGCCTTCCTACCCGGTGATCCCTGGATGGTGCTCGCACCCCGGACCCTTGCGATCCGACGCACCTGGCCAGACTTCGTGACGAATCACTGCCCCGGCGTGCCCAACATTATGCAAGTGTTGGCCGGTTCGAGAACTTCGACCCACCATCAGCCCTGCCGAACCGGCCCGCGGCGGCAGAGCGGGGGCGGATGCGGAAGGATGACGGGTGGCGGTCGCTCCCACCCGGCGCGACCAGATAATCCACCCGTTCGACGGCGGAGTGCTCATTGGCGCTGCCACGTCCGTCGGACGTATGACGAGGAGATCCCTTGGCTTCCTCCCTGACGCCGCGCCCGGCCGGAACAGATTCCGGCCCCTCGCGTCATCACCTCATCCAGGACGGCTTCGCCGCCCAGTTCCCGGACGCCGACCCCGAAGAGACCCAGGAGTGGCTCGACTCGTTCGACGCCATGGTCGACGCGGGCGGGCAGCAGCGTGCCAGGTACCTGATGATGCGGCTGCTCGGCCGCGCGAACGAGCAGCACGTCGGCCTGCCCGCCCTGACGACCACCGACTACATCAACACCATCGCCACCGAGTCGGAGCCGTTCTTCCCGGGCGACGAAGAAATCGAGCGCCGCTACCGGAACTGGATCCGCTGGAACGCGGCGATCATGGTCCACCGGGCCCAGCGGCCCGGCGTCGGCGTCGGCGGCCACATCTCCACCTATGCCTCCTCCGCCAGCCTCTACGAAGTCGGCTACAACCACTTCTTCCGCGGCAAGAACCATCCGGGCGGCGGCGACCACGTCTTCTTCCAGGGCCACGCCTCCCCCGGCATGTACGCCAGAGCTTTTCTCGAAGGACGGCTCAGCGCCGACAAGCTGGACGGCTTCCGTCAGGAGGTCTCGCACCCGGGCGGCGGCATGCCGTCGTACCCGCACCCGCGGCTGATGCCCGACTTCTGGGAGCACCCGACGGTCTCGATGGGTCTGGGCCCGATGAACGCCATCGCCCAGGCCAGGGTCAACCGGTACCTGCACCACCGCGGCATCAAGGACACCTCGCAGCAGCACGTCTGGGCCTTCCTGGGCGACGGCGAGCTGGACGAGGTGGAATCGCGCGGCCTGATCCATCTGCCGGCCATCGACGGCCTCGACAACCTGACGTACGTCATCAACTGCAACCTGCAGCGCCTCGACGGTCCGGTACGCGGCAACGGCAAGATCATCCAGGAACTCGAGTCGTTCTTCCGCGGAGCGGGCTGGAACGTCATCAAGGTCGTCTGGGGACGCGAGTGGGACGCCCTCCTGCACGCGGACAAGGACGGCGCCCTTGTCAACCTTATGAACACCACCGCGGACGGCGACTACCAGACCTACAAGGCCAACGACGGTGCCTACGTCCGGGAGCACTTCTTCGGGCGTGATCCGCGCACCAAGGCGATGACCGCCGCCATGAGCGACGACGAGATCTGGGCCCTCAAGCGGGGCGGCCACGACTACAAGAAGGTCCACGCCGCCTATCACGCGGCCACCCACCACGTGGGGCAGCCGACCGTCATCCTGGCCAAGACCATCAAGGGCTTCCACCTCGGATCCTCCTTCGAGGGCCGCAACGCCACGCACCAGATGAAGAAGCTGACCCTGGACAACCTCAAGTCCTTCCGGGACGAGCTGCACATCCCGATCAGCGATGCGCAACTGGAGGAGAACCCGTACCAGCCTCCCTACTACCACCCAGGCGAGGACGCTCCGGAGATCCAGTACCTGCAGGAGCGCCGGTCCCGGCTGGGCGGCTACGTGCCGGAACGACGGGTCACCGCGAAGCCGCTGAAGCTGCCCGGCGACGAGACGTACAAGGTGGTGAACCGCGGTTCGGGCAAGCAGGAGATCGCCACCACGATGGCCTTCGTCCGGTTGGTCCGCGACCTGTTCAAGGATCCGGAGATCGGCAAGCGCATCGTGCCGATCATCCCGGACGAGGCGCGCACCTTCGGCATGGACTCGTTCTTCCCGTCGCAGAAGATCTACAACCCGGCGGGCCAGCTCTACACCGCCGTTGACGCCAATCTCATGTTGGCGTACAAGGAATCCGAGCAGGGCGTGATCCTGCACGAGGGCATCAACGAGGCCGGCTCGGTCGCCACCTTCACGGCCGTCGCCAGCACCTACGCCGCACACGGCGAGCCGATGATCCCGATGTACATCTTCTACTCGATGTTCGGTTTCCAGCGGACCGGTGACGGACTGTGGGCCGCGGGCGACCAGATGTGCCGCGGGTTCGTGCTCGGCGCGACCGCCGGCCGCACGACCCTCACCGGCGAGGGGCTGCAGCACGCCGACGGGCACTCGCACCTGCTCGCCGCGACCATGCCGCACGTGGTCGCCTACGACCCGGCCTACGGGTACGAGATCGGCCACATCGTCAAGGACGGCATGCGCCGGATGTACGGCGGCCCGGAAGCCTCCGGTTCCGGGATCACCGCGTCGGCCGGCGAGTTCGGCGGCGAGGACATCGTCTACTACATCACCTTGTACAACGAGCCCTATGTACAACCGGCCCAGCCGGAGAACCTGGATGTCGAGGGACTGCTCAAGGGCATGTACCTGCTGGCCCCCGCGACGGAGACCGACGGAAGGGCCCGCGTTCAATTGCTGGCCTCCGGGGTCGGGGTGCGCTGGGCGCTGGAAGCCCAGGAGCTGCTCGCCCGGGACTGGGACGTGGCGGCCGACGTGTGGTCGGTCACGAGTTGGTCGGAGCTGCGGCGCGAGGGTGACGCCATCGAGCGCGCCAAGTTGCTGGACCCGTCCGGGCACCACACCGAGCCGTACGTCACCACGGCCCTGGCCGACCGTCCGGGCCCGGTGATCGCCACGAGCGACTTCCAGCGGGCGGTGCAGAACCAGATCGCTCCCTGGGTGCCCGGCGATTTCGTGGCCCTGGGTGCGGATGGTTTCGGCTTCTCCGATACCAGGGCGGCCGCGCGTCGTCACTTCCTGATCGACGGCCCGTCGATGACGGTCGCCGCGCTGGCCGCGCTGGAGCGTCAGGGCGGCTATCGCGAGGGCGCGGCATCGGAGGCGGTCGAGCGCTACCAGCTGCACGACGCGAAGGCCGGAACCTCCGGGAACGCGGGCGGAGACGCCTGAGCAAGGTTCCCCGGCGGGTCCCGTAGAGGGACTCGCCGGTGCTGCATCCTCGCTCCGGCGGGACCCTAGCCAGCCGTGGGAGTGCGTTGTATCTTTGGGCCGTTGTCGCCCTTCCCCCTCGCCCGCGCGGTGGGAACGGACGCATCCCCCCGATCGGATTCGTCCCGGCCGGGGAGCAGGAAGCCCGCGGCCCAGGGCCGCGGTCACGGCTCGAGGAGAGCAGGTATGGCACAGGGAACTGTGAAGTGGTTCAACGCGGAGAAGGGCTACGGCTTCATCTCCCCAGAAGACGGGACCGGCGATGTCTTCGTCCACTACTCCGCCATCGGTGGGTCGGGGTACAAGTCGCTCGAAGAGGGCCAGCGGGTGACCTTCGAGGTGGAGCAGTCCCCGAAGGATCCCCAGGCCACGAACGTCACGCCCGAATAGGCCGAGGGTTCCGCGCATCGAGCGGTGACCCGGAACGGGCAAATCGCCCGTGAAGTGACCAGAAGTCGCCGCTCGACGCACCTTGACCGGCCGTGCGACGCTGGACGGGTGAACCCCACCGATCCCTCGGCGTCCGAGCGGAGGTCGGTCGTCAGCGAGCCCACGCTGCGGAAGGTGGAGCGCGCGGCCAGCGGCCTGGCCACCCGGTCGGTGGCGTTGATGGACGAGCGTCTGCCCTGGTTCCGATCCCTGCCCGCCCTGCAACGGAGTTGGGTCACGCTCGTCGCGCAGGCCGGGATCGCCGGCTACGTCGGTTGGGTCGGCGGCGGGCTCGACGGATTCAAGCTGACCGAGGCGGTGTTCGGTGCGGCGCCGAGGGAGCTGGCGCGGAGCGTCACGCTGCACCGCACCGTCGAGCTGGTGAGGATCGCGATCTCGGTCGCCGAGGACCATCTGCCGGCGCTGGCCGCCGACCCGGCCGAGTCTGCCGTGCTGGCCGACTCGCTGCTGCGGTACTCCCGGGAGGTCGCCTTCTCGGCGGCCGGCGTCTACGCCGCGGCGGCCGAATCACGGGGGGCCTGGGACCAGCGACTGGAGGCCCTGGTCGTGGACAGCATCGTCCGCGGAGAGGGGGGCGACTCCCTCGCCTCCCGGGCGGCCGCGTTGAGCTGGGACTTCTCCGGCCCGGTGACGGTGGTGGTCGGGTCGCCCCCGGCCTCGTCGAGGCCCGAGAGCGACCCGTCCGAGGCGAGACGCCAAACCAGGTTCGGTGCCGCGTCCTCGGCCGAGCGCATTCGGCAGTCGGCCCTGATCGCCGGTGCGGCGGAACGAGCCGCCGGCCTGGGTGTCGCCGCCCTGGCCGGTCTCCACGGTGACCGCCTCATCCTGGTGCTGTCGGCTCCGGACGAACAAGCCCTTTCGACCGGCGTGGACGCGCTGCTGGACACCTATGGACCCGGCCCGATCGTCCGCGGCCCCATCGGCACCGGGCTGTCCGGTGCGATGAACTCGGCCCGCTCGGCCCTTTCCGGGATCAGGGCGGTGCGGGCCTGGCCCTGGGCTCCGCGCGGTGTCGATGCCGACAGCCTCCTGCCCGAGCGGGTCATGGCCGGCGATGACGAGGCACGGGAATACTTGCGCCGCAGCGTCTATACCCCCCTGATGGTCGCCGGCGATCCGTTGCCGAACACCCTGGACACCTACCTCGCCACCGGCGGCGCACTGGAACCCACCGCGCGTCTGCTCTTCGTGCACGCCAACACCGTCCGGTACCGGTTGCGCCGGATCGCCGACATCACCGGCCTGGACGCGACCACCAGTCGGGAGGCGTTCGTCCTGCAGACGGCCATGGCCATCGGCCGGCTCGACGATCTCCTGTGAGCGAGGATCCTCCCGTGAGCGAGGATCTCTCGTGGGCAGGGGAGCCTGGGCGCGGAGCCGTCACCCGCGGTGCGGCGCACTCGTGCCATTTTGGACGAACACACCAGCCGCTTTGTAGGATTCCTACTAATCATCGGTCGCGACTTGGTAGGACTGCCGAACACTCAACCGAACGTCGGCCGTGGTTTGCTAAGGGCGTGCTGGCCATCGTCGCCCCTGGACAGGGAGCTCAGAAGCCCGGAATGTTGATTCCCTGGCTGGAGGTTCCCGGGCTCTCCCCATTGGCGGCGACGTTCGCCGAGGCGGCCGGCATCGACCTGCCGCGCCTCGGCACCACAGCTGGCGCCGAGGAGATCAAGGACACCGCGGTGACGCAGCCGCTGGTCGTCGCCTCCGCCCTGCTGGCCGCGGCCGTCCTGCCACTTCCGCAGGACTTCGCCTGCGCCGGACATTCGGTCGGCGAACTCGCCGCCGCGGCCCTGGCCGGCATCATCGACCCGAAGACCGCGGTCAGGGCCGCCGGCATCCGCGGTGCCGCCATGGGCCTGGCCTGCGCCCTGGCCC
The DNA here is from genome assembly GCF_014303395.1 of Nakamurella sp. PAMC28650. Lineage (GTDB taxonomy): Bacteria > Actinomycetota > Actinomycetes > Mycobacteriales > Nakamurellaceae > Nakamurella. Next base: position 4,095,568 of record NZ_CP060298.1, read on the forward strand.
CGACGTCGATGTCCGCCGTCCTCGGCGGCGACAGCGACGTCGTCCTCGCCGCGCTCGACGCGCTGGACCTGGTGGGCGCCAACGTCAACGGCGGCGGTCAGATCGTGGCCGCCGGTACCACCGACGCCCTTGCCGCGCTCGCCGCGGATCCGCCCGCCGGGGCACGGATCATCCCGCTACCGGTGGCCGGGGCGTTCCACACCCGCTACATGGCGCCGGCGCAACAGGCGGTGGAGGACTTCCTGCGGGGTGTCACCGCGGTCGATCCGACCAGGCCGTTGCTGACGAACTCCGACGGGTCCGTCGTCCCCACCGGCCGCGCCTACCTGGATCTGCTGTCGGCCCAGGTGACCCGCCCGGTGCGCTGGGATGCCTGCATGGCCATGCTGTCCCGGCTCGGGGTGACGGGCGTGCTGGAGCTTCCCCCGGCCGGCACCCTGGTCGGGCTGGTCAAACGGGACCTGAAGGGGGTGGCCACGCTGGCCCTGAAGAGCCCCGATGACCTCGACAAGGCCGCGGCCTTCATCGCCGAACACAGCACGGCAGCACCGACCAGCACCGCATCACCGTCGAGTCCAGTGAGGTCCCAGGTATGAGCGCGGTCCAGATTTCCCACCCGGCCACGAGGAACGGGTCGAAGATCGTCGGCCTCGGGCACTTCCGGCCGGAGCAGATCGTCACCAACGACGACCTGTCCAAGATCATGGAGACCAACGACGAGTGGATCCAGAGTCGCGTCGGCATCGCCGAGCGGCACGTCGCGGGCGATCAGGACACCGTCGCCTCGATGGGCGCCATCGCCGGCGGGAAGGCGCTGGCCGACGCGGGTCTCGAGCCGTCGGACATCGACACCGTCATCGTCGCGACCTGCACCACCGAGTCCCAGGTGCCGCACACGTCCACCCAGATCGCCCTGGCGCTGGACATCTCCGCTCCCGGCTCGTTCGACCTGAACGCGGCCTGCGCCGGGTTCTGCTACGCACTGGCCGCAGCCGACCACGCCATCCGGGCCGGCAGTGCCAGGAACGTCCTGGTGGTCGGCTCCGAGAAGCTCACCGCCTGGACCGATCCGGTCGACCGCGCGACGGCCATCATCTTCGCCGACGGCGCCGGAGCGGCCGTGGTCTCGGCGTCGGACGAACCGGGTATCGGCCCGGTCGCCTGGGGAAGCGACGAGCACCAGACCAGGGCCATCCGGATCGAGTCCCGTGATGCGAGCTTCATCCAGGAGGGCCAGGCGGTGTTCCGCTGGGCCACCACGGCCATCGCGCCGGTCGCGATCAGGGCGGTCGAGCTGGCCGGCCTGCAGCTTTCCGACATCGACGTCCTGGTGACGCACCAGGCCAACCTGCGCATCGTCGAGTCCATCGCCAAGAAGCTGGTGGCCGCCGGCGCCAACCCGCAGATGCGGGTGGCGAAGGACATCGTCACCTCCGGCAACACGTCGTCGGCGTCGATCCCGATCGCCCTCGACCGGATGCGCCAGGCCGGCCACGTATCCCCCGGAGAAATCGTCCTGGCCGTCGGCTTCGGCGCCGGGCTCACCTACGCGGGCCAGGTCTTCCGCTGTCCGTGAGGCGATCCGCGGCGGGCCTGCGGCACGCGGAGGCCGCTGCGGCTGGAACACTGTGCCTGCGGTGCTCGCTGAGTTCGTCCGTGCAGCGCCAACTTCCTCCCGGGTCCCCGGGAAGAGGACATCACCACCGAAAGGAATCACCGTGAGCAACGAGGACACCCTCGCCGGCCTCGGCGAGATCGTCGAAGAGGTCGCCGGCGTCCCGGCTGCCGACGTCACCGCCGACAAGTCCTTCACCGACGACCTGGACATCGACTCGCTGTCGATGGTCGAGATCGCGGTGCAGGCCGAGGACAAGTTCGGTGTGAAGATCCCGGACGACGAGCTGGCCAAGCTCAAGACCGTTGGTGACGCCGTCACCTACATCGAGGCCAACAAGGTATGAGCGAGCAGCACAGCTCGGCCCGGATCGAGTCGGGAACACAGTCGGGAACACTGGGCGCACGGCAGAGGCCGTCCGCCTGCGGAAGGCTCGTGAGCGCGGTATGAGCAACGACCGCGACGTCGTCGTCACCGGCATCGGCGCGACCACCCCCATCGGCGGAACTGCCCAGGAGACCTGGCAGGCATTGCTGGACGGAGTCAGCGGGGTCGGTCCGCTGACCGACCCCAGGGTGGCGCAGTACGACCTGCCGGTCCGCATCGGTGCAGCTCTCAAGGTGGATCCGTCCGAGGTGCTCTCCCGCGTGGAGGCCCGTCGGCTGGATCGGAGCGAACAGGTCGCCCTGATCGCCGCCCGCGAGGCCTGGGCCGATGCCGGTGCTCCGGAGATGGATCCGGAGCGGCTCGGCGTCGTGGTCGGTACCGGAATCGGTGGAGCCGTCAGCCTGATGAACCAGGACGACCTCCTGGAGACGGAGGGGCTGCGGAAGGTCGCCGTCCTCACCGTCCCCATGTTGATGCCGAACGGACCGGCGTCCACGGTCGCCCTGTGGGTGAAGGCCCGCGGGGCGGTCCACGCGCCCGTTTCCGCCTGCGCATCCGGTGCGGAGGCCCTGGCGTGGGCGTTCCGGCTGATCAAGTCCGGTGAGGTCGACGTGGTCATCGCCGGTGGCGCGGAGGCCTGCATCCACCCACTGCCGATCGCCGGGTTCTCGCAGATGCGGGCGATGAGCACCCGGAACGACGACCCCGAGACCGCCTCGCGCCCCTGGGACGTCGATCGGGACGGGTTCGTGCTCGGTGAGGGCGCCGGAATGGTGGTCCTGGAGGACGCCGACCACGCGAGAGCCCGCGGCGCCAAAATCTACGGCAGGCTCGCCGGGGTGGGGATGTCCAACGACGCCTACCACGTCAGCGCCCCCGACCCGAACGGCAACGGCGCGGCCCGCGCCATCGGCAAGGCGCTCGTGTCAGCGGACATGTCGGCGTCCGAGATCGGCCACGTCAACGCCCATGCGACGTCGACGCCGGTCGGCGACATCCCGGAGGCCAACACGGCGGTGCAGATCTTCGGCGACCAGGTCGTGCTGACCGCGAACAAGTCGATGACGGGCCACATGCTCGGCGCAACCGGCGCCGTCGAGAGCATCGCCACCGTCCTGACGCTCAAGTACGGGATCATCCCCGGCACCCGCAACATCTTCAATCTCGACCCTGCGGTGCACGCCGACATCGCCACCAAGAACCGCGAGACCACGATTACGGCGGCCGTCAACAACTCGTTCGGCTTCGGCGGTCACAACGTCGCCCTCGTGTTCACCAAATAGCCCCTCCCGCACCGATCGTCGCCTCCCGGCGAACAAGTCATCGCCTCCCGGCGAACAAGTCATCGCCTCCCGGCGAACAAGTCATCGCCTCCCGGCGAACAAGTCATCGCCTCCCGGCGAACAAGTCATCGCCTCCCGGCGAACAAGTCATCGCCTCCCGGCGAACAAGTCATCGCCGTCCGGCGAGGGATTCATCGCCTCCCGGCGAAGCACAGATGTCAGGAGTTGCTGTGAGCATGACCGCTGAACAGCCGGCCCAGGCGGCCGGGCCCGGCCCGCGAAAGCTCGACTTCCGCGAGCCCGAGGTCAGGTTGGCCAAGTTGCTCGACCCGGAGACGGTGGTCCCGCTGCATGCCACCGACACCTCCGGTGTCTCGGTCGTCCGGGGGCGGATCGACGGGTCCAAGGTGATCGCCTACTGCACAGACGCCACCCGGATGGGCGGGGCCATGGGCTCGGCCGGTTGCCGTCACATCGTGGACGCCATCGACGCTGCGATCCGGGAACGCATCCCGGTGATCGGCATCTGGCACTCCGGCGGCGCGCGCCTGGCCGAGGGTGTAGAGGCGCTGGACGGTGTCGGGCAGGTGTTCGCGGCGATGGTCAGGGCCTCGGGTCGCGTCCCGCAGATCTCGGTGGTCCTCGGCCCGGCCGCCGGGGGTGCGGCCTACGGTCCGGCGCTGACCGATGTCGTCATCATGTCGCCCGAAGGCAGGGTGTTCGTGACCGGGCCTGACGTGGTCCGGTCGGTGACCGGCGAGCAGGTCGACATGGAAGCGCTCGGCGGACCGTCTGCGCACGGCCGCAAATCCGGTGTGGTGCACATCGTGTCGGATTCGGAGGAGGACGCCTACGTCCGCGCCCGCCGCGTCTTCGCGCTGTTCTCGCGGCCGGGGATCGCGGGCGTCGCCGGCATGGCCGACGATCCGGAACTGGGCAACGTGCTGCCCGAGCAGCGCAACCGGGCCTACAACGTCCGGCCGGTGATCGACCGCATCCTGGACGAGCCGATGGAGGAGCTCCAGGCCAAGTGGGCGCCGAACATCGTCATCGGGCTGGGTCGGCTGGCCGGTCGCAGCGTCGGGGTGGTGGCGAACAATCCGATTCGCCTTGGCGGCTGCCTGGACTCCACCTCGGCCGAGAAGGCCTCACGGTTCGTCCGGATGTGTGACGCCTTCGGCATCCCCCTGCTGGTCATCGTCGACGTCCCCGGGTATCTGCCGGGTGTCGGACAGGAGTGGGACGGCGTCGTGCGGCGGGGGGCGAAGCTGTTGCACGCCTTCGCTGAGGCAGTGGTCCCCCGCGTCACCCTGGTCACCAGGAAGGCGTACGGCGGGGCCTACATCGCGATGAACTCCAAAGCCCTCGGCGCGACGGCGGTCTTCGCGTGGCCCGATGCCGAGATCGCGGTGATGGGGGCGAAGGCCGCCGTCGGGATCCTGCACAAGCGCAAGCTGGCCGCCGCTCCGGACGACGAGCGCGAGGCTCTGCACGCGGCGCTGGCGATCGAGCACGAGAAGGTCGCGGGCGGTGTCAATCGCGCAATCGAACTCGGTGTCGTCGACGAGGTCATCACGCCGGCCGAGACCCGCCGTCGCGTCGCAGAGGCGCTCGCCTCCGCACCGGCCGGCCGCGGAGCGCACAGCAACATCCCGCTGTAGCGGACGCCGGAGCTGCCACCGTCAACCGACGACCGGCGACCGGCGACCGGCGTCAGCACTTGACGTAGTCGACACTTCCGTCGACCGTCGATCCGATGGCCAACCGGCCGTCCTGATCGGCGAGCTGATAGGTCAGGGTCCAGTGGATGCAGCCGACCTTCAGGTCGACCGGGGCCAGATCCGGGTCCTGTTGCGACGTGAAGTGGATCTGGACCTGCAGGGGGTCGTCCCGCATCGACTGCATCCAGATGCTCGAGTCGACGGTCGTCGCGTACGCCAGAAGCCACTGCTGACCTGTCTGGTGAGAGGCAAGGGTCTTCGTCACCGACTGGGTCCAGCTGGAGTAGTCGTGCTGGTTGATCGCGTCGAAGTAGGTCTGCAGCACCTGTTGGACATCCTGCGAGCGTGCGTGGGTGCGGGTGGACGGCGACATCTGCACCGTGAGGTTGTTCGACGGACCCACCGGGGCCGTCGCGGGATCGGTCTCCGGCGCCGGCCCGGCGTCGGTGGATGCCGACGCCATCGGCGAAGCCGCCGCCGACGACGCCGGGGGCGCCTCGCCCGTCGACCTGACCGGCTGCTGGGTGCCCTGGCCTTCGGTGGACGTGGCACCGCCGGCCGAACTGCCCGGCGCCTGCTGGGGGTGCGGCGGGAGCCGGGACGCGGCCGGGTCCGGCGCAGCCACCCCGGCGGACCCGCGTTGGTGACGGGCGATCGCGAACGCGCCGGCACTGCCGATCACCAGCAGCACGACCACAGCGGTCAGGAGGCCGACGGTCAACCGACCACTTCGTGTTGCCAAGAGCCCACGCACCCCTTCGACCGGCCCCACCGATCGTGGGGACCGCCGGAAGGACGTCCAAGACCCGTGTCGGTTGTGCCCGCTCAGCCGACCTGGTGCAGCCAGGTCACGGGGGTGCCCTCGCCAGCGCGCCGGAAGGGCTCCAGCTCGGCGTCCACCTCGGACCCGATGGCCGACGACAGCGCATGACGCAGACCGTCCAGGCTCGTGGCCCGTTCCATCAGCGAGCGGATCTGGTCCTCGCCGAGAACGACGTCACCGTTGGCAGACATCCCGGACCGCCAGATGCCGCGACCCGGGACGTGGCAGACGCGCTCCCCGTCGGCTGTCCCGCTCGCGTTCTCGGTGATCTCGAAGCGCAGCATCGGCCAGGCGCGCAGAGCGGACGCAATCCGTCCGGCGGTGCCGGCCTCGCCCTTCCAGCCGACCTCGGCGCGCAGCTGACCCGGAGACGCCGGTTGCGCCGTCCAGGACAGCGACACCCGATCCCCGATCACGCCCGAGATCGCCCACTCGACGTGCGGGCAGATCGCCGCCGGTGCCGAGTGCACAAAGATGACGCCCTGAGAATTTCCTCCGGACGCATTCGACCCACGAGTCACCACAGTCCACCTCCGATCGAGCTCCAACGTCTTCCCCGACGTGGATACATCTGACCGACGCGTGATCCTGCTGTTCTCGCCCTGATCCTGTCTTCAAATCTCGACTGTCGCTGACGGCACCGTGTGACCGGTGTGCAGCAACTGCAGTGCTGAGGTCATTGTGCACTGTGATCAGACGGTTACGCCAGCTTTCGGACCGAATCCGACGGCGAGCACACATCGACCTGACGGCGACGAGTACGCCGAGCCGTCACCGGCAACGACTCAAGGCGTCCGTGATGACCGAGGCATACAGCTCGCCGCCCGGCCCCGACGGGTGGATGCCGTCCGCACCGAGCAGCCCGGGTCGTGCGCTGATCGCTCCGTGCCAGTCCGCCACGCAGGTATGCGGTCGCGAAGCCGCCGCCGTGGCGAGACTGGTATTGGCCACGTCCTGCCAGCCGTCCGGCACGTAGCTGTTCACCAGCACCACCACCGTGGAGGCCGGGACCTGGGTGAGTGCGGCCTCGATGTGGCCGGCCGAGTCCGTCCCGTTGGTCCCGAGGCCGACCACCAGATCGCGCCGCAGGGTGCCCTCGGCGATTTTCGGCGCGATCACCGAACCCAGATCCCACAGCTGCCGGCCCACCACCGCATCGAGATCGGCGCCGGGAAAGCGTGCCAGGAGGGCCGGCGCCGAGGCCAGCATCACCGAGTCGCCGATGGCGCTCAGATCGCCGCCCGTGATGGCCGGCACCTCCGGTGGCGCCCGTACGGCAACGGTGACCGGGCGCCGGACGGCCCTCGACGGCGGTGGCGCCGCCGTGGTGTGCTGCGGCGATCGCGGGTTCGTCGACGGCGGGAGCGACGGCGTCATGAGGGGCTTCCCCGGCGACCTCGAAGTCGAGGTCGAGCTCGTGGTCGAGGTCGAACCGGAGTTCGTGGTCGTGGTCGAGGTCGAGGTCGAGGTCGTGGTCGTGCTCGAGGTGGGGAGCCCGTTCATCACCGGAGCGGCGACCGACGACGATTGCCGGTGCGACACGGCCGGCGCCGTCCTGGGTGACGGATCCGGGTCCGTCGAGTGGCCGGCGGCCGCGATGGCCTGCTCCCCCGCCGCCAGCGACACAGCGAGCTCGCTCTCGCGCGGAGCGGCGACGACGCTGCACGCGGCCAGGGCCAGCACGAGGGCGAACGATCCGGCGGCCGCCCACCCGGCGCTGCGACGACGGACCCGGACCGGACCGCCGAGCAGGGTGACCCGGATCGATGCCAGGTAGCCGGCCACGCCCCACCGGCGCACGGGTTGCTCGACGATGCGCCAGGAGACCTCCGCCGCCACCACCGCCACGCCGATCGCAATGGCGGCGGACGCCGTTCGGCCGACGATCGCCGACAGCGTCCGGTCGGCGATCACCAACGCAGGCCAGTGCCACAGGTACAGCGCATAGGAACGCAGCCCCCACCAACGAAGAGCCCGATGGCCGAGGAGCCGGGCGACCGGACCCGCCCCGCGCACGGTGACGGCGACCAGCACGACCGCCGCGATGTCGATGCCGAACAGACCGCCGCGGAAGGTGAGCGGGGAGGAGTCCGTGAGCACCGCCACCCCGGTCAGCACCGTGAGGAGGGCGATCGGCCCGGCGGAGCAGGCGAGCCCGGTCGGAGCGATCGGCCTGGTCCGTCGAACCGGATCGACGTCGGAGGACGGCCGGCCCAGAGCCAGTGCGGCGCCCAGGAGGAGGCCGAACCCGTGCGTGTCGGTCCCGACGTAGACCCTGGTCGGATCCATCCCGGAGGAGAACGTGGTGGCCATCAACGCACCCGATGCGAGCGCAGCCGCGAGGACGAGTCCCACCCGGCGGTGCCGGGCTCCGACGGCGCCGAGCAACAACAGGGCGATCGCCGGCCACAGCAGGTAGAACTGCTCCTCGACGGCAAGTGACCACAGGTGGGTCAGCACCGCCGGTTCCGCCCGGTCGACGTAGGACGACCCGGTCGAGATCTGCACCCAGTTGCTGGAGAAGGTGAAGGCCCCCAGTAGTTGGCTCCGCAGACCGGCTCCCAGGTCCCGCCCGAGCATCAAGGTCGCGGCACAGACGACGACGAGCATGAATCCCAGCGCGGGCAGCAGACGTGTGGCACGCCGCCGGAAGAACGCGGGTACGTCCAGGCGTCCGGTCAGATCGTGTTCCCGTTGCATCAGGGTCGTCACCAGGTACCCGGACAGCACGAAGAACAGGTCGACGCCGACGAAGCCGCCGCGAAAGCCGGGCACCCCCGCGTGATATAGCACCACGCAGACGACGGCGATGGCTCGGATGCCATCCAGACCGGTGGCGTAGGGGCGCTGTCCACGACGAGTCTGCCCGGCGGCCCGGCCCGGCGCGGCCAGACCCGTCCGGCCGTCCCGGGATTTCGACGTCATCGCGCTCCCTCCGCACCGGGACCTGCCCCTGCGAACAGCCAGGACGGGATCGGTGGCAAGCTATCGACAACGGCGGCCGGATCTTCAGAACCCATGGGCACGAACAACTATCCGGAGGCTCGCTGAGCGCCCGCTGCCATTCGGAGTGTCCGTCAGCCTAGTGCTGACGGGTAGGGGTTCGGGTGGTCCGACACGCCGACCGCCACCGGGTGCGCGATGGACACCGAGTGCGATGGACACCGAGTGCGATGGACACCGGGTGCGATGGACACCGGGTGGGCGATGGATCAGCCCCGCGGTCCGCTCAGTCGGCGGATGGCGCGGTCGAATCGGCGGCCCCGACCACGCGGTTGCGACCCTCCCGCTTGGCGCGGTAGAGCATGGAGTCTGCTCGCACGAGGCACTCGGTCGGCGATTCGGTGGGCAACAGGGTCGCGTACCCGATCGAGCAGGTCTGGCCGTCCGGGACGACCTGCCGCAGGCGGTCGAGCAGTGGTCCGGCGTCCGCGGCTCCGCAGCCCGGCAGTCCGATCGCGAACTCCTCACCGCCCCACCGGGCGATCACGTCCGCCTTGCGCAGCATGCCCTGGGCCCGTGCCGCAAAATTCCGCAGCAGCACGTCGCCGTGGTGATGACCGTAGGCATCGTTGTACGACTTGAAGTGATCGAGATCGATCAGGGCCAGGGTCAACGGGCGGCCGGACTGCCGCGCCGTCGAGGCCAGATCCCGCAGGCTCGCCTGCCACCCCCGCCGATTCGACAGACCCGTCAGGGCATCGGTGTCGGCCAGTGTCTCGAGTTCCATCCGTACCCTCGCGGCGGTCAGCACCGAGGCGGCTTCGTCGGCCAGAGCTCTGACCGATGTCACCGACCGGCCGTCGGGTCCGTCGACGACGTGGTCCCAGGTCACGACCAGAACGCCGATGATGCTCTCGCTGTCCGACAGCGGCTGCCACCAGGAGCTTGCGGTCGACGCCGGGACGGGTAGGTCGCCGAAGCCCCAGTCGTCGTCGCCGGCCTCGGTGATGAACTCGGGTGGCCCGCCCAGCCAGATGCGCAGGATCGCGCCGGTCATCGTCCGGATCTGGACGCCGGCCAGTTCGTGTCCCAGACTGTGGGTCACCGTCAGGGTGCCCACCCCGGTCGACTCCAGGATCGTGACCGACGACGCCTGGGAGAGCCAGCGGACCTCGGCGGCCAGCACGGGACGAGGATCCTCACCGGACTGCACGCAGTGGGCGACCCGTGCCACCGCGGTCAGGGTGTTCTGCGACTGCTGCAGTTCCGACTCGACGCGCTTGCGTTCGGTCAGGTCCTGCGCGTGGGCCAGGGTCCACTTCTCGCCGGCCGGGCCGTGCACGGAAGCGACCGACAGCCAGCCCCACCGGATTTCGCCGTCCGGCCGGACCCATCGCCGCTCGACCCGGAGCACGCCGTCCTCGTCGATCGTCCGCCCGGGGAGTTCTCCCGTCGGGCTGCGTTGGCGCAGGTCCTCGTCGTGGATGAACTCCGTCGCCGAATGCCCGAGCAAGGCCTCGGGGGGACGCCCGAGCAGTGCACACCAGGCCGGGTTGACCTCGACGAACAACCCGTTCTCGTCGGCCAGCGCCATCCCCACCGGGCTGGCCAGGAAGACCTCTCGGAATCTTCGCTCGGATTCCAGGCGGGCCCCGGTCCCGCCGCGGCCGAACAGCCGACCGGCGCGCCGACGCCCTCCGCGCAGGGCGCGGCCAAGTCTGTCTACCGCCCTTCCGCCCATGCTTCGCAGCCTCCACGGATCCGATGACGAACGACAGACCGATCGACCGACACCACTCGGGCCGCCGGTCGATTCAGCCCCTGTGACAGTGCACCAGTGACATTCAGTGAGATGCTAGAGGTAAATGTTACGCAATGTCGCGGTACACGGCGAGATACTGGCGTATTTCTTCCAGAATCCGGGCCTTGTCCGGCGGCGCAGCGAACGAGGCGAGCACGGCTGCCTCGGCCAGGCCGGCTACACCGGGGGCGTCCAGTCCCAGGATCGAGGCCGCCACGCCGTACTCCCGGTCCAGGGTGGTGGAGAACATGGGAGGGTCGTCGGAGTTGATCGTGATCGGTACCCCGGCCGCCATTAAAGCCGGCAGCGGGTGCTCCGCGAGCGAGGCCACCGACCGGGTGCAGACATTGGAGGTCGGGCACACTTCCAACGAGATGTGGTGCTGCGCCAGGTACGTCATCAGGAGTGGGTCCTGAGCCGCGGTGATGCCATGCCCGATCCGTTCGGCGCCCAACGTCTGGATCGCGTCCCAGATGGTCTGCGGGCCGGTCGATTCGCCCGCGTGCGGCACGCTGTGCAACCCGGCCGCCCTCGCGGCGGCGAAATGCCGCGCGAACTGCGGGCGGGGCACGCCGATTTCCGGTCCTCCGAGTCCGAAGCTGACCAGGCCCGCCGGCTGCAGGGACAGGGCGATGTCCAGCGTGACATCGGCGGCCGGGACGCCGGCCTCGCCGGGGATGTCGAAGCACCAGCGGAGCAGGATCCCGAAGTCGCGTTCGGCCTGGACCCGGGCGTCCTCGATGGCGGCGCAGAACTCCGGGGCCGGCACGCCGCTGCGGACCGACGTGAACGGGGTGACCGTCAGTTCCGCATAGCGGACGTTCTGCTCGGCCAGGCCCCTGGCCACGTCGTAGGTGAGCTGGTGGACGTCCTGTGCGTCCCGGATCAGGTCGACGACGGCGAGGTAGACCTCGATGAAGTGGGCGAAGTCGGTGAAGGTGAAGAAGTCGGCCAGTCGGTCCGGATCGCTGGGGACGGTGGTCTGCCCCTCGTACCGCGCGGCGAGCGCGGCGACGGTGGCCGGTGAGGCGGACCCGACCTGGTGGACGTGCAGTTCGGCTTTCGGGAGCCCGGAGATGAAGGCGCTGAGATCGTTCACGCCCCCGAGCCTGGCAGACGCCCCGACCAGATCGCCACCGCCACCAGCGCTCTGGCCGGACCGGCCGGCGGTTGGGCGCTGGACCGCCAGACCGCCCGCAGTTCGCGACGCAGGTCGAGACCGGCGATCGACACCTCCACCAGACGGCCGAGGGCGAGATCGTCGGCGACCGCCAGCGCGCTGATCGCGCCCGGAGCGGTACCGGCGGCGATCGCAGCGCGGACCGCCGCGGCGGTGGCCAGCTCGATCGCCGGCGGAGCCGATGGCGCGGCGCGGGGCAGCGTCGCCTGGAGCGCCCTGACGAACGCATCCCGGGTCCCGGATCCCACTTCTCTGCTCACCAGCGGTGTGCCGGCGAGTTCTTCCACCGTGACCTGACGCCCTGGCCGTCCCCACGGGTGACCGGGGGCCACGACGACGACCAGGTGGTCGTGGTCCACCACCTTCGACCGGACGGCCGTCGGGACACCGGGCGCCTCGATGAAGCCGAGATCGGCGGAGCCGTCGATCACCGCCCTCACCACCGCCCCGCTGTTGGTCGTGGTCAGCTCCAGGTCCGTCAGGTCCTGCCCGGATCGCAGCTGGCCGGCCCGGAGCGCGAGGAACCATCGGGGGGCGAGGTGCTCGGCGATGGTCAGACTCGCCGCGATTCGCAGGTGCGCGTCCCGGGTGTTCTGCAATGATCCGATCCCGGCGTCCAGTCGGTCGGCGGAGGCGATCACCGGCGCCGCCCACTGGGCGACCAGCGCTCCGGCGGCCGTCAGGGACGATCCGTGGCTGCTGCGCATCAGCAACGGCACGCCGATCTGCGCCTCCATGGCCTTCATCCGCAGCGATGCGGCCTGCTGGGTGATCCCGAGAGCGGCCCCCGCCGAGGCCAGGCTGCCGGAACCCTGCACGGCCAGGAGCAGCTGCAGTGCGATCAGATCGGGGACGCGGCGGCTCAGCATCCTTCCATGGTGACACAAGCTCCACTTGTGTCGGGACAAGCAATTGCCCTCTACCCGCGGGTCGTGCCGACCGGCATCGTGGTCGTCATGAGCACTGCGACCCACCTGCGTCCCCCAGCCACCGCCGACCACTGCGCCGCCACCGCAGGATCGAGCTCCGGCCACCGGTTGCTCGGCGCCCTGGAACATCCCGGAGCGGTGTTCGAGAACATCACGCCCAACTGGTTCGCCGCCGTGATGGGCACCGGCATCGTGGCCAACGCCGCTGCCACCCTGCCCGTCCACGTGATCGGGCTCCGCGTGTTCGCGGTCTGCGTCTGGCTCTCGGCGGCGTTCGCCCTGGTCGCCCTCTCGGCCGCCTTCTCCGTGCACTGGGTCCGCCATCGCGCGAACGCGCGCCGGTACGCCCGGCATCCGGTGATGGGTCAGTTCTACGGCGCCCCGCCGATGGCCCTGTTGACGGTCGGTGCCGGCACCCTGCTGGTCGGCCGGGACGTCATCGGGACGAATGCGGCCGTCGCCGTGGACTTCGTGCTCTGGGGCGCTGGCACCGTCACCGGTCTGGCCACCAGCCTCTGGGTGCCCTTCCGGATGATCACCCGTCATGACAAGAGCACCGCGACGGCCCTGCCTGCGTGGCTGATGCCCATCGTCCCGCCCATGGTGTCCGCCTCCACCGGCGCCCTCCTGCTGCCCCACATGCCCGCCGGACAGGCCCGCCTCACCCTTCTGCTGGCCTGCTACGCGATGTTCGGGATGAGCCTGGTCATCGGCATGATGACGATGACGTTGATCTACTCGCGTCTGCTGCACGCCGGCATGCCTGCGGTGCAGGCCGCTCCGACGGTCTGGATCACCCTGGGCATGATCGGCCAGTCCGTCACCGCCGTCAACCTGCTCGGCAACGCCGCCGGATCCGCCATCGCCGATCCGTTCGCCCAGGGTCTGCGGGTGTTCGGACTGATCTACGGCATCTCCATGGGCGGGTTCGGCGCGTTGATGTTCGTCCTCGCGACCGCCCTGACCGTTCATGCAGCCCGTCAGCACCTGAGGTTCTCCCTCACCTGGTGGAGTTTCACCTTCCCGATCGGCACCTGCGTGACCGGCGCGACCGGCCTCGGCACCACTGCGGGATCGTCGGCGATCCACGGCCTCGCGGTCGCGCTGTACGTCGTCCTGCTCGCAGCGTGGGGCACGGTCGCCCTGCGCACCCTGCGCAGTGCGGTGTCCGGCCGGGTGTTCCTGCCCGCCTGAGCAGCTCGACTGCAAGGATTCTCTCGTGCACGACCCAATCGCACACTGTTGGCTAGTCTGGGTGGATGAAGTTGATTGCCGGAGCCGAGGCCAAGCCCCTGGACGAGAAGCTGTGCCTAGCGCTCTACAGCGCCTCCAGAGCCATGACGGCCCGCTACCGGGACCCACTGGCACCGCTGGGGCTCACCTATCCCCAGTACCTGGTGATGGTGCTGCTGTGGGAGGACGGTCACAGCAGCGTCGGGCAGATCGGTGCACGACTGCGACTGGAGTCCTCCACGCTGTCGCCGCTGCTGAAGCGCCTGGAGATGATGGGCCTGGTCCATCGGAGCCGCGATCCGCAGGACGAACGCTCGGTGGTCGTCGCACTGACGCGTCAGGGACGCGTCCTGGAACGGCGAGCAGTCGGGGTGGCCAGCCAGATCTGCGACGCAGCAGGTCTTTCCCTCGAGGAACAGGGCGAACTCGTGGCCGAGATCAAGGCCCTGACGGCCAAACTGACTGCGGTCCGCGCGTAATTTGCACACCCGACCGCACCGTTCTTCTTTTCACTCTCTTCTGTCGTGCACGATCTAGTCGCACCTACTAGGCTCGGGGTGTACTCGCACGATCCGATCAGAACGAGGAGAGATCATCATGGCGAAATTCACCGTCGGGACCGAGAACGATGCCCCGATCGAGCTGCACTACGAGGACCTGGGCACCGGCACACCGGTCGTGCTGATCCACGGCTGGCCCCTGAGCGGGCGCTCGTGGGAGAACCAGGTCCCCGCCCTGGTCGCGGCCGGGCACCGCGTCATCACCTACGACCGTCGCGGTTTCGGCGCGTCGTCGCAGGTCTGGAACGGATACGACTACGACACCTTCGCCGCCGACCTTGACGCTCTGCTGACCCATCTCGATCTGCACGAGGTTACCCTGGTCGGCTTCTCCATGGGCGGCGGTGAAGTGGTGCGCTACATCGGCACCTACGGAACCTCCCGGGTGTCGAAGGCCGTGCTGGCCGCTGCCGTCCCGCCCTTCCTCTACAAGACCGACGGCAACCCGGACGGCGGCCTGGACGACGCCACCATCGCCGGCTTCCAGGACGGGATCACGGGCGACCGGATCGCCTTCCTGGACGGCTTCACCACCAACTTCTTCACGGCCGGCGACAAGCTCACCGTCAGCGAGGCGCAGCGCGTCTACGCGCGGGAGATCGCCTCCTTCGCTTCGCCCAAGGGCACGCTGGACTGCGTCACGGCGTTCGGCAAGACCGACTTCCGCGGCGACGTCGCCAAGATCGACATCCCGACGTTGGTCATCCACGGTGACTCCGACGCAGTGGTGCCGTTCGAGGTCAGCGGCAAGCGTTCGGCCGAACTGATCCCGGGCGCCAAGCTGGTGTTGATCCAGGGCGGCCCCCACGCGATCAACGCGAGCCACGTCGCCGAGTTCAACGCCGCGCTGCTGGATTTCATCGCCGGCTGACGCAACGGCTCGGGTCCCGGCCGTCTCCGGTCGTCGGTGGTGCGAGGACGACCACTCACTCGGAGTCGGCGCGGGCCCCGGCCATCTCGACGACGTGCGGCCGCGCGCCGTCCTCCTGGGTCGGGTGCTCCTCGACGGGCGCCAGACTCAGGATGGCCGGCGACCGGACCAGCAGCGCCACCCCGCCGCAGATCACCAGGACCGCCCCGCCGATCACGCTCAGATGGCCCGGTCCGGTCGGCAGTCTCTCGTGCAGCAGCAGGCCGCCGGCCACGACGGCGACCAAGGGATTCAGCACGGTCGTGGCCGCGATCGAGGCGGCGAAGTGGCCGGCGCGATAGGCGCCCTGGAGCAGAAGGTATCCGTACGGCCCGAGCAGAGCGATCGCGACCGACACCGCGATCACCACCGGGCCGGATGCTGGCTGCCTTACCGATATCAGCAGGGTCCTGACCAGCACCGCCGTCAGGCCGAACGCGGTGCCGGCGGCTCCGGCCAGCAGCAACGCCCGAGGTCGACCCGGCGCGAGATGCGCCCCGAAGGTCAGCGCGGTGACCGCGGCCAACACCCCGGCGACCATCCACACCACCGACCACACGGACGGAACGCCGGCGCTCGCGTTCGACGGCAGGGATTTCAGCAGCGCGATCAGCCCGCCGACGACGCCGACCGCAGCCAGGATGTCGAGCCGCCGGATGCGTTGCCGCCGCAGGACGGCGGCGAGGGGGATCGCGAAGACCAGTCCGGTCACCCCCAGCGGCTGGACCAGGGCCAGGGTGCCCAGCGAGAGGGCCAGGATGTGCAACGACATCGACCCGAGATCGGCGACCGTGCCGGCCAGCCACCACGGACGATGGCACAGCTTCCAGAGCAGACGGACGTCGGCGACGTGGGCGCTCGGCACCACCAGCGCCTCGCGATGCTGCAGGGCCGCGCCCAGTGCGAAGCAGAAAGCACTCGCCAGCGCGGCGAGAACCGCTACCACCACAAGGCTCCCTCCCGTCCGACCGGGGCTGCGTCCAGCCCACCCGTGTGGGGTCGACCGCCCCCCTGTTCGCAAGCTAGCAGCATCAGATCAGAGGGTGGTGAGAACGGCAGGAATGGTCAGCTCCGGCGCTCCGGTGCCGCCGGCGGCGCCTCGTCGGCGCGGTACTCGTTCGCGCGGGACTCGTCCTCGAGCTCCTGCCTCTCCTCGATCCGCTTCTTCACCCGACCGAGTCCCGGGACGGCGCCCAGCATCTCGTTGAACTCCTTCGAGACATCCAGCAGGTCGCGCACATCCGGCGCGACCGTACCGAGGGTGTCCAGGACGGGCAGGATGTCCTTCTGCAACTTGTCGACGATCTCCGGCAGGGCGTCGACCAGCTGCACGATGGCGTCCACCTCGGCCGGGCTGGTGGTCTCGGCCAACCGGGCGATCATCGGCTGGAGCAGCTCCAGCGCCGGCTGGTAGCTGTCCAGCAGCGGCGTCACCCTGGCCGTCAGCGACTCGGCGCGGCCGACCACCCGCTCGACCCTGGCCACCACGTTCTCGGTACGGACGACGACGCCTGCCGAGTGCACGGCGATCTCCTGGATCTCGGCGTCGACCACCTGTACCTGGGCGAGCAGATCCTCGACCTGGTCGATCACGACCACCAGGCGCGGAACCAGGGCGATGGCCCGCTCGGCGGCATCGAAGCCCTGCCCGACGAGCCGGAACAGATCCTGAGGTCCTGGCAGTCTCATGTCGCGCACCTTTGCTCGAGTCATCCTTGCTGCAACAGATCGCACCGATCGCGGTGGACCCGAGCCCACTCGGCCCGCTCCGGTCCGGTACCCATCTACACGATGGATCAGTCGGAGCCCGCGCCGGAGGGGTCGAGCCGGTGACGTTCTTCACCCGTCACCGTGACCGGAGAAGGTTTGCCGGTCACCGAGCCGGATCCTGATGCTGACACTCCCATTTCCGGGGCATCCCGGGGACCTGTTCCCCGAGCCGGCCGGGCCCGCCCGGGTGATGCGCCCGGGCGGTGTGGTCTGCTGAGATCGGCCGGACCGGCCCCGGTATCGGCACCGTGCCCGGAAGGACGCCGTCATGACCCTGCCCCAAGGACTGCTGGAACTGCTCACGCAACCGAGTCCCTGCTACATCGCCACCACCATGCCGGACGGATCACCGCAGCTCACCCAGACCTGGGTGGACACCGACGGCGAGCACGTCCTGATCAACACCATGCAGGGGTTCCAGAAGATCAAGAACATCCACCGCGACCCGCGGGTGGCGCTCAACATCTCCGACCCGTCCAACCCCTCCCGTTACTTCTCGGTCCGCGGACGGGTCGTCGACATCACCACCGACGGCGCCGTCGACCACATCGAGAAGCTGGCCCAAAGGTACCTCGGGACGCCCTACCCCTGGTACGGCGGACGGGACCAGGTGCGGTTGCTCCTGACCATCGAGGCGGACAGGATCGGCGGGATGGGCTGAGCGCCCGCCGACCCGCGGCGAACGGCGGCGAACGGAGGCGAACGGAGGCCATTGGCGTCGAACCGGACACGACCGGAGGCCGCACCCCACCGAACCGGAATAATGGGCGTCATGGGTGCCGATCGGGCACCGATGGGATGGAGTCCTGATGCCGCGTTCACTGATCATGTCCCGCCGGGATCTGGAATTCCTGCTGTACGAATGGCTCGACGTCACTTCGTTGACCTCGCACGAACGTTTCGCCGAGCACGGCCGCGAGACGTTCGACGCCGTCCTGGACCTCAGCGAATCAATCGCTACCGAGCAGTTCGCCCCGCTGAACCGGGCCGCGGACCTGCACGAGCCGTCGGTCGGCCCGGACGGCAGGGTCGTGCTGATCCCGGAGATCGCCAAGGCCCTGACCATCTACTCGGAGTCCGGTCTGCCGGCCAGCACCCTGGACCACGAACTCGGGGGGATGCAGCTTCCGCTGACCCTGCACCAGGCGGCGTCGATGTACTTCCAGGCGGCCAGCACCGGCGCCTTCGCCTACGCCTTCCTGGCGGCCGGGAACGCCAACCTGGTGGTGGCCCACGGCTCGGCCGAACAGATCGAGCAGTACGCCAGACCGGTCATCGAAGGCCGCTGGTACGGAACCATGTGCCTGTCCGAACCGCAGGCCGGTTCCTCGCTGGCGGACATCACCACCAAGGCGATCCGGCAGCCCGACGACACCTACCGACTCTTCGGCACGAAGATGTGGATCTCGGCGGGCGACCACGAACTCGGCGAGAACATCGTGCACCTCGTGCTGGCCAGGACCCCCGGTGGACCGGCCGGAGTGAAGGGGATCTCGCTGTTCATCGTGCCCAAGCACCTGGTCGGGCAGGATGGCGGGATCGGTGAGCGCAACGACGTCTCGCTGGTCGGTCTGAACCACAAGATGGGTTACCGGGCCACCACCAACACCCTGCTCAACTTCGGTGAGGGCGCCACCACGCCCGATGGGCAGCCGGGTGCCGTCGGGTATCTCATCGGCCAGGAGAACCGCGGTCTGACCTACATGTTCCACATGATGAACGAAGCCCGGATCTCGGTGGGGGGCGGCGCCGTCGCCCTGGGCTACACCGGCTACCTGCATGCGTTGGAATACGCGGGCACCCGTACGCAGGGTCGCCCGGTGGGCGCGAAGGATCCGGCCACACCCCCGGTGCCGTTGATCGATCACCCGGACGTGCGGCGCATGTTGCTGGCCCAGAAGTCCTTTGCCGAGGGCGGTCTGGGGCTGATCCTGTTCTGCGCCAACCTGGTGGACCGGGAGCGGACCGCCACCACCGATGCGCAGCGGGCGGACGCCGCACGGCTGCTGGACGTCCTGACGCCGATCGCCAAGTCCTGGCCGTCCCAGTGGTGTCTGGCGGCCAACGATCTCGCCATCCAGGTACACGGTGGCTACGGGTACACGCGTGACTACCCCGTCGAGCAGTTCTACCGCGACAACCGGCTCAATCCCATCCACGAGGGCACCCACGGGATCCAGGGCCTGGATCTGCTCGGGCGGAAGGTGACCGCCGAGGACGGCGCGGGACTGGCGCTGCTGGCCCGCACGATCCGTAGCACCGTCGAGCGGGCGTCGGCCTCGACGACAGAGGCTGCCGGGCAGGCGGCCGCGCTGGCCGTCGCCGTCGACCGGCTGGTAGCCGTCACCGAGCGTCTGTGGGCCGGGGGTGACGCTTCAGAGGCCCTGGCCAACGCCACCGTCTACCTGGAGGCGGCCGGTCATGTCGTCGTCGCCTGGATCTGGCTGGAACAGGTGCTGGCCGCGGCCGGGAAATCCGGCGCCTTCTACGAGGGGAAGCGCGCCGCCGCCCGATACTTCTTCCGTTTCGAACTGCCCACCGTGCACTGGCGATTCGACCTGCTGGCCACCCTCGACCGGACCACGCTGGATCTGGACCCGTCGACGCTGTGACACCAGCCTCGTGACATCACCGCTGTGACATCAGCGCTGTGACATCGTTGCGGCGACTCCACCGGGCCGACCGTCGCGGGCACCGAGCCAGCGGTGGCCACCAGATCCGAGGATTGCGCCGGTCAGTGCACCGAGGTGCGATCGCCGATCCGCCCGATGATCTCCTGGTGCACCAGTTCCACGGCCCGGTCGCCGTCGACGGCCTCCACCAGAGAGCCGTAGTACCGCAGCAACGGTTCGGTGACCTGGTGGTAGAGCCCGAGGCGCCGCTCGATGGCGTCCAGGGTGTCGTCCAGCCGGCCACGTTGGAGTGCCCGTTGCACCAGGACATCGTGGGGAGCGGTCAGCAGGATGACGGCATCGATGCCGGGCGTCCCGCTGATCATGCTCTCCAGCCACTCGGCCTGCTCCGGATTGCGGGGGAATCCGTCCAGCAGGAAGCCCTGTGCGGCATCGGCTTCGTTCAGCCGGTCGGCGAGCATTCCCTGGGTGATGCCGTCGGGCACCAGCTCACCCGATTCGAGGGCGGTCCTGGCCTGCCGACCCAGAAACGTATCGGCCGCAATATTGGCGCGGAACAGATCGCCCGTCGATATGTGCGGAATACCCCAGTGCGGTGCCAGCAATGCAGCCTGGGTTCCTTTGCCGACACCTTGCGGCCCGAAGATCAGCAGTCTCATGGTGGGTTCCCTTTCGGTCGAGCGGCAGCTCCGCGCTGATGTGCACCCGGCTGATCTGTTGCACCCGTAGTGATTCAGACGCTACCGATCAGGACACCCGAGAACTGTTCTCCCCGCTGTAGGGTTCACCACTGAATCGTGAAAGATTTCGATGTCACGATATCGATGGCACTTCCCGCCGATAACTGCGCGATCGACGAGAACCCGTCGACAGAGCGAACGTCCTCAGGCCGGCCGCAACTCGGCGCTGCGGCGATCGACCTCCTCGCGCAGTTCGCGCAACACCTCGGCGGCGGCCGGACGACGCAGTACGCGTGGCGCGAGCACCGCGGTGAAGGTCAGCGGGACGTCGACCTCGGCCGGCAGCAATCGCGTCAGGCCGGCGGTCCGACCGGCCAGGAAGTTCGGCAGGATCCCGATTCCGCCGCCGGCCTGCGCAACCTGGATCTGGCTGTGCACGCTGGTCGAGCCGATCTGCACCGAGCCGCCGGGGAACAGTTCCCCGATCAGGTCCAGGTCGGTGACGCGCAGGAGTGAGTCGATGTAGTAGACCAGCGAATGGCCGACCAGTTCGGCCCTCTCCCGGGGCCGGCCGCGCAGGCGCAGGTAGTCGTCCGAGGCATACAGACCGAGCGTGTAGGTGGCCAGGGTGAAGGCCTCCACCCGACTGGAAGCCGGTCCGCCGACACCGATCTCGAGGTCGGCACCGACGCCCTGCACCAACGGGCGGGTCGCCGTCACCAACTCGAGCGTGACGGCGGGGTGACGGCGGTGCACCCTGGCCATCACCGGGGCCACGAAGCAGGCGCCGAACGCCTCCGGTGCGGCGATCCGCACCAGACCGGTCAGCGCGGCTCCGGGGTGCCCGGGCGCACCGGACAGTTCACCGACCGCCACCATGGTCCGTTCGATCCGCTCCGCACCGTCGAGCAGGGCCCGTCCGAACTCGGTGAGAGCGCACCCCCTGGCTGTACGCACCACCACCGGAGAGCCCAGATCTCTTTCCAGCGCGGTGATCCGGCGCGAAACGGTGGTGTGCTCGATGCCCAGCGCCGCACCGGCCGCCGCGAAGGTGCCGCTGCGGGCGACCTCGAGCAGCACCAGCAGGTCGTCTGCGCTCGCCACCGGTCCCGGTTCCTTCTTTCCGTCGAGCAGCTGTCAAGGGCGCCTCCGGGCGGGCGGCACCGTCGCCCGCACCGGCGCCGTCGTCGATGTGCATCTTTGCACAGCCCACGTCCGGAAGTCTGCGTTGTGCGCGCGCCGACCCAGGTCCAGGATGGGAGTGCACAGCAATTTTCTGCACGGCAATTCGCAGGGCAAAGGAGCTCGGATGAAGATCGCCTGGATCGGCCTCGGCAACATGGGCGGCCCGATGGCCGCCAATCTCGTCAAGGCCGGACACCTGGTCACCGGATTCGATCTGAGCGACGCAGCGCGGGGGGCCGCCGCTGCCGCCGGCGTGAGCATCGCCGGCTCGATCTCCGAGGCCGTCGGCGATGTCGACGTCGTGTTCTCCATGCTGCCGGCCGGCCGACACGTCCGGTCCGTGATGTCCGGGCCCGAGGGCGTGCTCGCCCACCTGCGGCCGGGCACCTTGGTGGTGGACAGCTCGACGATCGACATCGAGACGGCCAGAGCGCTGCACGAGTCGGTGACGGCCGCCGGATTCCGTTTCCTGGACGCCCCGGTCTCCGGCGGCGTGTTCGGTGCCGAGTCGGGCACGCTGACGTTCATGGTCGGCGGGGCGGACGCCGATCTGGCGGAGGCCAGACCGTTGATCGAGGTGATGGCCGGCCGGATCTTCCACGCCGGCAGTGGCGGCAGCGGGCAGGCCGCCAAGATCGCGAACAACATGATGCTCGGCATCAACCTCGCGGCGCTGTGCGAAGGATCCGTCCTGGCCGGTCGTCTCGGCCTCGATCCCAAGACCTTCTTCGAGATCGCCTCGGTTTCCTCCGGCGACAGCTGGGCGCTCCGGAACTGGTATCCCGTCGAGGGTGTCGTTGCGAATGCCGCCGTCAACCGGGACTTCCAGGGCGGCTTCGCCGTCAACCTGATGCGCAAGGACGTGGGGCTGGCCCTGGAAGCCGGCGGCAGCACGGCGACCGATCTCCCGTTCGCCGCCTTGGTCGTCCAGTACCTCGACAAGATGGTCGAGCTGGGCTGGGGCGGCCGGGACAGTGCGTCCCTGGTCAAACTGTTCGATGGCAGCCTGACGGCGGCGGAGCCGTCCTGACGGTCGGATCTCCTGCTCCCCCACCTTTGCACCGCATTCGAGATCACCTCCCCACCGATCGTGAACCGAGGGTCATCATGAGCATTGCTTCCGACATCGACGTCACCGACTACCCGATGCTGATCGGGGGCGAGTGGGTCGGCGGGCAGGACGGCAATTGGTCCGAGGTCCTGAGCCCCAGTCGCCGTGGCCTGGTCATCGGCCGGGTTCCCCAGGGCGGGTCCGTCGACGTCGACCGGGCCGTCGAGGCCGCCCGTCGGGCATTTCCGGCCTGGCGCGACCTGCACTTCAAGGATCGCCAGCTCGCGCTGCTGCGCATCGCAGACGCACTGGCCGAGCACGCCGAGGAGCTCGCCCTGCTGACGGCGACCGACACCGGCAACGCGCTGCGCCCGCAGGCGAGGCCGGAGTCGCAGACGCTGGTCAACCTGTTCCGTTACTTCGGCGGCGTCGCGGGTGAGTTCAAGGGCACGGTGCTGCCGTCCGGGCACGATCAGCTGCAGTACACCCGCAAGGAACCGCTGGGCGTGGTCGCCGCCATCCTGCCGTGGAACTCGCCGCTGATGATCGCCGGCATGAAGGTGCCGGCGGCCCTGGCCGCCGGGAACGCGGTGATCCTCAAGCCGGCCGCCGACGCCCCGCTGACGATCCTGCGGATGGCCGAGATCGCCGCCGCCTTCCTGCCGCCCGGGGTGCTGAACGTGGTGACCGGCAAGGGCAGCGTGGTGGGCGAGGCGCTGCTCGAGCATCCCGGTGTGGACAAGGTCTCCTTCACCGGCTCCACCGAGATCGGCCGCCACGTCGCCGAGGTCACCGGCGCGAGGCTGGCCCACACCTCCCTGGAACTCGGCGGCAAGAGCCCGACCATCGTGTTCCCCGACGCTGCGACCCCCGATCGGATCGAGGCGACCGCGGACGGCATCCTGCTCGGCATGCGATTCTCCCGTCAGGGCCAGTCGTGCACCGCAGGGTCGCGGTTGTTCATCCACGAGAGCGTCTACGAGATCGTGCTGGAAGCAGTGGCCCGCAAGGCCTCCGCACTGGTGGTCGGTGATCCGCTGGACGAGGCCACGGACATGGGCGCGATCATCAACGAGTCCCAGCACCGCAGCGTGAAGGAATACATCGCCGACGGCAAGTCCCAGCCCGGAGTGCGGGTGGTGCTCGACGGCGAGGACTTCACCCCGGCCGGGCTCGACGGCTTCTACCAGGGGCCCACCATCTTCGCCGGGGTGAAGAACACCTGGCGGATCGCCAAGGAGGAGATCTTCGGCCCGGTCCTGGTCGCGATCGCCTGGAGCGACCGCGAGGAGGTGATCGCCATGGCCAACGACTCGCACTACGGTCTTGCGGCCTTCATCTGGTCGCAGAACCTCACCGAGGCGCTGGACACCGCCCACCGGATCGACTCCGGGTGGGTGCAGGTCAACCAGGGCGGCGGCCAGGTCATCGGGCAGTCCTACGGCGGTTACAAGGCCAGCGGATCCGGGCGCGAGTTCTCGCTCGAGGGTGCGATCGAGGGGTTCACCCAGACCAAGCAGATCAACGTCAAACTGGGCTGAGTCCGCCGCGGTTCACATCACGCCGGGCCCCGGTGTGATGTGGGCCGCAATGACTTGCCCCAGGTACTAGGTCGTCCGATAGTCGGAGCACAGACTAGTCGGAGTACAAAGGACATCAGGGGTGCAGCCCCGCTGCCGCCCCTGATATAGCTGCTCCCCCAGCACCGCCACCCTTGCTTCTCCCGTTCACCGCTACGCCGAGCCGAAGGTGCCTCCCATGTTCGACCTCACCGACGACCACCGGGCCCTTTCCGAAGTGGCCAGGCAGTTCGCCGACGAATTCCTGGCTCCGCAGGCGGTCGAGTGGGACCGCACCAAGCACTTCCCGCTCGACGTCTTCCGCAAGGCGGCCGAGTTGGGCGTCGGCGGCATGTACGTGAACGAGGACGTCGGCGGCTCCGGTCTGAGCCGGCTGGACGCCGCGTTGATCGTCGAGGCCCTGGCCACCGGCTGCCCGTCGCTGGCCAGCTACATCTCGATCCACAACATGACCGCCTGGATGATCGACCGCTACGGCAACGACGCGCTCCGCCAGCGGGTCCTGCCGTCGATGTGCTCGATGGAGACGCTCGGCTCCTACTGCCTGACCGAGCCCGGAGCCGGTTCGGATGCGGCCGCGCTGACCACGAAGGCCGTCCGGGACGGTGAGGACTACCTGCTCACGGGCGTCAAGCAGTTCATCTCCGGTGCCGGAGCCAGCGGCGTGTACGTGGTGATGGCCAGGACCGCCGATACCGGGGCCAAGGGGATTTCGGCGTTCGTCGTCGAACTCGGCGCACCCGGCCTGTCGTTCGGGCCGAACGAGACCAAGATGGGTTGGAACGCCCAGCCCACGCGTCAGGTGATCCTGGATCAGGTCCGGGTACCGGCCGGCGACATGCTTGGCGCCCCCGGCGACGGTTTCCGGATCGCGATGAGCGGCCTGAACGGGGGCCGCGTCAACATCGGTGCGAGCTCTCTCGGAGGCGCACGGGCCGCCCTCGAGCGGTCCCTGGCCTACGCCGCGGACCGGAAGGCGTTCGGCAGGAGCATCAGCGACTTCCAGTCCCTGCAGTTCGCGTTGGCCGACATGGCCACCGGCCTGGAGGCCGCCCGGCTGCTCCTGTTCAAGGCCGCCGACGCCATCGACTCCGGTAGTCCGGACATGGTGCAGTTGTGTGCGATGGCGAAGAAGTTCGCCACCGACACCGGTTTCGACGTGGCCAATCGTGCGCTGCAGATCCACGGCGGCTACGGTTATCTCGCCGAGTACGGCATCGAGAAGATCGTCCGGGACCTGCGCGTCCATCAGATCCTGGAAGGGACGAACGAGATCATGCAGATGGTCATCGCGCGGTCGCTGGTCGGCCGATGACGGAGGTGGCATCCTCTCCACCGGCTGACCCCGCGGTCCTGGTCCGGATCCACGACGGGATCGGCCGCCTCACCCTGAATCGGCCCGGGACGATCAACGCCCTGACACATGAGATGGTGCAGCTGCTCTCGGTCGCGTTGGACAGGTTGGCCCACGACCACGAGGTCACCGCCGTGCTGATCGACGGCGCCGGCGACAGGGGCCTCTGCGCCGGCGGCGACATCCGGGCCATCTACGACGACGCCCGGTCCGGTGGTCGGGAATCCCTTGAGTTCTGGCGGGACGAGTACCGGCTCAACTCGGCCGTCGCCCATTTTCCCAAGCCGCTGGTGGCGGTGATGGACGGGGTGGTGATGGGCGGGGGTGTGGGGATCTCGGCGCACGCGTCCCATCGCATCGTCACCGACCGCTCCAAGGTGGCCATGCCCGAGGTGAACATCGGCCTGGTGCCGGACGTCGGGGGAACCCTCCTGCTGGCCGCCTCCCCCGGTTGGCTCGGTCTGCACGCCGCACTGACCGGAACACGTCTGGCCGCAGGCGATGTGATGGCCCTGGGGATGACGGACCACTACATCGAGCACCAGAAGCTGACCGACCTGCTCGGCGCCATCGCCGCCCACGGCGTCGAGTCCGCGATCCGTTCTCTCGAATCGCCCCCGCCGCCGAGCACACTGGTCGCACAGCGCGACTGGATCGACCACTGCTACGACTCCGATTCCGCCCAGCAGATCGTCGACAACCTCCGCCGCGTCGGGATGCCTGGGGCGACGGCTGCGGCGGAGGCGATCTGCGCGGCCTGCCCGACGTCGGTACTGGTTGCGCTGCAGGCGATCCGCGGGCTCAGGGGGTCGGGGGCGACCCTGGAACAGGCCCTGAACCAGGAGTTCTCGATGGTCGGTGCGGCCATCAGGTCCCCCGACCTCGTCGAGGGCATCCGAGCTGCGGTGATCGACAAGGACCGGCAACCGAAATGGTCGGCCGGCCGTTTCGCGGAGGTCTCCGTGGACACGGTCGCCGAGTTCTTCCGGTCCGCCGGTGACCCGCCGTTCCCCGGCCTGGTCCGGCCCTACCCCTCTGATCTACAAGGAGTGACGCGATGACCGACCACCAGACCATCCTCGTCGATCGGCCGCCGGACGCCGCCGGTGTCGGGCGCATCACCCTCCACCGACCCGAGGCGCTCAACGCGCTGAACCGGACCCTGATGCTGGAGGTGGTGGCCGCCGCCACCGAGATGGACCGGGACCCGGCCATCGGGGCCATCATCATCACCGGGTCGAACCGGGCCTTCGCCGCCGGCGCCGACATCAAGGAGATGCAGCCGCAGGGCTTCCCGCAGGTCTACCTCGACGACCTGTTCCGGGACTGGGACCGACTCGCCGACCTCCGGACACCACTGATCGCGGCGGTCGCCGGGCATGCCCTGGGGGGCGGCTGCGAGCTGGCCATGCTGTGCGACATCCTGCTGGCCGCCGACAATGCCAAGTTCGGGCAGCCGGAGATCCGCCTCGGTGTGATTCCCGGGATCGGCGGATCCCAGCGGCTCACCCGCGCCGTCGGCAAGGCCAAGGCGATGGACATGTGCCTGACCGGACGGGTGATGGACGCGGTGGAGGCCGAACGGGCCGGCCTGGTGTCGCGGATCGTCCCGTTGGCGGAGCTGATGTCCGAGTCGCTGTCGGTGGCCGCCACCATCGCCGCCTACAGCACGCCGATCGTCTCGATGGCCAAGGAAGCCGTCAACCGGGCATTCGAGACCACCCTGGCCGAGGGCGTGCGCTTCGAGAGGCGACTGTTCCACTCGACCTTCGCCACCGGCGACCAGAAGATCGGCATGTCGGCGTTCATGGAGAAGCGCACCCCCGCCTTCGAGAACAGCTGAACCCGCCACCCAACCACCCATCAGACCCTTGCAGAGGACCCACCGTGGACATCGTCGTTCTGATCAAGCAGGTACCCGACACCTATTCGGAGCGGAAGCTCCACGAGTCCGACTGGACCCTCGACCGTGACGCCTCGGACGCGGTGATCGACGAGATCGATTCCAAGGGCGTCGAAATCGGCCTCCAGCTGACCGAGCAACACGGCGGCACCGTCACCGTCCTGACGATGGGCCCGGCCCGTGCCTCCGAGTCGATCCGCAAGGCGCTGGCCATGGGGGCGCACAAGGCCGTCCACGTGTGCGACGAGGCGTTCGCGGGTTCCGACGCACTGCAGACCTCGGCCGCACTGGCCGCTGCCCTGAAGACCCTGCCGTTCGATCTGATCATCACCGGTAACGAGGCCACCGACGGCCGGACCGCGTCGATGCCGGCGATGCTCGCCGAGCGGCTCGGGCTGCCGGCGGTGACCTCGGTGGTCACGGTGACCGTGGAGGGCTCGACCCTGTCCGCCGAGCGCGTCGTCGAGGGTGGCGCCGCCAAGGTCTCGGCAGCGCTGCCCGCCGTCATCTCGGTCAACGAGAAGATCGGCGAACCGCGCTACCCGAACTTCAAGGGCATCATGGCCGCCAAGTCGAAGCCGGTCAGCACCCTGTCCGCCGCCGACCTCGGGATGGACGTCGCACACCTCGGCCTGGCCAACGCAACCACCCAGGTGGTCTCCGGCCGGCCGCGCCCACTGAAGACGGCCGGCGAGAAGATCTCCGACGACGGGACCGGCGGCGGCCGGATCGCCGAGTACCTCATCGCGCAGCGCCTGGTCTGAAAACTAGTCCCACCGCACCTGCCCGTCCCCTCCCTACTGCGCTCCCGTCACTACTGAGCGCCCCTCACTCCTGCTACAGAAACGGCCGAGAAACATGTCAGAGGTGCTGGTCCTGGTGGAACATTCGGAAGGCTCGCTCAAGAAGGTCACCGGCGAGATGCTCGCTGCCGCAGCCCGTATCGGGGCGCCCGCCGCCGTCGTCGTCGGCCCGGTCGGCACCGCTGCTGCGTTGGCCGCGGCCCTCGGCGCCGCCGGTGCGGCGAAGATCTACGCCGCAGAGTCCGTCGATCCCGGCGAGGTACTGCTGACCCCGGTGGTGGCCGCGTTGGCGGCAGCTGCCGCGACCGCGGACGCACCGGCGGCGGTGCTCCTGGCCGCGACCTTCGACGGTCGCGAGGTCGCCGGACGCCTGGCCGTGCGCCTGGATTCGGGCCTGCTCGCCGACGTCGTCGATGTCACGGCGGAGGACGGCGTCGTGGTGGCGACCCAGTCGGTGTTCGGCGGGGCGTACACGACGCGGTACCAGGTCACCTCCGGGATTCCGGTGATCTCGGTGCGGGCCAACTCGATCGAGGGCGCCGCACCCCCCGTCGGGTCACCCGAGGTCGTCACGCTGGAGACCGTCATCGATCCGGCGACCGCGACCACCGTGACGCAGTGGCTCCCCGAGGAGGTCGGCGACCGACCGGACCTGGGCGGCGCCAAGGTGGTCGTCTCCGGCGGCCGAGGGGTCGGCTCGGCCGACAAGTTCTACGTGGTGGAGGAGCTTGCCGACGAGCTCGGCGGAGCTGTCGGCGCCTCGCGCGCCGCGGTCGACTCCGGCTACTACCCTCACCAGTTCCAGGTCGGCCAGACCGGAACGACCGTGTCGCCGCAGCTGTACATCGCGCTCGGCATCAGCGGTGCGATCCAGCACCGCGCGGGCATGCAGACGTCCAAGACGATCGTCGCCGTCAACAAGGACCCGGACGCCCCGATCTTCGAGATCGCCGACTACGGTGTCGTCGGCGATCTCTTCGAGGTCGCCCCGCAGCTGACATCGGCGGCGAAGTCGCGAAAGGGCTGAGCTCAGTGCACGAGGAACCACCTCACGAGGATTCCCCGCGCACCTCGGAGGCACCGCACGGGCCGCTGGCCGGCCTGCTCGCGATCGATCTGACCAGGGCACTGGCCGGTCCGCATGCGGCCATGATGCTCGGTGACCTCGGAGCCAGGGTGATCAAGGTCGAGAATCCCGGGACGGGGGACGACACCCGTTCCTGGGGGCCGCCTTTCGTGCAGCCCGAGCACGGCGAGCAGGAGTCGACCTACTATCTGTCGACGAACCGCAACAAGGAGTCGATCACCCTCGACCTGAAGAACGACGACGACAAGGCCGTTCTCACCGAGCTCCTGCGTCGCGCCGACATCCTGCTGGAGAACTTCCGGCCCGGCACGTTGGACCGACTCGGCTTCGGGACCGACGTGCTGGCCGAGCTGAACCCACGGCTGGTGACGCTGGCGATCAGCGGCTTCGGGCACGACGGTCCGGAAGGCGGCCGCGCCGGATACGACCAGATCGCCCAGGGCGAAGCAGGTCTCATGTCGCTGACAGGCTCAGGACCGGACGATCCGCAGCGCGTCGGAGTACCGATCGGTGACCTGCTGGCCGGGATGTACGGCGCCTACGGTCTGCTCGCTGCGCTGCTGGAACGCGAACGCACCGGAAAAGGGCAAGTCGTCCGGACCTCGTTGCTGGCGGCCGTGGTGGGCGTGCACGCGTTCCAGGGCACCGGCTGGACGGTGGCGGGGAAGGTGGGACACGCCCAGGGCAATCACCACCCCTCGATCGCGCCGTACGGCCTGTTCCGCTGCGCCGCCGGGACCGTCCAGTTGTCCTGCGGCAGTGAAGGTCTGTGGCGACGGCTGTGCACAGAGTTCGACCTCGACCCGACGGCGTCCGGGATGGCCACCAACAGCGATCGGGTGGGCAACCGCCAGGCGGTCATCGATCTTCTGGAGAGTGCCTTCGCCGGGATCGAATCCGAACCGCTGCTGGCCCGGTTGGCGCTCGCCGGCATTCCTGCGGGCAAGGTGCGCACCCTGGACCAGGTCTACGAGTGGGACCAGACCGCGTCGCAGGGATTGAAGATCGATGTCGAGCATCGGACACTCGGTCCGCTCGTGCTGCCCGGGCCGCCGCTGCGTTTCTTCGCCCCCGGCCCGGACGGCGAGATCGAGACGACCCGGCGCAGCCACCTCGCCCCGCCGACGCTCGGCGCAGACGGCGAATCGATCCGGACCTGGCTCCGGAGCTGATCCCCCCGCACGCTCAGCTCCGCCGGAGCCCTCAGCTACGACCGCGCGCTCGGCTGCGACCGCGCGCTCGGCTGCGACCGCGCGCTCGTCTCTGACCACGCGCTCAGTGGGCGCGTGCGTCGAGGTAGACGGTGACGAAGTGCAGGTAGTTCTGGGCAACGGTACGGATCAGCCTGGCATCGTCGCCGTCCTCGACGTGCTGGGTCACGGGGTCCTCCCAGATCGACCTGCCGACGGCGAAGCCCACGAAACCGTCGACCGCGGCTGCGATCCGCAGCCATCGATCGAGAGTGGCCCGGGGCGCATCCCGGCCGAGAACGATGCAATCGGCATCCCGTCCGCCGGCCCTGGCGGCCCGGACCACCGCCTCGGCCGCCTCGACGGTTTCCAGTCCCTCGATCTTCCAGAGGGTCGGTTCCACTCCGGCGTCCTGGTTCGCGGCGATCACCTGGCAGACGAGGCCCGGACGCACTTCCCGGTCGTAGGCCTCCGTGCCGCCGGCCGCCACCCGCTGTTCGTCGGTGGCCGGGACCAGCAACTCGTAGAGGAAGGCCCGACCCTGCTGTCGCAGTGACTCCGACAGGGTGGCCAGGGCGGTCAGCTGGGCGGCGAGGTCCGCCGGATCGTCCGCAGGGTTCATCCGGACGAGCACTTTGACGTAGTCGGGCTCGAATTCGGCCAGGTGCGCGTCGGTATCGGAGCCGTACTCCAGCGAGAACAGCTTCTGCCCGCTGCGTTCCACCGGCATCGCCACCACGGCCGAGCCCCGGCCCGCCTCGGTCAGCACCTGCGCGCCGAGGTGCTCGTCGACCAGGACGCCGGCCCTGGCGTCACCGAGCTCCGGGGTCGCCAGCTCCAGCCCGGCGTAGATGAGCCGTTTGGACGCCCGCATCCGCGCCAGATCACTCAGACGCGGATCGCCCTCGACGCCGAAGAGCTTGGCAAACGAGTCACGGTGATCCATGGCCAGGATCATCAGTGGGTGGTGCCGATCGGGTCGGTTGGGTGCGTTCGCCATGGCCCCAGCATGCCCGAAGGCATAC
The DNA here is from genome assembly GCF_014303395.1 of Nakamurella sp. PAMC28650. GTDB lineage: Bacteria > Actinomycetota > Actinomycetes > Mycobacteriales > Nakamurellaceae > Nakamurella. Next base: position 4,127,214 of record NZ_CP060298.1, read on the forward strand.
TGGACGTCATGCCGGTGTCCGATCGCGCGGCCCCGATGAGCGACAGATGACCGGTCGTGGACAGCTGGGGCCTTACGCTCACGCCGTCCTCGGGGTGGTGTCGGTGGGCCTCGCGGCGGCTTTCGCCGAACTGCTGGCTGCGGCCGGCCAATGGATGGGACTGTTGCGCACTGCTTCGTCGCCAGCCAACGCCTTGGGTGAATGGTTCATCACGATCACCCCGCAGTGGTTGAAGAACTGGGCCATCTCGGAGTTCGGCACTCGGGACAAACAGGCCCTGCTGGTCGGGATGGCGCTGACCGTGACCATCACGGCCGTTCTGATCGGTCTACTGGCACGGATCCGGATCTCCGTGGCGCTCGCGGTGTCCGGCGTCCTGGTCGCGGGCGCCCTGGCCGCAGTCCTGAGCCGGGCCGACTCCCGTCTGATCGACGCCGTTCCCGCGGTGCTCGGTGCGCTGGTGGGGCTGCTGGTGTTGAGCGGTGGCGGTCGGATTGCGAGGGCCCACGCCGTGCGCCGGCCTTCGCACGTGGCGGCCGTTCCCCGGGCCGTCGCCTCCGGTCCCGAGACGAGGGCTGCGGTAGCGACGACGGCAGCGGCGGCGGAAGCGGCAGTAGGAGCCGGCCGGGTTCCGGTCGCTGCGCAGACCGGCCGCGTCACGCTGCACCGTCGACGCCAGTTCGTTCGGCTGATGACCTTCGGCGCCGTGGTGGCCGCAGCTTCGGGAGCCCTGTCGCGTCTGATTCCCAGCGCGTCCGAGGTGGAGGCCAGTCGGGCTCGCATCGCGATCCCGCTTCCGGGGGACTCCCAACCCATCAATTCCGGTGGGGCGACCCCGGCCTCTACTGCGACGTCCCCCCTGAGGCAGTCCGCCTCAGCGTCCTTTGCGGGCCAGTCCGCCATCGCACCGTCCTCGTCGGCAGCGTCCTCGTCGGCACCGTCCACCTCCGCACCATCCACCTCCGCACCGTCCACCTCCCACGGATCTGCGGCACCGGAACCGACGACCACCGCGTCCACCACCCCGTCCAGTGCCGCTTCACGCACTGCATCACGCACTGCGGCAACAGGATCCACCACCTCGGTGGAGTTCCCGGCCATCCAGGGGCTGAGCCCGTTCGTCACACCTACCGCCGACTTCTACCGGATCGACACGGCCCTCTCGCCCCCGTTGATCCGAGCGGAGGACTGGTCACTGCGGATTCATGGGCTGGTCCAGCAGGAGGTGAGGCTGAACTACTTCGCCCTGATGGCGGAGCCCCAGGTCGAGCGCTCGATCACGCTGACGTGCGTGTCCAATCCAGTCGGCGGACACCTGGTCGACAACGCGACCTGGATCGGCGTGCGGATCGACCGGCTCCTGCAGCGCGCCGGCCTGCTGCCGGGCGCCGATTGTGTTCTGTCCACCAGCATCGACGGGTTCACCTCCACCACGCCGCTCTCGGCGCTGACCGACGGCCGGGACGCGTTGCTGGCCGTCGCGATGAACGGCGCTCCGCTGCCGATCGCACACGGCTTTCCGGTGCGGATGGTGGTCCCGGGTCTGTACGGATACGTCTCGGCGACCAAGTGGTTGGTCGACCTCCAGGTCACCACCTTCGCGAAGGACTCCAGCTACTGGACCTCCCGGGGTTACGCAGAGCAGGCGCCGGTCAAGATGTCCTCGCGGATAGACGTGCCTGCCCCGTACACGCCCTACTCGGCCGGTGACCTGGTCACCATTGCCGGTATGGCGTGGGCTCAGCACGACGGGATCTCGGCCGTCCAGGTGCAGGTCGACAACGGTTCGTGGCATCCGGCCGACCTGGCCGGTCAGCTCTCGATCGATACGTGGCGACAATGGCGACACCAGTGGAAGGCAACGCGGGGCTCGCACATCGTGCGATGTCGGGCGGTGGACACCGCCGGAGTCGTCCAGGATTCCACCGCTCGCGAGGTGCTGCCCGACGGTGCCACTGGCTATGCGAGCCTGGTGCTGATGGTCACCTGACCCTGCGGACACCCGGGGTGGGGCACAATGGCCCATCGTGCCTGAAAAGAGAAGCGACCACAGCTCGGATTCAGATGCCTCGGTACGGGAGGCGGCTCTGAAGTCCGGTTGGTCGCACCGCCATCGCGATGTGTCCGGCGGATGGCTGCGCCCGACCGTCTTCGGCGCGGTCGACGGTCTCGTCACCAACGCCTCGCTGATCGCCGGTGTCGGCGGTGGCGGCGGGTCGACGCACGCCATCGTGTTGACCGGACTTGCCGGGCTGGTGGCCGGCGCCTTCTCGATGGGGACCGGCGAATACGTGTCGGTGACGAATCAGAACGAGCTGGTGCAGGCCGAGGTCGCAGTGGAACGTCGTATGCACGAACAGTTCCCGGCTGCCGAGCAGGCCGAGCTGGCGGAGACGTTCCGCGGCTACGGAGCCGACGCCGACACCGCCGCCAAGATGGCCGCGTCGGTGTCCAAGAATCCCGACATGGCACTTCGCCTGCATACCAGAGACGAACTCGGCCTCGATCCCGACGATCTGCCGTCGGCGCTGTTGGCGGGTGGGGCATCCCTGGTCGCGTTCTCCATCGGTGCGCTCCTGCCCCTGATACCCTACCTGTTCGGATTTCCCGGCCTGCTCGCGGCCATGCTGATCACCGCGGTTGCCCTGGTCTGCGGCGGGATGGTGGTCGGCCGGCTGACGGGGCGGCCCCTGCTGCATGCCGGTATCCGCCAACTCGTACTCGGCGCGGTCGCGGTGGCGGTGACGTTCCTCGTCGGGCACCTGATCGGAGCAGTCCCTGCGTGATCGCTGGTCATGACGTATCCCTACCGGCCCTCTGTGCCGGCCCTTTCGTCACGCCGATTGTTCTGTCCGGGCATACTGAGAGAATGGAACGCGAGCAGACTTTCGAAGAGCACAAAGCTGAACTCCAGGAATACAGCGACGCCGTGCACGACCCTTCCACCACTGCGAAAGACCGGAAGAAGCTGCAGGAGGAAGAGGCAGTGAAACCTCTCGGCCCTGACGAGGAGATCTAGTCCCGATCACGATCTACTCCCGATCACGTGGGATCTTGAGTCTCCCATCAGCCCGCGCAGGGTGTCGGTCGAGAAGGTTATGCGCGAAGCTGCCAGATCGTGATGCCTTGACTTGAACCGTGCCTGACCGGAATCGCGATTTGACCGGAACGTTGCCTGGTCAGAACGTTGCCCGGTCAGAAACCAGACTCAACCGGTGGTAGCAACACTCGGCTCCTGCAGTAATAGTAGCTGCTCGGCCATCGCTTCCGCCGGTGTCTTCCAGCCGAGCGTTTTGCGGGGTCGGTCGTTCAATGCATCAGCGACGGAGTCAATTTCTGCGGCGCACCAGCGGGATAGGTCGGTTCCTTTCGGGAAGTACTGACGTAGCAGGCCGTTCGTGTTTTCGTTCGTACCCCGCTGCCAAGGGCTGTGCGGATCGGCGAAGAACACCGCCATACCAGTCTCGGCCTTTAGAGAGACATGCGCGGCCAGTTCCTTGCCACGGTCCCAGGTCAACGACTGACGCAACTCCCGCTGCACTGCAACCATTTTCGCGACAATACTGTCCTTGGTTGCGGTCGCGCCGTAACCGCTCAATGCGGGACCGTTCTTCACCGGCGGCTCAAGTCCGTAGCCTTCCATTCGCGGCAGGTGCAGCAGGATCGTGAACCTGGTCATCCGTTCCACGACGGTGCCGATCGCTGACCGGCCGGTGCCGATGATGAGGTCGCCCTCCCAGTGGCCGGCGGTCTTCCGATCGTCGGCCTCGGCGGGCCGCTTATCGATCGTCACCTCCGGAGTCACGTGGCCGGTGGCTCGCTTTCGGGCTCTCGCCCGGGGGACCCGCAACGCCCGTCCGGTCCGCAGACACGGCACCAAATCGCGCTCCAAGGCGCCGCGGTCCTTGATGTACAGGGCCTGATAGATCGCCTGGTGGGAGATGCGCATCGTCGGGTCGTCGGGGAAGTCGATCGGCAGGCGGTGGGCGATCTGCTCCGGGCTCCACGCTGTCACCCACCGCCGGTCCTGGCGGTGAGGCTTGTTACGCCCCTTCCATTTTGCAACGACTGGTCCCGGTACGACAGTGCCGTCCGCGGCGCGGATGACCCCGGCCAGGCGGTCCTGGACATGGCCACGAAGCCGATCGTTCGTCACCAACTTGGCCGTCTTGGGACGGCGGGCCATCAGCTCGGCCTTCCACTGGGCAGTCGACGCTCGATACTCCAACTGGCCGCCACGAGTTGCGGCATTGCGGCGCAGCTCCCGCGAGATCGTCGATGGCGACCGACCCAGGCGGCGGGCGACCTCACGCACTCCGTTGCCCTGCGCTGTCAGCAGAGCGATGTCCTCTCGCTCAACAAACGAGAGATATCTGCCCGACGGGGGCTGCAGTTCAATCAGCGGCATGCCGCCACTGTCGCGGAACCAACGCGTCCCGACGGGCCCCGACACGCCGCACGCCGTCGCGGCGTCTTCGCTGGTCATCCCTTTCGCGATGTTGCGCCAAAATACCCGTTCGACATCCCGGCGGGCCGGCGGCCGCCCGGGCGACCGCATCGCCGGCCGCCCGGTCATCGACATCATCCGATCCGAAGCTGGACCCATTGCAAGACCTCCACTCTCGGGAGTGTTGCGACGACCAGTTGAATCCGCCGAACGTTGCCTGGTCAGAATGGCGGTTCGTTCGGGTCGGGGTGTGCGCGCTGGTAGTCGTCGGCCCGCTGGACGGCGTGCAGGAGAGGGTAGATCCGTCGGGTGACTTTGAGTTGGTCGGCTTTGAACTCCTCGAAGGACTCGCAGGTGGCGATGTAGGCCTGGACTTCAGCGTTGAATTCTTCGTCGGTACGGTCGTCCTCGGGCCAGGGCCGTGAGGTGGGTCCGATGTAGTGGATCAATTTGGGTCGGTTGCCCAGGAACAGTTGCTGCTTTTCGGCCAGTTCTTCGGCGTCCAGGTCTCTCTGCTGCTGGCGGGCGATCAGCAGGACGGCTTGTTCGGCCTGGATCTGGGCGGTGCTGCCGCCGGTCAGGTCCGAGGGGTGGCCGTGTCCGCAGGTGCAGGTGCACGGAGTCGGCGCATCCGGATCTGAAGCGTCCGCCGTGTCGGCGGCGGGAGGTTGGGGTGTCGCATGTTCCTGTTCGGGCAGTGCGTGTTCCTTGGGGTGGTCCAGATAGCGGTGGTCGGTGGGGCTGGTCCAGTTCATGCTCAGCCCGTCGGCGGGGTCCCGGACGGGAACCCAGTCGGTGAACGTCTTGATGACGTGGTGGTGCCGGCATTGGGGGTCGAGTCCGGCAGCGGTGGTGCGTCCGCCGCGGGCGGGGTCGGTGTGGTTGAACGACTCCCGGTGATCCAGGTCGGCCGAGCGGGCGCTGATCCGGCAGGACGGGAACCGGCACGTCCCGGCGGCGGCGATCACCTGATCGCGGATCAGCTGGCTGGGTAGGTAGGTGGTGCCGCCGACAGCCATCGCATGGCCGTGGGTGTCGGTGATGATCACCGCCAACGACCGGATCGATTTTTGCATGGCGAGGGCGATGTGCGCGGGGATCATGCCGTGGCCGGTCAGTTCGGCGGGGTCGGTGTTGAACCGGGTGAATGCCGCCAACGACATCGTCAGGTTGAAATGCGCACCCCGGCCCTGCTGGGTGGACACCTTCGACAACCGCACCCTGGAACCACCGGCAGCAGATGCCACCGGCTCGGCGGTCGAAGCCGGCGTGGACGTCACGGGGGTGGGACCCGTTGCTAGCGGTCCTTTTTCGCTGGCCGACGCGCTCTCACCACTGCCTGCGCCGGTGGTGCCGGCGGTACCGTTGGCAGGACTTGGCGGCGTCGTCTGCGCCGAGCAGTCCGGCTGTCGACCGTCCCCGACGTGGACGTACCCGTCGGTCAACAACTGGGTGCAGACGTCCACCAGGGCATCGGCGCGGCGGGCCGCGATCGGCCGATCATCGGTACCGGCCGTGGCCCGGGCGATCCGGTCCAACAGGTCGTACACCGACACCGCACCCTCTGCCGGTAGGTGCGCCCGGATCATCCCCATCCCATCCACCGACGGGCAGTGATCCACGAACCGGTCCCGCCTCGCCGCGATCGCCCGTTTCCTGGACGCCGACGGATCCGCCGCGATCACCCGCCGGTCGATCATCGGCACCAATTGCCCCGGTGTGCGAGATTGCGCCAGCGGCAGCACCGCTGCCTCCACCCGGGCCCGCAGATCCGGCGTCAGATCGGCGGTGCGCGCCGCGATGGTCCGGGCCCGCGGCAGATCGATGCGGCCCGTCCGCAACGACGCCAGGGTCGCCGGAAGCTCCTGCGCCAACTCCACCGCATCGGCGACCCGGCGGGCGGCGCCCATCGGCGACTGGTGCAACGCCGCCCCGACCTCGGCCGCAGCCATCGACCGGGCCCGCTCCACGATCAGGCACTGCACCGCGAAATCATCGGTGGAACCATCCGCGCGGGTCGTCAACCCGGTCTTGTCCTCCAGTGCGTCGATCAACTACTGCATGCTCCCGGAGCGGCCCGGCAACGAAAACTCGGCCACCGCCGCGACCTGCACCGCCTGCAGATGGCTGATCAACCGGTCCGTCGCGACGATCAGATCCGGCAGCTGCGCCGGGCTCAACCCCGCCGGACAAGCCGCCGACACCGCACCGAAGGACGCCGCCCCCGGCACCGCACCAGCCACCGCCGACCAGTCGACAGCGGCCGCAACGACCGGCTCATCAGCAACCTGCTCCACGACCCCACCCCCAGACCAACCGACGAAACCATTCGAATCAACATTCGATGTTAGCGTCGATCCGGTTGCTGCACAAGGCTTTGACCGAGCATCACCTTCGCTCTCAGCTGAACCCAGATGACCATGATCCCGGCCGCGACCCCAACGCACGGCTGCTGCACGAGAGCCCACCGACTGCCGCTTGGCGCACCGACTGCCGCTTGGCGCACCGACTGCATCAAGGCGGACCGACTGCAGCCTGGCGCCGAAGTCATGCCACCGCTACATCCCCCCACCCCGAGTGGCTCCCACGACCGAGCAGACCCGGGCTGCTACTCGCGGCCGAGCGAGGATTCCTTGTGGGCGGCGGTGGCACCCGACTTGTCGGACTTGACGATCCAATAGGGATCGTCCGCCGAGGCGTTGAACTTCTGGCCGTCGTGTTCGAAGGCCTGGACCCGTCGCTGCTGCGTCACTCCGTGAGTCTTGCCCTGCGGGGTGTTCCAGGTGACGTGGGCGCCTTTGTGAAGAGTCATGTCGGGACAGTTCCCTACCCTCGTCCGTCCAATCCTCCGAACCCGGAGGACCCAATTTTTGCACTCTTCGATCCACAGCCTGCCCGACCGCCGGACCGCAAGACGAAGAAGTCAGCCGAGCGTCACCAGGTGGCGCGGGTCGTCATTCGGAAGTAGTCCGTCGACGATGGCCGTGACCCAGGCGCCATTGAAATTGATCGACCCACCGAAATTTTCGACGAATGCGGTATCGGCCGCGTCGCGTCCGGTCGCGATGCGGACGAGCGAGCTGCGCGGCGCGAGCAGGGTCCCGTCGACCACCCGCCACTGTCCGTCGACGAAAGCCTCTGCCACCGCATGGAAGTCCATCGGATACAGGCCGGGCGCATAGACGGCGACCAGGCGGGCGGGCACGTTGCGGGCCCGCAACAGGGCGACCACCAGGTGCGCGTAATCCCGGCAGACACCATTTCCCAGAAGATACGTGTCGACAGAGCCGTCGATGGGGTCGCTACTGCCGGACACGTATCTCAGGTGATCCCCGACCCAGGCGGCGATTCCACCGAGCAGGTCTTGCGCCTTCGTCAGGTGCCCGAACTGCCGGAAGGCGATCGCCGCCAATTTGTCCGACTCCGCGTAGCGGCTCGGCCGCAGGTATTCGATCAATTCGTAGTCGATCACCTCCGGCACGTCGGCATGCCCGGTCACCGTCGCGCGGTAGGACATCAGCACCCGGCCACCGTCGAATTGCACGACATGAAAGCGTGAGCCGGTCACGCCGATGACCTCCTCGGCCGAAATTTCCCGGCCGTCGCAGGTGAGATGGAACGACTCGTCCACGATCAGTCCCGGCGAACGCGTCACCGCGATCTGGAATACCACCTTGCCGGGACTGGTGACATCGAGGTCGATGTCGGCCGTCACGATCCGGACCATCGCATCCGCGTTTGTCATGTCGCAACAGTGACTGATGCGAACAGCCCTCAGTGCCTCGCAACGCGCGAAGCGACAGAAATCACGCGGTGCTCGCCTGTGGACGACGACCACAGCCCGTGGCATCGTCAGCAACCATGACCACCGCGGACGACGTGCGACGAATTGCCCTCGCCCTGCCGTCGACCATCGAGCGTCCGTCCTACGGATCCCCCGGCTTTCGGGTGCAGGACCGGTTGTTCGCCCGCGTTCACGAAGAGCCTGGAGTGCTCGTGGTGTTCCGCAGCAGCGTCGAGGACAGGGACGAACTGATCGCCTCCGCTCCCGCGAAATTCTTCACAACGCCCCACTACGCCGGGCACCCCAGTGTGCTGGTGCGGCTTTCCGCCGTCGACCCCGCAGAACTGACCGAGTTGTTCGAGGAGGCATGGCAGACCCGTGCCCCCCGCCGTCTCCTCGAACAACATGCAGAACTTTTCGAGCGGGGCACGGAAGGTTGACGTAGGTACCGTGTGGTCATGACGAACGCCACGGTCACCACGGTCGACAGCGGCCCGCGACGGATCACCAGGCGGGTGACGGTCGGTGCCGCAGCCGCGGAGGTCTTCGCCCTCGTCGCCGACCCCCACCGCCACCCCGAACTCGACGGTTCCGGGACGCTCCGCGACATCCCGGTGACCGGGCCGGTTCTGTTGAGCAAGGGTGCCAGGTTCAGCGTCGGGATGAAGCAATTCGGATTTCCCTACAAGATCACCTCGACCGTCACCGAATTCGACAGCGACCGCCTGATCGAGTGGCGGCATCCGCTCGGTCACCGTTGGCGTTGGGAGCTGAACCAGATCGCCCCCGGCACCACCGAGATCACTGAAACCTTCGACTACGCCGGCGCAAGAGCCCCGAAGATCCTGGAGATCTTCAAGCAGCCACAGACCAATGCCACCGGTATCACCAGGACCCTCCAGGCACTCGCCGCCCGCTACGCCTGAAACCGCGACACGCATGAAACCGCGGTACGCCTGAGCCACGAGATCCAAAGAGCGTCAGTGCTCCGTCGTCCCGGGTCCACGCTTGCTCACGTACATCGCCCGGTCGGCTGCGGTGATCAGGTCGTGCAGATCGACCGGGTGGACCGGGATCGGCGCGCTCCCGATGCTGACCGTGCTCGATACGGTGGTCCCGTCGACGGTGAGCGGCTGAGCCACCACGTCGACCAGATCCGCGACGAGCATCGCCGTCTGTTCCTCGTCGAGACCATCTGCGATGACCAGGAACTCGTCGCCGCCCAACCGGCCGGCCATGTGCCTGCCATCGACGGTCACCTTCAACCGTGCCGCCAGAGCCGTGAGCACCTGATCGCCCACGTGGTGCCCGTAGCGGTCGTTCACCTCCTTGAAATCGTTCAGGTCCAGGAACAGGAGCGCGCCGGGACGGCCTCCGGCCTGGGCCGCTTCGTTCGACATCCGAAGCCTCTCCAGGAGAGCCGCCCGGTTCGGGAGGTCGGTGAGCGGGTCGTGGTGGGCCCGATGCTTCAGTTCTTCGCGGTGCGCCCGCCGACCGGTGATGTCCTCGATCTGCGCCACCGCATACCTCGGCGAGCCATCGCCCCCGTCCACGGCTGTGACAGTTGAGGCCACCCAGACGATCTCACCATCGGGTCGGACCTGACGCTTCTCCGCGCGATACCCGTTCCCGGCCGCCCGGGCCAATTCCTCGACTCTGGCCCGGGCAGCCGGCCGGTCGTCCTCGTGGAGCAACTGCTCCGCGGTCATCGCGAGCAGTTCGTCGGCACCGCGGCCGACGATCTCGCAGAAGGCCGCGTTGACCTGGAGGTACCGACCGAAGTTCGACTCGCCCAGCGAGATCAGCGCCATCCCGACACCGGAGCCGTCGAAGGTGAGCTTGAACAGTTCTTTCTCGGCCCGCAACTCGTTCGTCAGCCTGGCGTTGTCCACCGCGATCCCGGCCTGCGTCGCGAGTACCTCCAGCAGCTCGCGCTGCCGCCGCCCCGGCCGCCGACCACCCACCGGCAGATCCACCGAGAGAATGCCGATCAGATCACCGGAGGCCGATCGCAGCGGGGCGTACAGGGCGTCCAGGGGGTGCCAGGACCTGCCGAACGTCAGGACACCCGCGAACCGCCGCCGGCGCGGTACCTCCGGGATCCAGCCGCGGTCCTGCGCATCGGGGAGCCGCTCGTGCGGGACGAAGAGAAGTCGGCCCCAGACCTCGGCCACACCGAATTCCACCTCGTAGGACGACCGCGCCTTCCTGGTTCCGAGCAACTGGTGCCGTGCGCCCGTACTGCCTGCCACCGCCACCATTTCCATCTGCCCGTCGCCGCGGGCGATGCTGACGGCCGCGACCCCGAAACCGGCCACCTTCACCGCCAACTCGGCCACCGCCTGCACGGTGTCGGCCACGCCGATGTGACTGTGCAGCGTGGTCACCAGACGCTGCACGCCCAGCAGGCTGAACACCCGCGACGAGCGAACCCGGCGCCTCAGGTCCACGGCGGGCCGTTCCCGCCGGCGACCGAACCGTGCCCGCGCACGCGGCACAGAACTGGAATCGGTGCCATGGTGTCGTCCTCATCCGTTCTGCCGGGTACGCGTCCGCACTTCCGCAGGGATTCGGTGCCGATGGTTCGTACGACAGTCGAACCGGCCGAACATCACGCGAACGAGTGAAAGGAGCTGACCTGTCCGTTCGGGCGCTGTGTCGAGGGCCCGCGTGGGGGCGCAGCGCGCCGGCGCCGAGCATCATGGTCGGCATGCACTCAGAACTGATCACGGTCCGCACCGGACGACATCCGGTCGTCCACGATCTGACCACCACCTGCGAGAGGTTCCTGACCGGAGGCGACGGGCTGCTGAACGTCTTCGTCCCGCACGCTACCGCCGGCCTCGCGACCATCGAGACCGGCGCCGGAAGTGACGACGATCTCCTGGCCGCCGTCGAAGCGCTGCTGCCGTCCGACGACCGGTGGGCCCATCGGCACGGATCGGGCGGCCACGGCCGCGATCATGTACTGCCGGGCATCATCTCGCCGTCGGTCACCATTCCGGTCATCGGCGGCCGCCTCCAGCTGGGCGTCTGGCAGTCGATCTGCCTGGTCGACACCAATGTCGACAACCCGGAGCGAAATGTGCGGCTCAGCTTCGTGGCCGGTTGAGGTGGGCGGCTTCCACCTCGGGACGACCGGGACCACCCCTGCGCTCCGGACGATCGACCAGCCGACCGACCGGACCGCCCACCTGGATCTCACAGCGCCCTTCGAGGTCGGTCCGGCCCTCGCCGTGCTCGCCGCCACCGCCCTCCCCGGCGCCGAGCTGGTGGACGTCGAGTCAGCCTGTCTGACAGGATTTCTCGCCCGGCCGGACGATACGCCGACACTGGTGACGGTCCGTCTCCACCGCGACCACGTCGAGCTGACCCACGCGGCATCGAGCGGGCGCGAACTCGAACATCTGACGGCCACCGTCCGCAGCTGTCTCGACCTGGACGCCGACCCGGACGCCGTCGCGACCGCCCTCGGCGCGGACCCGCAGATCGGTGCGATGGTCAGATCCCGGCCCGGTCTGCGGGTCATCGGCTACCCGGACGGTTTCGAGGCGGCCGTGATGACCATCATCGGGCAGCAGGTGTCGGTGGCGGCCGCCCGCGGGTTCGGCGCCCGCGCGGTGGCGGCCTTCGGCGGCGTGCCGCAGAGCACCACCGGGCTTCGCCCCTTCCCGACCGCGGCGGACCTTTCCGCCGTCCACCCGACGGAGATCCAGGCTGCGATCGGCGTCACGCATTCCAGGGCCCGATCCATCCAGGCCCTGGCCACCGCCTGTACCGAGGGCCTCGCCATCAGCCCGGGGCCCGACGGTCCCGGCCTGCGCCGAGAGCTGTTGGCCCTGCCGGGGATCGGCCCGTGGACCGTCGATCTGCTGGCGGTGCGCGCCCTCGGCGACCGCGATGGATATCCGTCCGGTGACCTGGTCCTGCAGCGTGCCCTGGGCGTCGGATCGGCGATCGAGGCCAGGACCGCCGCCGAAGCCTGGTCCCCATTTCGCGCCTATGCGCTCTTCCACCTGTGGTCCAGTGCCCTGGGCATCTGACCCGATGTGAACACCGAGGAGGAAACGAAGATGGACTCGGACGAATCCAGGTCGCCGGACCACATTCGACCACGGAGGGATCACCCTGTCCTATCTGGATTCCGGTGGACCGGGACCGGTCCTGCTGGCACTGCACGGTCACCTCAACGAAGCGCGTTTCGTGCATCAGGGAGCCGTACCACCCGATCTCGGATACCGGGTGGTGGCCCTCGATCAGCGTGGCCACGGGGAATCCGGACATGCTCACAGCTACGCCACCGACCGATACGTCGACGATGCGGTGGCGCTGCTCGATCACCTCGGCATCGCCACCGCTGTCCTGCTCGGCCATTCCCTGGGCGCCGCCGTGGCCTATCTGCTCGCAGCCCGGGCCCCGGCACGGGTCACAGCCATGATCGTCGTGGACATCGGGGCGGTGATCGACGACGACCTGGGCATCACCCGGCAATGGCCGCGACGGGCGGCGAGCAAGGAGGATCTGGTCACCGCATTCGGTTTCATGGGTTCGAAGCAGGCCTACGTGATGCGCCACTACGCCGATGGTTGGGGAGTGCCATGGTGCGCGGACGAGATGGTCGCCTCCCAGCAGGAACTCAACGGCGATCACTGGCGGGAATGGCTTGCGACCACCATGCCTGCACTGCTGATCCATGGCGTCGAGAGCCGACAGCTGTCCGGCGATCACGCGGAGGACATGGCGGCCCGACGTAGCGGGACCACGCTGCGCCATCTGCCGGGAGGGCACGCCGTGTACGCCGACAACCCCGACGGCTATGCCGCCGAAGTGCGCGCGTTCCTGCGAACGATCCACGGCTCGTAGGTCGGCCCACTGCCGACGACGCGGTGGACGACCGCGGCCCGGACGACCGCGGCCCGGACGACCGCGGCCCGGACGATCACGGCGCCACCCGCGCGCCCCGCCGATCCCCGACCCAGATCGAGGACACCGAGCGTCCTGGCGGAATTGTTCGATACCGTCGAAACAACGTTATCTCGCTCGGGAATACTTACTAATTGTCGACCGCCCACCCTCGAAGGGGTGTTTTCGATGATCCTGAGGATTAAACCCGACCGGTGATCACGCGGGGCCATACCGCGTTCATGGCATCATCGGAGATGGACACCGCGTCGTTCTCTACGCAGGTGGTGGCCGGTGGCGTAGGGTTGACCACGGGATGACGGCGGCATCGACTCCGACATCAGTGACACTTGCCCTTCTAATTGACGAGGCGTTCCGGAGTCGATCGAAGAAACGAATTTCACGGCATAGCGACCAGACCATGGGGGAAACGTGACGACTACCCGGAGGGGCAGCCGACTCCCGAATGCGGGCGCAATGGCGATGAATCCGTCTCAACATTCCCCACGTTCCTCGGACACCCTGTGGGCCTGGAAGATCGACCTCGCCGGCACGTTCCTGTCCTGCGGCGGCAACAGCCTCGAGGTGGTGGGGTACGGGGCCGAGGAGCTCGTCGGCAGCCCGGCCGGCCGGGTGATGGATATCGGTGGGTTCGGCCGGAGCGACCGTTCACCGGCTACCCCCGAGGGCCCTGACGGATGGTCGGCGTCGGTGGTCGAGGGCCGTCACCGCAGCGGCGCCGCGATCTGATTCGAGGTGACCGGCCGTCTCATGCGCGACCAGAACGGGAGTGTCGTCGGATTGGAGGGATTCAGCAGGCGTCGAGTCATCGACCCGCGGCGCGGTCCGGCCGATCAGGTCGTCCAGAGCCGCATCGAGGCGGTGTTGGAGCACGAACTGCTGACCATCGTGTTCCAGCCGATCGTCGAGCTGTCCGGCGGCCTGGTCGTCGGGGTCGAGGCACTGAGCCGCTTCTCGGCCGAACCGAGTGCACCACCCGACCGATGGTTCGCCGACGCCGCCTCCGTGGGGCTGGGAGTGGAACTGGAGCTGCTCGCCGTTCGACGGGCGCTGGACGCCGCGGTGGAATACCCGGACACCTGCACGTCTCGGTCAACGCGTCACCAGAGGCCTGTCTGGATTCCCGCCTCGCCGATCTGATCCGCCATGGACCGATCGACCTCCGGCGTGTCGTCATCGAACTGACCGAGCACACCCCGGTGGTCGACTACGGCTTGCTGGACGAGTCGCTGCGGGATCTGCGCAAGCAGGGCCTGCGCATCGCCGTCGACGACGCCGGGGCCGGGTTCTCCTCGCTGCAGCACATCCTGCAGTTGAAACCGGCCCTGATCAAGCTCGACCGGCAGGTGGTGGCCAACCTCGACATCGACAGGGGCCGGCAGGCTCTCGGCGCGGCCATGGTGTCGTTCGCCGATCACATCGGGGCGCAGGTGATCGCCGAGGGGATCGAGACCGCCGCCGAGTTCCAGATGGCGACCGAGCTGGGAATGACTGCGGTGCAGGGATTTCTGTTCGGCCGACCGACCGCGGACCGCAGGGAATGGCAACGGTGGGACACTGCTCTCGAACTTCCCCGGACGGTGTCGGCACCGACCGAATCCGGGCGCCTGCCTCCCTTCCCGACGCCCGGGCCGGACGATGCTCTGCGTCGGCGCACCGAACGGGACAGCAGCTTCCTGTACGTGGCGGCCGACGTGTTCGACGCCCTGCCGGATCCGACAGTCGTGCTGGACGGCGGCGGCTTCATCACGGCGACCAATCAGGCGTGGCGGGCCTTCGGCGTGCGGAACGGCGGTGGCCCGGAGTTCTCCGGAGTCGGGGTCAACTATCTCGACGTCTGCCGCAGGGCCGCGGACGTCGGCGATCGCGACGCGAAGGAAGTGCTGGAGGGCCTGATCGCCGTCCTGGACGGGGAGATCGACGAAAGCGATCGCGAGTATCCCTGTTACGTAGCGGGTGCGGTGTACTGGTACCTGTCCAGGATCACCTCCCTCGGCGCGTCCCGGGGGGCCATCGCCGCCCATCTGGAGATCACCGGCCGTCGACCCGACCTGATCTGACCCGATCTGATCTGATCTGACCTGACCCGACCGGGTCGCCGGGGCTGGTCTCCGTCGATGCGGCAGCAGTGGCCTTCTACAACGCGGCACGGATCCTGGCGGCAGCATCGTCCAGGTCGGACGCGGTCGCCGGGTCGGCCTGCTGCAGATCGAAGTCCGACAGTCCCCACACCGGATAGACGTGCAGATGGAGGTGCTCCACCTCGAAGCCGGCGATGATCAGCGCAGCACGGGGGGCGCCGAAGGCGCTCTTCACCGCCCGGCCGATCTGCTGGGCGACCCGGGTGCAGTGCGCCAGCAGTTCCGGGTCGGCGTCCGTCCACTGATCGATCTCCGCGCGCGGCACGACCAGCGTATGGCCGGGCCGGATCGGCGCGATGGTCAGGAACGCGACGGCAAGATCGTCCTCGTGGACGAACCGCCCTGGCAGCTCTCGATCGATGATCCTGGAGAAGAGGGTCGGCATGCAGGCAGTCTGCCGTACCCACCGGGGAACCGACGGTCGGCTGCTCAGCGTGCTTCGCGCCAGCCCCACATCCTGGTGGCTGCGCCCAGCTCGGCGGCGACCTCCTCGTGGTGCGAGGCGACCAGTCCGCAGGTGACCCGCAGATGGGCATCCTCGTCCGGCCGCGCGGAGAACGGACGACCGGCCGCCGCACCGATCCGGGCCGCCGCCAGCCTCAGCAGCGCAGCGGTCTCGTCCTTCACCGGCAGCCAGAGATTGATCCCGTCACGGGCCGCCACCTGGACTCCCAGGCCGGACAGGTCCTGCACCAGATCCTCCCGCCGACGCGCGTAGGTCGCCCTGGCGTGCTCGACCTGCGCCAGGCTCTCCGGCTCCACCAGCAGGTGCAGCAGGACCGACTGCAGCAGCCGGCTCGTCCAGCCCTGCCCGAGCCGCCGGCGCTCGCTGATCCGATCCACCAGATCGACCGGCCCGCTCATCGCAGCCAGCCGCAGGTCGGGCCCGTGGGACTTGGAGAAACTGCGGATGTGCAGCGTCTGCTCCGGCAGATGGCTGCCGATGCTGACGGCCGGGCTGCTGCTGATCGCCCCGGCCGAATCGTCCTCGACCACGATCACGGCGCTGCGCCGCAGGATGGCGGCCAGTTCCGTGATCCGTTCCGCCGAGTAGGAGATACCGGTGGGGTTGTGGGCCCGCGGCTGGAGGAAGACGACCTTGACGTCGGCGGTGATCGCCGCCGCAAGTTCCGCAGCGAGCATGCCGGACCCGTCCAGGCCGACCCCGACGAACGCGATACCCATCGACTCGAGGAGATCCAGCAGTGGCGGGAAGGCCGGATGTTCGACGACCACCTTGTCGCCGAACCTGAGCAGCTGGGAGGCGATCTGCTGGATGGCATCCATCGCGCCGTCCACGATGGCGAAACGCCCGGCGGTGTAGGGCCAGTCGTGTCGGAGAACCTCGACCAGTGCGGGTAGTGCGGCGTCGTCCAGATAGCTGTTGACCGTCCGCCGGTCCGGGATCTGCTGCAACGCCGCGGAAAGGTCCGGCAACAGCAGCGGGTCCGGCACCCCGGTGGCCAGATCCAACTCGAACAGGGACGTCCGGTCGACAGCCTGTCGGTACCGGGTCAGTCCGGCGCTGCGATCGGCGGCGCCCCCGCCCTTCCCGAGGGCACCGGTACGGATCGCGACCACCGTGCCGCGGCGGCCGTCGGTGTGCAGGAGGCCGCCGCGGACCAGCAGCGCCCACGCGGCGTTGACCGTCGTCGGCGAGAGGTTCAATGCCTTGGCCACCGCTCTGATGGGTGGGAGTCGATCTCCTTCGAGCAGCACCTGGTCGCGGATCGCCCCGCTGACGGCGTCGGCCAGTCCACGGCTGGTCGGAAGCCGCAGCCGTGATCTCAGCTCCTGCATCATTTCGCCAACGTAACATCTTTGTAGTGTTACAAAAAGGGTCTTGTGCCAGGTGCAGCTGGATCGTACGTTGGACGTTCACCAGCCGGCCGTTCAGCCACCACCATGCGACGACCACCACGACGACAGGGACTCCGCCAGATGAACGATTCCGCACGCGGTGCCCACATCAGGAAGCTCGACCGCGAGCACGTGTTCACGTCGTGGGCCGCCCAGGACGTGGTGGCTCCGATGCCCATCGCCGGCGCACTGGGGAGCGAGTTCTGGGACTACGACGGCAACACCTACCTCGACTTCTCCTCCCAGCTGGTGAATGTCAACATCGGCTATCAGCACCCGAAACTCGTTGCGGCCATCCAGGAACAGGCTGGACTGCTGTGCTCGGTCGGTCCCAACTTCGCCAACGAGGCGCGGAGCGAGGCCGCTGCCCTGATCGCCGCCAAGGCCCCCGGCGATCTCAACCGGGTCTTCTTCACCACCGGCGGCGCCGAGGCGAACGAGCACGCCATGCGGATGGCCAGGGTGCACACCGGTCGCCACAAGATCCTGTCCACCTACCGCAGCTATCACGGCTCGGTCGGCAACTCGATGGTCGCCACCGGGGAACCGAGACGGTGGTCGGCGGAGACCGGCGTGAGTGGTCACGTGCATTTCTGGGGGCCGTACGCCTACCGGTCGCCGTTCCACAGCGTCGACGAGGCCCAGGAATGCGAGCGGGCCATCGAACACCTCGAGAACGTCCTGATGGTCGAGGGCCCGAACCAGATCGCCGCCATCCTGCTGGAGACGGTGGTCGGTACCAACGGCATCATCGTCCCGCCCGACGGATATCTGGCCGGCGTCCGCGCGCTGTGCGACCGGTACGGCATCGTGATGATCTCCGACGAGGTGATGGCCGGATTCGGCCGCTGCGGCGAATGGTTCGCGGTGGACCACTGGGGTGTCACACCTGATCTGCTGACCTTCGCCAAGGGCGTCAACAGCGGCTACGTCCCACTCGGCGGCGTCATCATCTCGGAGACGATCGCCCGGACCTTCTCCACCCGTCCCTATCCCGGCGGGCTGACCTATCAGGGCCATCCCCTCGGCTGCGCCTCGGCCGTCGCCAGCATCAAGATCTTCGAGGAGGAGAAGATCGTCGAGCACGCCCGCTGGCTCGGTACCGACGTGATCGGGCCGGAGCTGGCCAAGATCGCCGACCGGCACCCCAGCGTGGGCGAGGTACGGGGGCTGGGCGTGTTCTGGGCCGTCGAGCTGGTCAAGGACCGTGCGACCAGAGACCCCCTCGTCCCCTACAACGCCTCAGGGGCGGAGGCCAAGCCGATGGCGGACTTCACCGCGGCCTGCAAGGAACGCGGCCTGTGGCCCTTCGTCCATTTCAACGGAACCCACGTGGTCCCACCGTGCACCATCACCGAGATCGACCTGCGCCGGGGCCTGTCGCTGCTCGACGACGCGTTGACGGTGGCCGACGGCTACTACACCGGCGCGGAGTAGCCGGGAGCGGACACCGTAATCTGGCCGGGCACCCACCGACGCACGACCGCGCCAATGCCACCTCGACCATCAGGGACAAATCGACAGGAGCAACTGGACCATGACGATCGTCAGGGCAGCACTGACCCAGCTGGCGTGGACCGGCGACAAGGAGTCGATGATCGAACTGCACGAGAGGTACGCCCGCGACGCCGCCGCGCAGGGCGCACAGGTGATCTGTTTCCAGGAACTGTTCTACGGCCCGTACTTCGGCATCGTGCAGGACCAGAAGTACTACCAGTACACCGAAACCGTCCCGGGCCCGACGATCGAGCGATTCCAGGCCCTGGCGCGGGAGCTCGGTCTGGTGATGGTGCTACCGGTCTACGAGGTGGCCAACGAGGGCGAGTACTACAACACCGCCGCCGTCGTGGACGCCGACGGGACCTACCTCGGCAAGTACCGCAAGCACCACATCCCGAATCTCCCGCAGTTCTGGGAGAAGTTCTACTTCCGACCCGGCAATCTCGGCTATCCGGTGTTCCAGACGGCGGCCGGGCGGATCGGCGTCTACATCTGCTACGACCGGCACTTCCCCGAGGGCTGGCGTGAACTGGGGCTGAACAACGCGCAGATCGTCTTCAACCCCTCGGCGACCAAACCCGGCCTGTCCAACCGGCTCTGGGAACTCGAGCAGCCCGCCGCGGCGGCGAACAACCAGTACTTCATCGGCGCCAACAACCGGGTCGGCATCGAGACCGAGGAGTTCGGCGAGGAGGCCGTCCGGTTCTACGGCTCCAGCTACTTCGTCGGCCCGCGCGGTACCTACGTCGGCGAGATCGCCTCGCAGGGTGAGAACGAGCTGATCATCAGAGATCTCGACCTGGCCGAGTTGACCCAGGCACGCAACGACTGGCAGTTCTACCGGGACCGACGCCCCGAGACCTACGACAAGATCACCGCACCGTAGCCCCCGTCGTCAGCGCAGAACGGAGCCTCATGACCACCCTCGTCCACGGCGGCACCGTCGTCAGTTCCACCGGGGCCATCCGCCAGGATGTGCTCGTCGACGGCGAGAAGATCGTCGCCCTCCTCGCTCCGGGCTCGAAGGCATTGGGGGTCGACCTTGCCGCAGCGGTGGACGTCGTGATCGACGCGACCGGGAAGTACGTCATCCCCGGGGGGATCGACGCACACACGCACATGGAGATGCCCTTCGGCGGCACCACCGCGTCCGACTCCTTCGAGACGGGCACCAGGGCGGCCGCCTGGGGCGGAACGACGACCATCGTCGACTTCGTCGTGCAGTCGCACGGTCAGCGGGTGCTGGACACGGTCGCGTCCTGGCACGCGAAAGCGGCCGACAACTGCGCGATCGACTACGGTTTCCACCAGATCGTCGGGGACGTCAACGACGAGTCGCTGGCCTCGATGGACGCCCTGATCGACGAGGGCATCACCAGTTTCAAGCTCTTCATGGCCTACCCGGGCGTCTACCTCTCCAGCGACGGGCAGATCCTGCAGGCCATGCAGCAGGCAGCCGGCAACGGGGGCCTGATCATGATGCACGCCGAGAACGGTTCGGCCATCGATGTTCTCGTTCAGCAGGCGTTGGCCAGGGGTGAGACCTCACCGTACTACCACGGGGTGACCCGGCCATGGCAGGCCGAGCAGGAGGCCACTCACCGGGCGATCATGCTGGCCGACATCACCGGCGCACCACTGTATGTCGTGCACGTCTCGGCCAAGCAGGCCCTGGCCCGGATCGCCGAGGCGCGCAACACCGGGCAGAACGTCTTCGCCGAGACCTGTCCCCAGTACCTGTACCTGTCCCTCGAGGAGAACCTCGGCGCCCCGGGATTCGAGGGTGCGAAATGGGTCTGCTCGACGCCACTGCGCTCGCGTGCGGAGGGGCACCAGGAGGAGTTGTGGCGCTACCTCCGCACCGGTGACGTCACCAGCGTCTCGACGGATCACTGCCCGTTCTGCATGAAGGACCAGAAGGAGATGGGGATCGGCAACTTCTCCAAGATCCCCAACGGCATCGGATCCGTCGAGCATCGGATGGATCTGCTCTACCAGGGTGTCGTCGACAGGAGGATCAGCCTGGAGCGCTGGGTCGAGGTCTGCTGCACCACGCCGGCTCGGATGTTCGGGATGTATCCGCAGAAGGGCGTCATCGCCCCGGGTTCCGACGCCGACATCGTCATCTACGACCCGGCCGGCCACACCTCGATCGGCCTGGGCAAGACCCACCACATGCGGATGGACTACTCCGCCTGGGAGGGCTGGGAG
The DNA here is from genome assembly GCF_014303395.1 of Nakamurella sp. PAMC28650. Classification (GTDB taxonomy): domain Bacteria; phylum Actinomycetota; class Actinomycetes; order Mycobacteriales; family Nakamurellaceae; genus Nakamurella. The sequence continues at coordinate 4,148,080 of NZ_CP060298.1, forward strand.
ATCGACGGCCATGTCGATACCGTGATGTCCCGGGGCAAGGTCATCGTGGACGGGAACGAGTACCTGGGCCGGGCCGGCGACGGCCGGTTCGTCAGGCGGCGGCTCTCGCAGAACCTGATCTGAGTACAGCGTCTGATCCGCGCGCTGAAGCCGATCAATGCGATGAAACTGCCCAGTTCGCCAAAACTGCCGAGTGCGCCGAGCCTTCTCGGTCAGCATCGGCAGCCTGGCAGTACCGTCCAGAAACCTCCAGCACGGGTAAGGATGTCCAGATGGATTTCGGTGTCGTCCTGCAATGCACCCCGCCCGCTTCCCGGGTCGTCGAGCTCGCCGTCGCCGCCGAGAACCGTGGTTTCGCCTACGTCTGGACCTTCGACTCGCATCTGTTGTGGCAGGAGCCGTACGTCATCTACAGCCAGGTCCTGGCAGCCACCCGCAAGGTCATGGTCGGCCCGATGGTCACCAATCCACTGACCCGCGACTGGACCGTGACGGCCTCGGGCTTCGCCACCCTGAACGACATGTTCGGCAACCGGACCGTCTGCGGCATCGGCCGGGGCGACAGTGCGGTGCGGGCGCTCGCCGGGAAGCCCTCCACCCTCAACACCCTGCGGTCCTCCATCGAGGTGATCCGGGAGCTCGCCAACGGGCGCGCCGCACACGTCAACGGGATCGACATCCGGTTCCCCTGGGGCGGCGACTCCCGTCTGGACATGTACGTCGCGGCCTACGGTCCGCTCGCCCTCGATCTGACCGGTCAGGTCGCCGACGGGTTCATCCTGCAGCTCGCCGACCCGGCGATCGTCAGGTGGACGGTCGAGCGGGTCAAGAACGCGGCGGCGGATGCCGGCCGGAACCCGGACGACGTCAAGATCTGCGTGGCCGCGCCCGCCTACGTCGGCGACGACCTCGCGCACCAGCGCGAGCAGTGCCGTTGGTTCGGCGGCATGGTCGGCAACCATGTCGCCGACATCGTGGCCAGGTACGGCACCGACGACGGCGGCGGAACCTCGGGGATCCCCCAGGAACTGACCGACTACATCAAGGGCCGCGAGGGCTACGACTACAACCAGCACGGCCGGGCCGGCAACAGCCACGCCGCCTTCGTACCGGACGAGATCGTCGACCGCTTCTGCATTCTCGGCGACACCGCGGCGCACATCGACAAGCTTCGCGAGCTCGAGGCGCTCGGCGTCGACCAGTTCGCCGTCTACCTGCAGCACGACGGGAAGAACGGCACCCTCGAGGCCTACGGGGAGACCGTCATCCCGGCGCTGCGGAAATCCCGGGAGGCCATCGTCAGCGACCCGGAGCCTACTGGCTGACCTTGTCCTTGCGGACCGGCAGCTTCCAGTTGGGCCGGACGAAGTGGCAGGTGTAGCCGTTCGGGTAGTGCTCGAGGTAGTCCTGGTGCTCGGGCTCGGCCAACCAGAACGGACCGGCGGGCGCGACCTCGGTGACCACCTTGCCGGGCCACAGGCCGGATGCATCGACGTCGGCGATGGTGTCCAGTGCGATCCGGCGCTGCTCGTCGTCGGTGTAGAAGATGGCGGAGCGATAGCTCTCGCCGACGTCGTTGCCCTGGCGGTTGCGGGTCGAGGGATCGTGCACCTGGAAGAAGAATTCCAGCAGGTCCCGGTAGGAGGTCCTCGTCGGGTCGAATTCGATCTCGATCGACTCGGCATGGGAACCGTGGTTCCGGTAGGTGGCATTCGGCACCTCACCACCGGTGTAACCGACCCGGGTGGTCACCACACCCGGACGCCTCCGGATGAGGTCCTGCATGCCCCAGAAGCAGCCTCCAGCGAGGATTGCCTTCTGCGTCGTGTCTGCCATCGATCTGCTCCTTGATTCGTGTCCGGTCCTGTCGCAGATCCCAGGCTATGCCGAAACTGCGCCGGGAGTCGGATGGTGCAGCCGTGGGCGGACAGACCGGGCGCGGAGCCGGCACCGGGAGTGGGGTGGCGGCCGGGTGGATCGCGTCGACCGGCCGCAGCCCCGGACCTCCGGGACGGTTCGGTCAACCGGCCACCACGCGGTCCCGCCCGGCATGTTTGGCCTCATAGAGTGCCGCATCGGCGCGGGAGATGCAGTCGGCCATGGGTTCGTCCGGGTCCCACCGGGTGTACCCGACGGAACACGTCTGACCGAAGGGCACGCTGCGGCGCAATCGGTTCAGCACCATCTCGACCTGTTCGGTGGGGCAGTTGGGCAGCGCCACGATGAATTCCTCGCCCCCCCACCGCGCGAACAGATCCGATTCCCGCACGCACGCCAGAGCCGCCGCGGCGTAGTCACGGAGCAGGACGTCACCGGCGGTGTGGCCGAAGGTGTCGTTGAAGGTCTTGAACCTGTCCAGATCGAGCACCGCCACCGCCAGGCCCTCCCCCGAGCCCTGCGCGTCGTCCATCAATTCCTGCAGTCGCGCGTTCCACGCCCGCCGATTCAGCGAGCCCGTCAACGGGTCGGTGGATGCGGACCTCTCCAACTCGACCCGTAGCCGGGCGGCCTGCAGCGAAGCGGCGGCCTCCGCTGCGATCACCTGGACGGCCCGTACCGCCCGGTCCTCCAGCCCGGCGACCGGATGACGCCAGGCCACGTTGATCAGCGCCACCATCTCGCCGTCCACCGCCACCGGCTGCCACATGGCGCTGACCGTCGCTTCCAGCGCCATCATCGAAGCGTTGATCAGCGGATGTTGTGCCGCATCCTCCAGGAACAACGACTCCCCGGTACGCCAGACCTCCGCCGTCACCGAAGCTTCCCGGAGATCGACGCGAAGCCTCGCGGCGCCAAGACCGACACTCGTGGTGGCCTCCAGGGTGTCGTCGTCCAGGAGTTCCAGCATCGTGACGGTCGCAGCGTCGGCCAGCGTCTGCACCGACTCCACCACGACCTGCCGGACGTCGGCGCCGGACTGGACGCACCGCGCCACGGCGGCGATGGCCGCGAGATCCTGTTCCGATTCACGCAGGGCGGTTTCTGCAGCCCTGCGTTCGGTGACGTCCTGGACCACCGCCAACGTCCACTGCTCCCCACGGGGCCCTGGAGTAGCGCTGATGCTCACCCACGCCCAACGTATCGATCCGTCGGGCCGGAGGAGCCCGATCTCGTCCCGGAGCACGCCGTCGGCACTGTCCACCTGCCGCTGCGGCGTGGCCGCGATCAGAGGACGGTCCTCCGCTCGCGCGAAGTCCTCGGCGCGACGCCCGATCACCTTGCTGACGTCGCGGGCGATCATCGTGCCGAACGCCGGGTTCGCCTCCACCCAGCGGCCATGCTCGTCGGTCAGGGTCATGGCCACCGCGCTGTTGTCGAACAGGGACCGGAATCGACGTTCGGAGCGCCGAACGGCCTCCTCGGCATCGACCTGGGCCGAGATGTCCCGCAGGATCACCTGGACGACCGGTCGGCCGTCCTGGACGACCCGGCCCGCACTGACCGTCACCGCGACCCGACTCCCGTCGACGCGTCCGAGCAGCGCCCGGCGGGCCACCGCAACGCCCTCGAAGGCAGCCGAGACCAAATCCACCGTCGGTTCGGGATCGCCGGGAAGCGTCAACAGGTCCAGCGTCAACGGCCCGGTCGTCCGGCCGGCCGGCGCTTCGCCGAAGATCGCCAGCGCAATCGGATTCGCGTAGCCGACCGATCCGTCCTGCTCCACCAGGGCCACGCCCACCGGAGAGCACTCGACCAGCGATCGCCAGCGCGCCTCGGACTCCGCCAGCGCCGACCGGACAGCCTCCAGCTCGGTCACGTCGGTCGAGACCCCGGCGACGGCGTAGATCTCGCCGTCCGGTCCGCGCAACGGGAACTTGGTGGACCGGTACGTCCGGACCACACCGTCGCGATCGATCAGTTCCTCGACGAACAGTTCGCGCCGGCCGGTGGCGGCGATCGCCGAATCGTTGCGCCGGTACGTGTCCGCCTGCTCGGCCGGGAAGAGCTGGTGATCTGTGCGGCCCAGGATCTGCTCCCCGGTCGGTGCCATCACCTGGAGCAGCGCCGGGTTCGCCAGGAGAAAGCGCCCCTCGAGGCTTTTGGCGTAGATCAGCACATCGGTTTGGCCCAGCACCTCGTCCAACAGGTGCTGGTTCTGGGTCAGGGCGGCCTCGGCCGCCGAGCGGGCGGCGACCTCGACGGCCAGGGCGCCGGCCTGCACCCGCAGTTCCAGTACCCGCATGATCTGACGCGAGAGCAACGAGAGGTCGTGCAACTGCTCGGTTGTCGGCACTCTGGGAACGGTGTCCAGGACGCAGAGGGTCCCCAACCGGTACCCCTCCGAGGTGATCAGGGGAGCTCCGGCGTAGAACCGGATTCCGGGAGGCCCCGTCACCAGGGGATTGTGTCGAAAACGATGATCCAGCAGGGCATCCTGGACCACCATCACGTCGTCGCTGCCCAACGCGTGCGCGCAGAACGAATCCCCCCGTGGCGTCTGCACCAGATCCAGGCCGATCCGGGATTTGAACCACTGACGTTCGGAATCGACCAGGCTCACCAGCGCCATCGGCGCCTGGAACAACTTGGCGGCGAGACCGGAGATCTCGTCGAAGTCGACTTCCGCCGGTGTGTCCATCACGCCGAAACGTTTCAGGGCCGCCAGCCGCAGGGCCTCGAGATCGAAATCCAGCGGCCGGACATTTCCGGCCGTCCAGGGGCGCGGGTCGATCAGACTGGTCACACCGGCCCCGTTCTGGTCGACCTACTGGAGATTTCCCCCGATGAGATCAATCGTAACGTCGCTGACCAGCGCAAACGGGACCCAGAAGAAGGATGTTGCCACTACTGGCAGTAGTCGCCGACCCTTGGATCAATCCCTGCGTCGGCGCTGGAGAGTGAATGTCTCGAAGATCTGCAGAGCTCCCCCGGTGCCGACTACTTCGTAGTAGGTGACCTTGATCGAAGTCATCCCGCCCCGGTGGGTGCCGGGGTCGACGGTGAACGCGGCGAATCCGTAGGCCTTGGCCGCGTCCCGGTTGGCCGACCACGGTGCGTTCTCCCGCACGTAGACGGGAGGCCGTTTCCCGGTGACCGGATCCGGATCGCCGACCGCGGTGATCACCCGGCACTGGGGCGGGTCGAAGAACAGTCCGTTGGACGGCGCCGACGTGCCACCACCGCCGATCACCATGTGCACCGTGCCTCGACCGGTGTCGACGACATCGGTGCGGGTGGCCACCGGGATCGGGGTGAGGGTTTGATTCTTCTGCTGCCCCCGGATCGGGTGGGACCGTTCGTAGTGGTGCTCGTGACCGCAGACGACCAGATCGACCCCGTACTCGTCGAACAGCGGCAGCCAGTCCTGACGGATCGCGAGGTCGGCGCCGTTGAACCGGTCAGCGGTGCTGATCGCCACCTGATGCATGCACACGACGATCCAGTCGATGCCGTGATCGCGCCGGGTGGCAGCGAGTTCCTCTTCCAGCCATGCTTTCTGGGCGCCCCCGGAATAGCCGCGGACGTAGCTGTTGCCACCGTCCTGGTAGCAGATGTCGTCGTTGTTCAGGCTGATCACCTTGACCGAACCGACGGTGAAGGAGTACCAGAGACCCTTCGAGGTGTCGTTCTGACCTCGTACCGGAGGGACCGAGAAGTAGGTCTGGTAGGCGCGATAACCGATGGGCCCGTTGCCCAGTTCGTTCTCGTGGTTGCCGGCCGACGGCATCCACGGACGTGATTTCGCACTGCGGGTGTTGTTGTCCCAGAAATCCCACCACGTCCTGACCCGGTCCTGGGACAGGTTCGCGTAGCAGAGATCTCCGTTGAACAGGTGGAACAACGGCTGCACGCGTTCGACGCCTGCGGTGGTGTCACCGGCCGACGGTGAGCCCAGGTTGTCGTTCACGAACGGAGGATTGGTGATGGTGACACCGGCCGGCGGGGCGTACAGCTTGCCGGTGGTGGGGGTGCCCTGGTCTCCGAAGCTGGTGAAGGTGAAGGCCGATCGCCCCTTCGGTGCGGTGGTGAAGCCCGAGAACTCCGGTTCGGCCCCGTCGTGCCCGGCGGCGTAGAGGTACTCGGTGGCCGCCCTCAGGTGATCGATGGCCGCGTGGTGGGCGTAGACCACCTGGCCGGATTTCGCGTCGGTGTAGCTGACCGTCTCCGCAGCGACCGAACGCTCGAACTCGCCATCGGGTGAACCCAGCAGGACCCGCGGGCGGCGGACCGGCTGCAGCGAATGCCAGGACACCACGATCTGGCTCGAGGAGTCGGCACCGAACTGCAGGTGCAGACCGGCCACCACGGGGGTGCTGAGCGGGTCGCCGACCGGCCTGCGCCAGATCTGCTGTGCTGCTGTCGACTTCGGGTCGGCAGCGGCCGCAGAGGCGACCCCGGGCCCGACCATCGAGAGGCCGGCGAATCCGACGCCGGCGGCACCGGCCGCGGTCAGGAATCGCCGACGGTTCACGCCGGGCTGCAGCGGTGCGGTGTTGATGACTTCGGTGTTCTTGTCCATGCGGCCACCTTCTCCCAGCCATCCGACAGGAGAGTGGCTACCGGGTGAACGAGCTCCGAACAACCGGGACGTCCTGCGAAACCCCGCCACCTGCGGAACCCCGGACGTCCTGCGAAGTGGCGGCAACAGCCGCCACTGTGCAGGACGTTACGGCGTGGCGTTGGACCAGCGGGCTACCTCGGCGGCCGCAGCCGTGGCCAGCAGGGACGCGTCCGTCATCACCGCGATGTCGGTGAAGCCCAGCGCCGCCAACCGATCTGCCCGCGCGGAGGAACCGGCGAACGCGCCGGCCCTGACGCCCGCCTCGGCACAGACCCGCACCACCATCGCCAGCGGGGAGTCGGCTGACCCATCGGCGAGAAGCTCGTCCACGTCACGACCGAGAGCCAGTGAAAGATCGAACGGCCCGACGAACACCATGTCGACTCCTGTGGTCATGGCGATCTCACGGACCTGACCGATGGCCGCCCTGGTCTCCACCATCACCGCGCACATCACCGCGTCGTTCGCCCGCCGGGCATCGGGTGCGGTGCGCCCGACGAGAGCGGTGACCGGGCCCCAACTCCGGTTCCCGGCGGGAGGATAGCGGCACGCCTGCGCGGCCGCGGCGGCCTCGAGGGGCCCGTCGATCAGCGGGACGATCACACCAGCGGCGCCGCAGTCCAGCGCACGGCCGATCCCAGCGGCCGAATCGTCGGCGACCCGCACGAAGACCGGAACCGGGGATGACCCGAGGCCCAGCAGGGTCCTCTCGATGCCGCCCTGGTCGTAGCTTCCATGTTGGGCATCCAACGCGACCCATGCGGCGCCGGACCGCGCCAGGATCTCGGCGGTGGCACCGCCCGCCAGGGTCGACCAGGCACCTGCGCGGAAAGCTTCTGCCCTGGAGTTCACCAGAGCAATCTAGCCGTCCGGGCGGCGTTCGGTGGGACCGACGATCGCGAGCTACCAGCCCGCGGCGATGTCGATGGCCGCCTGGACGGCCTCGCTGCGTCGTCGCGCCTCGTCGGTGCGGCGATCCAACGCATCCGATGTCCGCATCGAGCCGGATTGTCTCTGCGCCGCGATCTGGTGATCGCCGGTGTGACGGGACCCGCTGGGGCCTTCGTCGGTTCTTGACAAGCGTGGGGATGTGGTCGACGTCATGAGCAATCACCTCGGGATAAACACGCTGTTGGCCTGCTATCACCGACAGTACGCGTTCACGACAGGCCTGGATAGGACCATCGATCGAACAAATCCATCCCGAGATCCACGGCCCCCCAGCGGGTTGCGGACGAAGCACCTCGTAGCGTCCTGCACAGCGTGGGCTATAGACCTCACTGTGCAGGACGTTGGCGCGGGGCCGTCTCCGCCCCGACCTCGCGGCCGTTTCACCCGATCACCTACGGTGACTTGCATGACCGTCGTGTGCTTACCGGACCAGCAGGCCATCGAGCTCCTAGGAGCAGTCCCCGAGGGAGTGGAGTTGATCGTCTGGGACGGCGGTCCGGACCGGCCGGATGGCCTGGAACGTACCGAGTTCTGGGTACCCAAGGTCGAGGACGAGGGTGACCTGCCGACGATGTTCGCCGCGATGCCGGCGATGCAGGTGATGCAGGTGACCAGTGCCGGGGTGGAGAACCTGGTCGGCCGGATCCCCGGCACCGTCACGCTCTGCCATGCTCGGGGGGTGCACGGCAGCTCGGTGGCCGAGCTGGTCCTGCTGCTGATCCTGGCCTCGCAGCGCCGACTCCCCCACTTCATCGAGGCGCAGCGCGAGGGTCGGTGGGATCTGGTCCAGGGCGACGACCTGGCCGACAAGCGCGTGCTGATCATCGGCGCCGGCGATCTCGGCCGCCAGACCGCCCGTCGTCTGCTCAGCTTCGACGCGGTGCCGGTGATGGTGGCGAACTCGGCCCGCGAGGGAGTGCACTCGGTCGACGAACTGCCGGAGCTGCTGCCCGGAGCGGACGTGGTCGTGCTGACCCTGCCGCTGACGCCCCGCACGACCGGGCTCGTCGACGCCGCGTTCCTGGCCCGGATGCCGGACGGTGCGTTGCTCGTCAACGTGGCCCGCGGCCAGATCGTGGACACCGACGCACTGCTGGCCGAGTTGAGGTCCGGACGCCTGCGCGCCGGTCTGGATGTCACCGATCCCGAGCCGCTACCCGACGGCGACCCGCTCTTCGGTGCACCGAACGTGATCATCACCCCGCACGCCGCCGGACACGTCACGCAGGCGGGGCCGCGGGCCTTCGCCCTCGTCAACGCCCAATTGCGTCGCTATGTGGCCGGCGAGCCCCTGATCAACGTCGTCGGGAGCGACTACTGACCGGTCGCTGCGTCTCATTCATCCCAGGCTGCCGGGCCAGAGCCATCATCAGCCCCAGCCCGGCGACCATGGCTCCCCACCAGAGCCACGGGCCGTGCCAGGCCGCCTGCGCGAGGAACGTCAGACCCGAGGCCGTCACCGAGCCGGCCACCAGCCGCGACCAGCGGATCGACGACGCCACCAACGCCACCGCGAGTACCGGCCAGAGGTAGTACGAGACCATCACCGACTCGAACACGCAGCGCAGCGCCAGGGCCAGGGCCACACACCACAACACCTGCTGCAGTGCGCCCTCGGTCCAGATCGAACAGTTCCGCTGTCCCCGCCATCGCCGTTCCAGGACCACCGCGCAGACCAGGGCCAGCAGAATCGCGACGATGCGCCCCGGGCCGGCCGAGACCGCGCCACCCCCCACGTCCGGCGCCAGCCAGGTCCAGGGCGTGGAGTGGTTCGAGTGGGAGGTGGGCCAGTTCGGTTGGCTGGTCACCGCCCTCGACGTCGCCCCCCAGTTGGCCAGCGCCGCTGCACCGAGGACGACCACTCCTGGGATCGCCGTGCGGACCAGGAATCCC